>WFPC01000063.1 GCA_015487785.1 Gammaproteobacteria bacterium | reverse complement strand
TGCGCTATGAGTCGTTGTTTGAAGACCCCATGGCGGCTTTCAAAGATCTCTATAACTCGTTGGCATTGGATTTTACGACAGAGATACGCAGGCATTGCGAGAACCTGACTCAATATGCCACCAGCATAGTCAGTGGACCACCACAGCGTGATAAATGGAAGCAGCGCAACCCAGGGGCCATAGAATCCATTTTGACCATGATTTCTGCAATGCAGAAACGTTTGGGTTATAGCTGAGAAACATGGCCAATGGTTTCAGTTCTCATTTCAGAATGTAGGAGAGGATCATGACTCACCTGAACGGTTGATGAGACTCTTGGCCTAAAGAGCTGAAAAAGATTGACCTCACATGGAGGTATGACAGGCTTTATGTATTGTTCTGTATGTTCCAAAAATGTGAAGATAGCGAAAATAAAGTAGTATAGGCAAGTGTTTTAACTGATTAATCCATCTGGGCTGTTGCATACAGCCTTGAACGAGGTGGCGATGTATGACTTGGTTTATTCACTTCTACCTTGCAAAATGGTGTTGATATAGACATGGATCTTGGTGCACGCTTTAAGAAGAGTGCCTTTTGGGTGTATCTGCAAGGCTGGTCTTCAGCCGTGGTGACATTCGGTGGTGGAATCGCCATGGCCAGACTGCTGGAGCCTGAAGAGTTTGGCCTGTTTATAGCTGTCACAGCTTATACGGCGATCATTGGACGCCAACTTCAACTTGGTATCCCTGAGGCATTGCTCCGTACTCCAGAAGAAGATATGGAAGCAGTCCATACTGGCTTTTGGACCATGCAGGTCTTGGCACTGGTGTGCACGTTGGTCACGGTTGTTCTGGCGCCCTGGCTGGGGGAAGTTTATGGGGGGCATCAGTATGTCTGGGTGATGTGGTTTATGGCCGCGCTGTTTCTTTTGCAGCCACTTTGTTTCTCTTCTCATGCGGTGTTGTGGCGAAGGATGCGGCATGATGTGGTGGCGCGGATTGTCTTCTTCGGCACTCTTGGTAGCACGGCTACAGCAATTTTCGCGGCGGCAGGAGGGTTGGGTGTGTACTCTCTTGTGCTGGGAAGCGTGGTATCTTCGAGTATAATGCTCGTGTTGTCGCTTGGGCGCAGTGGATGGCGACCTGCGTTTTTCTTCGACAAGGAAAAGGCACGAAAACTGGCTGGTTATGGATGGCGCGTGCATGCTGCCAATTCGCTGGAGCTGGCGGCCGACCGCATGGATGCCATGCTCATCGGCCGGGTGCTCGATTTCGAGGCACTGGGCATATACCGCAGGGCGGATAGCACCGCCAAACTGCCGGTGACCGAGCTGCTGGGCCGGCTTTATTCCCTCATCTTTGCGCTGTTTGCGCGTCTGTCTGGAGATCTCGATGGCTCAGGTCGGGCCTTCCGCAAGTTGTGCACGGCGATATTGGCGCCCATCTTCCTGGTTCTGGCATGGATCTGGATATCGCTCGGCGACTTCATCGGGCTCCTGTATGGCGAGAAGTGGCTGCCGGCGGTGCCTTACGCCCAAGTGCTGGTTGTGGCGGCAGTAGTGATGAGTATTCGTGGTCTGCTGGCCATGTACCTCAATGCCACCGGCCATGCCGGTAAGCAGGCAGGTATCAGTCTTCTGGACCTGTGTTTGACCGCAGCACTTATAAGCATCGGGCTGCAATGGGGGCTCCTCGGTGTTGCCTGGGCGATGGTGCTACGCTATGTTCTGTTGTTGGGAATCGCTATGGTCATGATTCGCCGTTACGCGGAAATACAGGTGCTGGATGTGGTGTCGGGTGCTTGGCCCGCCTTACTGGCCTTGGCAGCGGTGATGGCTGTCCTGTTGGGCGCTGGGTGGGCCGAGTCGATCGGCAACTGGTGTGCTGGCAGGGCATGTGCGCTAGCCCTCAAAGGCTTGCTCGTGGCTGGCCTCTATTTGGTGGTGTTGGCCGCATTGCGGCGTCTCTTCCCAGCCAACGAGGGGCTGGAAGCACTGTTCGGAATACTTAGGCAGACCTTTGACCGATGTTCAGCCTGGCAAAGGCCTGGAGGTAGCGGATGAGCATGCTCACCTATGCGGTCTGTACCTGGAACCGGCGTGAGTCTTTGCGCCGCCTGTTGCCACGCATGCGAAATCTGGAGTGTCCCCTGCCCTACGAGGTATTGGTAGTGGACAACCGCAGCACGGACGGTACTGCGGAGCTGGTAGAACGTGAGCAGAAGAGCGGCAGCGGTGCGCCGCTGCGTTACGTGTACGAGGCCAAGCAAGGCATCGTACACGCACGCAACCGGGCGATCGAGGAATCGCTGGGTTCAGATTTCCTCCTCTTCATTGACGATGACGAACTGCCCCATCCCGGTGTGCTGAAGGCAGCCTGCCAGGCCTTGGGGGAGGAAGGCGCCGATTGTGTCGGCGGCCGGGTGCGAGTCCAGTTCGAGCAGGGGCAGCGGCCGGCGTGGTTGACGGACGAGCTGCTGGGTTTTCTTGCGGAAGTGGACCATGGGCCTGAGCCCTTGTGGATCCATGATCGTGGTACGCCGGTCTGGACGGCCAATATTGGTTACCGGACCCGGATTTTTCAGGGGTCCTGGGGGCTTCGTTTCGACGAGCGCTACAATCGCGAGGGTGGGGACATCGGTGGAGGCGAAGATGCCGCCATGTTTTGGAGCCTGCTCGCAAGGGGGGCGAGAATACGTTACCGTCCTGACATGATGGTTGATCATTTCGTGGAGAAGGCACGCCTCAAGCGGAGCTATTTCCTGCGCCTGCATTTCCGGGCAGGAATCCGGAAGGCGTGCAACGAGGGTGTCATCGTTGGCCGCCAGCTTTTCGGCGTGCCTCCCTATCTGTTGCTGCAGGCAGCGCGTCATGCGGGTCGTTCGGTCATGCAGGTCATCCGGGGCCTGCCGGCACTCAGAGAGGCAATGAACGCGGCCCATGCCGTGGGGCTCATGCTTGGCGCACATCGTCGCTGGAGGCATCATAGTGGTGGTTGATCTGGAGATGGTGGTTTGCACCCACCAGCGGGCAAGCCTGCTGGAACGCCTGCTGGAGTCTGTGCTGGCCGCAGAACAGCCCAACACGGTTCGGCTTTGCGTGACCGTGGTGGCCAACGGCTGTACCGATGATACGGTCTCAGTGACCAGGCGTATGGGTGAGAGATTCCAATACCAGGGAGCAGATCTTCGTGCCGTCGAGGAGCCCAGGTTGGGCAAGTCCTATGCCCTTAATCGCGCCCTAGGCCTGGTCGAGGGAGATTATCTCGTTTTCGTGGATGACGATCATCGCCTGGACCCCGCCTTCTTCCGGGCATTGGCGGACGGCATGGACAGCTATCCGGGAGAAAGTCTCTACTGTGGCCGGGTGCTGCCCGACTGGACGGGAGATGAACCGGCCTGGGTCCGGGAAGACGGGCGTTGGGCCATACGACCCCCACCGGTACCCTGCCAGGACTGGGGTGATGAGAGCCAGATGCTTGACGGCAGCGGTCGGGTGCCGGGAGGCGGCAATCTCGTCGTGGAGCGCGATTTCGCACGTTCCCTGGGGGCGTTCAAGACGGATCTGGGGCCTCAGGGGCATGACTTGTTCGGCGGCGAGGATGGTGAATGGCTGGCCAGGTCTCTCGAGCGGGGAACAACCATCCGTTATCTTCCCAGGGTGATTCAGTATCATTATGTTGATCCGGCACGCCTGAAGCTGCGTTATCTGATTGAGAAGGCATATCTTCGATCTAAGATCAGCACAGGTCTATTGGGTGGTTCTGCAGGGAGTGTACCGCTTTACCAGTATCGGAAGATACTGAATCATTTAATTGGTGCCCTGATTAGCCTGAGGATGACGCCGCGCCGTTACCACTTGGTGCGGCTAGCTGCAGTGCTCGGAGAATATGCGGCCATGCGGAAAAAGCAATATGTTTGTTTAACGGAGGAGGGGAAGTGAGGTTCTTGCCAGGATTATTACTGCTGCTCAATACCTTGCCGGCTTGGGCAATTGGGGGGTTTCGAGTAGAGTCATCTGAACTAGCCTTGTTGCCTCCTTATTGTGTGCCATTGGCAAATCGTTCTCCTGGAGACCCATACCATCCGAAGTTGAAAAAGTGGGAGCGGATTCTTGGTAAGGATTATTCGCACATGCATCACTATTGTGCCGCACTTCTAGCGATGCAACGGGCCGACCGTACTTTCGACAATAACAAGCGCCGTAGTCACCTGAGCAGGGCGCGTGGTGAATTTGGTTATCTGGAAAAACACGCAAGTCGTGGTTTTGTTCTCAGGCCGGAGTTGCTGCTCAATATCTCCATCGTTATGGAACGCCTGGGTGATATGGGGGAATCTTTGATTTATGCCAGGCAGGCAGTGGATGCCAAGCCAGACTATCTGAAAGCAGTGCGCCACCTTGCGGACCTTCTTGTTAGACAAGGTGATCGTTCTGAGGCTCGCGCTGTGCTGGAGGAGGGTTTACGCAAGAAACCCAAGGCATCCTCTATCAGGCGCAGGATAGGCTGCCTGGATGGAAAGCATGACCGACTTTGCCCACCGGAGTATCTTAGTAGATGAGGGTATTCTCGAGAGGATAGCTCTTTATGCTTATTAAAGTAATATTGAAAGATAGCGTTTTCTCTGCGGCACTTTTTTCCGTTATTCTACTCTTCAAGTCGATATTAGATTTCAGCAGGGCGGGCCCGGCTCTGCAGGAACAGATTGAAAATCATTATGTGGTTTTCGCGGTATTCTCCCTGGCCAAGCTAACCCTGCTTGTATTCTTTTTTTCTTTCTTTATGGCCTTCATTGGTCGGTCTGTATACGAGGCTATTTCTGTATTCCCCAAAAGTCGGATTTATGGTTTTCTTTTCTCCTTCTTGTCTATATTCGTTCTTTCTTTCCTGGCATTCTCCAATTCATTGATTGGGCGACCGGGATTGCTTGTCGCAAACTGGTTGTATGACGTTAATAATCTCGTTGAGGCATGGTTTTGGATTGATAAAACAGGTCTTTCCATAGCCTGGCTTGCTGTTGCGTTATTTTTTGGGTTGGCGGTTTTGGCATTGTCTCTTCGATGGTGGAAGGCAGGGGACAGGCTGTCTGTTTCGATTTTTCTGTTTGCAGTATTGCTGGGTGTGGCTTACCTTCTCAACCCTTTGGCGTGGGAGTCTGATGAAGTGGTTATTTCAGAGCCAGATTCCACTCGTCCCATGAATATCCTGATGATAGGCTCGGATACTATGCGTGCCGACCGTTTGGGAATTATGGGATATGAGCGTGATTTGACGCCCAATATCGACAAGCTGGCGAGGGAAGGTGCCTGGCTTGAGAATATGTATGTTCCCATTGGCAGGACGGCACCCAGCATGACAAGCCTGCTTACGGGAACTTGGCCGAGGCACAACAGGGTAAGCTCGAATTTCATCCCCGATGAAGTATTTGACCTGAGTGTGAAAGCCTTGCCCGAGGTATTGGCTTCACGGGGTTATGAGACGGTCGCGGTGGGCGACTGGGCGGCCAGCGACCTGGGCAAGATAAGGTTTGGTTTCGAGCGGCTCGTGACGGCACCCGACCAATGGAATATCAAATACCTTATAAGCCAGGGGCCAAAGGATCTGCGCCTGTTTCTCTCCCTGTTTACCCAGAATGAATGGGTGAGATTGTTTGCGCCGGAAATCTATTATCTGGCATCCAGACCGCTGACAACGGAAGTTGGGCGGCAAGCGCGAGATTTTTTGTCGGAATTCTCCGAGCGTGGAACACCTTTCTTCATGACGACATTTATAGCCACTACCCACCCGCCCTTTTCCGTGGAATACCCCTATTATATGCATTTTTCCGGTGAGGATTATCGCGGTCGGTCGAAGTTTTCCATGACGGATGTATTTACCCCGGAAGCCATTGCCAAGGCCCAGGCCAAGGGGGCCGAGGCTTATGATGTGCAACAGATCGTGGATTTGTATGATGCCGCGGTGCTGCGTTTCGACGACGAGGTGGGCCGCATAGTGGACCACCTCGAGAAACTGGGGCTCAAGGATAATACGATCGTCATTGTTTTCAGTGACCACGGTACCGACTTGTTTGAGAAAGGGACCTGGGGGCAAGGCAATACGGTGTTGGGCAAGGACCCCAGCAATCACATTCCCTTTGTGATTCTGGATCCGCGCCAACGTGTAAAGGGCGGGATTTCCGCCACGGCTCGTTCGGTGGACATTGCACCGACATTGCTGGATCTGGTGGGTGTGGATCCCGGGCTGCTGGATGCCGACGGCTCCAGCCTGTTACCCCTGTTTGAAGGAAAAGAGCACCGCCCCAGGGCGGCCTATTTGGCCACCGGGGCCTGGCTGGCCAGGGTGAAGGGCATGGCGGAAGATCATGCCTCGGTTCCTCCTCTGATGGAATTGCTGGAGATTCGTGATTACGACACGGGTACCATTTCCCTGTCGGAGAAGGGCGTGGAACTCATTGAAAAGGCGCGTGACCGTGCCCTGCGCTGGGGACAGTGGAAACTGGTTCGACTTCCCTTGAAGACGGGTGAGGCCAGATATGCCCTGTACGACTTGGAAAGAGATGATGATGAAAATGTAGCCGACCAATACCCGGAGCTTACAGCCTGCCTGGCGGATGTTCTGGATGCGTGGGCCGAGAAAGCTCTGGCAGTGACGTGGCTTTCTTGCACTGAACCATAAATTCCGTCTGGGGCTCCCCGGAAGGAGAGCCTTTCCGGGGAGGTGTCGTCAGGCAGCAAAGTTTCTGTCAACGAAGTCCCAGTTGACGAGGTTCCAGAACGATTCCACGTATTTGGGACGGGCGTTGCGGTAGTCGATGTAATAGGCGTGTTCCCAGACATCACAGGTGAGCAGGGCGGTTTGGCCGTTGGTCATGGGGGTGCCGGCGTTGCTGGTGCTTTCCAGGCTCAGGCTGCCGTCCTTGTTCTTGACCAGCCAGGCCCATCCGGAGCCAAAAGTGGTTATGGCGGTCTTGGAGAATTTTTCCTTGAATTCGGCGAAGGAGCCGAAGGCGTCTTCGATAGCCTTGGCCAGTTCGCCGGTGGGTTCGCCGCCGCCGTTGGGGCTGAGGCAGTTCCAGTAGAAGGTGTGGTTCCAGACCTGGGCAGCGTTGTTGAACAGACCACCGCTGGATTTCATGATGATCTCTTCCAGTGAGGCGTCTTCGAATTCAGTGCCTTTGATCAGGTTGTTGAGGTTGGTGACGTAGGTCTGGTGATGCTTGCCGTAGTGGTATTCCAGGGTTTCCTTGGAGATATGAGGCTCGAGAGCGTCCAGGGCATAGGGAAGCTCGGGTAGTTTGTGTTCCATGTATATCCTCCAGTTGTCGGGTTCGGGCTTTGTTTCAATTTTGGACGAAGTCTAAAAAAATTGAGTGGGTAAATCAAGTATACGCGCTTTTGCCCGCAAAGGGTTAATATGCCTGGGAGCTTGTCGGGTTTCGAATCGCAGCGAGGCGCTGGGAAAATGTTGGCGTCGACCCGATAGGTTCTTGGCATGCGTGTTTTGCAATGACGGAGGGGATGTGGACAGTATCGAGTTGAGCCTGTTTGCCAGTCGTGTGAGTGCGGTGTGTGAAGAGATGGGGGCGGTACTGCGGCGGGCGGCGTTTTCGCCGAACATCAAGGATCGGCTGGACTTTTCCTGCGCGGTGTTCGACCGCGAGGGGCAGTTGTGTGCCCAGGCGGCGCATATCCCGGTGCACCTGGGGAGCATGGCCTTTGCCATGGCGGACATCGTGGCTCGTCTGGAGTGGCAGGCCGGTGACATGATCATTCTGAACGATCCCTTTTTGGGCGGTACCCATTTGCCCGATGTGACCTTGATCGCGCCCTTGTTCGTGGAGGGTGTGTTGCTGGGTTTCGTGGCCAACAGGGCTCACCATGCGGATATCGGCGCCGATTCGCCGGGGTCCATGCCCATTTCCCGGCACTTGAACGAGGAGGGCCGGGTGATCCCGCCTTCGCGCCTGATGAGAGCAGGACGGTTGGACGAGGCATTCTTGAACTCATTGACCGAGGGATTGGGCGATCCGCGCCAGAGTCGGGGAGATTTTGCGGCCCAGATCAGTGCCAACCAGACCGGCGTGAAGCGCTTGCAGGAACTGGTGGCGGGCATGGGGCCTGAGGCCTACCTGGGCGCCTTGCAGGCCTTGAACGATTATGGCGAGCGCCTGGCGCGTAGCACTCTTGGCGATATTCCCGATGGCCGTTACACCTTCCAGGATGTGTTGGACGACGATGGCCTGGGCCGGGAGGGTATACCCATCAAGGTAGCCGTCGAGATCCGGGGGGATCGCATCGTGGTGGATTTTGCCGGCACCGCGACCCAGGTGGAGGGTAACATCAATTGTCCGTTGTCGGTGGCGGTGGCGGCGGTGTATTACGTGTTCCGTTGCCTGATGCCGCCGCAGACACCGGCCTGCGCTGGCAGTTTCCGGGCGATTTCGGTGACGGCGCCGGAGGGGAGTCTGCTCAATGCCCGGCGGCCGGCGGCGGTGGCGGCGGGC
This sequence comes from Gammaproteobacteria bacterium, assembly GCA_015487785.1. Taxonomy (GTDB): domain Bacteria; phylum Pseudomonadota; class Gammaproteobacteria; order S012-40; family S012-40; genus S012-40. The sequence goes on along the minus strand of WFPC01000063.1, from coordinate 6,353 downwards.
AATGTGGAGACCAGTAGCCGGGTGGTGGACGTGGTGATCGGCGCCCTGGCCCTGGCCATGCCCGAGCGTATGGCGGCGGCCAGCCAGGGTACTATGAACAATCTGGCCATGGGCTCGCGCGCCGAAGACGGTCGCTGGGACTACTACGAGACCCTTGGCGGCGGCATGGGGGGGAATGCGCTGCACCCCGGCCTGAGCGCGGTGCAGAGCCACATGACCAATACCCTCAACACGCCCATAGAATCCTTGGAAATGCACTATCCCTTGCGGGTGCGTCGCTATCAGTTGCGGCGGGGTTCGGGAGGGTACGGTGTGCACCCCGGTGGCGACGGTTTGATTCGCGAGTTCGAGTTTTTACGCCCCACCGAAGTGACCCTGCTCACCGAGCGCCGCCTGAACGCGCCCTGGGGCATGGCCGGTGGCGACAACGGCCAGGTGGGCATCAACAGGCTCGATGGCCGGCGCCTGCCCGGAAAGGTGCGCTTTCAGGCCGGGCCTGGCCAGCGCCTGACCATAGAGACGCCGGGCGGCGGCGGCTGGGGGGGCGCCTGAGCCGAGTGGTGATCACCCTTTTGGGCTTTCACCTGGGTGTTGCCCATGCTTCAGGCCGGAGTGCCAGCAGCCCGGAATACCGCTTTTGGCTCAGTGAGCCGAGTCCTGGCGCGTACCTGGCTGCCACAGGGTATCGCCGATGCCCTGGCTGCGGTTGATGTGACGGGCGAGCACGAACAAGAGGTCCGAGAGCCGGTTGAGATAGCGGAGGGTGGCCGGGTTGACGGCCTCCTGGCGATTGAGGCTGACCAGCCGGCGTTCCGCCCGGCGGCATACGGCGCGGGCCAGGTGACAGTGGCTGGCGGCCGGGCTGCCGCCGGGGAGAATGAATTCCTTCAGCGGTGAGAGCCCCGCGTTGAGCTGGTCCAGGCGGTTTTCCAGACGCCGGCAATAGGCCTCGGTGAGCGTCTGGTGACCCGGTACCGACAATTCACCGCCGGCATCGAACAATTCGTGCTGAACCTGCCGCAACAGGGCAGTGATATCGGCGGGCAAGTCCTGGCTGAGGATCAGCCCGATGCAACTGTTCAGCTCGTCCAGGGCACCGAAGGCTTCCACGCGCAGGTCGTCCTTGTCGACCCGGTGGCCATCGCCCAGGCCGGTGGTGCCATCGTCGCCGGTGCGGGTATAGATCTTGGAAAGCCGGTGTCCCATTTGGAGCCTCCTCCCCAGAAAGCGTCACTCTACGGTTAGCCGTGGGTGCTGTCAATCGGCTGGTATGTATCTCCATTCCGCGAGCCGGCGGAATACACAGCAGCACGGACAGGACACCGGCTTGGGGGTGAAAGCCATAGTGGTCATGGATTTGAACGAAAACCCGGCCCGGGATGCGAATAAGGGTCGGTCGCCTGATCCGATCGGCATCACCGGCCTGTCTTGTGCATGTGTTTCCCGTGCAGTGTTCCAGCGGGAGCCCTCGCTCGCCGTGCAATTTTCCGGGCTGCGAATGTTATTGTCCTTAATCCTTTTGTTTCAAGGGGTTTTGCGTGGTGCGGTAATGAATTTGTCATGCTGCAAAGCTAAAGTAATTTAGCCTGACGGCGATAACAAAACACAAGCCACGACGCCAAACGGGAACCCAAGGGGGATTCAGCCATGCCTATGACAGCCGCCGAACTGGTCAGTGATGTTGCCGAACTGGTCGCATTGCCGGATGTGTGCTTTCAGGTCAATGAAATGGTGGAGGATCCCTATTGCTCGGCGGTGGAGCTGGCCGAGGTGATAGGCCAGGATCCCAGCCTCACGGCCCAGTTGCTGCGTATCGCCAACAGTCCCTATTATGGTTTTCCTTCCCATGTGAGTACCATTACCCGGGCCATCGCCATTGTGGGCACCCGTGACCTGGCCGAGCTGGTGCTGGCCACTTCGGTGGTGAACACCTTTTCCGACTATCCTTCCAGCGTGATCGATATCGATGAGTTCTGGCATCACAGTTTCATGACCGCCATGATGGCGCGCAGCCTGGCATCACATACCCGCACGCCCATCCTGCACAAGGAACGCCTGTTCGTCTCCGGCTTGTTGCACGATATTGGACGCCTGGTGATGGGCATGCGCATCGAGGAACTGGTCAAGGTGATGCACGTGCGCACTCAGGAGCGGGTGGAGCCCTTGCCCGAAGTGGAGCGACTGGTGTTCAACCTGGATCATACCCAGGTAGGTGAGGAGCTGATGAAGAGCTGGCATTTGCCCGAGGGGCTACAAAAGGTGGCACGCTATCACCACGAACCCGAGCAGGCCGACAGTTATCAGCTCGAGGTGGCCCTGGTTCATATTGCCAGCCAGGTGGTGGCCGCAGAGCAGAATAACGTGTTGCTTCTAGACTCCGACGACATACGGCAAAGCATGGCCTGGGAGATCACCGGCTTGTCGGAGGAGGCCGTTGAGTCTGCCCTGATGGAAGCCGTGGCCGAATATCTGGGTATTGCCTCTGCGTTTCTCGGCTCGCCCAGCAGCGGAAAGCGCAAGATCCGCTGAGTATCCTTCCTTCTCCATAGCCAGCCACAGTCGTGAACGCCTGTATTAGGATGGCGTCTTCACGAATGCTGGGGGCGTCGCTCCGCCTGGTATCATGGCGTAGATTTGGCTTGACCCTTTTCTCCCCCCCGCGAACAATAGACCGGGGTCGAGCAATGTGGCGCAGGGATTCGTTTCATGAATTATCGTACCGGACTGGTTTCTGTCATCATCCCGGCTTATAACGCTGCCTGGTGTGTGACTCGTGCCATCGACAGCGCCCTGGAGCAGGACTACGAGGCCAAGGAAATCATTGTGGTCAACGATGGTAGCACCGATGAAACCGGGCGCGTACTGGCTGAGTATGGTGATCGTATCCGTGTCATCGACAAGGCTAATGGCGGGTTGTCCAGCGCGCGTAACAGGGGCATCGAGGCTGCGCGAGGCGAGTTGGTGGCGTTCCTGGATGCCGACGACTGGTGGTTGCAGGGAAAACTCACGGCCCAGGCAAGCTTGATGCGAGATGACCCGGGCATTGGTTTTTGTTCCGTGGCCACGCGGGTGGAAGACCCCGATGGAAGCATGCTCAACCTCTGGGCCTGCCCGGCATGGCAAGGCGATTTTGTCGCGTTCCTGTTCCACAACAATGCCGCCGTGGCGGGCAGTGGTTCCGGGGTCATGGCGCGGCGGGAGTTGTTCGATCGGGCAGGCTTGTTCGACGAATCCCTGCGCAGCCTGGAAGATATCGACATGTGGATGCGTCTTGCCGCTGTTTCCCGCTATGCTTGTATCGGAGACGTCCTTGCCGTGATTCTCAAGCGGCCCGATAGCATGAGCCGCAACCTCGAGGTCATGCAGCAGTCCGCGCTCCAGGTCATGAAGAAAAATCGCGCCTTGCTGCCGGAAGACAAGCAACATGCTTTCTGGCGGGCCGGGCTGGCCAGTGTCTATACCGATTATGCCAAATGGAAATACCGCTCCGGGAGGCGCAGCGAGGCCATGGCGGATACGCTGCGAGCATTGGCTCTGGCACCGTTCGCCCGGGGAAGGTTGTGCCTGGGGCTGCTCAAGGATATGGTTTTGGGGCGGGCGTTATGAAAATCTACGACGTGGTTAGTGTGGCGATGGTTGTGGTGTGATTGAAAATTCAGCCTTCACTAGAAAGAGGTGTGGTTTTGAGCTGCTACGCGAGACCTGTTATTGAAAGCCACATTCATCTCTTCCGCTGAGACTTGGGGGTATTTCTGGGAGAGTCCACCGGCATATTGAAAATCCATTTGTTCAGCTCGGCTGATAAATATATTCAGACCAATAATCAATCCACCTGACATAGCACCACGGTAATATTGTCGCGGCCGCCCTGCTGGTTGGCGGCGGCGATGAGTCGTTGGCTGCGTTCGGCCAGGCCATGCTGCGGGTTGACGGCGATTTCCAGTATGGTGTCATCGGCCAACATGTCGTTGAGACCGTCGGAGCAGAGCAGGAAGATGTCGCCTTGGCGAATTCTGCCGCTGTGCAGGTCGATGTGCAGCGGTGGACGCTGCCCCACGGCGCGGTTGATGGCGTTGCGCATGCTGTGGGTGCGGGCGTCGTCGGCGCTGATGTGGCCGCGGCGTACCTGTTCCTGGATGTAGGAGTGGTCTTCGGTGAGTTGCCGGATCTGATTGTCGCGGATGAGGTAGCTGCGGCTGTCGCCCACGTGGCCGATGAGATAGCGGTCGGCCTCGAAGCTGAGGATTTCCGCGGTGCAACCCATGCCGCGGGTTTCCGGGTGTTGTTGCACGAAATGGTGGATGGCTTCGTGGGCGTGGTAGAACGCGCTGCGAATGAGTGATTCACTGTCTTCGGTGCCGCTGGCGGTGCGGAATACCCGCAGGGCCTGTTCGATGAACAGGTGGCTGGCTACTTCGCCGGCGGCGGCGCCGCCCATCCCATCGGCCACGGCGTAGAGGTGTTGGGCGGCGTCGATGGCGAAGGCGTCTTCGTTGTGGCGGCGCACGCGCCCGGGGTCGCTCTGGCCGTGGGCGTGGATGATCATAGCGTGGCGCTCACCCGGGGGTCGATCAATTGCAGGCCATTGTCGTCGGCCTTGAGCAGGCTGGCCTGGGGGGCCCAATCGCCCAGGACGATGCGCCAGGCGGGTTTGCCGTCCAGTTGGAAGCGATGCAGGCCAGGACGGTGGGTGTGGCCATGGATCAGTCGCCGCACGCCGTGCTGGCGCAGGGTGGCCTCCACGGCCTGTGGGTTGACGTCCATGATCTCGTCGGCCTTGCGTTGGGTTTCGTGCAGGCTTTGGTCGCGCGCCTGGCGTGCCAGGGCCATGCGCTGGTCCAGGGGCAGGGAAAGGAAGTGGGCCTGCCAGGCGGGATCGCGCACCTGGCGCCGAAAGGCCTGGTAGTCGCGGTCGTCGGTACAGAGCTGGTCGCCGTGGAGCAGTAGCACGAGTTCGCCCTGCAGCTCGATCACTTCGCTTTCGCCCAGCAGCCGGCAGCCACTGGCTTGGGCGAAGGCGTCGCCAATGAGGAAGTCGCGGTTGCCGTGCATGAAATACAGTTCCACACCGCGCCCGGCCAGGTTTCTCATGGCGTCGAGCAGGGGAGCGATTTCCGTGCCCATGGCGTCGTCACCCAGCCAGGCTTCGAACAGGTCGCCGAGGATATAGAGCCGGGTGCCGGCCTGTTGTTGCTGCAGCAGGGCGATGAAGTTGGCGGCGCACTCGGGCGTCTTGGCCGACAGATGCAGATCGGATATGAACAGGGTGACCATGGCACGCCGTCAGGGCGTCAGCAATACGGCCTGCTTGATGATGACCGGTTCGCGGGGGACATCCTTGGCAAAGGGCCCCCCGCGACCGGTGGGAACGCGACGGATCTTGTCCACCACTTCCATTCCTTCCACCACCCTGCCGAACACGGTATAGCCCCAACCGCGCAGGGTCTGGGATCGGTGATCGAGAAAGGTGTTGTCCACCACATTGATGAAGAACTGTGAGGTGGCGGAATGGGGATCGCTGGTGCGTGCCATGGCGATGCTGCCGCGCAGGTTGCTCAGACCGTTGTTGGCTTCGCTGGGAATAGGGGCGCGGGTGGGCTTTTTGACGAAATCGGGGGTGTAGCCGCCGCCCTGGATGACGAAATTGGAGATCACCCGGTGGAAGATGGTGCCGTCGTAGAAGCCCTCGTCCACGTATTGCAGGAAGTTCTCCACGGTTTTGGGCGCCTTGTCGGCGGCCAGTTCCAGGGTGATGTCGCCCAGGGTGGTCTGCAACAGTACTCGGGGCAATTTGTCGGCTGCCCAGCTTGTGCCGACGGGAGTCAACAGGAACAAGGCGAGAAGAAAAGCGGTAACACGGGATTTCATCGATATCCTCCGATTTGCTTCGCCGGGCCTGCCTCCCGCCGGGAGGCAGGCGGATGAATCACTGGCCGCCCTGGCCATCCTTGCGCGCATCGCCGGTTGCGATGGGTGTGTCGCATTCGACCTGCTTGCCGTCGCGGGGTTCGCCGTTTGCCACCATGGCCGGTTGTTTGGTGGCAGCATTTGCCTCGGCCCGATTGCCGTCAGCGGGTTGCGGGGGCTTGTCAGCCGTGGCCGGTTTGTCCGCGGCAGAGGGTTTGTCACGACTTGGCGCGCGCTCGCCGCTGGTTTCGGGGCGGGAGGCCGGTGTGCTGGAACCCGTCTCGGATGCGGCCTGGGACTTGTTCTTTTCGGCCTGGCTGTTGTGCCCTGCGGCCGGGCGGGCAGGTTCGCTGGCCGGGTTGTCTGCTTCCGGGGCGGGCTTGTCAACAAACGCTTCCGGCTTGGGCATGGCCGGGCGGGGTTCGGGTTTGGGCAGTGACTGGGGT
>WFPC01000062.1 GCA_015487785.1 Gammaproteobacteria bacterium | reverse complement strand
GAGGAACCATCGTGGAAACAACCGCTGAGCAGAAGACTGGAAATGGCCAGACTGAGGGTGGTGATCTTTGCTTTCATGGACTGAGCTCCTTTGGTGAAATGACGGGTTGTCCGAAACATTACGGAAAACGCTTTATCAGCAAGAAAGGTTCCGGATGTTCTCTGCCGCTGGAACCAGGCGGGCTCAAAAGGCATCAAGCGAGGGAAGCCATCTTGCCTCGACAGCTTTTCTAAAGCATAACCCGTATGCGCCGGATTGCAACGTGCTCAGCCTTCGTCCTCGAGCATCTGCAACACGTCTTCCGGTCTCAGGTCCACATCGTTGTGATGCATTCTGGCCAGCAGGGCGCTTTTCTTGGCGTCGGAGCGGTTGCGAAACTTCACCCAGGCAAAGGAAACCCGGTTGAGCTGAAACAAAATGACGGTGAACACGATGGCCGTAATCACCTGGAAAACAAAGAATATGGACGAGAATTTGTCCACCAGGGTGGCAAAGCTGAAAAAATAGAGAATCAGGATCACCCCGATGCTGGCGCCGATGGTGACCTTGACGGTGCGTTGTTGTTCCTGGAGCTGGACGATGAGTTCCTGTTGTGAGCTATCGGTCATAGGCTTTCCTCCCATACGAGTCAATGACTAATACTGATGCCACGGTCGAGCAGGCGCAGGGCCCAGACGAAGAGCCCCGCGGTGACCGCCAACGTCAGTGCAAAGGCCACACCCACATCGATGTCGGACACCCCCAGCATGCCATAGCGAAAGGCATTGATCATGTAAAGGATGGGGTTGGCCAGGGACACGGTCTGCCAGAATTCCGGCAGCATCTTGATGGTGTAGAAGATACCGCCGAGATAGGTCAGTGGCGTCAACACGAAATTGGGCACGATGGAAATATCCTCGAAATTGCGTGCATAGGCGGCATTGATGAAGCCACCCAAGGAAAACAGCACCGAGGTGAGCAACATGATGGACAGAGTGATGCCCCAGTGATACACCCGCAGTTCGGTGAAGAACAGGGCGATGACCACGACGATGAGTCCCACCGCCAGGCCGCGGGCCACGCCACCGGCCACATAGCCCAGCAGGATAATGTAGTTGGGCATGGGTGAAACCAGCATTTCCTCGATATTTTTCTGAAACTTGGCGCTGAAGAAGGATGCCACCACGTTGCCATAGACATGGGTGATGATGGCCATGAGAATCAACCCGGGCACAATGTAGTCGATATAGGCAACGCCATCCATGTCACCGATCTGGGAACCGATCAGGCTGCCGAAGACGATGAAATACAGCGCCGTGGTCACCGCCGGCGGCACCAGGGTCTGGATCCAGATGCGCACGAAGCGCAGGATCTCCTTGATCAGGATGGTCTGGAAGGCAATGTATTGCTCGCGCAGGCTCATGACTTGTTCTGCTCCACCAACCGCAAAAACAGTTCCTCCAGGCGATTGGCCTTGTTGCCCAGGCTCAGCACTTCAATACCCCGCTGGCTCAACTGGGCAAAGAAATCGTTCACACTGCGCTGCTTGTCGATATCCACCTCCAGCGTATGCGGGTCGCGCAGACGCAGGACATAGCCGGGAATGGCCGGGCACTGGGCCAGCGGCCGGGCCAGATCGAGCACGAAGGTCTCCACCTGCAGGCGGCCCAACAATTCCTTGATGCTCGCCCGCTCGATGATGCGGCCGTGATCGATGATGGCGATGTTACGGCACAGCCGCTCGGCTTCCTCGAGATAGTGGGTGGTGAGGATAATGGTCGTGCCGGCCTGGTTGATCTCGGTGAGAAACTGCCACATGCTATGGCGAATCTCGATGTCCACCCCGGCGGTGGGCTCGTCCAAGATCAGCAGACGGGGACTATGCATCAGGGAGCGAGCGATCATCAAGCGCCGCTTCATGCCGCCAGACAAGTCGCGCGCCATCTGCCGGCGCTTGTCCCACAAGCCGAGCTGGCGCAACAACTCTGCCGCCCGCGGCCTGGCCACACGGCGGGAAATACCGTAATAACCTGCCTGGTTGATCAGGATCTCTTCCACCGGCTCGAAGACGTTGAAATTGAACTCCTGCGGCACCAGGCCAATGTGACTCTTGGTGGCGGCAGGGTCGCGGTCGAGATCGTCGCCGAACACCTGCACCTGCCCGCGACTCTTCCTGACCAGGGAACAGATGATGCCGATGGTGGTGGACTTGCCGGCGCCATTGGGTCCCAGCAGGGCGAAGAAATCTCCCTGCTCCACCCGCAGGTCGATGCCCTTGAGGGCGACAAAACCGTTGTCGTAGGTCTTGTGGAGATGGCGAAGTTGCAGTGCGGCGGTCATAGGGGTCCGAATATGCATCCGGCGCGTAGTTTACCGGAAAAGCCCCGCAACCGACAGCGAAGCCTCAACGCACGGCGCGCGCCACAACCCAGGCATCCACCCGCGCCGCCCCCGCCCGGCGCAGGGTACGGGCCAGTTCCGCCAGGGTGCTGCCGGTGGTCATCACATCGTCCACCAGCACCAGATGCCGCCCCCCCACTTCACCGCACACCTCAAAGGCCTGGCGCAGATTGCGCCGGCGCTGGGCCAGGTCCAGCTCGGTCTGCGCCGCAGTGGCGCGCACCCGGCGACACAGCCGCGCTGCCAGGGCAATACCCAGATGTCGCGCCAGCGGCCGGGCCAGTTCCAGTGCCTGGTTATAGCCGCGCTCGCGCAAGCGTAGTGGGTGCAGGGGTACCGGCACGATCAACTCCGGCCGCTGCACCAACGGCTCGAGAGGCGCCGCCAGCATCCCGCCCAACAACCTGGCCACGGCCAGTTGCTGACGGAATTTCAAGCGGTGCACCAGCTCGCTCAGGGGTGGTTGGAAGCGCAACAGGGCCAGACAGTGGTCCAGCGGGAACGGCCGCTTCAGGCAACGGCCGCAAAGCCCGCCATCCAGGGGCAACGGCAAGGCACAATGCCGGCAGGCCGGCCCATTGGGCACCAGCTCGTCACGGCATGGCCCGCACAGACCCGCCCCGCTGCACAGGGTGCCGCACAGCAGGCAGGGCATGGCGGGCAAGACGCGGTCAATAAATGACCATTTGTTCACTGCACATCCCTGCGCAAGTTGACAGCCGATATGGCTACTCTAAACTGCCCCCACTATAGCGAAAACTCCATGGAGACCCAATCATGCCTGACGACGCCATCTACGCGCGCATCGACCAGATCACCCGAACCGTGCTCGACGGTGGTGAAATGAGCCTGGCCCAGGGCTGCTGGATGATCCAGCTCGACGACGACTACCTGCCCTGGCTGATGGCCGGCGCCGACCGCCTGCGCAAAACCTTTCGCGGCAATGAAGTGGAAGTCTGCGCCATTTCCAACGTGCGCTCGGGCAACTGCTCGGAGAACTGCGCCTTCTGCGCCCAAAGCGGCCATCACACCACCGAGGCACCGGTGTACGACTACATCGACAGTGAACAACTGGCCGAACAGGCCCGCCAGGCCCGCGCCTGGGGGGCCAGCGACATCGGCATCGTCTCCAAGGGCTGGGGGGTACGCTCCGCGCGCGAGGCCGACAAGCTGCGCGAATATCTCGACACCCTCAAGCAGACCAGCGACATCGGCCGCTGCGCCAGCCTGGGCGTACTGGACCGCGATACCGCCCACATGCTCAAGCAGGCCGGACTGGAGAACTACCATCACAACCTGGAATGCGCCGAGAGTTTCTTCGACCAGGTCTGTACCACCCACAGCTACCAGGAAAATATCGACACCATCGTGCATGCCCGCGAGGCGGGCCTGCGGGTCTGCGCCGGGGGCATCCTGGGCATGGGCGAAACCCCCGAGCAACGGGTGGAACTGGCCGACACCCTGCGCCGCACCGGCGTGGAGTCGGTGCCGTTGAACTTCCTCAACCCGGTCAAGGGCACCCCCATGGGCGACCGAGAACCCCTCTCGCCCATGGAAATCCTCAAGGCCATCGCCACCTTCCGCTACATGCTGCCACGCGCCGAGATCCGCATCGCCGGCGGTCGCCAGTTCCTCGGCGACATGCAGGCGATGATCTTCATGGCCGGTGCCTCGGGGGTGATGATCGGCAACTATCTCACCACCCCCGGACGCAAGGTGGACGACGACCTGCAAATGCTGCGCGACCTCAAGCTCCGGGTGCGTGGCGACACCCAGCAGCGGCGCCAGCGGGTGGCGGAACAAGCAATCGAATTCGTTTCCTGAGCCGCGCCTTGATGTCCTCACTGGCCGCGGCACTGGCGCAGCGGCAACGCGATCGCCTCTACCGCCGCCGTCGCATCGCAGACTCGCCACCGGGACCGGAAGTGGTGCTGGACGGACACAAACTGCTGTCCTTCGCCAGCAACGACTACCTTGGCTTGGCCAACCACCCCGAGTTGGTGAGCGCTTACGCACATGGAGCCCGGCGCTACGGCGCCGGCAGCGGCGCCGCCCACCTGCTCGGTGGTCACAGCCGCGCCCACCATGCCCTGGAAGAGGAACTGGCCGAATTCACCGGCCGCCCACGGGCCCTGCTGTTCTCCACCGGCTTCATGGCCAATCTGGGCACCGTCACCGCTCTGGCCGGCCGTGGCGACGCCGTGTTCGGCGACCGTCTCAACCATGCCTCGCTGGTGGATGCGGCGCGCGCCAGCGGGGCCGTCTTCAAACGCTTCCGCCATGCCGACATGGCCCACCTGGCCACCTTGCTGGAACAACAGCCGGGACGACTGAAGCTGGTACTCACCGACGGCGTATTCAGCATGGACGGCGACATCGCCCCCTTGGAACACCTGGCCAGGCTGTGTCGGCAACACCAGGCCTGGCTGATGGTGGACGACGCCCACGGCATGGGTGTGCTGGGCCGGCACGGCGGTGGCAGCCTGCAACAGGCCGGACTGAATCATCACCAGGTACCGGTACTGATGGGCACGCTGGGCAAGGCCTTCGGGGTATTCGGCGCCTTCGTCGCCGGCGAGGACACCCTGATCGAATACCTGATCCAGCAGGCCCGCAGCTATGTCTACACCACCGCCCTGCCGCCAGCGGTGGCCGAAGCGGCCCGTGCCAGCCTGAAACGAGTGCGCGAAGATCACTGGCGACGGGAAAGACTGGCCGAGCTGGTCACCCGCTTCCGCCACGGCGCCACCCAACTGGGGCTACCATTGCCAGCTTCCCATACCCCTATACAACCACTCATCATAGGAAGTAGTGAAGAGGCCCTAAAAGTAAGTGAATACCTGCTTTCCAGGGGCATCTGGGCACCGGCCATCCGCCCTCCCACGGTGCCCAAGGGCAGCGCCCGACTGCGTATCACAATCACCGCCGCCCACCGCCCTGAGCACATCGACCGCCTGCTGGCGGCCCTGGAGGAAAGCCGGCCATGAGCCTGTACGTGGAAACCCGTGGCCAGGGTCCTGGCTTGGTGTTGCTGCACGGCTGGGGACTCAACCGCCGGGTCTGGGACGAGGAACTGCTCGCTGCGCTGGCGCGGGATTTCCGCCTGTACCTGGTGGATCTGCCCGGCCACGGCCGCAGTCCGCTGGCTGTCGAAGGCTTCACCCTGGACGGAGCCTGCCGCCTGTTCGACCAAGCCGCCCTACCCCCGCGGGCTACCTGGCTGGGCTGGTCGCTGGGCGGGCTGGTGGCCCTGGCCATGGCCCTGCGCACGCCGACCCGCGTCCAGGGCCTGATGCTGCTGGCCAGCAATCCCCAATTCGTACGCTCGCCGGACTGGCCCCATGGCATGGCCCCGGAATTACTGCAACAGTTCGCCGAACAACTGGAACAGGACTTTGAGACCACCCTGGCCCGTTTTCTCATGCTGCAGGTACGTGGCGAGCACGATGCACGCCAGCGCCTGCGGCAACTGCGCCAGCGGGTACTGGCCGGTGGCCAAGCAGATGTCCGCGCCCTGCGCGACGGTCTGCGGATCCTGCAAGACAGCCATTTCCAGCCCCTACTGAAACAACTGGACTGCCCCGTATCGTGGATGCTGGGCCGGCTGGACAGCCTGGTGCCGGTCAGCCTGGCCGAGGCCTTGCCCCAATGGCTGCCCGCGGCCCGGATCCATGTCTTCGAGCATTCGGCCCATGCCCCGTTTCTGTCCCAGCCACAGGATTTTTTCGCCCAGATTCGCGCTTTCATGAACGATACTCCGCCATGAACTCACGAGACCCCATAGACCGCCGCTGGATCCGGCGCAGCTTCGACCGCGCCGCGGCCCACTACGATACCGCCGCGGTATTGCAGCGGGAAGTGGCCGATCGTTTGTTGGAACGGCTGGAACTGATCCGCCTGCAACCGGCCATGGTACTCGACGTGGGCTCGGGCACCGGCTATGCCAGTGGCCTGCTGCGCAAGCGCTACCCCGCCAGCCACGTGGTGGAACTGGATTTCGCCCCGGCCATGCTGCGCCAAGCCCGGGCCAAACTGTCCTGGCTGGAACGCTGGCGCCGCCGGCGTCATCCCGTGTGCGGCGACGCCATGGCCCTGCCCCTGGCCGATACCAGCGTGGACATGATCTTCTCCAGCCTGGCCCTGCAATGGTGTAACGACCTGGACAGGGTGTTCACCGAGTTCCGCCGCGTGCTCAAACCCGGCGGCCTGCTCATGTTCGCCACCCTGGGGCCCGACACGCTGAAAGAATTGCGGGCAAGCTGGGCGCGCGTGGACCGTCACCCCCACGTGAGCCCTTTTCTCGACATGCACGATATCGGCGATGCCCTGGTGCGCGCCCGCCTGGCCGACCCGGTGATGGACGTGGAGCATCTCTGCCTCACCTATACCACGGTGCACGACCTGATGCGCGACCTCAAGACCCTGGGCTCGCGCAACGCCACCCACGGCCGCCACACGGCCATGACCGGGCGCCAGCGTCTGCAGGCCATGACCCAGGCCTATGAGGACTTTCGCCGCGATGGCGTCTTGCCGGCTACCTACGAGGTCGCCTATGGTCATGCCTGGGCGCCCGAACCCGACCAAAGACAACGCCGGGCTGAAGCATTTCCCATTCCCGTCCGACAACAACAAACCTGAGTATGCAAGGAGGGTTTATGGCAAAAGGCTATTTCGTCACCGCCACCGATACCGGTGCCGGCAAGACCCTGATCACCGCCGGCCTGGTGGAGGCCTTCACCCAACAGGGACTGCGGGCGGTGGCCCTGAAACCGGTGGCCAGCGGCTGCCAGCGCACCGATGAAGGCCTGCGTAACGAGGATGCCGGCTATTTCATCCAGCATGCGCCCATCGAACTGGACTACGAACAGGTCAACCCCTATGCCTTCGAACCGCCCATTTCGCCCAATATCGCCGCCCGCGAGGCGGGAGTGGAAATCGAATTGCCGCGGCTGTTGCAGATCTACCGTGAGGTCGCCAGCATGAGCGACCGGGTACTGGTGGAAGGCGTGGGTGGCTGGAAGGTGCCCCTGAGCGACGAAGTCTTCGTATCCGACCTGGCCGCCGAGCTGGGCCTGGCAGTGATCGTGGTGGTGCCATTGCGCCTGGGCTGTATCAACCATGCCCTGCTGACCCTGGAAAGCATTGCCGCCAGCGGGGTGGAAATCGCCGGCTGGGTGCCCAACATGCTGGATCGCAGCCTCACCCACGTACCCGACGTGATCGACACCATCAACCGCCACAGCGCCGCCCCGGCCCTGGGCATCATTCCGCCCCTGCAAAGCCCCCTGCCCAAGGTGGTGGCCCAGCACATCACCCTGGACCTACTGGAGGGTTGAGCGAGCTCACTCGGCGTGCAGCGCCGCCTTCAGCCCCTCACGCTTGAGGTGCGGCGCGAACAGCTCCAGAAAATCATAGATGAAACCGCGCAAATAGCTGCCCCGCCGAATACCCACCCAAGTGGTGCTGGGAGGAAACAAATGGGCCGCATTGATCATGCGCAGCCCCAGATCACGCTGGGGATCGAAAGCCATTTTCGCCAACAGGCCGATACCCAGGCCCAGCTCCACATAGGTCTTGATCACATCCGAGTCCAGCGCGGTGAGCACCACGTTGGGACGCAGCCCCGCCTCCTCGAAGGCCTGGTTCATCAACGAACGCCCGGCAAAGGCGAAATCATAGGTCACGATGGGATAGGCGGCGATGTCCGCCAAGGTCAGCGGCTCATTCTTCTCCAGCAAGGGATGCTGGGCCGGCACCACCACGCAGCGATTCCAGCGATAGCAAGGCAGGGCGATGAGCTTCTCCGACGTGGCCACCGCCTCGGTGGCGATGGCCACGTCGGCCTCGCCGGCGGCCGCCAGGGCACAGATCTGCTGCGGACTGCCCTGGCGCAACTGCAGCCGCACCTTGGGATAGCGCTTGCGGAAGCGCTGAATCACCGAGGGCAACACATAGCGCGCCTGGGTATGGGTGGTGGCGATGGTGAGCACACCCTCGTCGTCAGCACCGAAGTCCTGCCCGATACGACGGATATTGTCGATTTCGCGCAAAATACGCTGGGCCGCCTGCAAAATTTCTTCCCCCGGAGGGGTGAGGTCCACGAAACGCTTGCCGGCGCGGGAGAAAATCGGCACCCCCAACTCCGACTCCAACATCCTGATCTGCTTGCTCACCCCCGGCTGCGAGGTATGCAGGGCCTCGGCGGCCTCGGACACATTCAAACCCTGATTGGCGACCTCGCAGATGTATTGCAGTTGACTGAGCTTCACACCTCACACCCACCATATTCAATTATAGAATAACAAAAGAATAAAACATTCTTTTACAGAATAAAAGACCCCTGCTAAATTGTCCCCCACTGAAACAACGAGGCGTGACCGTGGATGTACTCTACCCCGTAGCCGGACTGGCAGTAGGTTTTTTGGTCGGTTTGACCGGGGTGGGCGGCGGCGCCCTGATGACCCCGCTGCTGATCTTCGGCTTCGGCTTCTCGCCGGCGGTGGCGGTGGGCACCGACCTGCTCTATGCCGCCATCACCAAGGCCGGTGGCGTCTGGGTCCACGCTCGTCAGGCCACGGTGGACTGGCGTATCGTGCGACGCCTGGCCTGCGGCAGCCTGCCCGCCGCCCTGCTGACACTGTGGCTGCTGGGACGCATGGAGAGCCATGATGGCCAAGCTGAGACCCTGATCACCCAGGCCTTGGGCCTGGCGCTGATCTTCACCGCCGGCGCCCTGCTGTTTCGCCAGCGCCTGCGGCGCCTCTCCGGCGGCTGGGTGGCCACTCACCAGGGCGTGCTCACCGTGGCCGTGGGCGCCCTGCTGGGCACCCTGGTCACCCTGACCTCGGTGGGCGCCGGCGCCCTGGGTGCCGCCGCCCTGTTCTGGCTCTACCCCCGCCTGAGCGCGGTGCGCGTAGTGGGCACCGATATCGCCCACGCTGTGCCACTCACGGCGGTGGCGGGAATCGGCCACTGGCAACTGGGCTCGGTGGACTGGGCACTGCTGGGCGCCCTGCTGCTGGGTTCCCTGCCCGGCATCTATCTCGGCAGCCGCCTGAGTGCGGCCATGCCGGAACAGGTGCTGCGGCCCATGCTGGCAACCCTGTTGTTGCTGATTGGCTTTCGACTGGTAACTTGAGAGAGGTGTGAGCGATGCCCGAGACCAAAATCATCAACTGGATAGACCGCGATGAACTGGCGCGCTTCCGCCACAGCGTCGAAAGTTTCCGCCGCGGCGAACTGGACCACGAGCGTTTCATGGCCATTCGCCTGCAACAAGGCGTCTACGGACAACGCCAGGACGGCGTGCACATGGTTCGCATCAAGCTGCCCGGCGGCGTGGTCAGCGCCCACCAACTGGAAGTCATCGCCGATATTCTCGAGCAATACTCTGCCGAGCCCATCGCCAGCATCACCACCCGGCAGGACATCCAGCTCCACACCATTGCCCTGGCAGACGTACCCCAGGTGCTGGAGCGCATGGCCGAGGCCGGCCTGACCTCACGCGAGGCCTGCGGCAACACCGTGCGCAATCTCACCGCCTGCCCCCTGGCCGGCGTCTGTCCCGGCGAGCACACCGATGTACAACCCCTGGTGGAAGCGGTGGCCCAGCGCTTTCTGCGTCACCCGCTCACCCAGCACATGCCGCGCAAGGTCAAGATGAGCTTTTCCGGCTGCGAGGCCGATTGCGCCCAGGGGCTGTTCCACGACCTGGCCGTGATCGCCACCCGCAATGCCCAGGGCCGTTTCGGTTTCAAGGTGCTGGCCGCCGGCGGCCTGGGTCACAAGCCCCGCCAGGCCATCGTGGTGGAACCCTTCATCGAGGAAAGCGAGCTGTTGCCGGTGATCGAAGCGGTACTGGCCCTGCATCACCGCTATTCCGACCGCAAGCGCCGCGCCCGCGCCCGCCTCAAGTTTCTGGTCGACCGCCTCGGCGAACAGGGCTTTCTGGAAAAATACCGCCAGGAGCTGGTCCGCACCCGCGAGGTCTACGCCGACGACGCCCTGCCACCCATGCAATGGCTGCAAGCCCGATCCGACACCCTGGGCGCCACCGGGGCCCCGCGCGAACTGCTGGAGCAAAAACAGGCCGGCCGTTATGTCTATCCCGTGAGTCTGCCTCTGGGGGACCTCAGCGCCGCCCAGATGCGCGGCATCGCCGCGCTGTTGCACAGCCTCAACCTCCAACAGGTTCGCGTGACCCAGGACCAGAACATGATGCTGCTCGATATCCCCGCCACCGCACTGGAGGCCGTGCGCGCCCGCCTGGCTGAACTGGGCCTGCGTGAACCGGTCGCCGGCGACGACGTGGTGGCCTGCCCCGGCACCTGGACCTGCCGCCTGGGCATCACCGCCTCACGCGAAATCAGCCGGCAACTGGAGGGCGGCAAGGGCGACCTGCGCATTCGCGTCAGCGGCTGCCACAACGGCTGCGCCCAACCCTATGTGGGCGATATCGGCCTGCATGGCGAAGGCCGGCGCCTGCACGGCAAGCTGATTCCCCATTATCGCCTGCATTTCGGCGGCGACGGACGCGACGGCGGCGCCATCGCCCTGCGCGGTCCGGAAATCCCCGTGGCCCGTGCGGTACAGGCGGTACAGCGGGTGCGCAACGCCTACCTGGAAGGGCGCGAGGACGCCGAACGCTTCATCCACTGGGCGCGGCGCCAACCGGCGGGTTATTTCGACCAGTTGCTGGCCGACCTGGCCACGGTCAGCGAGGCCGATGTGCCTTTCGTGTCCAAGGACTTCGGCGAGAGTACGGACTTCCGCGTGCTGCAACTGGGCGGTGGCGAATGCATGGGCGCGGCCCAGGAAGTGGTCGCGGCCAACTTCTCCGAGGCCGCCCACGAACGCGAATACCGCCGCACCTTCATGCTGGGGCGCAAACCCGAACAGGCGCTGGACTGCGCCGAGGCCGTGGCCCGCCTGGTGGCCCAATCGCTGCTGGACGTGCTCGGCCAACGCGACTTTCCACAAGACCTGCCCAGCCTGGCCGCGCGCCTGGCCGAGTCCCTGCCGGACCACGCGCCCCTGGTAGAGCCCCTGCACCACATCAACCGTGAACTGACCCAGTTGCGCGACAACTTCGACCAGGCCCTGTTCGAGCGCCTGGCCACGGAGCAGGACCTGTGGACCCTGCGGGTGGCAGAATTCTGCCAGCAACGCGACCCACAGCTCGACCTGAGCTCTTCGCTACCCCCAGCGCCGGACCTGGCCCAGGCCGTTTGATTACCAAAACAGGAGTAGAGCATGTTAGCCGAACAAAAAATCGAAACCCTGATCGAGTTCCTGCGCGACACCGTCGCCGAATACCATCCCCTGGCCCTGGCCAGCAGCTTCAGCATCGAGGATATGGTGCTCACCGACGTGATCCTGAGCCATGTGCCACAGATCGAGATCTTCACCCTGGACACCGGCCGCCTGCCCGGCGAGACCTACGACCTCATGCAACACGTACGCGAACGCTATGGCAACGTGGTACGGGTCTATACGCCAGCCACGGCCAGCCTGGAGAACTTCGTGAACGAACACGGACCCAATGCCTTCTATCACAGCGTGGAACTGCGCAAGCGCTGCTGCCAGATCCGCAAGCTCGAACCCCTGGCCCGGGCCCTGGCCGGCAAGGCCGGCTGGATCACCGGCCTGCGCCGCGAGCAATCCGTCACCCGCCAAGGCATCGAGGCCAGGGAATGGGACGAGTTACACGGCATCTACAAGTTCAACCCCCTACTGGACTGGAGTGAACAAGACGTGTGGGCCTATATCCGCCGCTTCGAGGTGCCCTACAACAAGCTGCACGACCAGGGCTATCCCAGCATCGGCTGCGCTCCCTGCACCCGCGCCGTCAGCGTGGGCGAAGACATCCGGGCCGGACGCTGGTGGTGGGAAAACCCGGAGAGCAAGGAATGCGGCCTGCACGCCGCCCGACTGGTCAACAAGGACTGAGGCCAGAAACCCGCGCAGGGAGGCAAACGAAAGCCCCGCCAGGATTCCCTGGCGGGGCTTTTTTCTTTGACTTTCAACTTTGACCGATTCAGGCAACCAGGGTATTGCGCAACTTGCGGAGAGCATTCTGCTCCAGTTGGCGAATGCGCTCGGCAGAGACCTGATATTTGCCGGCCAGCTCCTGCAGGGTGGCCTTGTCGTCGCTCAGCCAACGTTGCTGCAGGATGTCGCGACTGCGCGCATCCAGCGTCTCCAGCGCCTGGCCGAGGCGTTGCTGGCTGTGTTCGTCCCAATCGGCCTGTTCCAGAACATTGGCGGGATCGGCCTCGGGACTGGCCAGGTAAGCGGCCGGACTCAGCGCCTCGGCCTCTTCATCGGCATCGCGGCCCATGTCGAAGGCGGCATCCTGGCTGCTCAGGCGTTGCTCCATCTCACGCACCGTCTCCGGGCTCACACCCAGATCCCGGGCCACCGCGTCCACCTCCTGCTGGTTGAACCAGCCCAGGCGCTTCTTGGCCTTGCGCAGGTTGAAGAACAGCTTGCGCTGGGCCTTGGTGGTGGCCACCTTGACGATGCGCCAGTTGCGCAGGATGAACTCATGGATCTCGGCCCGGATCCAGTGCACCGCGAACGACACCAGACGCACACCGTGCGCCGGATCGAAGCGCTTCACCGCCTTCATCAGGCCGATGTTGCCCTCCTGTATCAGATCCGCCTGGGGCAGGCCATAACCGGCGTAACCACGCGCGATGTAAACCACGAACCGCAGATGCGACAACACCAGCTTGCGGGCGGCATCCAGATCATTGTGCTCACGCAGGCGCAGTGCCAGCTCGCGCTCTTCCTCGGCGCTGAGCGGCTCGATACTGTTGACCGAGGCGATATACGCCTCCAGGCTGCCCTGGCTGGGGGTCAGGTTCAGTGGCAATGTCATGTTGGCGCCTCCTCTGCAACGATTCTTGTTCTTTATCTCTATCGAAATATTAGCACTCCGCCAATAAGAGTGCCAGAAGACGGGAAAGTTCCATTCCACATACCTGAATTATAGCTGCAATTCCCTCAGATAACGGCTGACCGCCGCCCAGGAACCACCGAAACCCAGCAACAGCCCCGTGACCAACAGGGTGAGCCCATCGCGCCAGTCCAGCCCCTGGAGCCGATAGTCGCTGTGATAGAGCCGGGCCAGCTCGTTTACCGGCCCGCTGAGCCATAGCGTGGCGAGCAACACCATCAACAGGGCCAGCAGACCGCCGGCAAACCCGTAGAGCAGACCAGAGTAGAGAAAGGGCCGCCGCACATAGGCATCACTGGCACCCACCAGCTTGAAGACCTCGATTTCCTCACGATAATTCTGGCTCATCAGGCGAATGGTATTGGCCACCACTAAAATCACCGCAAAGGTGAGGAAAAGGCTGATGAAGGCCACACTGCGTTGCAGGATTTCGATGATGGCGAACAGGCGCTGCAACCAGGCCAGATCGAGCTGGGCCAACTCCACCTGGGGCAGGGCGGCCAGGTCGGCACGCAGGGTTTCCAGTTGCTCGGTATCGTGCTGATCCACCCGCGGATAGACCAGCAACACATGCGGCAGGGGGTTCTCCCCCAGGGTGTCGAGGGCGCTGCCGAACTCCGACAGACTGCGGAACTCCTCCAGCGCCTGCTGACGGGAAATGAATTCCACCGCCACGATCTCGGACCGCTCCGCCAATTGCTGTTGCAACTCACGGGCCTGCCCCTCGGTGACCCGCTGGCGCAGAAAGAGCGAGATCTGGGCCTTGTGCTCCAGGTTGCCGCTCACCGCATGGGCATTCTTGACCACGATCTGCAACGCCGCCGGCAAGGACAGCGCCACCGCGATCACCATTACCGTCATGAGGGTGGCCAGAGGTGTCTTGACCAGGCGATGCATGGCGCTGCGCAACGCCTGCCAGTGATGACGCGCAATGCTGCCACCCCGGCCACGGGGCGCCTGGCGCCGGTTGCGCCGGTCTTTCCTGGCGGCGGGTTCCGCGCGCGGCCTGGGACTGACGAAGGTGGCGCCAGGGCGACGTCGACGACGACTCATGACCGATCACCCACCAGCTCTCCCCGCGCCAGGGTGAGCTGACGGTTGGGAAACTCGCGAATCAGGTCCAGGTCGTGGGAGGCGATCAAGGTGGTCACCCCCACTTGGTTGAGACGCTGGAAGAGTTGCATGATCTCACGTGACAACACCGGATCCAGGTTGCCGGTGGGCTCGTCGGCCAGAATCACTTCGGGCTTGGCGACGATGGCACGGGCAATGCCCAGGCGTTGCTGCTCCCCGCCCGACAGAGCGACGGGATTGAGCCGCTCCTTGTCCAGCAGGCCCACCTGGTCCAGGGCCGCGCGCACCCGCCGGGCGGTCTCCGCCTCGGGACAACCGGCGATGCGCAGGGGAACAGCGGTGTTTTCGTACACGCTGCGGTCGAACAACAAGGTGGGATTCTGGAAAATGATGCCCAAGCGCCGCCGGTGGCCGGGGATGTCGCGGGGATGCAGGCGGGCGAGATTGCGCTGGTTGACCCAGATGCTGCCATGACTGGGGCGCTCGATCAGGGCGATGAGCTTGAGCAGAGTGCTCTTGCCCGCGCCGGAGTGGCCGGTCAGGAAAGCCATCTCGCCGCTGTCGAGACGGAAACTGACGTTTTTCAGCGCTTCATGACCACCGGGATAACGCTTGCGCACATGCTCGAAACGGATCATGGCGGGGCGCGTCAGGCCTCGCCATCGCCCTGAGCCAGCAAGGCGTCGACGAATTCCTCCGCATCGAATTCACGCAAGTCGTCGATGGATTCGCCGATGCCGATGAAACGGATGGGGATGCCCGTCTTCTTGGCCAGGGCGAAGACGATACCACCCTTGGCGGTGCCATCGAGCTTGGTGACGGTGAGCCCGGTCAGGCCCACTGCCTCGTCGAACAACTGGGCCTGGGCCAGGGCATTCTGCCCGGTGCCGCCATCCAGCACCAGCATCACCTCATGGGGTGCGCTGTCGTCCAGCTTGGCCATCACCCGCTTGATCTTCTTCAGCTCCTCCATCAGGTTGCTCTGCGTGTGCAGGCGTCCGGCCGTGTCGGCGATCAGCACATCCACCCCACGCGCCTTGGCCGCCTGCAGGGCATCGAAGATCACCGCCGCCGAGTCGGCGCCACTGTGCTGGGCGATCACCGGCACGCCATTGCGCTCCCCCCAGGTCTGCAACTGTTCCACCGCCGCGGCACGGAAAGTGTCGCCCGCCGCCAGCATCACCGACTTGCCCTCGCGCTGCAGGCGTTGCGCCAGCTTGCCGATGGTGGTGGTCTTGCCCACCCCGTTGACGCCCACCATGAGAATCACGAAGGGCATCTTGCCTTCATCCACCTGCAACGGCCGGCTCACCGGCTCCAGCAGGCGGCACATGTCCTCGCGCAACGCCTGCAGCAGGGCCTCGGTGTCGGTCAGTTGCCTGCGTGCCAGACGCTGGGTCAGTTCGCCGATGATTTCCTGGGTGGCCTCTACCCCCACGTCGGCGGTCAACAACAGGGTTTCCAGCTCCTCGAGCACCTCGTCGTCGATCTTCTTGCCACCCAGCAGGCCAGCCAACCCGCCGGTGAAATTGCGCCGGGTGCGGCTCAGGCCGTTCTTGAGCCGGGAGAAAAAGCCGGCTTTCTCGGTCTGAGGGGATTGGGCCGCGTCGTTCGCGGGCTGTTTCTTTTTCTTGAAACCAAACATGGTTGCGGGTAGTTTCCTCGTGGTCCGGGTGAAAGGCTTATCCTATCACCCGCCCGGATTTCTCTCCAGGCAACGATGCGCCGGCGAGGCCCGCGGCAACCACAGAACAACAGGAAGAATCATGACCACGAAATCCATTGCCTTGCTCGTTCTCACCACCGTCGCGCTCGGCGGCTGTGCAAGCCTGTCCCCTGCTCCAGGCGACTTTACGGCCACACCGCACCCGGCCAACCCCCAGGTCTACGAACACCGGCTGGACAACGGCCTGAAGGTGATCGTGAAGGAAGACCACCGCGCGCCGGTAGTGGTGTCGCAGGTCTGGTACAAGGTGGGCAGCAGCTACGAGCACAGCGGCATCACCGGTGTCTCCCACGTGCTCGAGCACATGATGTTCAAGGGCACCAAGCAACACCCGCCCGGCGAGTTCTCGCGCATCATCGCCGCCAATGGCGGGCGTGAAAACGCCTTTACCGGCCAGGACTACACCGCCTATTTCCAACAACTGGAAAAGAGCCGCCTGCCAGTGAGCTTCGAACTGGAGGCCGACCGCATGCACA
The DNA here is from genome assembly GCA_015487785.1 of Gammaproteobacteria bacterium. Classification (GTDB taxonomy): domain Bacteria; phylum Pseudomonadota; class Gammaproteobacteria; order S012-40; family S012-40; genus S012-40. The sequence goes on along the minus strand of WFPC01000062.1, from coordinate 5,889 downwards.
ACCTGGTGCTGCGCGAGGATGAATTCCGCAAGGAAATCCAGGTGGTGATGGAAGAGCGCCGCACCCGCACCGAGGACAATCCCCAGGCCCTCACCTACGAGCAGTTCAATGCCGCCGCCTATGTCAACAGCCCCTATCACGCCCCGGTGATCGGCTGGATGGACGACCTGGAAAACATGACGGTGGACGACCTGGCCCGCTGGTACCAAAGCTGGTATGCGCCCAACAACGCCACCCTGGTGGTGGTGGGAGACGTGAAGGCCGCCGAGGTATTCGCCCTGGCCGAACGCTATTTCGGCGACATTCCTCCCGCCGAGATACCCAAGCTCAAGCCTCGGCGGGAAATCCAGCAACGCGGTGAACGCCGCATCAAGGTCAAGGCCCCGGCCCAGGTGCCCTTCCTCATCATGGGCTACAAGACGCCCTCGGTGGTCGATGCCGAGGCCGCATGGGAACCCTATGCGCTGGAGATGCTGCTGGGCATCCTCGACGGCGGCACCAGCGCGCGCCTGACCCGCGAGCTGGTACGCGGCCAGCAGATCGCCGCCAGTATCGGCGCCAGCTACGACAGCTTCAGCCCCCACCAGGAAGTCTTCTCCATCAGTGCCACGCCGGCCCAGGGCGTGAGCGTGGCGACACTGGAACAGGCCATCCGCCGGCAACTGGAACGTCTCCAGCAAGAGCCGGTGAGCCAGGACGAACTGGAGCGGGTCAAGGCCCAGGTAGTGGCCTCCAAGGTGTATGAAAAAGATTCCATCTTCTACCAGGCCATGACCATCGGCATGCTGGAGACCGTCGGCCTGGGCTGGCCCCTGGGCGAACAATACGTGGACCGGCTCAAGGCGGTGACCGCCGAACAGGTGCAGGCGGTGGCACGCAAGTACTTCCACGACGACACCCTCACCGTCGCGGTGCTGGAACCGCAGACCGAGGCCCTGCAAGACCACACGGAGGGAAACCGCCATGCGCATTAAGATCCTGTTCGTCCTGTTGTTGAGCGCCTGCGCCACACTCCAGGCCGCACCCCAGATCCAGCACTGGACCACCAGCAATGGCGCCCGGGTGTATTTCGTGGCGGCGCCGGAGCTGCCCATGTTCGATCTCAACGTGGTATTCGACGCCGGCGCCGCCCGCGACGGCGAACATCCCGGCCTGGCGCTGATGACTAATGGTATGCTGGCCGAGGGCGCCGGTGAATGGGACGCCGATACCATCGCCCAGCGCTTCGAGAGCGTGGGCGCGGTATTCGGCAACAGCGCCCAGCGCGACATGTCGGTACTGACCCTGCGCAGTCTCACCGAGCCGGCCTGGATGCAACAGGCCCTGGACACCTTCACCACCGTACTCACCCGGCCCCGCTTTCCCCTCGATGCCTTCGAACGCGAGCGCAAGCGCCTGTTGATCGCGCTGGAACAGAAGAAACAGTCGCCGGGCGCCATCGCCAACGAGCTGTTCTACCAGGCGGTATTCGGCGATCACCCCTACGCCGGACTGCCCGAAGGTACCGCCGACAGCCTGCGCTCACTCACGGTGGATGACCTGCACGCCTTCTATCGCCGTTATTTCGTCGCTCGCAACGCAGTGGTGGCCATCGTCGGCGACCTCGACCGCGCCCAGGCCGAGCGCCTGGCGGAACAGGTGATGGGGGCGCTGCCGGCCGGCGACGCCGCACCAGCCTTGCCTCGGGTAGGCAAGCTCGAGGCGGCCCGGGAAGTGCGCCGCAGCTTTCCCTCCAGCCAGACCCACATCCGCATGGGTCAACCAGGCATGCGGCGCGGCGATCCCGACTATTTTCCCCTCTACCTGGGCAATCACGTGCTCGGCGGCAGCGGCCTGGTCTCGCGCCTGAGCGAGGAGGTACGCGAGAAACGCGGCCTGGCCTACAGCGCTTACAGTTATTTCCTGCCCATGAAGCAGCGCGGCCCCTTCATCATGGGGGTGCAAACCCGCAACGAACAAGCAGCCCAGTCGCTGGCGGTGATGCGCCAGGTGTTGCGTGACTTCGTCACCAACGGCCCCAGCGAAGAGGAACTCGTGGCGGCCAAGCGCAACCTCACCGGTGGTTTTGCCCTGCGCATCGACAGCAACAGCAAGATCGTCGGCTATCTGGCCTCCATCGGCTTCTATGGATTGCCGCTGGACTATCTAGACCGATTCATCGACAACATCGAGTCGGTCAGCCGGGAACAAGTGCGCCAGGCCTTTCAACGACGCATCGACCCGGCAAACCTGGTCACGGTGATCGTCGGTGGCGCGCCAGAGCAAGCCACGCCGCGGGCAGACTAACCGCCTGCGCATCATTGCCGGAAACTGGCGCGGGCGACGCCTGGAGTTCCCCGCCGTGGAAGGCCTGCGCCCGACGCCGGACCGCCTGCGCGAGACCCTGTTCAACTGGCTGCAGGGCCGCCTGGCCGGCGCCCGCTGCCTGGACCTGTTCGCCGGTAGCGGCGCCCTGGGGCTGGAAGCCCTGTCACGGGGCGCCGGCGAATGCGTCTTCGTAGAACGCGACAGGCGCGCCGCCGACAGCCTGCGTCGCCACTGTCAACAACTGGGGGCAAGCGCCCGGGTACATTGCCGGGATGCCCTGGACTGGTTGCAAACCCCACCACAGAGCCCTTTCGAACTGGTGTTCCTCGACCCGCCCTTTCATCGGAATCTGGCCGGCCCCTGTCTGCAAGCCCTGCTGGCAAATGGCTGGCTGGCCGCGCACGCCCGCATCTATCTGGAGACCGAAACGACAGCGAACGAACTGCCCCCGGGCCTGCGAGTGGAAAAGGAAAAACACGCCGGCCAGGTGCTCAGCCGCTTGCTTAGCCCCTACCCCTGAACAGGCCCATGGAGAAACACTCAAGCCATTGACACAAAAACAGAAAGGGAATAGGGTTCTTCAAAAGCCCTCTTGTTCGAGGAGGTCGACGTGCTCGGTCCTTTTCCCAACCGGCCAGGGATGCGCCAGCCTGGAAAAATAGTGCTACTCGCCGTTCTCAGCCTGTCCATCACCGCCTGCGATAGTGATGGAGGAGGGAACGACGGCAAGGACACATCGAGCAAAATCACAACCACCAACGCTGGCGACAATGCCGGCAAACCCCTTGCCCTGCCCAGTTTCAGCAGCCTCAACCTGTACGCCAGCGACGCACCGATCAACGTCGCGCTACCCACAAAGCCCGTTATTGACCCCAATTCCGCCAACTACGTGGCCAAGATAGCCCAGTTTGTCAGCGACCCCGACACGCCCCCGGTACTCGCCTATGGCCAATACAGCAGTACGGTTTTCATCGCCAATGCCGACACCACTGCCCAGGATGAACCGCCCCGGGTTTACCGGAGACTCTATTTCTTGAGAGGATAGAGTCATGAAGAAGAGTACGAGATATTCCCCGGAGGTCCGGGAACGGGCGGTTCGCATGGTATTCGAGCACCAGGGTGAACATGATTCGCAGTGGGCGGCGATGGCCTCCATTGCGGCCAAGATTGGCTGTACGCCGGAGACGCTACGGAAATGGGTGAGGCAGGCGGAGCGCGACCAGGGACTGCGAGAGGGCCTGACGACCTCGGAACGGGAGCGGCTCAAGGCGCTGGAGCGGGAGAACCGGGAGCTGAAGCGGGCCAATGAGATTTTGAGGACGGCATCGGCTTTTTTCGCCCAGGCGGAGCTCGACCGCAAACTGAAGAGATGACCGCCTACATCGACGATCACAAAGATCGCTACGGGGTCGAGCCGATCTGTGCAGTGTTGCCGATTGCCCCGTCGACCTACTACGAGTACAAGGCCCGTGAAGCTGACCCGAGCCGGTTGCCGCCACGCGTGCAGCGCGACCAGGCACTGTCTGGTGAGGTCCGGCGGGTCTGGGAGGAGAACTTCCAGGTGTATGGTGCCCGGAAGGTCTGGCGCCAGCTCAATCGGGAAGGGATAGCGGTGGCCCGCTGCACGGTGGAGCGTCTGATGCGTATCCAGGGGCTGCGCGGCGTGGTGCGGGGGCGCCGGTGCCGTACGACGATCGGCGATGAGGCTGCGGACCGTCCGCTGGACCGGGTGAACCGGCGGTTTACGGCGACGCGGCCCAACCAGCTGTGGGTGGCGGATATCACCTTCGTGGCGACCTGGATGGGCTTTAGTCTATGTGGCGTTCGTCGTGGATGTGTATGCCCGTCGGATCGTGGGCTGGCGTGTGTCGCGCTCGCTCAAGACGGATCTGGTGCTGGATGCGCTGGATGTGGTCGCGCCGGGACACGGAGGGTCTGGTGCATCACAGCGACCGGGGCTGCCAGTACCTGTCGGTGCGCTACACGGAACGCTTGGCGCAAGCCGGTATTGAAGCCTCCGTCGGCAGCCGGGGCGACTCGTATGACAATGCCCTGGCGGAGACGATCAACGGCCTGTACAAGGCCGAGGTTATCTACCGGCGGGGTCCCTGGAAGAACATGGAGGCGGTCGAGTACGCCACCCTGGAGTGGGTGGACTGGTTCAACCACCGGCGGTTACTGGAGCCGATCGGCAATGTGCCACCGGCGGAGTTGGAGGCGGCGTATTATCGCCAACAGGAGGAGTCAGCCAAGGCGGCCTGACTCAAACAAAACAGTCTCCGGAATACCCGGGGCGGTTCATTTAAGGATGAATGATAAGGTCGCTATGCTTCGGAAAGGTCATAAGTAGATTGGAGGTGTGATATCAGTTCAGGTAACTTTGAGTTTTTCAAGCGTGTTGGCAGTGAGCGCATTGAGCGAGATGCATTTGGCAATACACTAAAGAAGTATGGTGCTACTCCAACAAGTTGGCCAACGCACAGTGTTGTACAGCCTTTGGGTCAAACCCACAAGCAGCAACAACAAGGAATTGCTGAATTGCAGAGTAATATCAATAACTTTTTTAAAAATAATTTCTGATCTGCTACTGATATAGTGAAAAGCCTAACAATTAGGTCAACTCGGACGTCCCAAAGCTGCGCAGCTTCGCTTTGCAGCTTTGGGGCGACGGTTACCCAAGGCGTTATGTTTTAAACAAATCATGAGCCATGAAAAACAACAAGTACGGAAGTTTTATGAAGTAATCTGGAACAAGCACAATAAAGATGCAGTGCCAGAAATTCTTCATCCCTCATTTAAGTTCAGGGGGTCACTAGGATCGGAGAAACAGGGTCATGCCGGATTCATTGAATATCTCGATATGGTGCATGTAGCGTTGGCAGATTACCGGTGTGAAATAATGGAGTTAATCTCAGAGGAATCCAAAGTATTTGCAAAAATGCAATTCTCAGGCTTACACCACGGAAAATTTATGGGTTATAACCCCACAGGTCGTAGGTTGGTCTCGGATGGTGCCGCCCTGTTCAATTCCCAAAATGGCAAGGTGGTTAGCTTGTGTGAATAAGGGGTCTGTCCCCTTTTCTTCGCTGAGCTTAATCGTTCAACTGTGCAGTGCTACGTTGAGTGCACGATTCGCAAATCATTATATGTGATAGAAACAGTGATACTTAAAGCAGAGCTCAATGCGGCGCTTAAGTATGCTGAGTACATTTTGTACTGCTTAAGAAAGTTTTTGGGTATGTAAGTGCTAATATGAGGCAATTAATATGTTTATTGAGTCGCTCAGAAATACAGATTGGTTCGGTGTATTTGTTGGGACATTTCTTGGGGGTATTTCAAGTCTCGTTATTACACATATTTATTTCATTAAAGGCAAAGTCCTTGAAAGGCTTTTCAATTTTATATCCTTTAATATAGAAAAGGCGATGTTGCCTAATATATATCCAAATTATTTTAATAGTAATCCTAAAATACACCTTAAATTTTCTCAGTCACTTCAAAAGGATCCAGGAGTTCCGCAACTTTCAGAGTTAATAATACCAACTAATGAAATAATTCCAGGAGAAGAATATAAGCTATTAT
>WFPC01000061.1 GCA_015487785.1 Gammaproteobacteria bacterium | reverse complement strand
GGTCTCGCCTCCGTGCTTCTCCGCCATGCACTTGGTCAGCGCCGCCGTCAGCGTCGTCTTGCCATGGTCTACGTGACCAATCGTTCCCACATTCACATGCGGCTTCGTACGTTCAAATTTTTCCTTGGACATCCGAAAATCCCCTTATCACTCAACCAAAAACAAACAACCCAAAATTCGTGGAGCCCACACCCGGAATTGAACCGGGGACCTCTTCCTTACCAAGGAAGTGCTCTACCGCTGAGCTATGTGGGCGCAAACCAGGCAACTGGAGCGGGTGATGGGGATCGAACCCACGTCATCAGCTTGGAAGGCTGAGGTTCTACCATTGAACTACACCCGCATGCGGCAAACGCCTCACAGATCCCCGCCCACGTCCTTGCGAACGAGAAGCTGCCAATCATCGAAAATGGTGGAGGGGGTAGGATTTGAACCTACGAAGGCTGAGCCGTCAGATTTACAGTCTGATCCCTTTGACCACTCGGGAACCCCTCCCAAAATAGCCGTGTATTTTCCTCAAAGGCCGAAGCGGTGTCAATAGCCACGCAGTGCGTCACCGGCAACAGAGCAAAAACAAAACCCCGCTCGTCTTGCGGGGTTGGAACATGGTGGGCCGTCTGCGACTCGAACGCAGGACCAACGGGTTAAAAGCCCGGTGCTCTACCAACTGAGCTAACGGCCCGCAAAGAGGGCGCCATGATACAGATTTGCAGGAAAAACGCAAGCCCCTAAATCGCATCCAGTTTACGCCAGGCCGCGGGCATCAGGCGCATATCGGCCAAGGCCGCGACCAATGCTTTGAAGAAGGTGGCCTCCTCCTCGTAGACCAGGCGGTAATACTGGACTTTCATGGTCAGAGCACTACCGAAAACGATGCCGAAGAATGCCAGGAACGAACCCAGCGCCAGGGTGGAAATGCCGGTCACTCCCTGCCCGATGGTACACCCCAGCCCCAGCACACCACCCAGCCCCATCAGCACGCCCCCGACGCTGTGGTTGATGAAATCACGCCCACTGGCGAACCACTCGATGCGGAAACTGCGGCTGATCAGCGCCCACAGCAGGGAACCCAGCACCACCCCGGCCACGGCCATGATGCCGAAGGTGAGGTAGTCCGCCGAAAATTTGTTGAGCGCATAACCCAGGGTCTGGCCCAGGGGGTTGATGAAGGTGAACGACTGCGGACTCCAAGGGCGTGAATCCGCCGGCCTGCCTTCGGCATCCTCGGCGATGAAATCCCATTCCTGAATATAGGCGCGCAGGGTATAGGTCTCGTCGTCCACGTCGACCATGATGACACTGCTCACATACCAGGCCGCCAACACCACCAGGCCCACTACCAGCCCACCGAGGACATTGTCGAAACGGGAACGAAAATCCGCCGAGCGGAATACGAAAACCACCAGGGCCAAGCCCAGCAGAACCCCCATCACCAGGCGGGCATTGGCGGTGTTTTCCTCGCCCCCCATGAGGGCGCCGATATCCTGGCTGCTACCCAGATCCACCGCCAGAGGCCGGATCCAGCCATAGAACAGTTCCGACATCAGGGTCTTGTCGGTACCCGGAAAGGGGTTGACCATGAAATAGGCCACCACGGCAATAACCAGAAACACCCACACCGACTTGAGATTGCCACCGCCGATGCGCACCAGGGTCTTGTTGCCACAACCACTGGCCAGGGTCATACCGATGCCGAACATGAAACCGCCGAGGATGTTTTCGGCCCAGATCAACTGGCTGCCACGATAGGGCGGAAAGGCCTCGTCGATGCGCAGCCAGCCCTGCGCCTCCAGCAGCGCCACACCGATCATGGCCACTGCCATGGCGAACAACCAGGCGCGCAGGCGGCCGGTATCCCCCATATTGACCCAGTCGGAAACCGCACCCATGGTGCAGAAATTGGTTTTGTTGGCAACCAGACCGAGAACCAAAGCAATCACGAAGGTAGACCACAACAAGGTCGCCTGCGCATCGGCAAAATTGTCGAACAACATGAAACGCCTCCTCAAGAAGGGCACGAACCCGGGCTTCGATGCAAGCCTCACGCCGGTGCAACCATGCCCGGACCACACTGGGCGAATTCTAAATCGTTCGCCAGACAGCCGGCACAGAATCTTGCTATGTGGAGATTAGGATTTTTTGGGAAGGTCCACTGTCTCGCGATAGCGGGTGGGGTCGCTCACCCCGGCCTCGGCAAAGCCCTGGCGCCGCAGACGGCAGGCATCGCAATGGCCACAGGCGCGTCCCTCGTCGTCGGCATCGTAGCAGGAGGTGGTCATTGCGTAGTCCACTCCCAGGGCCAGGCCGCGCCGGATGATCTCCGCCTTGCTCAGTTGGATCAGGGGTGCATGTAAGCGCAACCGGCGCCCTTCCACCCCGGCCTTGGTGGCCAGGTTGGCCAGGCTCTCGAAGGCGCGGATGTATTCCGGCCGGCAATCGGGATAGCCGGAGTAGTCCACCGCGTTGACGCCGATGAAGATGTCCTGCGCTTCCAGCACCTCGGCCCAGGCCAGCGCCAGTGACAGGAAGATGGTGTTGCGTGCCGGCACATAGGTGACGGGAATGCCTTCGCTGGGTTGCCGGGGCACGGCGATGCGTTCGTCGGTGAGCGCCGAGCCGCCGATCTCGCGCAGGTTCAGCCGGATCACCTTGTGCTCCATCGCACCCAGGGCATGGGCGATACTTTCCGCCGCGCGCAACTCGGCCCGATGCGTCTGCCCATAATCGAAACTCAGGCTATGGCAGGCATAGCCTTCGGCACGGGCGATGGCCAGCACCGTGGCCGAATCCAGCCCGCCCGACAGCAATACCACGGCCTTGCGCCGTCCGTTCATGTCACCGCCCCCGCTGGTCACCCCAGAGATATTTGTGCAACTGGATCTGGAAGCGCACCGGCAGGCGATCGGCCAGGATCCATTCCGCCAGCCGGCGCGCATCGCAATGCCCGTGCACCGGCGAAAACAACACCTCGCAGCGCGCCGCCAGATCGTGTTCGCGCAGGCATTGCCGCGCCCATTCGTAGTCTTCCCGGTCGCAGATGACGAACTTGACCTGGTCCCTGGGCGTGAGCAGATCGAGGTTTTCCCGCCGGTTTCGCGCCATTTCACCCGAACCGGGCGTCTTCCAGTCCATCACCCGGCTGACCCGTGTATCGACCCCGCTCATGTCCAGCGCTCCACTGGTCTCCAGGGAAACCTCGAAACCCGCCTCGCACAGACGGCTCAACAGATCCAGGCAGGCCCTCTGAGCCAGGGGTTCGCCGCCGGTCACGGTCACATAAGGGGTTTCATAGTCTGCCACCGCAGCCAGAACCTCGTCCAGCGCCATCCACTGCCCGCCTTGGAAGGCATATGCCGTATCACAATAGACGCAGCGCAAAGGACAGCCGGTGAGGCGCACGAATACCGTGGGCAGGCCCACGCTGCGCGACTCCCCCTGCAAGGAATGGAAGATCTCGGAAATGCGCAGACGGGGCTGTGATGTCATAGTGGTTTGTGGTCGTCAACGCCGTGTGGGTGACGGAGACAAGGCCTGAAAAAGCGTTGGCTTGGGCAATCGTAACAAGCGGGAGAACGGGTCAAAACAGGATGTCTAGATATGCCCTTCCAGTTTCATCTGCTGCAGGCGCCGCTCCGCCAACCGGGCCGCGGTGGACGAAGGATACTGGCTGAGTACCCGCTGCAATACGTCGCGCGCCTGCGTCCACTGTTGCAACTCGTAATGACTGAAACCCAGTTTCAACAGGGCATCCGGCACCTTGGGACTTTCCGGATAACGCTCGATCACCTTGGCGAATTCATCCGCCGCCTGTTGGAATTGCCCGCTCACATAGAATACCTCGCCCAGCCAGTACTGGGCATTGTCCGCATACGGTCCCTGGGGATAGCTGGCAAGAAAGTCCTGGAAGGCCTGGCGAGCCGCCACATAATCACCGGACTTAAGCAAGTCGAAGGCACGCTGGTAGGCCCCCGCCTCGTCGAGCACCGGCGGCTGAGCGCTTTCCGGAACGCTTGCCATGGCGCCCTCGTCCGCCATCGGCGGCTCCGACGCAGCTGTGCCACCTTCCACCGGCAGAGCCACCTGGGGCAGATCGGCGAATTCCGTCTCCTGCGGCTGTTCAGCACTGGCCGAGGCTGCCATTTCCAGTTGCTGCAGACGCTGATCCAGGTCCAGGTAGAGTTCTTTCTGCTGTTTTTTCAAACCCTTGATTAGGTGCCCCTGCACCTCCACCTCGCCACGCAGGCTGGCCACTTCTTGCTGCAAGCGCTCCAGCCCCATCACCAGCTCGGCCAGGTTCTGGTTGTCCAGCACCCGCTCCAGCCGGCTCAGGCGCTGATCCAGGGTCATGCCACGGGTATCCAGCGCCAGGGCCGCCGGCGCAGCAAAGAACAGGGCCGCCACCAACGTCCACGCCAACGGCGACCCCGCCCGGAACCGATCTTGCGCCATCGCGGGTCGCATTACTCGGAATAGACCAGTACCGCGCGGCGGTTCCACTTCCAGGCCGACTCGTCGTGCCCTTCCACCTCGGGCCGCTCCTCGCCATAGCTGATGGTAGTGATCTGATCACGGCTGGCGCCGTTTAGGATCAGCATGCGCTTGACCGCGAAGGCCCGGCGCTCACCCAGGGCCATGTTGTACTCGCGCGTGCCGCGCTCGTCACAATGCCCTTCGATGGTGAGCTTGACCGTGGGATTCTCGGCCAGGTACTTGGCATGCGCCAGAATGATGTCACGGAACTCGGGCTTGATATCGGATTTGTCGAAGTCGAAATAGATCTTGCGCTTTTGCAACAGGGCAGCGAAGTTGTCGGCCTCCGACTCGGCCGACGCGGCGCCGGCCTGTGCAGCCGTCTCACCGGTTTGCCCGGCCTGCCCGACTTGTCCCGCCTCCAGGCGCTCGGCCGCCGGGCCACGGCCCATGGCACCGCCTTCCAGCGCGGGTTTGCCCCCCTTGACTGCGGTCTCGCCCGCCTCCTCCGAGGTGCCGGACTTGCTGCCGCAGCCCACCATCAATACCAGTGGGATCAGCGCCACCGCCAACTTGGCAAGTTGCTTCATGGAATCACTCCTCTCTTCTCGTAACTTTCTTATTTGTTCGGATATCCGCGCCCGAGGCCATGCCCGGACGCATCCCCCCCTCAATCCAGAAACGGTGACCAGGCGGGCTCCTGCACGTTCGCCCCGGTCTTGACGGAAAATCGTTGATGAACCCGGCCGTCCACCGATATGGCGGCCAGTACATTCTTGCCATGCCAGATGGCGGCATACATGATCATGCTGCCATTGGGCGCGAACGTCGGCGATTCATGCCAGGATTCCTGCTGGGAACGCTTGCTCAAAACCTGGGTGGTCTCGTTTTCCAGGTCCATCACCGCAATCGTGTGCTGGCCGTCCTCCCCCATCCGCACAAAACATATCATGCGCCCGTCCGGAGAGAAAGAGGCGCGCAGGTTTTGTTTCCCCTCGAAGGTCAGACGCTTGACCTTGCCGGTGTCGAAGTCGTACTGGTAGAGCTGGGGCGAGCCACCGCGATCGGAGGTGAAAACCAGCGATTTGCCATCGGGCGACCAGGTCGGTTCGGTGTCGATGGCCCAGTGACGGGTGATGCGTCGTTTCTGCAGGGTGTCGAGGTCCATCACGAAGATGTCGGAACTGCCGTTCTCCAGCTTGGCCATGGCCATTTTGCGACCATCGGGCGACCAGGCCGGGGCACTGAATTTCTCCCCCGGGCGAGTCAATTGCACGATACGCTTGCTTGCCAGATTGAACACGTAGATGCTCTGCCCCGTGCTGCGGGCCACCGCATAGGCCAACTTGCTGCCATCGGGCGACCAGGTGGGTGAAAAGATGGGATTGCGCGAACGCAGGACGGGACGTTCGTTCTCAGTATCGGCATCGGCGATGAACAACAGGTAACGGTAGGGGTCATCGGCCTGCTTGGAGAGTTTTTTGATATAGGCCAGGCGGGTGGCAAAGGCACCCCGCTCGCCGGTGATCTCCTGATAGACGGCATCACTGATCTGGTGTGCGATCATGCGCAACTGGGCCCGGCGCACCGGCGGCATGCGGTAGCCGGTCAGTTGCTTGGCGCGAAACACGTCGAACAGGCGGAATTCCACCTGGTAGCTGTTCTCGCCCACCTCGCGCATCTGGCCGATCACCAGATAGGGCACGTCCATGATGCGCCAGTTCTTGAAGCGAATCTGGGCGGTCTGGGAGGGCTTGGCCAGCATGTCTTTTTCGGCCATGGGACGGAAACGGCCGCTGCGACGCAAGTCGGCGGCGACGATGGCGGCGATGTCCACCGCCGGCGCGTCTTGACCCTGCCAACCGAAAGGCACCACCGCGATGGGCTCGGCGTCTTCCACACCTTCGGTGATCTCGATGGTGAGGGTGGCCTGGGCCGAAGCCATCAGGCACAGCCAACACGCCAGGGCGCTTATCCATCTCGTCATGGCTGGGATCTATCCTTCATGTTTGAACTCCAGTATCAGGCGGCGGAAGCGGGCCTTGAGGGCCGGATCCCGCGGCAGCGGCAGCGGCTGGGCCCGCAGCACCGCATGCTCCACCGAACGGTCGAACTGGGCATCGCCACTGCTCTTGACGATTTCCACCTGGGCCACATCGCCGCTGGGCATTATACGCACCCTGACCCGGCATGACATCCCCTTGCGGGCACCCGGTGGCTTGATCCAGTTACGCTCGATCTTCTGCTTGATCAGGGCCTGAAACCGGCGCACGGTGGTCTGCGCCTGTTTCTCCCGCTGAGCCTGCAGACGGCGCTCTTCCTCCGCCAGCATCTGCTTGCGCAGGCGCTCTTCCTCGGCCCGGCGCTGAGCCTCCTGGCGCTTGCGCGCCTCTTCCTCGGCCTTGCGTGCCAGCTCCTCGGCCCGGCGACGCTCTTGCTCTGCCCGACGCTTTTCCAGCTCGGCCTGGCGCTGCCGCTCCAGCGCCGCCTGGCGCTCGGCCTCGGCCTTTTTGCGTTCGGCCTCGGCCTGGAGACGGGCCTGCTCGGCCTTCTTGCGCTCGGCTTCGGCGCGCTTGCGTTCGGCCTCGATGCGCTTGCGCTCGGCTTCCAGTTTGCGCTTCTCCGCCTCGGCACGCTTGCGCTCGGCCTCGATACGGCGCTTCTCGGCCTCGGCCCGCTTGCGTTCCTTTTCGATACGCCGCTTCTCGGCTTCGGCCCGCTTGCGTTCAGCCTCCAGCTTGCGCTTGCGCTCGGCCTCCAGTTTCCGCTTGCGCTCCAGCTCGGCCAGGCGCTGCTGTTCCTTCTCCCGCGCCCGGCGCGCCTTCTCCGCCTCACGCTCCAGCCGCTTGAGCCGTTCTTGTTCCTGCAAGCGTTTTTGTTCTTCCAGGCGCCTGAGCTTTTCCAGCTCGGCCTGCACCTGTTTTTCATCCACCGCCACCGCTTGCACCACGTCCACTTCTGGGCTGGGCAGCACGGGCTTGCTGGTCCAGTCGAAGCTGAGCACAAAGAAGAGACCGATGAGCAAGTGCAGCAACACCGCTGCAACGAAGGCCTTGGGATGTTTTTTCAGTATCGAGAACATGAACTTAGCGTTTCACCGGCTCTGGCGCCTGGGTGATCAGGCCCACGCTGGGCGCGCCGGCGCGTTGCAACAGGGCCATGGCGGTAACCACCCGGCCGTAGCTGACGTCCTTGTCGCCGCGCACCAGCACCGGGGTATCGGGCTTGTGTCGCAATACCGCGGCCACCTTGTTGACCAGGGCCTGGTGATCGATGGCCTGCTTGGGGTCGGCACCGATGTTGAGATAATAGTTGCCACCGACATCCACGGTGACCACCAGGGGCTCGAGCTGCTCGGATTCGATGGGCTCCGAGGCCGCCTGGGGCAGGTCCACTTTCACCCCCTGGGTCAGCAGCGGCGCGGTAACCATGAAGATCACCAGCAGCACCAGCATTACGTCGATATAGGGCACCACGTTGATCTCCGACATGGTGCGCCGTCGCGGGCGTCGCTGAGAGCTTCGTGCCATTACTTGTGTGCCTGCCGCTGCAAGATGTTGGAGAATTCCTCGAAGAACGCATCGTAACGGCTGCTCAACCGGTCGACCTCGGTGACGTAGCGGTTGTAGGCCATGACCGCCGGAATCGCCGCGAACAAGCCAAAGGCGGTGGCAATCAAGGCCTCGGCGATGCCCGGCGCCACCATGGCCAGGGTGGCCTGCTTGGCATTGCCCAGGGCCCGAAAGGCATTCATGATCCCCCAGACGGTGCCAAACAGCCCCACATAGGGACTGGTGGAGCCCACCGTGGCGAGAAAGGGCAGGTGCGTCTCCAGAGCATCCACTTCGCGGTTGAGCGCCACGCGCATGCTGCGCTGCGCCCCTTCCATGATCACGTCGGGGCTCAGGTCACCATCCTTGCGCAGGCGAATGAAATCCCGAAAACCCGCCACAAAGATGGTTTCCAGTGAATTTTCCCCCGGCTTGCGCTCGGCTCGCGCCACCCGCTGGTACAGGCCACCCAGGTCGTTGGTGGTCCAGAAGGTCTTTTCGAAGGCCTCGGCGGACTCCCGCGCCCGTCCCAGAAGCCGCCATTTGCCCAAGATCACCGTCCAGGAAAATACCGAGGCCAGCACCAGTAAAAGCATCACCAACTGTACCAGGGGCGAGGCACCCAGGATCAGGTTCACTATGGATAAGTCCGTCGTCACGCAATGATCTCCTCGAAAATCGGCCTGGGCATGCGCCAGGGTTGCAGGCTGTCGGCATTCAGGCTGACCACCTGGACACGCCCTTCACACAACAGTTCGCCATCGCCGGGCTCGCCGCGGAAGACGCGCTGAACGAACACCAGCTTGAGCCGGCTGGCCTCCACCGGTTCCGCCGTGACCTGCAGGTAATCGTTGAAACGGGCACCGCGAATGAATTCCAGGGCCGCCGAGCGCACGGCAAAGATCAGGCGGTGACGCTCGATCAGTTCATCCTGTTCCAGGCCCTTGCTGCGCAGCCACTCGGTGCGGCTTCGCTCCATGAATTTTAAATAGTTGGCATTATATACGACGCCACCGTGGTCTGTATCTTCGTAATAGACCCGCACCGGCCAGGCGAATACAGTCATGCGCCGCCCTCGTCACCGAACAGGTCCGGCTCGCCCCGGGAGGGCACTGGCAGGCCGAAGTGGCGGTAGGCAGTGGCCGTGGCCACTCGCCCACGGGGGGTACGCATCATGTAACCCTGCTGGATAAGGAAAGGTTCCAAGACATCCTCGATGGTGCCCCGCTCCTCGCCGATGGCCGCGGCCAGGCTGTCCAGCCCCACCGGGCCACCATCGAATTTTTCGATCAGGGCCTGCAACAGGCGACGATCACTGTGGTCGAAGCCCTGCTGATCCACGTCCAGCATGTCGAGGGCGGCATCGGCCACCGCCGCCGATATGTGTCCCTGGGCCCGCACCTCGGCATAGTCGCGCACCCGGCGCAACAGGCGGTTGGCGATGCGAGGGGTGCCACGGGAACGCCGGGCGATCTCGTGTGCCCCGTCTTCATCCAGCCCCACGCCGAGGATGCGTGCCGAACGCAGCAGTACCGCCACCAATTCCCCGGTACTGTAGAACTCCAGCCGCTGCACGATGCCGAAGCGGTCGCGCAGGGGCGAAGTGAGTAGGCCGGCACGGGTGGTAGCACCCACCAGGGTGAAAGGCGGCAGATCCAGTTTGATGGAGCGGGCCGCTGGACCTTCACCGATCATGATGTCGATCTGGTAGTCCTCCATGGCGGGATAGAGCACTTCTTCCACTACCGCGCCCAGACGATGGATCTCGTCGATGAACAGCACATCGTGTGGCTCGAGATTGGTCAACAGGGCAGCCAGATCACCGGCCTTCTCCAGCACCGGCCCCGAGGTCTGACGAATATTGACCCCCAGCTCGCCGGCAATGATGTGGGCCAGGGTGGTCTTGCCCAGCCCTGGGGGGCCATAGAGCAACACATGGTCCAGTGCCTCGCCCCGTCCACGGGCGGCGCGAATGAACACGTCCAGTTGCCCACGCACCGTCTGCTGCCCCACGTAGTCGGCCAGTTTCTTGGGCCGGATGGCGCGATCCAGCGCCTCGTCACGGCTGTCGGCCCGAGGGGTAACAAGACGATCCTGCTCGATCATGCCCCCACCTGCCGCGTTCCCTTGAGGGCTGCGCGAACAATCTCTTCACTGCCCAGGCCGGCGCTGTCCACCGCGCCTACCAGCCGGCTGGCCTCCTGGGGCTTGTAGCCCAGCGCAACCAGCGCGCTCACTGCGTCACTCACCGCATCGCCCGGCATCGGCCTGCCGGGCGCGGCACACAGGCCGGTGCCGGCACTTCCCGGCAGCTTGTCGCGCATTTCCACAATCAGGCGCTCGGCGGTTTTCTTGCCGATGCCGGGCAACTTCACCAGCGGCGCGGTATCGCCGGCCTGGACACAACGCGCCAGTTCATCGGCGGACATGCCCGAGAGAATGCTCAGGGCCAACTTGGCACCCACCCCGCTGATCCTGATCAGCAAGCGGAACACGGCTCGCTCCGACTCGCGAGCAAACCCGTACAATAACTGGGCATCCTCGCGTACCACCAAGTGGGTGAACAATTCCACCTGCTGACCCAGTTCCGGCAGCTCATAGAAGGTGGTCATGGGCGCTTCCAGTTCATAGCCCACGCCGTGAACGTCGAGCAGCAACCAGGGAGCCCGCTTCTCCAGCAATACCCCGCGCAACCGGCCAATCACGGCAGCGCCTCGCGCAAACCATCCAGCCGCCGGTCCAGTTGTCTGCTCTGGCCATGACACAGGGCAATCGCCAGGGCATCGGCGGCATCTTCCTGCGGCAGACCCGACAGGCCCAAACGCAGAGCGACCATGTACTGCACCTGCTCCTTGCTCGCCCGCCCCTGCCCCACCACCGCCTGCTTGACCGCGGCCGGGGCATACTCCCCCACTTCCAGCCCTCGATGTACCGCGGCACAAATGGCTGCGCCACGCGCCTGGCCCAACTTCAGCGCCGAAGCCACGTTACGCTTGACGAAGACCTGCTCGATGGCCACCTCGTCGGGCGCATGGTCCTCGATCACCTGCGTCATGCCATGGAAGATCTCCGCCAGACGGCGGGGCAAATCGCTTGCCTGCAAGCGCAGGCAGCCACTGGCCAGGTAGCGGAAGTCCTGCCCCACTAGCTCCACCACACCGAAACCGGTGATGCGCGAGCCAGGATCGATGCCAAGGATGCGGGTCACGTCAATTGCGCCAACACGTCTTCACTGATGTCGGCATTGGAATAGACCTTCTGGGTATCATCCAGGTCTTCCAACATCTCCAACAGGCGCACCATCTTTTGCGCCCCGGCCAGGTCGAGACTGACCTCGGTGGCGGCCTGCATGGTCACTTCGGCGCTCTCCGGCTGCAGCCCGGCAGCCTCCAGCGCCGCCTTGACGTCGCTGAAGCTTTCCGGACGGGTCACCACGTCGATGCTGCCGTCCTCGTGCGTCACCACATCCTCGGCGCCGGCCTCCAGCGCCGCCTCCATGATGGCATCCTCATCACTGCCCGCGGCAAAACTGATCAACCCGATTTGCTTGAACAGATAGGCTACCGAACCGCTGGTGCCCAGGTTGCCACCGCATTTGCTGAAGGCATGCCGCACCTCGGCCACGGTGCGATTGCGGTTGTCGGTCATGCAGTCCACCATTACGGCCACGCCATTGGGCCCATAGCCCTCGTAGCGCACTTCTTCCAGCGCCGAGCCATCCTGCTCACCACTGCCGCGCTTGACCGCTCGCTCGATGGTGTCCTTGGGCATGTTGTTGGACAAGGCATTGTCGATGGCCGCGCGCAGGCGCGGATTGGCCGCCGGGTCGCCGCCACCCAGGCGGGCCGCCACGGTGATTTCACGGATCAGGCGTGTGAAAAGCTTGCCTCGCTTGGCGTCCTGCGCGCCCTTGCGATGCCGGATATTGGCCCATTTGCTGTGACCTGCCATAGATGAACTCTCGTCATGCTCGTTGAAACCTGCGGCAAAGTTTACCACTACTGGCCCGGCTATTTCAGCCTGGGCGCAAACGGAAAGGCCCGGCTGCGCCGACAGCCGGGCCTCGCCGAACAGGTTGTATCCCGAGATATCAGAACTCGATGCGCAAACCCAGACGTATGCCCTTGTCGATGCTCACCCCGGCTCCGGAATCCAGCTCGGCATAGAACTTGCGATATTCGATGAAAGCCTCCGCCGTGGGCAGCACGGCATACTGCACCCGTCCGGCGACCTCCCAGAAGCGCTCGGTATCCAGAAACGACACGATGCTGGGAGCATAGAACCCTTCCGCCGCCAGAGTCAGTCGATCCATGCGGCTCAGGGTATAATACACTTCCCCACCGATGGCCAACGCCGCCAGCTCGTTGTTGGGGATGGATGCGCCATAGAACTTGCCTCCCAGGCCAATTCGCATACCCGGCAACTTGCTACCGGCCTCGTCCACCACCAGCAAGGCGGCCTCGGCGATATAATCGCTGTCGGAGTTGTACAGGAAACCGGCAGTCAGCTCGCTGCGCCCGAAACGCTGCCCACCCACCAACATGCCATATTTCAGTTGCGCACTGGTTTCGCTCAGGCTGACCTGCGCCGTCTGTCCCTGGGCCAGGCCCACCACCATCATCATCAATACGCCCAGATATACCCTCAACATGACCCCCTCCATTCTCATGTTCCCAAACCTCCTGCTTATATATCAGAACCCGGCTGGCGGCATCCACAAAAAAACCCGCCGAGGCGGGTTTTTTTCCGACGGCTCCCGATTTACTTGATCTTGGCTTCCTTGTAGATCACGTGCTTGCGCACGACGGGATCGTATTTTTTGATTTCCATTTTCTCCGGCATGGTGCGCTTGTTCTTGGTCGTGGTGTAGAAATGCCCTGTACCCGCCGATGAAACCAGTCGTATCTTTTCTCTCATGGCTGCTACTCCCTAAGTCACACGTTTTCGCCACGACGACGGATATCGGCCAGCACGGCATCGATACCCTTCTTGTCGATGATGCGCATGCCCTTGGCACTGACGCGCAGACGCACCCAGCGATTCTCACTTTCCACCCAGAAACGATGATGATGCAGATTGGGCAAGAACCGTCGCTTGGTCTTGTTGTTGGCATGAGAGACATTGTTGCCCGTCACCGGGCGCTTACCTGTAACCTGACACACTCTTGACATTTTCCTACTCTCCGATAACGCGGTCGCCGCACGGAATCCTGCGCGAAAGGCCGCACTTTATACCAGAACCGCTCCCGTTTGTATAGCCCTTTAATACCACCAACGACGAGCGGCGGGGCCAGTGGCTCCGCCGCTCGGACATTACCCGCCAGAAAGAATCAGGCCGGCAGCAATTGAAGCTGACGCTGCTCCCCCTGACTGGAGGCGGCCACCAGGCCCCGGCGATAATACTCCAGCGCATGGGACTGATCGTCCTCGGTACGCTCCAGCAACTGGGCCAGCAGATAATAGGCTTCCGGATTGTGGCTCAGTTCGATGGCCCGTTCCAGATACCCTCGGGCCTTGCCCCAGAGTTCCGCCGCCATGCTCAATCGCCCCAGGGTCAGCAACAACACCGGATCGTCCGGATGATCGCGCAGCAGGCCCTCGACCCAGGCCAGTTGCTTGGCTGGGTTACCCGCCTGAGCGATACCATAGAGATAGACCAACTGGTCGTTCCAGTTGCGCTTGAGGGCCTCGCGCAGCATGGGCTCGGCCATGCCATACTCACGCCGGGCGACCACGTTGCGCAGATAGGTCACCAACAGGCCCACGTCCTGCTTGAGATGCTTGGGCATGCGGTTCCAGGCATTGTGCAGGTCCACGCTGTCGCTGGACTTCAGGCTCTCGTGCAGGGAACGCTCGTAGACACGCCGTTCCAATTCCAGGTAGCGATCGGGCGCAAAGATGTGCCGACGACTGATTTCGGGCAGCAATTCCAGCAGTTTCTTCCAGTCGTCGAGACGACCATAGGTCTTGACCAGCAGCTCGAACACATGGTCGTTCTTGGGCTGCTGCTCGTATACCCGCTGCAAGGTCTCCAGAGCCTCCTTCAACTGCCCCTGCTCGAGCTGCATCTCGGCCTGGGCGATGTCCACCGCCAGGGCCTTGCCCTTGGCGAACTTGCGCGCCATCTGCAGGTACTGGTCGCGCCGCTCGCTGGAGCCCTGGGCCTGCGCGACCTTGGCCGCCGCCAGGTAGGCGGCGCTGGGGTCGTAGCTGTCGCGCACATAGCTCAGAAGGTGCTTTTCGGCCTTTTTCCAGTTGCCCTCTTCCAGCTCCAGCAGGCCCCGCGCCAGGGCTTCGTGGGCCTTGCGCGCGTTGCGGTGCTTGCGCCAGCGACGAAACACCTTGGGCATGCGGATGAAGCCTCCCAGGAAGCGGAAGGTGTAATACAGGGCGGCGGTGAGCAGTACCACCAGCACCACGAACAGGACCAGGGACATTTCCACGCTCCAGCGGCCATAGCCCAGCATGACATAGCCCGCGTCTTCCTGTACGAACAAGGCCAGGAATACCCCGCCAACCAATACCGCGATGGATAAGATCAAGGTTTTCATGAGTGCTTCTCCTTCGCTTATTCAGCGGCGCCGTCCGCACCTGCCCCCAGGTTGAACTTTAACCGGGCGGCCACGTTGTGCAGCACCCGCAGCGAGGTCGAAACATCCGGCAGGGTGGGTGCGATATCGGTGTTCTTCAGGCTCTCCAGCTTGGCGATGACGTTCTGCACCTCACCCGAGTCGACGTCGTAGTATTCACGCAACCAGGCGATGGCACCCTCCAGATTGGCCTGGTAGAGTGCCTTGTCGTACTGCAACAGGGCCAGGCGGGCCTGTTCCAGTTTGAGCTTGAGGTTCTGGTACAGGAAGCTGGCCTTCTCGGGCGGCAACAGAGCCTCCACCGGACGATCGTTGAAACGCACCGTGACCAGCCCCTTGAGGGCATTCCACACTGACAGGTAGAGCGATTCCCACCAGGTCTCGCCCTGCGCACTCGCCGGCGCTTCCGTTGCCTGGGCAGCGGAGGTATCCACCTCCGGCTGCATGCGGGCCAGCAACGGCAGATTCTCGATCTGGTCGGCGATCTGCCCCAGACTCATGGCGATGCCGGCGCGATCCGGCAGGCTGAGCCGCTCCAGCGCGGTCACCTCGGAAGCAATGGCCTCGCGCACCTCAAACAGGGCGGGGTCACCCACCGCCTTGAGCCGTTGATCGGCCGACTTGAGCGCCGCGATGGCCGTCATCACGTCGCGCTCCAGCAACAGACGGTTGTTGGCCACCTTGAGCAGGTATTCCGCCTCGCGCACCATCCATTCACGGGTGGTGTTGCCGATACGTTCATAGAGCCCTTCCAGGCTGGCCTGCATGGCCTGGCTGGCCTGCTCGGCACGCAGGGCCTGCTTGCTGATCTTGGCCACGGCCTCGTCGAAATGAGCCTGCTTGGCTGACAATTCCTCGGTGGCGGCATCGATCTTGGTATTGACCTCGCTGCGCACCGCAGCGATATCCGCCTGCACCTGGTCGACAATGGAACCGGCCTTCTGCGCCGCCTGCTCGGCGATGGCCTGGGCATCCAGCACCTTGCCTTCCATCTGTTGCACTTGTTGCCAGGTCATGTAGACACCGCCACCGGCGCCCAAGCCCACCAACAAGGCCAGGAAGGCAAAGAAGCCCGCGGCACCGCCCCCCCCCTTGGCGGGCGCGCTCGGTGGCGCGCTCTGTGCGTTCTGTTGCTGGGCAGCGGACGACTGCGCGCGCTGGCCCCGGCGCTTGTCACGTTTTTGCTGTGGTTTGCTGGATTCCTTGCCAGATGTCGGCTCCGAATTCGCAACCCCCCCCTGTGCGTGCTTACCTTCAGGTTTGTTCATCTCAGCCATTAATCTATTTCCTTTTATTATGCTACTTGTGCCATCCGCCATTCTTTCACGGCACGGACGATAGCCTCGTCACTCGCTTCCGACGCCACCACGGGAACCTGCCTGAACCCCAACTCGGCCGCCAACGCCCGGGTACGCTCACTGACCACCACCAACGGCGTCTGCTGCAGCCATTGCCGGCCGAGCTGACCCACCATGTCGTAGAGGTTTCGCAGGCTGTCGTTGCTGGTAACCGTGACCACGTCGACATCCCCCCTGGCCCAATGCCGCAGCAAACCTGCCACATCGGACTTGGGCTTGACCCGCCGATACACCTCGGCGTATTCCACCTCGGCCCCGCGCTGACGCAGCGTTTCGGCCAGAAGCTCGCGGCCGCCCTCGCCGCGAAAAATCACGATGCGCTTGCCCGCCACCTGCTGCATGGCTTCCAGCTCCAGCAGTGCCTCGCTGTTGAAGCGGGCGACCGGAACGATATCCGCCTCCAGGCCAAGCTGCGCCAGCGCCCTGGCACTGCCCCGCCCCACCGCCGCCAGGCGCAGGGCGGCGGGAATGGCTCTCCGCGCCTGGATGCAATTGATCGCCCGCTTTACCGCATTCGGACTGATGAATATGGCGATATCGAAGGATTCTAACCGGTCGATGATATCATTCAATACCCCGGTGTCATCCGGAGACACAATTTCTAATACGGGAAACCGAATTGCGCAAGCGCCTTCGGCCTCCAGCAGAGCACACAGGCGCTCTGCCTGCTGTGCCGGCCGTGTCACCAACACGCCGATCCCCGCCAGCGGCGCTTCCTGCTGCTCAGCCCTGCCCATAGACCTCTTGCAGGATTTCACGCGCGCCGCGCGACAACAGGTCGTCGGCCAGCACCCGCCCCAGTTCCTCGGCATCTTCCGGCCGGCCGCTGATGTCGCCACGCACGATTTCACTGCCATCGGGCCGGCCCACCAGTCCTCGCAGCACGATCACGCCATAGTCCAGCTCGGCATAGCCGCCGATGGGCACCTGACACCCCCCTTCCAGGCGATGATTCATGGCCCGCTCGGCACGCACCCTCAGGGCCGTTTGCGGATGATTGAGCGGCGCGATGAGCTGGTTGATACGCTCATCGTCCTGCCGGCATTCGATACCCACGGCACCCTGACCTATGGCCGGCAGACTGATGGCGGGATCCAGCAGATCCCGTATGCGCTGTTCGAAACCCAGTCGCTTGAGCCCGGCCGCGGCGAGGATGATGGCGTCGTACTGGCCCTCGTCCAGTTTTTTCAACCGTGTGTTGACGTTGCCGCGCAGGCTGAGGATCTCCAGATCGGGACGCCGCGCCTTGAGCTGGCATTGACGCCGCAGGCTGGAGGTACCCACCCGCGCGCCCCGGGGCAAGTCATCAAAACTGGCGTATGTGTTGGAAACAAAGGCGTCGCGCGGGTCTTCGCGCTCGCAGATCACCGGCAGATGCAAGCCCTCGGGGAACTCCACCGGCACGTCCTTCATGGAGTGCACTGCGATATCCACCTCGCCGGCCAGCATGCCCAGCTCCAGCTCCTTGACGAACAAGCCCTTGCCGCCCACCTTGGCCAGGGGGGCATCGAGGATCTTGTCGCCCTGGGTGACCATTTTCACCAACTCGACCTCCAGGCCGGGGTGACATTGCTGCAGGCACGCCTTGACGTATTCCGCCTGCCACAGGGCCAGCGGGCTCTTGCGCGTTGCGATTCGAAGCACGGAGCGAGACATGTTTCCTCAGATATTCTTTTATAAACAGCTTGTTATGACTACTCGCCTGAGCTGGCCGGCGGTCCCCTCCCACCATTGCAAGCGAAAAAACCCATAGCATACCATCCTTGGGTGATGCTGACATCCGCGAAATCATCTATACTCCGGCCTCCGCGCGAGCTGTCAGACACGAGTACGACGAGCATGTCCAACGACAAAAGCATTGCCAAACCCTGGGGTGGACGCTTCAGCGAAGCCACCGACGCCTTCGTGGAAGCCTTTACCGCTTCGGTGACCTTCGACCGGCGCATGTACGCCCAGGACATTCGCGGCTCCATTGCCCACGCCCGCATGCTGGCCAAGGTCGGCGTGCTGAACGAGAACGAGCGTGACGCCATCGTCGCCGGACTGGAAGAGATCGAAGGCGAAATAGAGAGCGGGAAATTCCCCTGGTCCGTGTCCCTGGAAGACGTGCACATGAACATCGAGGCACGGCTGACCGAGAAAATCGGCATCATCGGCAAGAAACTGCACACCGGCCGTTCCCGCAACGACCAGGTAGCCACCGACATGCGCCTGTACCTGCGCGACGAGATCGACGCCATCGCCGCCGAACTCAAACGCCTGCAATCGGGCCTGATCGAGCTGGCCGAACAGCACGCGGATACCATCATGCCCGGCTTCACCCACCTGCAGGTGGCCCAGCCCATCACTTTTGGCCATCATCTGCTGGCCTGGAACGAGATGTTGCAGCGCGACGCCCAGCGCCTGGCCGACTGCCGCCGCCGCACCAACGTCATGCCGCTTGGAGCCGCCGCCCTGGCCGGCACCAGTTACCCCATCGACCGCGCTTACACGGCGCAATTGCTGGGCTTCGACGCGGTGGCGGAAAATTCCCTGGACGCTGTCAGCGACCGCGATTTCATCATCGAATTCTGCGCCTGCGCCGCATTGATCATGACCCATCTGTCACGCTTCTCCGAGGAACTGGTGCTGTGGGTATCGCAGCAATTCGATTTCGTCGAGCTGGGCGACAGCTTCTGCACCGGCTCTAGCATCATGCCCCAAAAGAAGAACCCCGATGTACCCGAACTGGTGCGCGGCAAGAGCGGGCGGGTCTATGGCAACCTGCTCGGCCTGCTGACCCTGATGAAGGGACAACCCCTGGCCTACAACAAGGACAACCAGGAAGACAAAGAACCGCTGTTCGACAGTATCGATACCGTCAAGGCTTCGCTACGGGTCTTCGCCGACATGATTCCCGGCATCCGGGTCAAGGCCGACAACATGCGCGCGGCCGCGCTGCGCGGCTTCTCCACCGCCACCGACCTGGCCGATTACCTGGTGCGCAAGGGGGTTCCCTTTCGCGACGCCCACGAAATCGTCGGCAAGGCGGTGCGCCATGGCATAGAAACCGGCCAGGATCTGGCCGAGATGAGCCTGGAAACCCTGCGCCGTTTCTCACCGGCACTGGATGAAGACGTGTTCGAGGTGCTCACTCCCGAGGGCTCCTGCGCCGCCCGCAAGCACATCGGCGGCACCGCCCCCGAACAGGTGCGCGCGGCCGCCCGCCGCGCCCGCGAGCGGCTGGCAGACTGTTAGCGAGTTGCGCTCAGGCTTCCGCCACCAGTCCCTCGCGGGCGCGGCGCAGCAGCAGGCTGGTGTCGTCACCCTTCTGCCAGGCGGCAACGCCGAAATCCACCTCCACCGCCAGCTTGCGCGAGGCGTCGTCTGGCAGGGGAATGGCATCGAAGCGGGCACGCAGCTTGTCGATCAGTTTTCGCGCGTCCTCCAGGGTGGTTTCCGGTAGCACCAGCACGAATTCCCGCTCACCGGTACGCCCAATGGAATCCACCCAGCGGAGCTGGTCGCGCAGAAAATAGCCCAGCGCCTTGATCACCGTCTGCTCGTCGGGCTGCTCACCCTCGGCGCGATAGTCACGCAGGACCATCACCACCACCGATAAGGGATTCCGGTAACGCCGGCTGCGCGACACTTGGGGCTCCAGCGCCATCAACAACGCCCGTTTATTCAGTAAGCCGGTGAGCACATCGGAGGAAACCGCGTTCTCCAGTTGCATACTCAGGCGGTCACACTCGGAACGCAGCTTGAGCATCTCGGTCACGTCGACAAAATAGCGTGCCCCCAGGCCCTTCTCGAGCGCCTGGAACACATTGAGAAACCAGCGTTCGGCCCGCTCCGCACCGGTAAGCAACTGCAACAGGTTGTGATTGTCGCCAGCGACCATGAAATGACGGCTCAGCAGCTCCTGCTCCGGCCGCCCGGTGAGATCGTCGGCGGGCACCCCCACGATGCCGGCCAGGGTGCGGTTGACCCAGTGCACCACGCCATCCTCGCCCACCAGACTGACACCCATGGGCGCCACATCCAGCGCCGCCAGGGCCACTGCGGCCTCTATCGCCTCCTGTTTCATTGCAAAACTCTCCCCTCTAGGCAAATCCGCCCGCGCGACGGCATCGGGCCGGCGGGCAACTCCGCCGCATGATACAAGGCCGCCGCCACCACCGCCAGTCTGAAAGTGTCGGCAGCGGACGATTGATCAGGCTGCCGGCAAACACAAGCGGAAACAACTCCCGCCTTCGGGCTGAGGCAGATAGCGTAGCTTCAGGCCGTTGATCTGGCACAAGGCCTGGGCGACGTAGAGGCCCAGCCCGGTGCCATTGGCACGGGTAGTGAAGAAGGGCTCGAAGAGCTGCTCCACATGCTCGGGCCTGACCCCTGGACCATGGTCGATCACGTCCAACCAGACGCCGTGGCCATCGCTGGCCGGCCGCGCCATCAGCCGCAAGCTGGGATGCTCGGGATCGCGCTGGCCATGCACCAGGGCGTTGTCCACCAGTGCGGCCAGGATTTGTTGCAGATGATCCGGATCCACGCTGACTTGCAGCTCCGGGGGGTGAATCTCCAAGGCAAGGGCCGCCTCCGGCAACTCGCGCGGACCGCACATCTGGCCGATGTTGCGCTCCAGCCAGGGCTTGAGCGGCAGCGCCCGTGGCCGGACCTGGCGCCGGCGACTGAGCTGGATGATATTTTCGATCACGCGGTTCATGCGCCGCGACTGTTCGCTGATGATCTGGGCCAGGCGGCGGTCGGAGGGCTCCAGGCTACTGGACTCCTCCAGCAACTGGCTGGCGTGGCTGATAGCTCCCAAGGGGTTGCGGATCTCGTGGGCGATACTGGCCGTGAGCCGGCCCAGCGCCGCCAGCTTGTTTTGCTGGTTTTGCTGGTGTAGCCGCGACTGGTCCTGCAGGAAAATCAGCGCCTCCCCGTCTAAACGATGAAACTGGAAACGCAGCAGTCGCTGGCCCTCTTCCAGCTCGTCGCTGGCCGGCCCTGCCTGTTGCCACCAGGCCCGCAGCGCGGCCTGCAAGGGCGCCGGCAGCTTGCGATCGTCACGCAGCAAGGGACGGCAGGCGGGGTTGATGAAGCGGATACGGCCCGTAGCGTCGCTGATGAGCACACAGGTGTCCAGATGATGAAAAATTTGCGCATTGAGGCGTTCTCGCTGTCCCGCCTGCCCGTCGCCGGCGACCACGACTGGCCGGGGCCGGTTGCGCCGGGACAGATGCCCGAGCAACAGGAGGCTGGCCAGGACCAGGCCAAGAGAGAGTATGTGCTGCATCTCATTGGCCAGCAGCACGGCGGTCACACTCAGGGCCAGGGCCAGCACGCCATTGACCAAACCGGCCAGGTAATCCTGCAACAGCCAGCGACTGACGATCACGTTGGGGGCGAGCAGCAGACCGAGAGAGGGGTTGCGATAGAGGTAGATCAGCAGGCCCACCAAGGCAATATCCACCATGGCCGGCAGCACCACACTGCGGCGCGCCACCGGCAAAACGAGCACGAACAGGGCGAACAGGAGGTAGCCCGTGGCCAGGGAGGCAAGAGGAAGCACGGACTGCTGCAGGGGCGCGAGAAATTGCCACAACAGAACCACCGCCGCCAGCAACAGCCGGTAGAGATGCCACAGCAACCGCAGGGTGGCCGAGCGGGATTGTGCAGGCCCGGCAGTCATGTTTCAGCGACTGTGCTGTTCGCTGCAGTAGACCTTGCCCTCCCTGTGCACCGCCTCGTCTTCCGGCACGTGTATGCCACAGCGCTGACAACGCAGCACCTTGGTGAAATCGCTTCTGCGACGGGATACCGCGGGAGCACGCTGGCGCACCTGGCGCAGGAAATTCTTGAGCACGAGATAGGCGATCCAGCTCAGCAGGGCGATGGCTAACAGGCGGAACAAGGGCATGGGTTTTGCTGCTGTACGTCGTTATCTTGGCGACAGGCTACCATATTTGGCGCCCGGGCATACAGCGGACGGGAATTGGTCGGCGTGAGAGGATTCGAACCTCCGACCCCTTCGTCCCGAACGAAGTGCGCTACCAGACTGCGCTACACGCCGATATTCAGTAGGACCGGTCGACGGAAAATCGCGCCAGCGCGGCCAGGGCTTGTTTATAAGGGGAATCGGGCAAAATGTCCAGTTGAATCAGGGCATTTTCCGCTTCTTTTCTGGCCGCTTCGGCGGTGTAGCCGATGGCACCTGTGTCGACGATGGCCTGCACCACGGCGTCGATGTGTTCACGTCCGCCACGCTCGATGGCCTGACGGATGAGCCGGGCCTGCTCCGTACTGCCCTCGCGCATGGCGTGGATCAGCGGCAGGGTGGGCTTGCCCTCGGCCAGGTCGTCACCGATATTCTTGCCGATCTCCTCGCTGGAGGCACTGTAGTCCAGCACGTCGTCGATGAGCTGGAAGGCGGTGCCCAGATGCATGCCGAACCGGGCCATGGCGACGGTGGCCTCCGCACTGGCATCGCACAGCACCGGCCCGAGTTGGGCGGCGGCCTCGAACAGCTTGGCGGTCTTGAAACGAATGACTTCCAGATAGGCCGCCTCGGTGGTATCCGGATCGTTGCAGTTCATCAACTGCAGCACCTCGCCCTCGGCGATCACGTTGGTGGCTTCGGCGAGAATCTCCATCACTCGCATGCTGCCGGTCTCCACCATCATCTGGAAAGCTCTCGAATAGAGAAAGTCCCCCACCAGCACACTGGCTTCGTTGCCCCAGATAGCGTTGGCGGTTTCCTTGCCTCGCCGCAGCTCGGAAGCATCCACCACATCGTCGTGCAACAAAGTGGCGGTGTGTATGAATTCCACCACGGCGGCGAGCTGGACATGCTGTTGCCCCTGGTAACCGAAAGCACGCGCGCTCAGCAGCAGCAATACCGGGCGCAGCCGCTTGCCGCCACTGTTTATGATATAGGAACCCAGTTGGTTGATGAGCACCACGTCGGAACGCAAGCGCTGCCGGATCAACCGATCGACCGCCTGGCGATCGGCCTCGGTCAGCCGATAGATGGCCTCGATGCCCGCCTGCGCCGCCTGGTGCGATGCAGCGCCGCCGCGTTCCGGGCCGGGTTGCTTGATGGGGTCCAGATACATTTGTCCAGGGGATCCGTGTCCAGGGCTTTGCTCGGGCGTCCGATTATATAGAATAAGCCTTTTGCCGACAAAGCGGATTTTGGCGCCTTTCGAATTGACGCTCTGTGTGGCCGATAGTACAATTGCGCCCCTTTCGTTGACTGCTGTCAAACTGGAGCACGACTATGTATGCGGTGATTAAGACCGGTGGCAAGCAATACCGGGTAACTGAAGGTCAGACCATTCGGGTCGAAAAATTGGACGTGGAACCCGGCCAGAGCATCGAGCTCGGAGAAGTCCTGATGGTGGCCGATGGCGACGATGTGCGCCTGGGCGCGCCTTTCGTGGAAGGCGGCAAGGTCTCCGCCGAGGTGCAGGGGCACGGTCGCGGCGAGAAGATCCGCATTATCAAGTTCCGCCGCAGGAAACATCATCGCAAGCAGATGGGACACCGGCAGTCCTATACCGAACTGAAGATTACCGCCATCGAAGCGGGTTGATTGAAGGGGTAAACAAATGGCACACAAAAAAGCAGGTGGTAGCACCCGTAACGGTCGCGATTCCATTTCCAAGCGCCTGGGCGTCAAGCGCTTCGGGGGCCAGCAGGTCAGCGCCGGCAGTATCCTGGTGCGCCAGCGCGGCACCAAGTTCCACCCCGGCCGCAATGTGGGCCGTGGCGGCGACGACACCTTGTTCGCCACCGCCGACGGCAAGGTGGTCTTCGAAGTCAAGGGCCCGAAGAAACGTCGCTTCGTCAGCGTCGTCCCGGCCTGACGGCGGGCGATCTGCCCCGAGCAGATCCCCTGCCGAGAGCTTGCAAAAGGTCCCGCTCGGGGCCTTTTTGCGTTGTAGGTAAGAACTCATGAAATTTGTCGATGAAGCCACCATCACCGTCGAGGCGGGCAAGGGCGGCAATGGCTGCGTCAGCTTCCGGCGGGAAAAGTTCATCCCCAAGGGGGGACCCGACGGCGGCGACGGCGGCGACGGCGGCGACGTATTCCTGGTGGCCGATGCGGGCCTGAACACCCTGGTGGACTTCCGTTACACCCGCCGCTTCAAGGCCGACAACGGCCAGCCCGGCATGGGCCGCAATCGCACCGGCAAAAGTGCCGAGGATCTGCTCATCCCGGTGCCCGTGGGCACCATTGCCAGCGACCTGGACACCGGCGAGATCATTGGCGATCTCACTGAGGCCGGCCAGCGCCTGCTGGTGGCCAAGGGCGGCTATCACGGTATCGGCAATACCCGTTTCAAAAGCTCGGTCAATCGCGCCCCCCGCCAATCCACCCCTGGCACGCCGGGAGAAACCCGGCGGTTGCGCCTGGAGTTGCGCTTGCTGGCCGACGTGGGCCTGCTGGGCCTGCCCAATGCCGGCAAGTCCACTTTCATTCGCGCGGTGTCCGCCGCCCGACCCAAGGTAGCCGACTACCCCTTCACCACCCTCTACCCCAACCTGGGCGTGGTCAAGGTTGCGGACCACAAGAGTTTCGTGGTGGCCGACATTCCCGGCCTGGTGGAAGGCGCCGCCGAGGGCGCGGGACTGGGCATCCGGTTCCTGCGTCACCTGTCGCGCACCGGCTTGTTGCTGCACTTGGTGGATGTCGCCCCCCAGAGCGAAACGGCCGACCCAGCGGCGGACGTGCGCACCATTGAAACGGAATTGCAAAAATACAGTGATACCCTGGCCCGGCGTGAACGCTGGCTGGTACTGAACAAGGTGGACATGCTGCCCGAAAACGATCGCTCCCGCCATTGCGACGAGATTATCCGGCGCCTGGAGTGGAACGGCCCGGTCTATGCCATTTCCGCGCTCAGCGGTGAAGGCGTGCGCCCCCTGGTACAGGACATCATGACCCATATCGATCGCCAGCGCGAGGCACGGACATGAGCCGCTGGGTGATCAAGGTGGGCAGCTCCCTGCTCACCGACCTGGGCCAGGGACTGAACGAGACCTTGATCGGTGCCTGGGTGGAACAGATCGCCGCCCTGCGTACCCAGGGCATCGAGGTGGTGCTGGTCTCTTCTGGCGCAGTGGCCGAAGGCATGAAGCGACTGGGCTGGAAACAACGGCCCAAGACCCTGCATCAATTGCAGGCCGCCGCCGCAGTGGGGCAGATGGGCCTGATCCAGGCCTACGAGTCGCGCTTTTCACGTCATGGCATGCATACCGCCCAGGTCTTGCTCACCCACGACGATCTCTCGCACCGGGAACGCTATCTCAATGCCCGCGGCACCCTGCGCGAACTGTTGCGCCTGGGGGTGGTGCCCATCGTCAACGAGAACGACACCGTGGTCATCGAGGAGATTAAGTTCGGTGACAACGACACCCTGGCCGCCCTGGTGGCCAACCTGGTGGAGGCCGAGCTGCTGGTCATTCTCACCGATCAGCCCGGCATGTATACCGCCGACCCCAACATGGATCCGGAAGCGGTGTTGATCGAGCAGGCCGAGGCCGGCGACCCGGCGCTGGAAAAGATGGCTGGCCGTGGCAAACCGGGACAGCTGGGCCGCGGTGGCATGGTAACCAAGGTACGAGCGGCGGCCATCGCCGCGCGCTCCGGCGCCAATACGGTGATCGCCGCTGGCCGTCAGCCGGATATTCTGGAGGCGGTGGCCCGGGGCGAACGTGGTGCCGGCACCTGGTTGATGGCCAGCCAGGAACCCCTGGCGGCGCGCAAGCGCTGGCTGGCCGGACACCTACAGACCCGCGGCCGCCTGTTGCTGGACGCGGGTGCGGTAGAGGTGTTGCGCCATGCTGGGCGCAGCCTGCTGCCGGTGGGCGTGCGCGCGGTGGAAGGGGATTTCCGCCGCGGCGAGGCGGTACTGTGTGTGGGACCGGATGGTCGCGAGGTAGCGCGCGGCCTGGCCAACTACAGCGCCGGGGAAGCGCGCAAGATCATCGGGCATTCCAGCGAGCAGATCGAGAGCATCCTCGGCTACGTGAGCGAACCGGAGTTGATCCATCGCGACAATCTGGTGTTGCTGTGAGCTTGTCGCGGGCATGAAAAAACCGGCCATGGCCGGTTTTTTCATGCATTGTCAAACACAGGCCTACATGCTGCGGATGTGGTTGTTCAGGCGTGACTTGTAACGGGCCGCCGCGTTCTTGGCGATGATGCCCTTGCCGCTCATCCTGTCGAGCACCGGCAGCGCAGCCTTGTAAGCGGCCTCGGCCTTCGCCTTGTCGCCCTCGGCGATGGCGGCGCGGACGCGCTTGACATAGGTGCGCATCTTGGAGCGCAGGCTTGCATTGTGCTGGCGGCGCTTCTCGTTTTGACGTGCGCGCTTTCTGGCTTGTGCAGAATTGGCCAAGGTCGTACTCCTAAACTCATGTGCTTTCAAAGGACGCGCAATTATGCGTATAATCCCGCGGCTTGTCAACACGCCAGAACCGGGGGGCTACGCCTGAGCAAGAAGCTGATCAAATCCACCGCCGTAGTCGGCGGCATGACCCTGATTTCGCGCATTCTGGGCTTTATCCGCGACATGGTCTTCGCCCGCATCTTCGGCGCCGACGCGGCCACCGACGCCTTCTTCCTGGCCTTCAAGATTCCCAATTTCCTGCGCCGGCTGTTTGCCGAGGGCGCTTTCTCCCAGGCCTTCGTGCCGGTATTCACCGAATACAAGGAACAGCGCTCGCGCGAGGAACT
Organism: Gammaproteobacteria bacterium; assembly: GCA_015487785.1. GTDB lineage: Bacteria > Pseudomonadota > Gammaproteobacteria > S012-40 > S012-40 > S012-40. Next base: position 15,597 of record WFPC01000061.1, on the reverse strand, counting down.
GCGCCTGTTGCTCGACCGGGTGGCTGGCAGTTTTGCTCTGGCACTGCTGCTGATCAGCCTGACCGGGGTGATTGCCGCGCCACTGCTCATCGCCGCCTTCGGACCCGGCTTCCTGGACGACGAGGCCACCTTCGTCCTGGCCAGCGACATGTTGCGACTGACCTTCCCCTACATCCTTTTCATCTCGCTCACCGCCTTTGCCGGCGCCATTCTCAACAGCTTCGGGCGCTTCGCCGTGCCGGCCTTCACCCCGGTGTTCCTCAATCTGTGCCTGATCGGCGCGGCGCTGTGGCTGGCGCCCTTGTTCGATGAGCCGGTAATGGCCCTGGCCTGGGGCGTATTTGCCGCCGGGCTGGCGCAACTCGCTTTCCAGGTCCCCTTTCTGTTACGCCTGGGTCTGCTGCCACGACCCCGTCTGCGCGGGGCTCACGAGGGGGTCGAGCGCATCAAGCAATTGATGCTGCCGGCCATCTTCGGCTCCTCGGTATCGCAGATCAACCTGCTGTTCGATACCTTGATCGCCTCGTTTCTGGTCACCGGCAGCATTAGCTGGCTGTATTACTCCGACCGTTTGGTGGAGTTTCCCCTGGGGGTGTTCGGTATCGCCCTGGCCACGGTGATCCTGCCCAAGCTCTCGCGCGACCATGCCCGCGCCAGCCCCGAACGCTTTTCCGCCACCCTGGATTGGGCCCTGCGCTGGGTGTGGCTGATCGGTGCTCCAGCGGCGGTGGGCCTGATGCTGCTGGCCGGCCCCATCCTGATCACCCTCTTCTACGGCGGCGAGTTCGGCCTCGACGATGTGGCCATGTCGCGCCTGAGCCTGGTGGCCTATGCACTGGGCCTGCTGGGCTTTATCCTGGTAAAGGTGCTGGCGCCGGGCTTCTACGCACGCCAGGATACCCGCACCCCGGTGCGTATCGGCATTCGCGCCATGCTGTGGAACATGCTGCTCAACGTGTTGTTCGTGGTACCCCTGGTGCTCACCGGCTTCCAGGGCCCGCACATGGGACTGGCGCTGGCCACGGCGGCCTCGGCCTTCATCAATGCCGGCCTGCTGTTCCGACGCCTGCGCGAGACCGGCATCTATCGTCCTGGACCGGGGTGGCGCCTGTTCTTCCTGCGCGTGGCACTGGCCAACCTGGTCATGGGCGGGGTGCTGTATGCCGGCAGCGAGCCGGTGGAAACCTGGGCAGACTGGAGCAGCCTGGAACGACTCAGCGGGCTGCTGTTATGGATAGGCGTCGGCGCATCGAGCTACTTCCTCACCTTGCTGGCACTGGGGATGCCGCCACGCGTATTGCTGCGCGGCGGCCACTGAAAGCGCGCAGCCTCATCCTGACAAAATCCGGTATAATCGCCCTTTTGCGGGCCTTTTCATGCACATTATTCGCGGCTTGGTCAATCTCCGCCCCGAACACCGGGGTTGTGTCGCCACCATCGGCAATTTCGATGGCGTCCACCTGGGACACCAGGCCATCATCCGGCGCCTGCAGGCCCTGGGTGGTCAACTGGCCCTGCCCACCCTGCTGATCACTTTCGAGCCGTATCCGCAGGAATTCTTCGCCGGCGAGCAGGCCCTGCCGCGGCTGAGCCGCTTCCGGGAAAAAATGGACCTCTTGTCCCGGGTCGGCCTGGACCGGGTCTTGTGCCTGCGCTTCAACCCGGCCCTGGCACGGATGGAAGCCGGCAATTTCGTGCGCCGCATCCTGGTGCAAGGCGTGGGCGTGCGCCACCTGGTGGTGGGGGACGACTTCCGTTTCGGCAGGCAACGCCGGGGCGATTTTGCTATGCTGGCCGGGCTGGGCCGCAAGCATGGCTTTGCGGTGGAGCGTACGCCCACCTTCGAGATCGATGGGCGCCGGGTCAGCAGCACCTGGGTGCGCGAGGCGCTGACCGCCCGCGACATGGTCCTGGCGGCACGCCTGCTGGGCCGCCCCTACGCCATTGCCGGACGAGTGGCTCATGGCGACAAACGTGGGCGACAACTGGGATTTCCCACCGCCAATATCCACCTGCGACGCAAGGCGGTGCCGGTGAACGGGGTCTTCGCGGTCACCATGGAAGGCCTTGCCGAGCAGCCCCTGCCCGGTGTGGCCAATGTGGGTTCGCGTCCCACGGTGGACGGCGTGCGCAGCCTGCTGGAGGTGCATCTGTTCGACTTCGACCGCGAGATCTATCGCCGTCATGTACAGGTGAATTTTCTGCACAGCATCCGGCCCGAGCGCAAATTCGACAGCCTGGATGCCCTCAAGCGACAGATCGCCCGTGACTGTGATGCCGCCCGCGCCTATTTCGCCGAATCGACAACCACTGAAGAAAGACAACGACCGTGAAGAGTTACAAAGACACCTTGAATCTGCCGCAGACCAACTTCCCCATGCGCGGCAACCTGGCCAAACGCGAGCCGCAGATGCTGGCCCGCTGGCAGGAGCTGGGACTCTACGAGAAACTGCGCCAGCGTGGCCAGGGCCGGGAAAAATTCATTCTCCACGACGGCCCGCCCTACGCCAACGGCGATATCCACATCGGCCATGCGGTGAACAAGGTGCTCAAGGACATCATCGTCAAGGCCAAGACCCTGAGCGGCTTCGACGCACCCTATGTGCCGGGCTGGGACTGTCACGGCCTGCCCATCGAGCTGCAGGTGGAAAAACGCATCGGCAAGGCCGGAGTGGCGGTGGAACCGGCCGCCTTCCGCGCTGCCTGTCGTGAGTATGCCCGCGAGCAGGTCGCCCGCCAGCGCGTGGATTTCCAGCGCCTGGGTGTGTTCGGCGACTGGCAGCGGCCCTACCTCACCATGGATTACACCTTCGAGGCCAACACCGTGCGCGCCTTGGCCGAAATCGTCGCCAACGGGCATTTGCACAAGGGTTTCAAGCCCGTGCACTGGTGCAGCGATTGCGGCTCGGCCCTGGCTGAGGCGGAAGTGGAATACCGCGACAAGCGCTCTCCGGCCATCGACGTGCGGTTCGAGGTGCTGGACGAGGAAGCCCTGTTCTCCGCTTGTCACCGGGTGGACGACGAGGGTCGCGGTCCCCTGTCGGTCGTGATCTGGACCACCACCCCATGGACCCTGCCGGCCAACGAGGCGGTGGCCCTCAATCCCGAGCTGGATTACGTGGTGGTGGAAGTGGAGGGCAACCATGGCGTGGAGCGCCTGCTGCTGGCCGAGGCCCTGCTCAAGCAGGCCTGCGGACGCTATGGCTTCCAAGAACACCGGGTGGTGAGCTATTGCACGGGCCGGGCCCTGGAAGGCCTGAAACTGCGGCATCCCTTCTACAACAAGCAGGTACCCATCGTGCTGGGCGAACACGTCACCACCGAGACCGGCACCGGGGCGGTGCACACCGCGCCCGCCCACGGACAGGACGACTACGTGGTGGGCATGCGCTATGGCTTGCCGGTGCACAATCCGGTGGGCGCCGATGGCCGCTTCCTCGACCATACCGAACTGTTTGCCGGCCAGCACGTATTCGAGGCCAACGATGCGGTGATCGAGGTGCTGCGCACCCGCGGGGCGCTGGTACACGCCGAGGCGCTGGAACACAGTTATCCCCATTGCTGGCGCCACAAGGTGCCGATCATTTTCCGCGCTACCCCGCAGTGGTTCATCAGCATGGATCAGAACGGTCTGCGCGAGGCGGCCCTGCGGGCCATCGGGCAGGTACAGTGGCTACCCGAGTGGGGTCGGGCCCGCATCGAAGGCATGGTGGCCGGACGACCCGACTGGTGCGTCTCGCGCCAGCGTACCTGGGGCGTACCCATCGCCCTGTTCATCCACAGGCAGAGCCAGCAACCCCATCCGGACACCCCGCGCCTGATGGAGGAGGTGGCACGGCGCATGGAACAGCATGGCGTGGAGGCCTGGTTCGAGCTGGAGCCGGCCGAGTTGCTGGGAGAGGAGGCCGACGATTATGAAAAGGTCACCGATACCCTGGACGTGTGGTTCGACTCCGGCATCACCCACTATGCGGTCCTGCGGCAACGGGGGGAATTGCGCTTCCCCGCCGAACTCTACCTGGAAGGTTCCGACCAGCACCGTGGCTGGTTCCAGTCGTCCCTGCTCACCTCGGTGGCCATCCAGCAGCGCGCGCCCTATCGCCAGGTGCTCACCCACGGTTTCACCGTGGACGCCAAGGGACGCAAGATGTCCAAGTCCCTGGGCAACGTGGTGGCGCCGCAGAAAGTGGTCAATGCCCTGGGCGCGGACATCCTGCGCCTGTGGGTGGCGGCCACCGATTACCGCGGGGAGATGAGCGTCTCCGACGAAATCCTCAAACGCACCGCCGATGCCTACCGGCGCATTCGCAATACCGCCCGTTTTCTGCTGGCCAATCTGAACGGTTTCGATCCTGCGCGACACAGCCTGGACGCCACCGACATGCTGGCCCTGGACCGCTGGGCAGTACGCAAGGCCGAGGTCCTGCAACGCGAGATCATGGCCGCCTATGACAGCTATGAGTTCCATCTCATCTACCAGAAGGTCCACAACTTCTGCACGGTGGAAATGGGTGGTTTCTACCTCGATGTGATCAAGGACCGCCAATACACCACCCAGACCGACAGCATCGCCCGGCGTTCGGCGCAGACCGCCATGTACCACCTCATCGAGGCCTTCTGCCGCTGGCTCGCGCCCATTCTCAGTTTCACCGCCGACGAGATCTGGCAACATATTCCGGGCCAGCGGGGCGAGTCGGTGTTCCTCGATCAATGGTACGCCTTCCCCGCCATGCCCGAGGACTCGCCCATGGACGACGCCTTCTGGGAACAGGTACTGGAAGTACGCACCGCGGTGGCACGACAACTGGAGCACCTGCGGGTGGCCGGTGGCATAGGCTCCTCGCTGGACGCCGAAGTGGATCTGTTCTGCGGGCGCGAATTGCTCGACCGGCTGGCCAGGCTGGAAGACGAACTGCGCTTTGTGCTGATCACCTCCGAGGCCCGCGTGCACATCGACAGCGAGCACGCGGAGGACGATGTGCATGTCACCCTCGCCAATGGTGACGAATTGTGGATCCGGGTGATGCCCTCACCCCATCCCAAGTGCGTGCGTTGCTGGCATCATCGTTTCGATGTGGGACACGACGAGGAACACCCGGAGCTGTGCGGGCGCTGCCTGAGCAACGTGGCCGGTCCGGGCGAACTGAGACGTTTCGCCTGATGCATCGCTGGTTGTGGCTATCGGCATTAGTGGTGGTGCTGGACCAGCTCAGCAAATGGCTGGCGCAGCATTATCTGCAATTGCACCAACCGGTACCGGTGACACCCATGTTCAATCTCACCCTGATGTACAACACCGGGGCGGCATTCAGCTTTCTCAGCGACGCCGGTGGCTGGCAGCGCTGGTTCTTCACCGCGCTGGCCATGGTCGTCAGCATCGTGCTGATCGTCTGGCTCCGGCGCCTGCCCCCCGGTGAGCGGGGCCAGGCCCTGGGACTCAGCCTCATCATCGGAGGCGCCATCGGCAATCTCATCGATCGTCTGCTCCTGGGGCACGTGGTGGACTTCATACAGGTCTATTACGATGTCTACTACTGGCCGGCCTTCAACCTGGCCGATTCCGCCATCACCGTGGGCGCGGTGCTGTTGATTGCGCTGAGCTTCCGGGGTGAACGGACAAATCATTCCTGAAACGCGGATACCGCCATGAATGCCAGCGACGTCTTGCCGGTGGCAGTAGGAGTGATCGTCGACGATCGGGGACATATTCTGATCACCCGGCGCCCGGGCCACGTGCATCAGGGTGGTCTGTGGGAATTTCCCGGCGGCAAGATCGAAGCTGGCGAAAACACCTCCCAGGCCTTGGCGCGCGAGCTGGAGGAGGAGTTGGGCATCCGGCCCCGTGACATGCGCCCGCTGATCACCCTGCGCCACCACTATCCGGAGCGGGCGGTGCGGCTGGAGGTGTGGCGAGTAACGGCCTGGCGGGGCAAGCCACGAGCACGCGAGGGACAGGCCATGCGCTGGGTGGAACCGGCAGACTTGCCGACGCTGCCCTTTCCCGCTGCCAATCGGCCCATCATCAGCGCCGCCCGCCTGCCCGATCATTACCTGATCACCCCGCCACCATGTAACGAGGCGGTCTTCCTTCGTCGGCTGCAGCAGGCCCTGGAGCAGGGCGTACGCCTGGTGCAGTTGCGCGCCCACGAACTGGCGCCGGCCGCCTATGCGCGGCTGGCGAAACGGGTGCTGGCACTCACCCGGGGCCATGGCGCCCGCCTGCTGCTCAATGCCGAGCCGAGCCTGCTCGACCAGGTGGACGCCGACGGCATTCACCTGAGCACCCGACGCCTGATGCGGCTGGAGCGGCGTCCCGTGCCCAGGGATCGCTGGTTGGCCGCCTCCTGTCACGATGCCGCCGAGCTGGAACAGGCACGACAGCTGGAGGCCGACTTCGCCGTGCTCTCGCCGTTGCGGGCCACGGCCAGCCATCCCGGGGCACAACCCCTGGGCTGGACACGCTTCGCCGAGTTGGTGGACGAGCTGCCCCTGCCGGTATTCGCCCTCGGCGGCCTGGGAGCCGAGGACAAGGCCCGAGCCTTTGCCCACGGTGCCCAGGGCGTGGCGGCGATACGGGCATATTGGCCAGTCTGACGACGCCCCAACCCGGGGCGCGACTTCGGTCATCCGCCTCAATGTGGTACAGTATGCGCCAATTTTTTCCCGAACCGTCCATACATGGTGCACAAGAAGGCGGCCGGGATTGTTCGACGCTTTCATTCTGTGCAATTCAAAACGCTGGGGGATACGATGAACGCTTTTCAATCGGGCGCCGATGTACTGTTCATTCTCATGGGGGCCATCATGGTCCTGGCCATGCATGCGGGCTTTGCCTTTCTCGAGGTAGGCACGGTACGCAAGAAGAACCAGGTCAACGCCCTGGTCAAGATCATCGCCGATTTCGCCATGTCGACGGTGGCTTACTTTTTCGTCGGCTACGGCGTGGCCTATGGCATCGACTTCTTTTCCAGCGCCCAGAGCCTGAGCGAGAAGAACGGTTACGAGCTGGTGAAGTTCTTTTTCCTGCTCACCTTTGCCGCCGCCATTCCGGCCATCATTTCCGGCGGCATCGCCGAGCGCGCCCGCTTCTATCCCCAACTGCTGGCCACTGCAGCTTTGGTAGCCCTGGTCTATCCCTTTTTCGAGGGTATCACCTGGAACGGCAACCTGGGTATCCAGGCCCTACTCGAAGACACCCTGGGTGCCCCTTTTCACGATTTCGCCGGCTCGGTGGTAGTACACGCCATGGGCGGCTGGATTGCGCTGGCGGCGGTAGTATTGCTGGGACATCGTCATGGCCGTTATGCCAAGGACGGCACGCTCTATGCCCATCCACCCTCCAGCATCCCCTTTCTCGCCCTGGGCGCCTGGATTCTCACCGTGGGCTGGTTCGGCTTCAATGTCATGTCGGCGCAGACCGTGGAGGCCGTGAGCGGCCTGGTGGCGCTCAACTCCCTCATGGCCATGGTGGGCGGTATCCTGGCGGCCCTGTTCGTGGGCAAGAACGATCCCGGCTTCATCCACAACGGCCCGTTGGCCGGCTTGGTGGCCATCTGTGCCGGCTCCGATGTCATGCACCCTCTGGGCGCCCTGGTGACCGGCCTGGTGGCCGGTGCCCTGTTCGTGTGGACCTTCACCCTCACCCAGAACAAATGGAAGATCGACGATGTCCTGGGGGTGTGGCCCCTGCATGGGCTGTGTGGTGTCTGGGGAGGCATCGCCGCCGGGATCTTTGGCCAGCAGGCCCTGGGAGGACTGGGCGGCGTCAGCCTGGGCGCGCAACTGGCGGGCACCCTGCTTGGGGTGGTGATCGCCCTGGCAGGCGGCGCCATCGTCTATGGTGGGCTCAAGGCCACCCTGGGACTGCGCCTGAGCCAGGAGGAGGAATACCAGGGCGCGGATCTCAGCATCCACAAGATCTCCGCCGAGCCCGAATACAAGGCATAACACGCCGTTTTCCAGCCGGCTGCCCGTCCGGCGCAGGAAATGCGACGCCGGACTGCTTGGCGCGGCGGGTGAATCCGACTTGAACCGCCGGGTTCACCCGCCTCCCGAGACCGGTGCAGCCTAAGCCCAACAGCCATGACCTCTTCCCGGCCAAAAATCGCCATACCCCACATCATTTCCTTGAGTGTCAAATAGTTGCACCGTCTGCTCGGATCGAGTTGCGCAACGGCCCGGATAAAGAACTCGCGTCCGCTGCCGATACAACGGCAGTAATGGAAGCACCAATCCCGATGCGCGACTGCGCACCTCAAGTCGAATCCCTGCGACAGCGTTTCGTCGCACTCAATCGCTCGCGCCTGGAGAAAACCCGACAGTCGCTGCGCCCACGGCAACAGGATTTTCTCACCCTCTTGCCGTTGCTGTTCCATGTCAATCACCCCAGCCTGCCCTGTTTCCGCGGGCACGCGGTCCCCGAGGGCCTGGCCAACTATCACATCGACAAGAACACCCTGCAACTGGCTCGCAAATACTGGCCCAGCTTCGCTCCCGAGCGCAGCCATCACCAGCTGTTCGACATCGAGGCCCTGTTCCTGATGGGCAGCAGCGGCAGCCTGGCCTTCTCGCGCAAGAGTGACTTCGACATCTGGCTGTGTCATCGCCCGGACCTCACCTCGGAACAAATCGGGCAGCTGCAGGCCAAGGCCAGCAGCATCGAGAAAATGGCCGATGAAATCGGCCTGGAAGTCCATTTCTTCCTGATGAATGCCGAGCGTTTTCGCGCCGGCGAGACCACCGAGCTGTCCAGCGAGAGCAGCGGCACCGCCCAACATCTGCTGCTGCTGGACGAGTTCTACCGCACAAGCCTGTGGCTGGCGGGCAAATATCCGCTGTGGTGGTTCATCCCCCCCCGAGACGAGCACCGTTATGAAGACATCAAGCAGGAATTGCTCGCGCAACAGGCTCTCAAGCCCATCGACATCATCGATTTCGGCGGCCTGCCCCGAATCCCGCCCGAGGAATACTTCGGTGCCGCGGTATGGCAGATCTACAAGGGCATCGACTCACCCTACAAGTCCGCTCTCAAAATCACCCTGATGGAGGCCTATGCACACAACAACGGCATTCCTCTGTCGCTGCAATTCAAACAGCGGGTATACCAAGGCGAGGACGACTGGCAGGCACTGGACCCCTACCTCATGCTGCTGGAAACGCTGGAAGACTACCTGGGCAAGCTGAACGACGACACCCGCCTGGAAATCATCCGGCGCAGCTTCTACATCAAGCTCGACCTGCCGCTGAGCAAAACCCAGCCCGGCGATAGCTGGCGCTACCCGGTGATCGAACGACTGGTCCGGCGCTGGGGCTGGAACGATACCCAGATCGCGCTGATCGACGGCTACCAGGAGTGGTCGGTGAGCGAGGTCATGGAAGAACGCAAGCTGCTGATAGAACATCTCACCCGCAGTTATCAGTACCTGTCCCGCTTCGTGCGCGAACAAGGTAGCACCAGCCTGATAGAGCCCCGTGATCTCACCATCCTGGGTCGCAAACTGTACGTGATGTTCAAGCGCAGCCCGGGCAAGATCGAGATCATCAACCGCGGCATCAAGAAAGACATCAGCGAAGACACCCTGAGCATCGTTCAGGTCAGCGACCGCCGCAAGCGCAACCACTGGCTGCTGTTTCGCGGCAAGGTCCCGGCAAGCCAGGTCAAGCAGCATGTACCACTGAAAAAGACCACCGGCCTGGTGGAACTGGCCGCCTGGAGTTTCCTCAACCAGGTCTGCAGCAAGGGCACCCAAAAACTGGTCATCGCCCCCGAGGCCGATATCGATGTGAGTGATTTCGACCATATCGTCGGCGCCCTGACCAGGCAATGCTCGGACCTGAAGAATTTCCAGCCCAGTAACGACGACCTGTTACGTCCCAGCGAACCGCTGTCGGCGACACTCTTTCTCAATGCCAGCCACATCCCCATGCCATTGCTCGCGGGAAAGGAAAAGCGCGTCACCAGCGGCGACACCGATGCTCTGCACTTCAACGACCGCGGCCACACCCTGGTCGCCACTAGCGAGCTGTTCCACATTACCAGTTGGCGCGAGGCCTACAGCGACTATCAGACGGGCATGGCCGGCTTGTTGCGGCAATTGTGCGATTTCTTCAGCCACGCCATCGCCGAAGACCGCCCCAGGCCCTTGCCCGCCCTGCACGTGGAATGCACCACGGTACACGTGGGCCAGCGTCTGACCACGCGGGTACGCGAGTTGATCGGCGAGATGGAGAACGCCTTGCTCGATGGCCCGCAGGGGCTGGAGCGCAAGTTCATCGTCGAAGCGGGGGGCAAATACCATCTGATCCAACGCGAGGACGACCGTTTCACCGTGCGCCCCTACGCCAACGCCCTGCTCCTGACCCGTGCGCTGGAAACCAACAACACCCGTTTCCGGCCCTTCGTGCTGGAAAGCCAATCCCTGCGCCGTTCCACATTGGCCACCCTGGCCGGCATCAACACCGCCGGAGCCGTCCAGGTGGTGGTGGCGCCGCGAGACGATGGCATGCTGGCCTATGTGCTGGACGAATATGGCGCGGTATTCCTGCAGCGCCTGCCCCGTTGCGATACCCACACTGCGCTGCACTGTTACCGGCAAGTGCTGCGCGGCACCCTGGCCGACGGCATCGAAATCAGCTACTACGTGCTGCAAAAAGCCCCCCTGGGCCAGCGGCTGCAACAGATTCCACCGGAGGCCTTCCTGGATCATCCCCTGCCTCCACTGCGTGCCCAGGGCAAGCTGAGCAACGGCAAACCGGTCTTCCTGTTCGAGTATCAAAACACCCGTTTCGACTCCACCGAACTGGGCAGCCGGATATTCCAGCACGTGGCACAGCATGTCCGCACCCAAGCCGGCAAGCTGCTGATCTCTTCGGTGCACATCGACCCAGCCCTGGTCAAGGCCAAGGACAGTCGCCACGTCACCACGCTGCAAATCCTCAAATACAAGCGTCTGTTCGAAGAACGCCTGGGCATGGCACGTATCTCATAGCGCCAACACCCGACGCAACCAGGTGCCGATATGGCCAATCTGCTCGGGGCACACCTCATGGCCCATGGCATACTCGCGCCACTGTACCGTCACCCCCGCCGCCTGCAGGGCCAGGCAGGAGCGCTGCGCCAGAGCCAATGGCACCACCTCATCGAAACGCCCGTGCATCATCAGCACCGGCGCCACGGCCCGCGGCGGCGCCTGCCCGGCCACCCAGTAACACGACAGCGCCAGAATCCCCGCCAGCGCCGACTCCCGATACAAGCCGTGATGCAAGGCCACCACGCCACCCTGGGAGAATCCTGCCAGCACCACGCGCCCGGCGGCCACCCCGCGATTTCGCTCCCGCTGGAGCAGGGCGCCGACCCGGGAGCAAGCCGCCCGGATGCCCTGGTGATCCACCTCCCGCTCCAGATCCGGGGAAACGATGTCGTACCAGGCCCGCATGCGCATGCCACCATTGAGAGTCACCGGCTGCACCGGCGCATGGGGGAACACGAAGCGCACCCCGTGCCCCGCGGGCAAGCCCAAGTGGGGCACCAGAGGCTCGAAATCGTGTCCATCGGCTCCCAGCCCGTGCAGCCAGACCACGCAGGCATCCACTGGCCCCGGGGGGTCAACCACCACGCAAGACAGCTCCTGCCCATCATCCATCATCGTTTACCTCCCGGATGCATAAAACCCTTTTTTTGGGGTTTTTGCTTGTATTAACAGGCCACATTTAAGAAAATTATCCGTTCGATTAATCCCGGCTCCAATTGTATGCGCTTACTGGCTTTCGGAATCAACCACAAAACGGCACCGGTCGCGATCCGGGAACGGGTGGCTTTCGCCCCCGAGCGCCTGCCCGAGGCCCTGCGTGACCTCACCACTCCACCCAGCGTGCGCGAAGCCGCCATCCTCTCCACCTGCAACCGCACCGAGCTGTATTGCTGCGTGGACAAGCCGGACGATTCCCAGCTCATCGAGCACTGGTTCTCCCGCTATCACCGGTTGGAGCGCGACGCCATCCGTCCCTATGTCTACCTGCACCCCGACCAGGCGGCTGTGCGCCACCTGCTGCGGGTGGCCAGCGGACTGGATTCCCTGGTGCTGGGCGAGCCACAGATTCTCGGCCAGGTGAAATCGGCCTACCGCACGGCCGCCGAGGCCGGCACCCTGGGCACCGTGCTCAACAAGCTCTGCCAGCACACCTTCAACGTGGCCAAGCGTATCCGCACCGACACCGCCATCGGCGCCAGCCCGGTATCGGTGGCCTTTGCCGCGGTTAACCTGGCCCGGCAGATCTTCAGCAACTTCGAGAAGCACACCGCGCTGCTGATCGGTGCCGGCGAAACCGTCGAGCTGGCCGCCCGCCATCTGAAAGAAAACGGCATCGGTCGCATGATCATCGCCAACCGCACGGTGGAGCGGGCCCAGAAGCTGGCCGAGGAACTGGGTGCCTATGCCATCGCCCTGGCCGACATACCCGACCACCTGGCAGAGGCTGACATCGTCATCTCCTCTACCGCCAGTCCCTTGCCCATCCTGGGCAAGGGTAGCGTGGAACGCGCCATTCGCATTCGCAAACGTCGCCCGGTGCTGATGGTGGACATCGCCGTGCCGCGCGATATCGAGCCGGAAGTAGGCGAACTGGCCGACATCTACCTGTATACCGTGGACGACCTGCAAGGCATCATCGAGGAAGGGCTGAAATCGCGCCGTGAGGCTGCCGCCCAGGCCGAGGAAATCATCGACATGCAGGTGCACGATTTCATGGGCTGGGTACAGGCTCAGAAGAACATCGATATCCTGCGCCGTTACCGGGAACGCAACGACCGCATTCGCCAACAGGAAGTGGAGACCGCCCTGCGGCAACTGGAAAACGGCGCCGATCCCCGCCAACTGCTGCAGAAGCTGGCCCACGGCCTCACCAACAAACTGGCCCACACACCCACCGTGCGCCTGCGCGAGGCCAGCCGCAACGACCAACAGGAACTGCTGCGCGCCGCCCAGGAACTGTTCGGCCTCAAAAACAACGATTGACCCGTGAATCCCACTATTCTTGCCAAGCTGGACAAGGTCTCCGAGCGGGTGGAAGAAATCAACGCCCTGCTCGCCGCGCCGGAAACTCTCAACGACCCGAGCCGCTTTCGTGAACTGTCCATGGAGCACGCCCAACTCCTGCCGGTGGCGGAGACCTACCGGCAATACCAGGCCAGTCTGGAGACCATGCGACAAGCCGAGGAGATGCTCAAAGACCAGGACCCGGAAATGCGCGAGCTGGCCCGCGAGGAGTTGCAACAGGCCCGCCAGCACAGCGAACGTCTCGCCCTGGAACTGCAGAAACTGTTGCTACCCAGGGATCCGCGCGACAACAGCAACGTCTTTCTGGAAATTCGTGCGGGCACTGGTGGCGACGAGGCGGCATTGTTCGCCGGCGACCTGTTCCGCATGTATTCCCGTTACGCCGAACGCCAGGGCTGGCAGGTGGAGATCCTGAGCGAGAGCCCCGGCGAACACGGTGGCTACAAGGAAATCATCGCCCGCATCAGCGGCAAAGGAGTATATGCCAGGCTGAAATTCGAATCCGGCGCCCATCGGGTCCAGCGGGTTCCGGAAACCGAGGCCCAGGGACGCATCCACACCTCCGCCTGCACCGTCGCAGTGATGCCGGAAGTGGCCGAGGTGGAACACATCGAAATCAACCCCGCCGATCTCAAGATCGACACCTTCCGCGCCTCCGGCGCCGGCGGCCAGCACGTCAACAAGACCGATTCCGCCATTCGCATCACCCACCTGCCCACTGGCACGGTAGTGGAATGCCAGGACGAGCGCTCCCAGCACAAGAACCGTGCCCGCGCCATGGCCGTCCTGCAGGCCAAGCTGTTGCAGGCGGAACAGGACCGGCAGGCCGCCGAACAGGCCGCCACCCGCAAGAGCCTGGTGGGCTCGGGTGATCGCTCGGAGCGCATCCGCACCTACAATTTCCCGCAGGGCCGGGTCACCGACCATCGCATCAACCTCACTCTGTACAAACTGGAGCAGATTATGGCCGGTGAACTGGAACAGGTGATCGACCCCCTCAACAACGAATACCAGGCCGACCAACTGGCGGCGCTGGGGGAAGCCCACTGAGCCATGTCCCTCACCATCGGCCAAGCCCTGCGCCAGGCCGGCCGGCAACTGACGGCCCACAGCCACTCACCCCGCCTGGACGGTGAACTTCTGCTCGCCCACTGCCTGGGGGTAAACCGCAGCCACCTGCATGCCTGGCCAGAGAAAACCCTGGACGCCGCGCAGCAACACTACCTCGAACACCTGCTGGCACGCCGCCGCCGGGGCGAGCCCCTGGCCTATCTTCTGGGCGAACAGGAGTTCTGGTCCCTCAAGCTGCGCGTGACCCCGGATGTACTGGTGCCGCGCCCGGAAACCGAGATTCTGGTGGAAACCGCATTGGAATTGCTGGACAAGGGCTCACCCCGCAATGTGGCCGACCTTGGCACCGGCTCCGGCGCCATCGCCCTGGCCCTGGCCAGCGAACGCCCGGAGCTGAATATTTTCGCCAGCGACCGTTCCGCTGCCGCCCTCGCAGTGGCCCGCGACAACCGCCGACGCCTGAAGCTGGACAATGTGCGCCTGCTCCTGGGCCACTGGCTGTGCCCCTTCGGCCCACGCAGCCTGGAGTTGATCGCCGCCAACCCTCCCTACGTGGCCGCCGACGACCCCGAGCTGGAGGCTTCGGTGCTGCGTCACGAGCCCCGTCAGGCCCTGATCGCCGACGGGAACGGCCTGGCCGAGCTGCTCGCGATCGCCCATCAGGCCCGTGATACCCTGCGTGCCGGCGGCTGGCTGGTACTGGAACACGGCGCCCGACAAGGCCAGGCAATGCGCCAATTGCTGACTACCCTGGGCTACCGGGACTGCACCAGCCGCCGCGATCTGGCCGGCCTGGAACGCGTCAGCCTGGCCCGTTGGCCCGGCTGATGATAGGAGATACCCCATGCAACTGCCCCGCCCCCTCGTCAACCAACTGCTGGCCCAGGCCCAGAGTCAACCGGAACAGGAAATCTGCGGTCTCATCGGTGGCGACGGTCGCCATCCACCGCACTGTTACCCGGTGGCCAACGTGGCCGCGGAACCAAGCCATCGCTATCGCCTGGATCCGGCCCAGCAAATCGACGCCATGCGCCAGATGCGGGAAAGAGGTGAACGGCTTCTGGCCATCTACCATTCCCACCCTCATGGCCCGGCCCGCCCCTCGGCCACCGACCTGCGCGAGGCCCAGTATCCGGAAGCGGTCTACCTGATCATTTCCCTGGGCACCACGGGCGTACTGGAGATGCGCGGCTTCCGCCTGCGCGACGGGAGTGTGGAAGAAGTCGAACTGGAACTGACCGACTAGCAGAAACTGTCGAATTTAGGTCATCGCCACATCAAAGGGGTCAGAGTAATTGATTCTTGCCCGATTTCCGATATCTAGCCTCTTCCAATGACACATGAGCCTGAAGGGCGGGCGTGATTCCAACGAGAAGTGAGCCTGAACGGGGTCGGGTTCTGGGATCATCGGAGGATGATCGTGACCATCAAGACCCAAGGGCTCCAGACCATGGAGCAAATCCGCGCCTTC
>WFPC01000060.1 GCA_015487785.1 Gammaproteobacteria bacterium | reverse complement strand
GGTCTGGAGCCCTTGGGTCTTGATGGTCACGATCATCCTCCGATGATCCCAGAACCCGACCCCGTTCAGGCTCACTTCTCGTTGGAATCACGCCCGCCCTTCAGGCTCATGTGTCATTGGAAGAGGCTAAACATTGACAATCTTTGTAAGACTGTCTAGCATTGTTGGTGCAAGCATTTGCCCTTGGAGTCCATTATGCATATATCACTCACTCCCGAGCTGGAATCTCACGTTAAAGCAAAAGTGGAAACCGGCCTGTATAACAATGCCAGTGAAGTCATCCGTGAAGCGCTCCGCTTTATGGAAACCCATGAAGAGTGGATTCGTGAGCTAAAACTGGCTCGACTTCGCGAGCAACTGAAAGTCGGAACAGACCAACTGGATCGCGGGGAAGGTATCGAAATCGAAACAAAACCAGCACTCGACACCCTGTTTGACGATATCAAGCGCTGACCTTGATGGCATCTCATCAACTCGTCATTGCGCCTGCGGCTCAAAATGACCTCAAGGAGATATATCAATACAGCCTGCGACAGTGGGGGCTGACACAATCCGAAAGCTAGCTTTCCACTATCAAGAACCAATTCTGGTTGTTGACTCAACAACCACTAATGGGAACTGAACGCCCAGAACTCCTTGCGAACATCAGAAGTCTCCCCATAGAAAGCCATACCCTGTTTTACCGTGTAACCAATAACAGGGTTGAAATCATACGTGTACTACATGGCCGTCAGGATCCACAACGTCATCTGAAATAACCAGATTAGTCCATTGCATGGATACTCATGTGGTAGACCGTACGATTTAGTGCTTGCGAATGCCAAGCAGTGCCAGACATTGCCTGCCAGTGCCGGTCACTCCCACTCGATGGTGGCGGGGGGCTTGCCGGAAATATCATAGGTGACTCGGGAGATACCGGCCACTTCGTTGATGATACGCCGTGATACTTGATCGAGGAAATCATAGGGCAAGCGCGCCCAGATGGCGGTCATGAAATCCACTGTTTCCACCGCCCGTAACGCAATCACGTAGTCGTAGCGGCGACCATCACCCATGACGCCCACCGATTTCACGGGCAAGAAAACGGCGAAGGCCTGGGAGGTCTTGTCGTAGAGATTGTGCTTGCGAAGCTCTTCGATAAAGATATGGTCGGCCTGACGCAACAGGTCGGCATATTCCTTCTTGACCTCACCCAGAATACGCACCCCCAGGCCCGGGCCGGGAAAGGGGTGGCGATAGACCATGTCGTAGGGCAGCCCCAGCTCCACACCAATGCGACGCACCTCGTCCTTGAACAGTTCGCGCAATGGCTCCACCAGTTTGAGTTTCATGTAATCGGGCAGCCCACCGACATTGTGATGGGATTTGATGACATGGGCCTTGCCCGTCTTGGCACCAGCGGATTCGATGACGTCGGGATAGATGGTACCCTGGGCCAGCCATTTGGCCTGGGTGAGTTTGGCCGCTTCTTCCTCGAAGATGTCCACGAAAAGGTTGCCGATGATCTTGCGTTTCTGCTCCGGATCTTCGATGCCGGCAAGCGCCTTGAGAAAGCGCTGCTCGGCATCCACGCGGATGACTTTCACCCCCATGTGGCGAGCAAAGGTAGTCATCACCTGGTCACCCTCGTGCAAGCGCAGCAGTCCATTGTCGACGAAAACACAGGTGAGCCTATCACCTATGGCACGATGCAGCAGGGCCGCCACTACGGAAGAATCGACTCCACCGGAAAGCCCCAGCAAGACTTCGTCGTCGCCCACTTGCCGACGCACAGCCTCGATAGTGTCTTCGATGATGTTGCCCGGAGTCCAGAGAGCCTCGCAGCCACAGATATCGAGAACGAAGCGCGCCAGGATACGTTCCCCCTGACGGGTGTGGGTAACCTCCGGGTGAAACTGCACGCCATAGAAGTTGTGCTGCTCGTCGGCCATGCCGGCGATGGGCGCGCTGTCGGTACTGGCCATGAGCTTGAAGCCCGGCGGCAATTCGGTCACCTTGTCGCCATGGCTCATCCACACATCCAGCATGCCATAGCCTTCCTCGGTGGTATGATCCTCGATGTCGCGCAGCAAACGGGTGTGGCCCCGGGCACGCACCTGGGCATAGCCAAACTCGCGGCTACGGGACGACTCCACTCTGCCACCCAACTGAGCGGCCATGGTCTGCATGCCGTAACAAATACCCAGTACCGGCACTCCCAGTTCGAATACTGCTTGCGGTGCCCTGGGCGCCATCTCTCCCTCGGTGACCGACTCTGGTCCGCCAGAAAGCACAATGCCCCGTGGCGCGAAGTCCATGATGGCCTCGGCAGTCATGTCCCAGGGATGGATTTCGCAGAATACGCCAATCTCGCGAATACGCCGTGCAATGAGCTGGGTGTACTGGGAACCGAAGTCGAGTATCAGTATCCGGTGGGCATGGATGTCGGGCGTTGTTTGGCTCATGAAGTTCTCGGCGGTGATAGGGCGTGGCTACGGCCTCAATCGATGCGGTAATTGGGCGCTTCCTTGGTGATGGTCACGTCGTGCACATGGCTTTCGCGCATGCCGGCATTGGTCACCCGCACGAACTTGGGCTTGGTACGCATTTCGTCTATAGTGGAACAGCCGGTATAACCCATGCTGGCACGCAATCCGCCCATCAATTGGTGGACGATGGCCACCATGGTACCCTTGTAGGGTACCCGTCCCTCGATGCCTTCGGGCACCAGTTTGTCCACCTCCTTGCTGTCTTGGAAATAGCGGTCGCTGGACCCCTGCGACTGGGCCATGGCGCCCAGCGAGCCCATGCCGCGATAGGATTTGTACGAGCGCCCCTGGTACAGCTCCACCTCGCCCGGTGCCTCCTCGGTGCCGGCAAACATGCTGCCCACCATCACCGAATAACCACCGGCCACGATGGCCTTGGCCAGATCGCCCGAAAAACGGATCCCGCCGTCTGCAATCAGGGGAACCCCCGTGCCTTCCAAAGCCTCTGCCACATTGGCGATGGCAGTGATCTGGGGCACGCCGACCCCGCTGACGATACGGGTGGTACAGATGGAACCGGGACCAATGCCTACCTTCACCCCATCGGCACCGGCCTCCACCAAGGCATGCGCAGCCTCGGCGGTGGCGATATTGCCGCCGATCACCTGCAGCTCGGGATAATGCTGCTTGACCCAGCGCACGCGGTCGAGCACACGCTGGGAATGGCCATGGGCGGTATCCACCACGATCACGTCCACCCCGGCCTCCACCAAGGCGGCCACGCGTTCGTCGGTACCCTCGCCCGTGCCCACGGCAGCCCCCACCCGCAGGCGGCCCTGTTCGTCCTTGCAGGCCAGGGGATAATCACTGGATTTCTGGATGTCCTTAACCGTAATCAGGCCACGAAGCTGGAAGTCTTCATTGACCACCAACACCTTTTCGATGCGATGGGTATGCAGCAGCGACAATATCTCGTCTCGGCTGGCCCCCTCGCTGACCGTGACCAGGCGCTCCTGGGGGGTCATGATGCTGGAAACGGGATTTTCCAGTTGAGTCTCGAAACGTAGATCACGCCCGGTGACGATACCCTTGAGTTCGCTGCCCTCCACCACCGGCACGCCAGAAATGCTGTTGGCCTGGGTGATCTCCAGAACCTCCCGGATACTGGTATCGGGCGTGACCGTAATGGGCTCCTTGATTACTCCGCTCTCGAATTTCTTCACCCGTCGCACTTCGGCAGCCTGCTGCTCGGCAGTCATATTCTTGTGGATGATGCCTATCCCTCCCTCCTGGGCCAGACTAATGGCCAGACGGGACTCGGTGACGGTATCCATGGCGGCCGATACCAGCGGAATGTTCAGGTCGATGGCACGGGTCAGGCGGGTTTTGAGGCTGACTTCTTTGGGCAATACGGTGGAATGGGCGGGCAACAACAGCACATCGTCGAATGTCAGCGCCTCTTGTTCTATTCTCAGCATAACCAGCACCACCTCGTGAAAAGTAGCGCGCAATTATACCGATTGACCTGATACCGGTAAACCGGTAGCTTATCGGGCAAACAGGCACCCGGCGACGGAGTCGCTTCCAGGCCGGAGAGCCCTTGAACATGGTCTGTCCACCACAGGCAACGGAAGGCACAAGAATTGCAAACAGTCTGTCATTCGACGGATTCCGGACAGGCTCTTGGCCTATAATCCTTGATTTTGTCTGCAGGAGAGGAAAATGAAGAAACTTGCCCTGGTCATCGCCATAATCACGCTTGCCGGCTGTGCCACGATGAAAAAGAACGAGATGGTCGACTTCCAGACCCTGGTCAAGCAAACCGAGGCCGCCATCCAAGAGGCTGCCGCCATCGGTGGTGAATGGCGCGACACCCGCAAGATTTTCAAGAAAGGGCTGGAAGCCGAAAAAGCCGGCAAGCACAACCTGGCCGTTAAACTGATCAAAAAAGCCAAGAAACAGGCCGAACTCGGCATCGCCCAGGCCAAGAGCCAACGCAACGCCGGCCCCTGGCTGTTCTGATCATCCCTCGAATCTTCGCCGCGCGGGTCGTGCCGCGCGGCACTTCTCATGCAATACAGCGCCGAACGCCACATCTTCACCGTTTCCGAACTCAGCAAGGATGTGCGCACCTTGCTGGAACAGGCCTTTCCCCTGATCTGGCTGGAAGGCGAAGTCTCCAACCTGGCCCGGCCAGCCTCTGGACACTGGTATCTCAGCCTCAAGGACGACAAGGCCCAGATTCGCTGCGCCATGTTCCGCCAGCGCAACCGCCTGCTAGACTTCAACCCCGAAGACGGCATGCAGGTACTGGCACGCGGCCGCCTCAGCCTCTATGAACCCCGGGGCGACTTCCAGCTCATCATCGAACACCTGGAACCCGCCGGCGATGGCGCCCTGCAACGCGCCTTCGAACAACTCAAGCAAAAGCTCGATCGCGAAGGCCTGTTCCATAGCGCCCACAAACAGGCCCTACCCCGCTGGCCAAACCGCATCGGCATCATCACCTCACCCAGCGGCGCCGCCATTCGCGACATCCTCAGCACCCTCAAACGGCGCTTTCCGGCCTGCCCGGTACTCATCTACCCCGCCGCCGTCCAGGGTGAACAGGCTGCCGACGAGCTGATACACGCTCTGCAACTCGCCAATACCCGCCAGGAATGCGATGTGCTCATTCTTGCCCGCGGCGGCGGTTCACTGGAAGACCTCTGGCCCTTCAATGACGAACGCCTGGCTCGCGCCATCCATGCCTGTCGCATTCCCGTGGTCAGCGGTATAGGCCACGAAATCGACTTCACCATTGCCGACTTCGTGGCCGACCAGCGCGCACCCACACCCACGGCCGCCGCCGAGCTGGTCAGCCAGGACCAGGAGCACCTGCTACGCCAGTTCCTGAATTATCACCAACGCCTGGCCCGCGCTATGCGCAATGCACTGCGGCAACAGAAAAACCATTTCCTCTCCCTGCGCAACCGCCTCAGGCATCCCCGCCAGCACCTGGAAGCCCAGGCCCAGCGCCTGGATGAACTCGACCAGCGCCTGCAGCGCGCCCTGCACCACCGACTCGAAAACCGCCACCATCACCTGGCCCGACAACGGGCCCGTCTGCAACAACACAACCCGCAACAATACCTGGAGCGCCTGCGCGAACGCCTACACTTCCTGCACCACCGCCTGAGCGAGCAACAGCGTCACCGGCAACAGCGTCTGCGCCAGCAACTGGCAGGCCTGGGGCAAAGACTGCACACCGTCAGCCCCCTGGCCACCCTCGAACGAGGCTATGCCATCATTACCCGCAGCGACAACGGCCAACTGGTTCGTCGCAGCCAACAACTCCAGGCCGGCCAGCAAATCGACGCCCGGCTGGCCCACGGCCGTATTCGTTGCAGCGTGGAGGACATTCTCGAATGAGAATTCTGCTGAGCCTGCTACTCATGCTGCCGCTCATGGCCCAGGCCCTGCCCAGACACCAGCCCGTGCCCGGCGGCATCGCCCTGATCACCCTCGGTCCGGCCGAAAATCCACGCCCTCAAGTCCGCTACCGCAAGCAACCGGTCATGGTACAGGCCATCGACGGCAAATGGACCGCCATTATCGGCATCCCCCTGAGCGTCAAGCCCGGCATCCAGAAGATCCAGCTCGGGCAACAAACCCTCAATTTCCAGGTCACCGCCAAGGACTACCCCACCCAGCGGCTCACCATCAAAAACAAGCGCAAGGTCAATCCCAACGAAGAAGACATGCAGCGCATACGGCGTGAACGTCAACGCATCAACCGGGCCTGGCGCCAATGGACAGCCACCGACACCGTGCCACTGAGCTTCACCCTTCCCGTGCAAGGCCCCATGAGCAGTTCCTTCGGACTGCGGCGGATATTCAATGGTCAGCCCCGCAAGCCTCACAGCGGCATGGACATCGCAGCACCTCAAGGCACCCCCATCACCGCCCCGGCTGCCGGTACTGTCATTGAAACCGGTGACTTCTTCTTCAACGGCAACAGCGTCTTCCTAGACCACGGCCAGGGACTGATCAGCTTCTACTGTCACATGGAGCGTATTGACGTACACCCTGGCCAAAGAGTACAGGCTGGCGACACACTTGGCACCGTCGGCATGACCGGCCGCGTCACCGGACCCCACCTGCACTGGAGCATCAGCCTCAACGATGCCCGCGTGGACCCAGCCCTGTTTCTCTCACAATAGAGCACAGGCATGCCTCACTTTAGCTGATTGCGATACCACTCATAGGTCCGCCGAACCCCATCTTCCAGATCGATCCTGGCCTTCCAGCCCAGCGCATTGATGCGCGACACGTCCACTAGCTTGCGCGGCGTGCCATCGGGCTTGGACGTGTCGTACACAATATCCCCCTCGTAGCCTACCACCGAGCGCACCAAATCCGCCAGCTCGGCAATACTGATATCCTTGCCCACACCGATATTCACAATCTCAGGTTCATCGTAATGCTCGAGCAAATACAAGCAAGCCTCGGCCACATCATCCGCATAACAAAACTCCCGCCGAGGCTTGCCACTACCCCACACTACAACCGAAGGCGCACCGCTTTCCTTCGCCTCATGGAACTTGCGAATCAAGGCCGGCAATACATGGGAACTCTCCAGATCGAAATTGTCCCCCGGGCCATAGAGATTGGTAGGCATGGCGCAAATAAACCTACAGCCATGCTGCTTGTGATATGCCTGGCATAACTTGATACCCGCAATCTTCGCCACGGCATACCACTCATTGGTAGGCTCCAAGGGACCCGTGAGCAAATACTCCTCCCGCAGAGGCTGCGGCGCCATTTTGGGATAGATACAAGTGCTACCCAAAAACAACAGCTTCTCCACTCCCGCTTCAAAGGCCCCGTGGATCAAGTTGGCCTCAATCATCAAATTGTCATAGATAAAATCCGCAGGATAACGATCATTGGCCAAAATCCCCCCAACCCGTGCTGCCGCCACAACCACACACCGTGGGCGCTCCTCCCGATAAAACGCCCGCACCGCCGCCTGATCGCGCAAATCCAGCTCGGCACTGGAACGCACGATCAAATCAGAGACACCCCGCGCCTCGAGAGCCCGCACCAGGGCAGAACCAACCAGACCGCGATGGCCGGCGATGTAAGTGGGGCCAACATTATTCATTACAAGTCATTTTCTGAAAACTGCATTATAAGCATAAAAAAGAAAACACCAGGCTGACTTTACCCAAGACAACCCTTCCAAGTCCCTATAAATTTCCCATTGCCTGAGAGATTTTCTGAATTTATTACGCGATATAGAATTTGGCCTGATCCGGTATTTCGTTAATACTTCTTTAAGACAGTCGGCATATATTCCTTTTTTTAGAATATACAACCATAAGGCATAGTCCTGTCCTGTCCTAATATTGGGAAACCTAAAGTCTCCTGTTTTTTCTCTATCAATAATCACAGTAGAGCATCCCATAGTTGCCTTCTTCTTTAGCATATCATCGTAACCAACCCGCGACTTAGACAACATATCAACAACTTCTTTTATATTCCCATCTTGGTCCACCGTTTCATAACATGTGAATGAGAATACCGAGCTCTTGCTCTTCATAAAATTTAATTGCTTTTCCAGCTTATCAGGCAACCAAAGGTCATCTGAATCAAGAAATGCCACATATCTACCCTTTACCCTTGATAGAGAATTATTTCTAGCTACCGCAGCCCCCTGATTCTTATACAGAGAAACAAGATTAATTCTTGCATCTTTTTCGCTATATTTCTTGATTATCTCGACTGTATTGTCTTCAGAAGCATCATCGGTTATAAGAAGCTCCCAATTAGGGTATGTCTGATTTATGACTGTATCTATAGTTTCAGAAATATAATCTGACGACTGATAGGTTGGCATAATTATGGAAACCAAGTCCACTCCACCGCCCCTTATAAATAATATAAATAAACTCAGTTATTTTTAGTTACATCGTAAGAATTTAGAGTTTTTACTACTCTCGCAGGTACTCCAGCAACTATTTTCCCCTCAGGAATATCCTTGGTAACAACGCTATTAGCCCCTACAATTGATCCATTTCCAACCCTGACCCCCCCTAGTACTCTAGCCCCAACTCCAATCATCACATTATCTCCGACTCTCGGGCGCATATTAACAGTGAACTCAGGGTCAGGATATTTAGCACCTAATGTTACAGAGTTCATCAGTATAACATTATCACCGATTTCTGATGCACCTAAAATAAGGTCATGGGGATGAGGAATCATCAACCCTCCTCCTATCCTACACTTTCCTGCCAACTCAATTTTGAAGATTTGTACCAGAAGAATCGACGCTATACCTCTAAAAAATATTCCAATAACTGGGACATTCAAAGTACGCATCCTAATAAGAAAAACGGCCCACGTAGACCGTAGAAATAACAACTTAATCCAAACAAAAGTTCCCCCGCCAAAATAACTATGAATACGTTTCAAGTCAGACAAAAACAAACTCATCATTTTCGTTTTCCAAAATATAAAAGAAAAAATGAAAATATTAATGCCAATACAGCATACTTGAACCCAACAGGCAAACTGTAGGCATACCACCTAGGAAAAGAAACAAGCATAACGGCTCTAAGCATAACCAAATGGGGATTGGAGCTTCTATTAAACAAAAT
The DNA here is from genome assembly GCA_015487785.1 of Gammaproteobacteria bacterium. GTDB lineage: Bacteria > Pseudomonadota > Gammaproteobacteria > S012-40 > S012-40 > S012-40. The sequence goes on along the minus strand of WFPC01000060.1, from coordinate 3,580 downwards.
CCACCGCATAACAAGAGCACCTATCATCACATAAATTACCCCTCCCCATATAGACAGATAAACAAAAGGAAACCCTCCAGAACCAGGTATAACGGTTATCTTTAGGGCCTCCAAATGAAGAAATACCTCCCTAAAAGGATTAAGAGCTGATGGAATATATGGGACAAACATAAGACCAAGTGCAGACTTAGCTCTAAATATCATGTCCCAGACTTCATCATGAACTAACCCCAAATAAGTAACAGACGCTACGATAACCCCCCCTTGATGGTTTGAAAGAACATCGGCCCCATGAACCCCTACCAAACTTGCTAGCGTAAATCCAATATCTGCCCGCAATAGCGCAAAAAGCCTGTATCCTAAGAAAGCAAATATCATAATAACAATTATACTAAAAGGGCTTTTTATGTTTCTTGTAATACAATAGAACAGCATAATGAAGAAAATAATAGAAACTCCCCTTCGGGCAAAAAGTAATGGCAAAATTATTCCAATCGCGAAAAGAAGATAGAGACCGATAATATTAGACCTCTTCTTTGCAAGAAGCATTGATAAAACCGCCGGTATTACAGCGTATTCAAACAAAGATGAACTTCGCGAATCCACGGAGTAATCTGACACCTGAGGAGGCCAAGCCAACGCTGTCCCCAGAAATAGCAAAAACAAAGAAATGGAAAATGATATCCAAAACAAAGATGGGCTAAATATATTAACACTCAAGTATTCTTGATTCTCTTTATACCGAACCCCAAGGAAAAACAACGAGAAAAATATTATCCCATAAGAGAAAAGCAAAGACTCCAAATAAGGGTCCTGATAATAAGTAAGATAATGATATGGTAAATCCATGTATTTTGACAAAATAAAAACGGCCGGATAGGCTAAAACAAACAATAGGAATAAGAATACTAAACGATGGCGAGTGTTACGCCAGGCAAGAACAATTACATATAGCGAGAAAAAAAGAGATGTAATAATTTCCACCCCTTCCTTCCCTTCCAGAATATGCGTCAATATGAGAAATATAAGACCAAAGAAAAATATTGTTATATCAAGAAATAATGCCATTCTATGGGGTCTCACATATAATAACCCGGGTGTAGTACTTCAGACTTCGTCTGACAGTTACTGTTTTTGGTCAAGTTCCAATTCTGCTGTAAATTCTCTCTCGCAGGTTTGTTGTCGCTCCGGGTCGATGTTTACCAAGATAGTTGTCGCAAATTTCACGCAGCCATACCTTCGGTTCGTTGCATCAGGCACATCTCCGACCGCTCAGGATTTAGCCATACCTCGCCGACTGGTTTCCATTTCCGGATTGCGCCGCTCCAGCGCTCAGGATGCCGCTTGCGGGCAGCCTCGTACACCCCGCCCCGGCGTTCCAAAATCGCCTTGTCGCGGCCCTCGTGCCGTTCATTCGGCGTGACGAATTTCAGGGCACTGTGACGATGACGGCCGTTGTTCCAGGATACAAACTCATGCGCCCACTGACGGGCCGCATCCAGATTCTCAAAAGGCTCCTGTGGCCAGGCCGGTGAGTACTTCAGTGTCCTGAACAGGCTTTCGGAATACGGATTATCGTTGCTCACCGCCGGCCGGCTGAACGAGGCCACGACACCCAGCTTCTGCAACGTCGCCAGCAGGATGGCGCCCTTTATCGGCGAACCGTTGTCCGCATGCAGTATCAGGTCTGCTCGGGTCACGCCTTCTGCCAAGCAGGTCTTGCGGACGAGCTCGGCGGTGTGCGCCGCCGATTCCCGCTCATGGACTTCCCAGCCCACGACCTTGCGGCTGCAGATGTCCAGAACCAGGTAAAGCCGGTAGAAAACGCTGCATATCGCGCTGGCCAGGTACGTGATATCCCAGCTCCGCACCTGATTCGGCCCAGTGGCGCAGTAGCTCGTCGGTTTGACTCGCCTCTGGGGTAGTTGCGCCCGCCCCCGACGGTTGGCCTGGCCCGCCTCGCTCAGCACCCGGTAGAAGGTCGACTCCGAGGCAAGATATTCGCCCCGGTCGGCCAGGGCAAGCACAATCTGGGATGGCGGCAGGCTGGTATACTCCGGCCGGTTGCACACCGCCACGATATGCGCCCGCTCGGCCTCGCTCAGGCGGTTCGCTGGAGTCGGACGAGACGGTTCCGGGCGGCCGTCTGGCTCGATACCGCCCCCCCGTGTCCAGCGCTGGTAGGTGCGGGTGCTAATCCCCAGGATTTCACAGACGTTCTCCTGTCTGCCCACCTGGGCTATGGCTTCTTCGATCGGCTCAAGGGCTCTGCGGCGATCCAGGACGCTGGTCATGCGTCCTCTCCTTCCCCCCAGATCGCCTCGGCTTTTTGACAACACCAACAGCGCCGCCGTCTCGGCCAGGGCCTTTTCCTTCTTATTGAACTCGCGTTCCAGCGCCTTGAGCCGCTCCCTATCTGCCTTGCGCTCGGTTTTCAGCCGCTCGGCCTGCTGCCGGCCCCAATCGTTGGCCTGCTCGCAGGCCCGACGCCAAGCGCGCACCTGCTCCGGGTACAGGCCCCGCTCCCGGCACCAGGCCGACAGTTGGGCCTCGTTCAGGGTGGCCGTCGCCCAGCCTGCCGGTGTCTGGTCGCCGTCCGACAGCAGCCGGCCTTCGGCCCGAGCCGCCTTGCGCCAGACATACAGGGCGGCCTCTGAAATCCCTTCTTCCTCCGCAAGTTCAGGAATACTACGGTTGTGGGGCGGCAACATCTTCTTCAGCATGTAAAGTAAAGCCCCCGAATGTCTGGACACTGTTTTGCACAAAATTCACGCGGCTTCCGCCAGGGGAGTGTGCGCAGCACGGACTTTGGCCTGAGTGGCACAGCCGCGCCGCTGCAGCAGCCAATGCCGGTTGAACCGTTCCTTGAAGTCAAGCAACGCCTGCCTGAGTTCCTCGACGGTGTCGAAGGTCCGCACCCACAGAAGCTGCTCCTTCAGCGTCCGGATGAACCGCTCGGCCACCCCGTTGCCTTCCGGCGCCCGGACAAAGCTTGGGCTCGACTCGATGCCCAGGAACCGGACCTCCGCCTGAAACACATGGCTCATATACTGCGGGCCATGGTCATGCCGCAGGACGAGGCCTTCAGCAATGCCCTGGGCCAGTGGGCCGTAGTGGTCCCGGATGCCCTGATGGATCGGCTCCAGCGCTTCGAAACGTGTCCCAGGCCGGGCGGCATGGATACCGACCACATCACCGACGAAGTGATCCACGGCCACGAACACCGTGGCCATGCCCTCCAGCCGGGTGGAGACCTGGGTGGCGTCGGTGCCCCACATCCGGTTTGGACCATCCGGGATGATCGTCCCCTCGTGCGTTTGCGGTCCCCGGTCGGTGCCCACCCGGTGTGGGGCCTGCAACCCGTGCTCCCGCATCAGGCGCCGCACCCGCTCCTTCGAGACCGGGATACCCCGGTGCCTGAGCCGCGCCCAGACCTTGCGGTAACCCTCGCCTCGGAAGCCCAGCGCCTCGGCCTCGCTCAGCACCTCGCGGATTTTTTCCACCAGCGCCTCGTTCGGAAGCACAGGCTTGCGACCCTGCCTTCGGCTCTGAACAGCTCGTTCGGCGACCGCCTGCCTTG
>WFPC01000059.1 GCA_015487785.1 Gammaproteobacteria bacterium | reverse complement strand
GTCCTTGGGCGAGGGGCCGGTGAAGAAGCTGACCCGGGTCGGTGCCTGGGCGAGGGAACGGGGGCGTAGCGGTTCGTCGGTGAAGCGTTCCTCGAGCCGGATCGTCTTGCCCTCGTTTGCATGGATTTGGTGGACCAGGCGGCCGTCGCGGGTGATTTGGGTCAACCCGGCGCGTGTGGGGGTGTAGGCGAAAATTTCCTGTGGGGCCTGCCCTCGGTTTTCCACGAAGCCCAGCAGGTCCAAGGGGTCGGGCGGCCCGGCCTTGGCCAGGGCGAGGGTGGGAATCAGGAGCAGGACGGCGAGGGTGGTATGCCAACGATGTAGTGAGTGCATGGCTGCCTCCTGTTATTTGCGGGAGGAAGGGGGGCGTTGAAAAACGACTTGGAGCAGCGGTGTGCTGCCCCAGTTGTTACGCCGTGGATGGCGAAGGATGAAGGCGAGGGTGATGGCAAGGCCCATGAGGAATTCCACGGGCCCGAAGGCCAGGCCGAAGAGGCCACCGCCGCTGTTTCCACCGCTACTGCCGCCGGTATTGCCACCTCCACCGCCAGAGCCTCCGCTATTGCCAGCGGAACCGCCATTTCCACCAGTACCGGAACCACCGGAACCACCGGAGCCACCGGAGCCACCCGAACCGGCGGTGGCTTCCTGGGCGTTGCCGCCAAGGCGCAGGGCCACCCAGTAGGTGCCGCTGGTCAAGGTGTTCTTGAAGCCCAGGGTGGTTTCGTGGGCGCCGGCGCTACTGGGCTGGTAGCGCAGGGTGACGGTGCAGATGTCGCCGTTGTTGAGGGTCTTGTTGCTGCAAGTGTCATGGCTGATGGTGAAAGGAGTTGCCGAGTCTTCTAGCACCACCTGTCCGAGCGCGAGGTTGTCGATACGCGACTGGGCGGTGACGATGCGCGCGATGTTGTCGCCCACATCTACGGTGCCGAAATCCAGCCCTTCACCCAGATAGTCGATGGCATAGATGGAGCTGCCTGGGTACTTGAGGAGTAGAGGGGCGGTACGCACGGTGATGTCGGGTCCGGTGATACGCGATCCGTTGGGGTCGTTGCTAAGCAGGTGCAGTCGTCCCTCGAAGAGGTACGGATCCGCCGCAGTGCCGCTGATGGTCAAATAGAACATGCAGCTCGTCCCTGGGGAGAGGGTGAAGGGAAAAATATTTTTCATGCTGGGGTTGAAACAGAGGTTGTCGCCACTGGTGACGTACTTGAATGATCCGGCATCGCTGTTGTTGCTTTCGAACACACCCCCGTACACGGTGAGGGAGAGATTGCTGTTGTTGACCAAGGTGAGGGGGACAGTTGTGCTGACAGTGCTTTGGGGCAGATAGCCCAGATTCACGGGCTCCGTCGAGGTGAAGGCGAGGGCAGGGGAATCTCCGGCGGAAAGGTTTGGATCCAGGGCGATGACGTAGGGGCCGGAGTTTGCGAGGCGTATGCCGTTGAGAACAGCGCTCATCGTGGGATCGGCGAAACCCTGGGGGTGTAGCACGGGGACTGGACTGATATTGAAGGCGGTGTAGACGCGCGGATCGAAATTGTTACCGTTGTTGTCGTAGTAGGACTCGGAGAAGGTCAGGGCCATGTGACGGTGATAATCGGTGAATTGGTTCGCGTAATCGGGGGTGAGGTCGGTAGCTGACTGGATCGTGAGATTCTCGCTCATGCGAAAAAGGTTGGCCGGACCAGTTCCGTAGCCCGTTGGCACGCTTATATAGGCCCCTGGGTCGGCCGTGCTGAAGGTGCTTTTGTTATCTTGCGCGTAGGCGACATAGAAATCGCGTCGGTTTTGGTTGTTATCATCCCGATAGTTGTAGTAATCCACTGCAGTGGCGAAGCCATAACCGCCTTTGACGCAATCGGGCACGCCTTGGTCACCCTGCGGGCAGAGGTGAATGAGTGTGGAAGCAAAAAGGTAGCTCAGGTCGTTGTCCAGACGGGCGATGAAACCGACAGTGGAGTTTGGAATTGTGGTAGTGGCCTGGTTGCCCAGGGAGTTGCTGGTGGTAGGAAAACGAGTCATTTCTGGATATTTGGCCAGAGGAAGAGGGGTCTGTCCCACCAGGATCACTTCGCTGCCGGCGAGGGTTACCAGCATGTCCCAGGGTCGGTCGGGCGTGTCGCATTCGAAGCAGCCGTCGAGGGCCCCCAGGAAGGTGCCGTTTTTGAGAGTACGCAGGTCGGGTGAGAAACGAGTCACGACCACGTCCCCCCAGTCTCCGTAGGAAGAGTCGGGGTCGCTACTCTGGCTGCGGGCATAGCCGGAGATACCGCTCTCGAACTGGCCAAACCCATAGCCGGACACGAACACCGAGCCGACACCGTCGGTGCCGACGAGGTAACAATACATGCGCCAATTCCCGTCGATGGCGGCGTTGCCCACCCAGGTGGCGTTGACGGCGGTGAGATCCAGGGGGAGTTGGGCCAGATAACAGTCGTAACCCAGGTCATCGCCGGTGGTGGGGTGGGGATCGACGGCCATGTAGGCCGGAGCGTTTTCAGGTCCCCCTTGATTGGTGGGCAGGTCGGTGGAGTTGGACGTACCGGCCAGATAGAGGCTCTGTTCGTCCGGGGCAAGGGCCAGGCCCACTTGGTCGATACCCAATTTGAAAAGTGCGCCTTCATCGTTGCTGCCGGAAATATATGTACTGGCAGTGAGTTGGGTGAGGTCGTTGGAGAAACGGGCGATGAAGAACTCGAAGCCGCCGTAGGCCAGGCGCAGGGAGCCGGAGGTTTTGGCGTTTGGCTCCACGATAGGAAAGTCTTGGGTATTGGTGACGCCGGCGACGAAGATGTCTCCCTCTCTGTTGCTGACGACGGCGGTGATGTGGGTCTGGGCCAAGTCTATTCTTTGAAAGGCGTTGTCCTTTTCGCCGCCCAGGAAAGTGAGAGCGAGGAGTTCGTCCAGGTCACGCGAGAATTTGGCGATGAAGCCGGCCGTTTCTTTAGTGTTGCTACCGTCTGCCGTGGTGTCGTAAGTGTCTGTGGCCAGGCGTTGCAGCTCAGAATCTGTGATTTTGCCGACGATGAACACGTTGCCGAAGGTATCCACCGTCATGTCGCGCACCACAGCGGCAGAGCGCAGCAGAGCGGTGCCCAGCAGGGGATCGATGATCACCTCCCGCCTGGGATCATGGGGGCCGAGATGGAAGCCATAGCGTTCGCCGCGTGCCACGTAGGCCACTTCCACGGGATCCTGGCCGCCGTCGGAGCGGGGCTGCCAGGCCACCGGGGCGGTGAAATGCACGCTGCCTTCCGCGGTTTCCACCCGCAGTCGGCCATCATCTTCCACACCCAGAGTTCGGGCACCTTTCAGGTGGATGGAGACGGCGTCGGGGTCGGTGCCCGGGGCGAGATGGAAGCGCTTCTCCACGTTGCCCGGTCGCGCCAGGAGCTGCACGCGCACGCCCGGTGCCGCCTCCCCCAGCTCGATGGTCTCATGGGCGGGGATGTCGCGATGCCAGCCCTTGGGCGAGGCGCCGGTGAAAAAGCTGATCCGGGTGGGTGCCTGGGCGAGGGAACGGGGACGCAGCGGCTCGTCGCTGAAACGTTCCTCGAGCCGGATCGTCTTGCCCTCGTTTGCATGGATTTGGTGGACCAGGCGGCCGTCGCGGGTGATTTGGGTCAACCCGGCGCGTGTGGGGGTGTAGGCGAAAATTTCCTGTGGGGCCTGTCCTCGGTTTTCCACGAAGCCCAGCAGGTCCAAGGGGTCGGGCGGCCCGGCCTTGGCCAGGGCGAGGGTGGGGAGCAGGAGCAGGATGCCGAGAACATTTTTCCAGCGAAAGAGCGAGTTCATGGCGGTTACCTCCTAATCGAAAGCGATCCGGGAGGAGGGCTTCGAAAAGCGATATGAGGTAGCGTCTGTACTCTGGTTGGAGTTTCCTCTCTCCCTATTGGTTGCTATTCAGTATAGCAAAAACAACCTTTGTATAAGTGGTATTGTCGCCTGGTAGTCTGTAAGGGCTCCGACCCGGAGAACAGTCGCTGAAGGCTATTTGGTGTTCTGTTCCAAGGCCATCATTCTGCAGATATCGTGTGTTGAGCTGCCCAACTTCTTGGCGTGTTCAAAGGCTATGTCTGGTCCTCGGTTATGGATGCTTCCGCCGGGGTGTCGTGCGCCTCTTCCACGGCATAGGCCTCCAGATAGAGCAGGGTGGCGCCGGCCACCGCGCTGGGAATGATCAGCAGATTGAGCACTGGCACCAGGGTGCCCAGCATCACCGCGGCGCCAAAGCCCAGAACCAGCAGGCGCCGCTGGCCGAGCTGCCGCCGCTGTTGCTGGAAGTTCAGACGGTGATTGCTCATGGGGTATTCGGCGTATTGCAATGCCAGCAGCCAGGCGCCGAACACCAGCCAGGCCATCGAAGCCAGCAGGTTGATGCCGGGAATCAGAAACAGTAGCAAGAAAGGCAGGCTGCGCAACAGGGAGTAGCTGAGCTTGTGCCACTCGTCGCGCAGTGTGGCCGGCAGTTCGCCCAGTGCCTGGTGCCAGGGAACCTCGGGCAGGTTCGCTTGGCCGCGCAGTCGGCGCTCCACCGCCTCGGCCAGGGGGCCGTTGAAGGGGGCGCTGACCAGGTTGGCCAGCAAGGTGAAGCTGAACAGGGTGAGCAGGGCCAGGGCGAGCAGGATGAGCAGGGTGAACAGCCATTCGATCCACTGCAGCCATTCGGGGAAACCGGCCACCAGTTGATCGGTCCATTCGCTCAGCCAGCCGAAGGCGAAATAGCCCAGCACACCGAAGATGGCGATATTGATTGCGAGCGGCATGATCACGAAGCGGCGTAGGCCGGGCTGGATGATCATGCGCATGCCGCGCAGCAGGTAGAGCGCGCCGGTGATGGGGTTGTTGCCAATGTTGTGTTTCATTGAGTTTCCTGGTGTTGGGTCAAAAAACCTTGTCGGGCCAGCAGGGCGGCGCCGTAGGCGGCCTGTTGTTGTCGCGCCGCCAGCACCTCCACACCCAGGGCACGTCGGCGAATGATCTGCCAGGCCGGGTTGCTCGCGCCACCGCCGCTGGTGAATACACGACGGGGATAGGGGGCGCCAAGCTGCTGCAGCAGTCGATAGGCCCGTGTCTCGATGGCGGCGATGCCCTCCAGCAAGGCCTGAAAGAATACCACGGGATCGTTCGGACGGGGATGGATTCGCGGCGTCAGCCGAGGGTCGTTGACGGGGAAACGCTCGCCCGTGGCCGGCAGGGGATAATAATCCAGCCCGGTGGGGCATTCGGGCCGCAAGCGGGGCGTGAGGGCCCGCATGTCTTCGTCAGTGAAGAATTGCCGCAACACCGCACCGCCGCTGTTGGAAGCGCCGCCCACCAGCCAGTGCCGTCCCAGGCGATGACTGTAAACACCGTATTCAGCGGCGAACACCGGGCGTTTGGAGAACAGTTTGATGGCCAGGCTGGAGCCCAGGGAGGTCACGGCATCGGCGACTTCGCCGGCGCCGCTGGCCAGGGTGGCGGCGATGCTGTCGGTGGTGCCGGCCACGATCATCAGATCATCGGGCAGGCCGAAGCGATGGGCCATGGTCGTTGCCAATCGGGCCGCGGGGGAGCCTGGCTCCAGTACGCGTGGGGGTAGCAGGGAGGTGGCGTACAGTGTTTTCAGCCAGTCCGGCCAGGATCGCGTCAGGGGGTCGTAGCCCAGTTTCAAGGCATTGTTTTCATCGGTGAAATCGTAGCGGCCGGCCAGGCGGCCGGCAATCCAGTCGGCCTGGGTGACCACATGGCGCAGTTGTCGCCCGTGGCGCTGGCGCAGCGTGAGCAGTTTGGCCAGGGCCGAGCTGGCGCCCCGGGCGGGGCTGTCCGGCGGCGCCAAGCGAGCGATGGCTTCGGCGGCCTGTCGATTGGCGTCGTCGTTGTACATCAGGGCAGGGCCCAGCGTTCGGTGGTGACGGTCCAGGGGCAATACGCTGGCAGACGTGCCATCCACCGCCAGGGCGGCGATGCGGGATTTTTCCGCCGGTAGTGCCTGCAGCAGGGTTTCCAGTGCATGCCACCAGTGACGAGGCTCTTGGCATCGGTGCCCGGTGATGATCCGAGATTCCGGAAGTGGGGTCTGTTGCTGGTGCTGTGGCTCGCCCCGGGAATCGACCAGGCAGATCCGGCAGCCGGAGGTGCCCAGGTCGATGCCGAGAAACAGCGGGTCTGCCGGCGGCATGCCTCAGGGTAGTTGCACGGGTGTGGGAGGGTGCCAGTGGGGCGCGCGATGCTCCGCCACCACCGTGGTGTAGATGCCCCCACGCACGTTGAATTCGGCGCGAAGACGCATGAAGCGGGGTTCGCAAGCGGTTACCAGATCTTGCAGGATCTGGTTGGTCACCGCTTCGTGGAAGGCGCCCTCCTCGCGAAACGACCATACGTAGAGTTTCAGCGACTTCAGCTCGATACAAGTGTGCTCCGGTACGTACTCCAGATGCAGGGTAGCGAAATCCGGTTGGCCGGTCTTGGGGCACAGACAGGTGAATTCGGGAATCCGGATACGGATGGTGTAGTCGGATTCGGGTCGGGGGTTGTCGAAGGTCTCGAGATTCTTGCTGGGCTGGGTAGGCATAAAACCGTCTCTATGGTACTTTTAGGCGCCTAATTCTACCTGATTCGGGCATGCGGCGTCAGGGCTGATTTCGTCCTCTCTCCTTGCTTCGGGTTTTCTCTATAACTATATAAAATATCTGGCATTAATGCGTCTTACCAAGATCAAGCTGGCCGGTTTCAAATCGTTTGTCGATCCCACCACGGTGCTGCTCAAGAGCAATCTGGTGGGGATTGTCGGGCCCAATGGCAGTGGCAAGTCCAATATCATTGACGCGGTACGTTGGGTGATGGGCGAAAGCTCCGCCAAACACCTGCGGGGTGATTCCATGGCCGATGTGATTTTCAATGGCTCCAGTACCCGCAAGCCGGTGGGGCAGGCTTCCATCGAGCTGGTGTTCGACAACAGCCAAGGCAGTTTGGGTGGGCAATATGCCGGATTCAACGAAATCTCGGTCAAGCGCCAGGTCAATCGCGACGGACAGTCGCATTACTATCTCAATGGTTCCCGTTGCCGGCGCAAGGACATCACCGATCTGTTTCTGGGGACCGGGCTGGGGCCGCGCAGCTATGCCATCATCGAACAGGGCATGATCTCGCGCCTTATCGAGGCCAAGCCCGAGGCCCTGCGTGCCACTATCGAGGAAGCCGCGGGTATTTCCAAGTACAAGGAACGGCGCCGGGAGACCGAGACCCGGATTCGGCATACCCAGGACAATCTCAATCGTGTCAGGGATTTACGGGATGAGCTGGACAAGCAACTCGAAAGGCTCAAGCGCCAGGCCCAGACGGCTCGCCGCTACCAGGCCCTGAAGGCCGAGCAGCGTGAACTGGAAGGCCAGTTGTTGGTGTTGCAGTGGCGCCAGATGGATGGGCAGGCTCGTGACACCGACGCCCAGGTGAGCCGTCATGAGACGGCTCTGGAGGCCGCCCTGGCCGAGCAGCGGGCGCTGGAGGCCGAAATCGAGCAACGGCGCAGTGCCCAGATAGAGGCCAACGACCATTTCAATACAGTGCAGGCCGAGTACTACCGCATAGGCGGCGATATCACGTCCCGTGAGCAGGCCTTGCGGCATGCCGAGGAACGCCGCCGGGAACTGGAACACACGTTGGCCCAGGTGCGCCAGAATATCGAACAGTCACGCGCCCACCAACAGACCGATCAGGCGCGTTTGCATGAACTGGAAAATCGCCTGGCCGAGCTGGAACCGACCCGCGCCCAGGCCGACGAGGCCGCCGAGCTGGCGCAGGCACGGCTGGAGGAGGCCGAGCAGGCCATGCGCCAATGGCAGGGGGAATGGGAGGTTTTCAACCGCGAGGTAGCCGAGGTCAGCCAGGGTGCCCAGGTGGAGCGTACCCGCATCGAGCATCTGGAACAGGCGTGCCGGCAACTGGAACGTCGTCACCAGCGCTTGCAGGAGGAGTTTCAGACCCTGCCGGGCGAATCCCTGGAGCAGGAGGTCCAGCAACTGGCCGAGCAGGTGGAGTTGTTGCAGGCCCAGGCCGAGGAGGCCATGGAGACCTTGCAGACCACTCAGCAGGGTTTGGCCGCGCAACAGCAAGACATCGCCGCTCTCGGCGATGAACTGGCCGAGGCGCGCAGCGAATCGCAGCATCTGCGAGGGCGCATCGCCTCGCTGGAAGCCCTGCAAGAGGCCGCCCTGGGCAAGGACGATGGTGCCGTGCGCCAGTGGCTGGCACAGACGGGATTACAACAGCGAGATCGCCTGGCCCAGCGTCTGGCCGTGGCACCAGGCTGGGAGAGAGCGGTGGAAACAGTGCTGGATTTTCATCTCGAGGCCGTGTGTGTGGATGATCTGGCAAGCTTCGCTCCCGGTTTGCAGGCCTTCGATGAAGGGGCGTTGGAATTGATCGAGGACACGTCCGCAGCGCCTGTCACGACACCCTCCGATACGCGGCTCCAGCCCCTGGCCATGAAGTTGGCGGAGGACTCACCGGCGCGTGCCCTGCTGGCCGGGGTCTATTGCGCCGATGACCTGGACCAGGCGCTGGCCTTGCGTGTGCACTTGCGTGCGGGGGAAAGCATCGTGTTGCGTGATGGTAGCTGGCTGGGACGCAACTGGCTGCGCAACCGCAACGAAAATACCGAGCGGGGCGGGGTATTGCAGCGGGAACAGGCTTTGCGTGAGCTGCATGCGCGTCAGCAGGCGGCCGAGCAACGGGTGGCGCATCTGAGCGCGCGCCTGGAACAGGCCAAGCAGGCTTTGCAACAGCGGGAACGTCAGCGTCAGGAGGCTCAACAGGCGGTCAACGGTCTGGAGCGCCAACTGGGCGAGAGCCGGGCCCGCCTCGCTGCCCGCCAGGCTCGCTACGAGCAGGTGCTGTCGCGGCGTGACCGTCTGCTGGTGGAGATGACCGAAGTCCGGGAGCAACTGGAACAGCAACAGGGGCAGATCGGCGAGGCCCGTGCCCGCCTGGAGCAGGCACTGGAAGGCATGCAGGCCCAGGCTGAGCGCAAGCAACACCTGGAACGTCAGCGCGAGGAGCTGCGCCAGGTGCTGGAACAGGCCCGCCGAGAGCACCAGCAGGCCCGTCAGCAGGTGCAGGAGCTGCGGCTGGAAATCCAGACCGGCAAGACCGCCCTGGAATCCACTCGTCAGAGTCTGCAGCGGGCGGCCAGCCAGGTGGAAGGTCTGATGGTGCGTCTGCAACAGACCGAAACGGCCCTGGCCGACACACAACAGCCGGTGGCCGGCCTGCAGCGGGAACTGGACGCGTTGTTGGCCAGCCGGGTCGGAGTGGAACAGCGGCTGGGCGAGGCACGCCAGGCTCTGGAGGAACTCGATGCGCAATTGCGCCAGCTCAATGCCCGTCGTGCCGAGGTGGAACAGCGGGTGCAGCAGGCGCGCCAGGCGCTGGAGCAGGTGCGCATCGATGCCGAGACCCTGAAGATCCGTCGCCAGACCTTGCAGGAACAGCTCGATCAGGCGGGGTATTCGCGCCAGTCCATCGCCGCCGGCCTGCCCGAGGAGGCGGAGCCACAGGCCTGGGAGGAAAAACTGGAACAGGTGCACCAGAAAATCCAGCGCCTGGGGGCGATCAACCTGGCGGCGATCGACGAATACCAGGAACAAGCCCAGCGCAAGGAGCATATCGAGGCCCAGTATCAGGATCTGGAAGAGGCCCTGAATACGCTGGAAAATGCCATTCGCAAGATCGACCGCGAGACCCGCGCCCGTTTCAAGGAAACCTTCGATCGCGTCAACGACGGTCTCAAGCGCATGTTTCCCAAGCTCTTCGGGGGCGGCCAGGCCTATCTGGAGCTGACCGGTGACGATTTGCTGGATACCGGCGTGAGTATCATGGCGCGGCCACCGGGCAAGCGGGTCTCCAATATCCACCTGTTGTCGGGGGGGGAAAAGGCATTGACCGCGGTGGCGCTGGTGTTCGCCATCTTCGAACTCAATCCGGCACCGTTTTGCATGCTCGACGAGGTGGACGCGCCACTGGACGAGGCCAACGTGGGACGTTTCTGTGATCTGGTCAAAGAGATGTCGCAGCGGGTACAGTTCATTTTCATTACCCACAACAAGGCCACTATGGAGATTTCCACCCACCTCAACGGTGTTACCATGCATGAGCCTGGCGTTTCACGCATGGTGGCGGTGGACGTGGAAGAGGCCGTGGAACTGGCGGCGGTTTGACACTTAAGGAGGCAGGCATGGATTTTTTCACCGACCCATTGCGCATAACCTTGTTGATCGCCGGGGTCATCGTGGTGGTGGCGATCTACTTTTTTGGCCGTCGGCCCCGCCCCAAGCTGAGCAAGGATAGCCTGGCGCCGGAGAACCGCGCGGTACATCCCTCGGAATACCAGGATCTCAACCAACTGGGCGCCGAGGTGGGCGAGGTCAAGGTGATTCGCGAAGCGCCGGCGGAGATGGAGACGGATTTGCCGCAGATATCGCCGCAACGGCCGCGCGCGGAAGAGATGCCGCCCGCCACGGAGCCCTCGGCGATGACGGACGAACAGTCCATGCCATCGGTGCCGGCAGAATCCGCCGAGGGGCCGGGGGAAGGGAACAGCGAGCAGCCCGAGCGCTTCATCATTCTGCACATCAAGGCCGATGACAACCGGCCCTACCAGGGCAGCCTGTTGGTCAGTGTCCTGCAGGAGACCGGGCTGGTCTATGGAGCCCACAAGATCTTTCACTACGAGCACAAGCGTGGCAAGCGGCGCGAGCTCTGGTTCAGCGTGGCCAACATGCTGGAGCCGGGCAGTTTCGACCTGGACAACATCGAACACTTTCAGACCCGGGGGCTGAGTCTGTTCATGCGCCTGCCCATGCCCGAGGGCAGTGGTGTGCCCGCCTTCACCCAGATGATGGCCTGCGCCCAGCGTCTGACCCAGAAGCTGGGAGGCCAACTGCTGGACGAGAATCATCAGCCGCTCACCGTGGCCGCCATCACCCAGTTGCACAAAGAGGTGGAGAGCTACGAAAAGCAATTGTCGCTGATCTGAAGATGAGGGCCGATAGACCCGGCGAGGACGAGGCGGCGCAGGAGATCGAGCGTCTGCGCGAGCGTATCGCCTATCACGATTACCGTTACTACGTGCTCGACGATCCGGAGATTCCCGATGCCGAGTACGACCGCCTCATGCGGCGCTTGCAGCAGCTGGAGGCCTGGTACCCGCAGCTGGTCACCCCCGACTCGCCTACCCAGCGGATAGGGGGGGAACCGCTGGAAGGCTTCGAGACTGTGCGGCACGTGGTGCCCATGCTCTCGCTCAACAATGCCTTCAGCGAGCAGGAAGTGTGCGAGTTCGATCGCCGCATCCGGGAGACCCTGGGCGAGGACATCGTCGAATACGTGGCCGAACCCAAGCTCGATGGTCTGGCCATCAGCTTGTTGTACCAGGACGGCCGTCTGTTGCGCGCCGCCACCCGGGGTGACGGTCACCGTGGCGAGGACGTGACCTTGAATGTGCGCACCATACCCTCGGTGCCCCTGCGCCTGCGGGGCGGGGACTACCCCGAGCGCTTGGAGGCGCGTGGCGAAATCTACATGCCCAAGGCTGGTTTCGAGGCCCTCAACCGGCGCCAGCGCGAACGGGGGGAAAAGACCTTCGCCAATCCGCGCAATGCGGCGGCTGGTTCCCTGCGCCAGCTCGATCCCCGTGTCACCGCCGAGCGGCCACTGGCCTTCTATGCCTATGCGGTGGGTGAGGTGTCCGCCGAGCTGGCCCATACCCATGCCGGCCAATTGGCGCAATTGAAGGCTTGGGGCCTGCCGGTTTCCTCCCTGATCGAGATCTGCCGGGGCTGGCAGGCCTGCCTGGACTATTACCATCGCATGCAGGCGCGACGACCGGAGTTGGCGTTCGAGATCGACGGTGTGGTCTACAAGGTCAACAGCATCGCGCAACAACGCAAACTGGGTTTCGTGGCCCGGGCACCGCGCTGGGCCATTGCGCACAAATTTCCCGCCGAGGAGGAGCTCACCCGGGTGCTGGCCATCGATGTCCAGGTGGGCCGCACCGGCGCGGTGACGCCTGTGGCCCGCCTGGAACCGGTATTCGTGGGCGGGGTGACGGTGACCAATGCCACCTTGCACAACCAGGACGAAATCGAGCGCAAGGACGTGCGGGTGGGCGACACCGTGGTGGTCCGCCGTGCCGGCGATGTGATTCCGGAAGTGGTGCGGGTGGTGCTCTCGCGGCGTCCGGCCGATGCCCGGCCCTTCATCATGCCCAGCCAATGTCCGGTGTGTGGCTCGGCCATCGTGCGTGCCGAGGGCGAGGCGGTGGCCCGCTGCAGCGGTGGTTTGTATTGCCCTGCCCAGCGCAAGGCGGCGATACGCCACTTCGCTTCCCGTCGCGCCATGGATATCGAAGGACTGGGCGAGAAACTCATCGACCAGCTCATCGATTCCGGCCTGGTGCAAACGGTGGCCGATCTCTACCGCCTGGAGGCGGCGGATCTGAGCAAGCTGGAGCGCATGGGTGAGAAATCGGCCGCCAAGCTGGTCGCGGCCATCGAGCGCAGCAAACACACCACGCTGGCACGTTTTCTGTATGCCCTGGGGATACGCGAGGTGGGCGAGGCCACGGCGGCCAATCTGGCGCGCCACTTCGGTGACCTGGAACCACTGATGGCGGCCAGCGAGGAACAACTGCAACAGGTCGAGGAGGTGGGCGAGGTGGTGGCCAGACACATCCGCACCTTTTTCGAGCAAGCTCACAATCGTGAGGTGATCGAGCAGCTGCGTGCCCATGGAGTGCACTGGGATCCGGTGGAGCAACCGGCGGCACAGGGGCCCCTGGCAGGCAAGATCGTCGTGTTGACCGGCAGCCTCACCAGCATGAGTCGCAGCGAAGCCAAGATGCGGCTGCAGGCACTGGGAGCCAAGGTGAGCAGCAGCGTGTCGAAGAACACCGACTACGTGGTGGCCGGCGACAAGCCCGGATCCAAACTGGCCAAGGCCGAGCAGCTGGGCGTCGAGGTGGTGGACGAGGCGCGGCTATTGGACTGGCTAGGCGAGAACTGAGCCTAGGAGAGCGTCGAATTCAGGACAAATCTACCGCGTTGGCAGGAGAATATCCCGGTTTCCCGCTTTTTTGTTAAACAGCCCCACTGTTTGCCTCAAAAGACCGATAAAACCGGAACATTTTCCCGCTGGCCTTGCGGCAATTCCTAATCCCGGCAGGTTCCTAGGGCTGCTTGATCTCCACCTTGCCCTTTTCCTTGAGGTCGGCGATGAAGTCGGAAATGATCTGGTTCTGGGCCACGCTGCGGATCTGGCGCTCCATGGCTTCGAAGGGGGGCGGTTGAACCTCGCGGGTTTGTTCCAGCAGAATCACGTGCCAGCCGTACTTGGTCTGTACCGCGCGCTTGCTGTATTGGCCCGGCTTGAGTTTGGCCACGGCATTGGCGAAGGGTTGCACCATCTGGTTGAGGGCGAACCAGCCCAGATCGCCTCCTTCCACCGCCGAGGGGCCGATGGAGCGCGTCTTGGCCAGTTCGATGAAGTCGGCCCCCTTGTTCAGTTCGGCGATCACCTGCTTGGCCTCGTCCTCGGTCTTGAGCAAGATGTGCCGGGCACGGTATTCCATGGCCGCCGGCTGGGAGACCTGTTCCTGATAGATGCGCTTTAACTCGGCTTCGCTGATGGGGGTTTCGTCGAGCAGTTTCTTGATGCGCTCACTGGTGAGGATGTTGCGAATCTGTTCGCGGATCATGCGCTGGACCCGGGGCGACTTGTCGAAACCCTCGGCCATGGCCTGTTGATAGATCAGCTCGCGGTTGATCAGTTCCTCCATCAATTCGGCGCGCTTGTCCGCCGGGAGGTTGGGGCCGGGGCGTACCCCGATGCGCAGCTTGGCATAGGCCTGGAAATCCTCTTCGGTGAGCGGGCTGCCGTTGACCACGGCGATGATCTCGTCATCCTCCGCGGCCAGTGCCTGGCCGGCGCCGAGAACGAGGGTGAGCAGCAATGAAGTGAGAAGTGTTTTGTATGGCATAGCGTGTTTCGTTGTAATCCTTGTCAGGTTTCGTTGGGGGTGAGGGCCTGGATGCTCAGGGCATGGATGTCCCGTGCCATGGCCGCTTGCAACACCCGGTAGATCATCCGATGGCGTTCCAGCGGTTTGCGCCCGGCGAAGGCCGCGGATACGATCCGGACCCGGAAATGGCCACCGCCCCTGGCGCTGGCATGGCCGGCGTGTAGATGGCTGTCGTCGATGATCTCCAGTTCCAGTGGCGCGAACTCGTTTTCCAGAGTGTCGCGGATAAACTGGATGCGGGCGCGATTATCCATCACGGAAAGACTTTTTTGAAGGGTTTGACGGTCACCCTGGCATAGACGCCGGCGAAGCGATAGGGATCTTCGTCGGCCCAGGCCTGGGCGCTGGCCAGGTCGTCGAATTCGGCCACGATCAGGCTGCCGCTGAAACCCGCCGGGCCAGGATCCTCGGCGTCGATGGCGGGATGGGGGCCGGCCAGCAGCAGGCGTCCCTGTTTCTGCAACTCCTGCAGGCGGGACAGGTGGGCGGGGCGGACCGCCATGCGTTTCTCGATACTGTTGGGCGCATCCTCGGCCATGATGGCATAGAGCATATCAATCCTTCTCCAGTTTGGACTCGGGTTCGGTCATATGGCGCGACAGGTAGAAAGCCTGGGCGACGAGGAAGGCAAGGGTCAGCCCCATCATGCCGAACAGTTTGAAGTTCACCCAGGTATCGGTGTCGAAGTTGTATACCACGTAGAGATTGAGCGCGGCCAGCATGAAAAAGAATATCACCCAACTGAGATTGAGTCGGGCCCAGACCGGCGCCGGCAGGCTGATGCTGGCGCTCATGGCGTGTTCCACCAGGGTCTTGCGGCCGATGAAATGGCTGGCCAGAAAGGCCAGGGCGAACAGGGCATTGACCACCGTCGGTTTCCACTTGATGAAGGTTTCGTCCTGCAACAACAAGGTGGCGCCGCCGAACACCACGATCAGGCCCAGGGTGACCAGGTGCATGGTTTCCACCTTGCCATGCTTGATGCGCGCATAACCTACTTGTGCCACCGAGGCCAGGATGGCCACGAAGGTGGCCGTATAGATACCGTAGGCTTTATAGGCTATGAAAAACAGCAGGATAGGGAAAAAGTCGAAAAACAGTTTCATGGTTTCGGCAGATTGCTAAAACGCGTATTATACGGTCTGGCAACGCAATCTTCGACTTTTTCCCATGACCGAGCCCTCTGCCCAGCTTGTTTTCGAGAAAGTCAGCTATGGCTGGGGGCGGCGGCCGTTGCTCCGGGGATTGGACATTCGCATTCCTCGCGGCAAGATCACCACCCTGATGGGACCCAGCGGCTGTGGCAAGACCACCATGTTGCGCCTGCTGGGAGGTCAGCTCGCGCCCAGCGCTGGACGGGTGCTGGTGAACGGGAAGGATCTGCGCCGCCTGAGCCGTCAGGCCCTGTTTCACTTGCGCATGCGCATGGGCATGCTGTTCCAGAGCAGTGCCCTGTTCACCGACCTCACGGTATTCGAAAACGTGGCCTTCCCCCTGCGCGAGCACACCGACTTGCCCGAGCGGCTGATTCGCAACATCGTGTTGATGAAACTGCACACGGTGGGCTTGCGCGGCGCGCGCGAACTCATGCCGGCGGAATTGTCCGGCGGCATGGAGCGACGGGTGGCCCTGGCTCGGGCCATCGTATTCGATCCCGAGATCGTGATGTATGACGATCCGTTCTCGGGGCTGGACCCGGTCAGTATCTCGGTGATCATGGACTTGATTCGCTCGCTCAATCGAAGCCTGGGCCTGACCTCCATCATCGTTTCCCACGACGTGGACGAGGTGATGGCCATTTCGGACCAGGTCTTCGTGATCTCGGAGGGGCAGATCGCCGGGCAGGGTTCCCCACAAGAACTGAAGCGCACGGATTCGGCCTGGATCCAGCAGTTTCTGTCTGGCTCGCCGGACGGCCCGGCACATTTTCACTATCCGGCGAGGGCCATGGGCGAGGAGTTGTTCGGCAACGGGAGCTGAAACGAAAACAGCGCCGCTGGCTGGCGACGCTGTTCCTTGTTTGGTAGCGGGGGCAGGATTTGAACCTACGACCTTCGGGTTATGAGCCCGACGAGCTACCAGGCTGCTCCACCCCGCATTCGATGGAGCGCTATCATACCAGCAATAATCGGAATTTCAACCGCTGATTCAGATCTTTCTGGGATCATGCGAAAGCTTTTCTTGAACCCGATTTGGAGACCCCATGCAGGACAGGAACTTCGACGATCTCTGCGAACGTTTTCGCAACCGCATCTACCGCGATCCCAAGGGGGAGATACGTCTGCGACTTTTGCAGCACCATTTGCGGGAGACATTGGGAGAAGCGCAAAGGCCCTGGCGCATCCTCGATGCGGGTTGTGGGCTGGGTCAAATGGCCCTATGGCTGGCCCGCCAGGGACACGAGGTGGTCTTGTGCGATTTGTCCTCGCGCATGTTGGCGCAGGCACGGGCGGGCTTCGAGGCCGAGGGCTTGGCTGCGCGGGCCGGTTTTTACCATCTGGCCCTGCAGGATCCGGCAATGCAACAACTGGGGCGTTTCGATCTGGTCCTGTGTCACGCAGTGCTGGAATGGCTGGCCCAGCCGCGCGCGGCCCTGCCCCATTTGGCGGCCTTGCTGGCTCCGGGAGGCCGGTTGTCGCTGATGTTCTACAATCGTCATGCCATCGTGTGGCGCAACGTCTTGCTGGGTAATTTTCGCAAGGTGATGTCGGGGCGGTTTGCAGGTGTTCCCGGGGGATTGACACCGATCAATCCACTGGATCCGCAGGCGGTGGAAGCCTGGCTGGCGGAGGCCGGTCTGGTGCTGAAAGCGCGTGCCGGGATCCGTGTGTTCTACGACTACCTGGGGCAGGATCTGCAGGCCCGTCGCTCACTGGACGACGTACTCGAGCTGGAGCGGCAGCATTACACCCGGGAGCCCTACTGGCGCCTGGGGCGTTATGTGCATTACCTGTGTGGGTTAGCCCGAGAGACGGTCGAAAATGGCGAAACCGGCCACGTAGGTGCCGATACCCGAACCCAGTGAGCTGAGCAGGAATACCAGCAGCACGCGGGTGACACGGTTGCGCCACCAGCCACGCAAGCGGGCGGTATCCTGGCGCAGGCGGCTGAAATCGCCCACGGAGGGGCGGCGCAGGAAGGTTTCCGCCGCCCCGGCCACCAGGCCGGCGCCGATGGTGGGGTTGAGCGAGGTGAGCGGCGCGGCCAGAAAGGCCGTGACCACGGTCAGGGGATGGCCGCCGGCGATCAGCGCGCCCAGTGCCGAGAGCCCGCCATTGATGAACACCCAGTCGCCGACGATCTGCCAACCCAGTTCGCTGCTCTGGCTGAAGCCCAATACGAAACCCAGCAGAATCAACGCAATGATGATCCAGGGCAAGACCTTGAACAGCTTGCCGGGTGGAGGCTCCTGCTCCAGGCGCTGGATTTCGCTCGCGGGATCGAAACCGGGCTCCTGCAGATAACGGGCGATGCCGTTCAGATGGCCGGCGCCCACCACCGCCAGGGTGTTGCCGCTGCCGGCCTGGCTGTGTTCCTGCAACAGTCGCGCGGCCATGTAGCGGTCGCGTTCGTCCACCAGGGGTTGGTAGATTTCCTGGGCCTGGTCGGCGAACTGGGCGAAGGCCGATTCCAGGATGTCACCTTCCTTGAGGTGTTCGATCTCTTCCTCGGTGATCTTTTCCTTCGATATCACCGAACCCAGCAGGCCGGAGAACAGGCTCAGGCGTTTCCACCATGGCACGTTGCGATAGATACGCTTGAGCGTTGTGCCGATTTCGCGATCGATCAATTGCACCGGCAGGTGGGCAGCGCGTGCGCACTCGATGGCGGTGCGCATTTCCTCGCCGGGACGGATGCCCAATTCGTCGGCCATGCGCTGTTGGTAGGCGCCCAGTGCCAGGGAAGCGGCCACCATGGCGGCCTTGCCTTCGCGGATGACCTGAAACAAGTCCATTTTGGCCAGCGCATCGGGATTGACAATGGCATGATGGCGGCTGGGGCAGAGTTCCACCGCCACCGCGTCATACGCGCCCGAGTCGATCAGCCGACGCACGGCATCGGCACTGGCCTGGGACACATGGGCGGTGCCCAGCAGGGTGATGGTGTGGCCGTTGTGCTCGATATGGCGCATGGGACCATCACGGGTGACGGGGGGATTTTCTTGTGCCGGCAGGGTCATGCTGGGTACGGGCTCGGGGCTGATTCGAAAGCTGGGCATGGTAGCACAATCACGTGCGGCCATGGCAAGTGGGAGCCTCTTCCAATGACACATGAGCCTGAAGGGCGGGCGTGATTCCAACGAGAAGTGAGCCTGAACGGGGTCGGGTTCTGGGATCATCGGAGGATGATCGTGACCATCAAGACCCAAGGGCTCCAGACCATGGGGCAAATCCGCGCCTTCC
>WFPC01000058.1 GCA_015487785.1 Gammaproteobacteria bacterium | reverse complement strand
GGAAGGCGCGGATTTGCCCCATGGTCTGGAGCCCTTGGGTCTTGATGGTCACGATCATCCTCCGATGATCCCAGAACCCGACCCCGTTCAGGCTCACTTCTCGTTGGAATCACGCCCGCCCTTCAGGCTCATGTGTCATTGGAAGAGGCTGGGTGTTGGTCTCGTACTATGAATGGGTGCAGAATCTGCAGCAGTTCCCCTGGGAGAAGGAGACCGTGTTGTCACGCATGGAACAACGCTTGTTGGCGGTATACCGCGAGGTCAGCCGCCGCGCGCACGAGCGGGGCGTGGATATGCGAACCTGTGCCTATGAACTGGCCACCAGGCGGGTGGCCCAGGCCATGTCTCTGCGAGGATTCTGATGCGGGAATGCGGTGTGCGGGCTTCCTTGCCCTTTGTTCACGAAGGGTGTGCCCGGGGGAGAGAGGGCGCCATCTGTCCCGGGGAGTGGGGGCAAACCGCATCGTTCGCATCCCTCCACGTTGTCCGTAGGGATTACGGCGTCGGCCGCCTGGTTTCAGGCCGCCTGGTTGACCGCCCGCTCGGCTTGATCCAGCAAATCCACGATATGCTGGGAGAGCTGGCCTACCCGCTGGTAGAGTTCTTCCGCCCTGGACAGGTCACCGGACTGCTTGGCGTGGATGATCTCGCGGATCAAGGTGTGCAGCTCCTCGTGGGGTATTTCCACTTCTTGCAGCGCCGGGATGTGAGCATGCCTGGCGAGGCCCTCGCTGTAATACCAGCGGCCGAAGTCGCATTGCTGGTGGGAGACGGCCTGTTCCTCGTCGAGGCTTTCCTGGCCGTCGAGGAAGGCGCGCAGGCGGGCCTTCCAGGCCAGGTGAGCTGCCTTGGCCGTGGTCAGATCCAGAGCCTGCGCACCCAGTTCATATTTTTTCACCAGTTGCTGCAGATCCATGGACAGGCGGGCCAGTTCCACGCCGGCGTGTTGTGCCTCGGCCGCGGCCTGGCTGGTGTGCTGGGCCACTTCGCTGATACTGACGATGTTGCGGTTGATCTCGTTGGCCACGGCGCTCTGTTCCTCGGCGGCGGTGGCGATCTGGGTGTTCATTTCGTTGATGGCCTCTACCGCATCGAGGATGTTCGACAAGGCTTCGGCGGTGTGCTCCACCCGGCGCGCGCCCTCGTGACCCTTCTCCAGCGCGCTGCCCATGACATCCACCGATTCGGTGGCTCCCGCCTGCAGGCGACAGATCATCTGCTCGATCTCCTCGGTGGATTGCTGGGTGCGCGAGGCCAGGGTGCGTACCTCGTCGGCCACCACCGCGAAGCCGCGTCCCTGCTCGCCGGCACGGGCGGCCTCGATGGCGGCGTTCAGGGCCAGCAGGTTGGTTTGCTCGGCGATGTTCTTGATGACATCCAGCACCACCCCGATGTTGTTGCTCTCCTCGTTGAGTTTTTTAATCACCTCAGCGGCGCGCTCGACCTCCTGTACCAATGTCTCGATACCGACGCGGGTCTGTTCGGCAATGGCGGCGCCCTGGTTGGCGGCGGTGTCGGCATTGTGGGCGGCCTCGGCGGCAGAGGCCGCATGGCGGGCCACCTCTTCCACCGTGGCGCTCATTTCGTTCATGGCCGTGGCCACCTGGTCGGTTTCGTGCTGCTGATGCATGACCTCACGCTGGGTGCGTTCGGTGACATCGGAGATCTGCGCGGACATGATGCCCAGCTCGGCGCTGGTCTTGGTGAAGGCTTGAACCATCGCCTGGACACTGTTGGCCAGGTGATTGTAGGCGCGCACCAGGCGGGCCAATTGAGGATTGTTCGGTTCTTCCAGACGCTGGCTCACATCCAGTTTCTCGGTTTCGCCGAAGGCCTCCAGGGCTTTGGCCACGTCCCGGATCTGGCTGTTGAGCCAGAGCTGGGCGGTATAGGCGAACAGCGGGATCAGCACCACGGCGACGGCAACGCCACTGGTGAACATGACGGGGCCGGAGAATTCACTCCAGCGGGCCAGGGCGAGGCCGGCGAACACCGCCAGCAGGGAGGGAAGGCTTATGATGCCATAATGCAGCAGTCGTTTTTTCATTGGGTTTGTCCTCTTGGAAAACACACAACATCAGCAGGAAGAAGCCCATTCCGGTTTTTCCACGCTGGCTTTCCATGGAAAGGGGAGCTGGTGCCTCCCGGCGCCACGCACAACTTGCCGAAAAGCGGGATTTTCAGCCACCGTTGATAAATTGTCGTCATTGGGGTGTATCGGAAAGACGGACGGTTTCTTGATAGTTGATACGCCGCTCAAATGCAGGGGAGGAGTTGCACGTGAGTTGCTCGAGTTTAGCGGCCGGGAAGTCCCGCGGGTCGACCTGGGATAGCGGATGCACGGATGGGAAGAGCGGCTGTGAAGGCCATGGGAGGAGGAAGACGAGCATGTACAAGATAAGCATCGTGGGACCGGGTCGGGTGGGCGAGTCCACCGCTCAGATCCTGGCCAAGAACGAGTTGTGTCGCGAACTGGTGTTGATCGGGCGCAATGCCAATCGCGCCTGCGGGGTGGCGCTGGACATTCAGGAGTCGGCCACCTTGTTGGGTTTCGACACCCGGGTGTCGGGCGGGGCCGAGCCGGCCCTGATGCGGGACTCCGAGCTGGTGATCTTCACCGCCGGTTCGCCGCGCAAACCAGGCATGTCGCGCAACGACCTGGCCGCGGCCAATCTGGCCGTGCTGGATCAAACCCTGGACAGTGTGCGGCAATATGCTCCCGATGCCATGCTATTGCTGGTGACCAATCCGGTGGATGTGCTCACCTACCATGCCTGGCGTGTCACCGGCCTGCGGCGGGGCCAGGTGTTCGGCCTGTCCGGCGTGCTCGACAGCGCGCGCATGGCCAGTTTCATCAGTATGGAGACCGGTTTTTCCGCCAGGGACATCAACACCCTGGTGATCGGTGGTCACGGCGATGCCATGGTGCCGCTGGTGCGTTATGCCAACATCAATGGTATTCCGGTGAGCCAGTTTCTCGACCAGGCCACCCTGGAGCGCCTGGTGGCGCATACCCGCCAGGGCGGGGCCGAGATCCTCGCCCTCAAGGAGACCAGCAGCGCCTACGACTCACCCGCCGCGGCCATTGCCACCATGGTGGATGCGGTGGCGCGCAACCGGCGTCGTATCTTGCCCTGCGTGGCCATACTCGACGGCGAATACGGTGAGCGCGACATCGCCATGGGCGTGCCGGTGGTGCTGGGTGGCACTGGTGTCGAACGCATAATCGAGTTACCGTTGGACGGGGACGAATTGGCTGCCCTGCGGGCCTCGGCCGACGAGGTGCGGGCCCATCTGGGTTGAAGCCGAAATATCCAACGGAACAACAACCAAGCACAGGGGGAAGTGATGCAGCGAACAGTCACGATTACGGATTCGGCCACGGGCAAGACGGTGGAGTTGCCGGTGCGCGAGGGCACGGCCGGGCCGCCGGTGGTGGACATCGCCAATCTCTATCGCGAACTGGGCATGTTCACCTATGACCCGGGTTTCCTGTCCACCGCCAGTTGTGCCAGCCAGATCGCCTTTATCGATGGCGACGAGGGTATTCTGCTCTACCGTGGTTATCCCATCGAGCAACTGGCGGAAAAGAGCAATTTTCTCGAGGTAGCCTGCCTGCTGCTCTATGGCGAGTTACCCACTGCCGGCCAGTTGCGCCAGTTCGAAGAGCGCATTCGCCATCACACCATGATCCACGAGAGTCTGCGAGATTTCTTCAAGGGGTTCTATCACGATGCCCATCCCATGGCCACCATGGTGGGTGTGGTGGGCTCCTTGTCGGCCTTCTATCACGACTCGCTGGATATCCACAATCCCGAGCATCGCGAGACCGCCGCCCTGCGCATGATCGCCAAGATGCCCACCATTGCCGCCGCCAGTTACAAGCATTCCATCGGTGAACCGCAGATCTACCCCAAGAATGATCTCAGTTACGCTGGCAATCTGTTGCACATGATGTTTTCGGTGCCCTCCGAGGACTACGAGGTGGACCCGGTGGCGGAAAAGGCCCTGGATTTGATTTTCATGATGCACGCCGATCACGAGCAGAATGCCAGCACCTCCACTGTGCGCCTGGCAGGCAGTTCCCAGGCCAACCCCTTCGCCTGCATCGCCTCCGGCATCGCCGCTCTCTGGGGGCCGGCCCACGGCGGCGCCAACGAGGCGGTGTTGAACATGCTCAGCGAGATCGGCACGGCGGACAATATTCCCAAGTACATCGCCAGGGCCAAGGACAAGCAGGACCCCTTCCGTCTGATGGGGTTCGGACACCGGGTGTACAAAAACTACGATCCACGCGCGCGCATCATACGCCAGGCCTGCCATGACCTGCTGGCCAAGCTGGGCGCGGCCAACGATCCTTTCTTCGAGCTGGCCCTGGCGCTGGAGGAGTTTGCATTGAAAGACGACTATTTCATCGAGAAGAAACTCTATCCCAACGTGGACTTCTACTCAGGCCTGATCTACAAGGCACTGGGCATTCCCACCAACATGTTCACCGTGATGTTCGCCATCGCCCGTACCGTGGGCTGGGTGGCCCAGTGGATGGAGATGATGGCCGAACCCCGCCAGCGTATCGGCCGGCCGCGCCAGCTTTATGTGGGCAAGGCGCAGCGGGACTATCCCGCATGAGCGGGCAGGGGCAGGAAAAGGCGCGCTGCGGGTGGTGCGGCAACCCGGTGGGCGAGACGGCCATCGAGGATGCCGATGGCACGGTGTTCTGCTGCGAGGGCTGCTATCTGGGGCGCCTGTCCCATCGTGATGTGTTGCGCGAGCGTGACGAGGCCCACCTGGCCCTGGTGGAGAGTCTGGCGGCGGCGCTGGATGCCCGCGAGCACGAAACCGGCCAGCATTCCAAGCGCGTGGCCTGTCATACCCAGGTGCTGGCTCGCCACTTCACCGACGACGCCGACCTGTTGCAGCAGGTGTACTGGGGGGCGTTGTTGCACGACATCGGCAAGATCGCCATCCCCGATGCCATCCTGCTCAAGCAGGGGCCGCTGAACGACGCAGAGTGGGAAGTGATGCGCACCCATCCCCAGCGGGGCTATGAAATTCTCGCCAAGGTTCCCTTCCTGGAACAAGCCGCCGAGATTGTGCTGTGTCACGAGGAGCGTTTCGACGGCGGTGGCTATCCCCGGGGCCTGGCCGGTGAGGCCATTCCCTGGGGCGCGCGCCTGTTTGCGGTGATCGACACTCTCGATGCCATGACCTCGGACCGTCCCTACCGGCAGGGGCTACCTTTCGAGGTTGCCCGGGCCGAGATCATTGCTCAGTCGGGCAGCCAGTTCGATCCGCAAGCAGTGGAGGCTTTCGTGTCCGAGCAGGACGTGCTGCGGGATATGGTGGAAGCAAAGTGTACCGTGCCGCGGCAAGCGGTCGTTTAGTCCACGGCGGGGAGAGACACATATGACAAGCCGACAGCAAGCCGACGAACCCGTCTACCAGATCGCCGGCGCTGGTCCCGCCGGGCTGGCCGCCGCCATCACACTGGCACGGGCGGGTAAACCGGTGGTGGTGCACGAAGCCAGGTCCCAGGTGGGCTACCGTTTCCAGCGCGACCTGCAAGGACTGGAAAACTGGACCACGCGTGGCGATGTACTGGACGAGTGGCGCGAGCTGGGTCTGAGCACCGATTTCGAGGCCGAGCCCTTTCGTCATGGCTATGCCTTCGATGCCTGGGGCAAGCGTTACGAGGTCAATAGCATCGAGCCCATGTTCTACATGATCGAACGTGGGCCACGGCCCGGCTCGCTGGACTCGGCCCTGTTGCAGCAGGCCCGGGAGCTGGGTGTGGAAGTGCGTTTCAACAGCCGCCTCGAGCGGCTTGACGCTCCCGGTGTACTGGCGGTGGGCCCCAAGGCCGCCGATGCCATCGCCGTGGGCTATCACTTCGACACCGAACGTGAAAACGGCTTCTGGGTGATCTGTGACGACGAACTGGCGCCCAAGGGTTATGCCTATTTGCTGATCATGAATGGCCGCGGCACGGTCAAGACCTGCATGTTCGAGCGCTTCGGCGAACAGAAGGTCTGCCTTCAGCGAACCCTTGCCGCCTACGAGAAACTGGTGGGGCTGGAAATGAAGAACCCGCGTTTCCATGGTGGCGCCGGCAACTTTCGTATTCCCCAGGTATCGGTACAGGGGCGTCACCCCGTGGTGGGGGAGCAGGCCGGTTTCCAGGATACCCTGTGGGGGTTCGGTATTCGTCTGGCGGTGCGCTCGGGCGTGATGGCGGCACACAGCCTGCTCCATGGTGAGGATTACGATCGGCGCTGGAAGCAGGAGCTCGGTCCCCAGATGGAAGCCTCGGTGGTCAACCGACAAATTTTTCGGCGTCTGGGCAATCGCGGTTATCGTCTGTTCCTGCGCGTGGTCACCCGCCGTCGCGACGTGCGCGCCTTTCTCTATCGCTATTACGGCATGAGTCGCACCAAACGTTTGCTACTGCCCTGGGCCCAGGCGCGTTACCGGAGCAATCGAAAGGATCTGGCCTGCCACGATCCGGGTTGTGATTGTATCTGGTGTCAGGGCGAGGCCAGGCTGGTGGATGGACAGAACGACTGAGCCGCAGATCATGCCAGTTTTCGCGATTGCTGCCGCCTTGGGTTCGTATGGGCCGGGATCGCCTCATCGAGGGTTTGCGACAGGCTTGTCAGAGGAGGTGGCATGAAGACGCTGCGGCGCTTTTTCCAGATAGCTTGGGCCATAGGTGGGTACATCCTCTGGTGGGGGGTGCTGCGGGCACACCTGATCAAGCCTGCCATGCCCCCCGCACAGCGCCTGGCCCGTATGCTGGAGTCGCTGGGTACCACCTTCGTCAAGCTGGGCCAGGGCCTGAGCCTGCGCCAAGACATGTTGCCGCCGGAATACGTGGAAGCCCTGCAGGATTTGCAAGACAAGGTGCGTCCCTTCCCCAGCCAGCAGGTGAGAGACAGTATCGAACAGGCCCTGGGCCAGCCGGTAGCGCAACTGTTTCGTGAATTCGATGACCAGCCCCTGGCGGCCGCCTCCATTGCCCAGGTGCACCGGGCCGTGTTGCCCGATGGGCGTCGGGTGATCGTCAAGGTACGCCGGCCCCACCTGCGCGAGCAGGTGCGCCAGGATCTCTTTCTGCTCAAGATGGTGCTGCGCGTTGTGCTTGCCCTGGTGCCACGGCTGAAATACTACAATCTGCTGGAGAATGTACAGGAAAGTGGCAACAGCCTGGAAAAGGAAATGGATTTCCGCCAGGAGATGCGCAATATTCAACGTTTTCGAGCGGCCTTCGAGGGCTCCCGAACGGTCTACATTCCCGCCGCCATCGAAGCCCTGTGCAGTGAGTCGGTAATGGTGCAGGAGATGAGTAATGGCCAGCCCATGACGCCGGAAGTGCTGCGCGAACGCGGGCCACAGCTGGCACGCAATTTTTTCGATGCCTATCTCTACCAGTTGTTCGTGATGGGATGCGTGCATGGCGACCCGCATCCGGGCAATCTTTTCATCATGGACGACGGCCGGATCTGTTTCCATGACTTCGGCCTGGTTGGACTCATCGATGCCAATACCCGGCGGCATCTGGCCGGTTTCTTCCTCGCTTTCATCAACCAGGACAGTGACTGGCTGCTGGATGCCTACCTGGATCTGGGGCTCTTGGGCGGTGAGGTGGACCGTGCCGAAGTCACGCGAGGGCTGGAAGAACTCATGCAGACCTTTGCCGGCCTGCCACTGAAGGACTGGTCCATCGCCACGGCCATGATCGGCGCGGTACGCATGGGCTGGGGGTTGCGCCTGCGTCTGCCACACCATCTGCTGGTGATGATGCGGGCCCTGTTCCTGGTGGAGGCCACGGTGCGCCGGCTGGATCCCGAATTCAACCTGATCGAGTATCTCCAGCAACACGGACCCGACTATCTCAAGCAAACCCTAGCGGCGCAAGGGCATGGTGCGGGTTTGGCCCGGCTCAAGTTCGAAACCGCCATGCTGGGGCAGGACCTGCCCCATGCCATGGCACGTTGGCTGCGCAATGCGCGGCAGCGCGGCATCGAGATCCCCCTGCATCACCATGGTCTGGTGAGCTTCGAGAAACACATAGACCGAAGCAGCAACCGGGTTTCCCTGGCATTGGTTGCCCTGGGGCTCTATATCGCATCTTCCTTGCTGGCACAGAGCGGGTTGCAACCTCAACTGGCGGGCATGCCGTTGGTGGCGGTGACCGGCTATGGCCTGGCCCTTTGGGTGAGTTTTCGTTTGTTGCGCGGCATTGCCGCATCGGGAAAAGTATAGTCTGTGGATCCAGAGAGCGAGGAGGTGAACATGCAAAGTCGATCAGCCGATCCGGAATGGCGTGACCCGGTCTGTGGCATGTTGGTCGAATCGGATACGTTTCAGTGCGAATACCAGAATATCCCGTTTCATTTCTGCTCCGAGCAGTGTCGGCGACGCTTTTGTGACAATCCCCACCTCTATGTGGGCCTGCCTGGCCATCCAGCGCCCAAGCAGGAGGGAGTGGAAGTCATCAAGCGCCGCCGAATCAGGTTGAGCCAGCCACTGCCCGACGACGATGTGGATGCCTTGGTGGACTATCTACAGGAAATGATGGGTATCAAGCGAGTGCGCGTGGAGCGGGATATCGTCGAGGTGAGCTATGACCTGCTACAGGTCACCGCGGAGCAGATAGAGGAACGTATCGCACGTTTCGGCGCCCATCTGGGAGAGGGCTGGAGTGAACGCCTGCGCCGGGCCTGGATACATTTCGAGGAAGAAAACAATCTCGCCAGCCTCGAGGTTTCCACGTCCTGGGGACACGGTGAGCACAAGCATTGACGAAGCCAAGGCCGGGAGGGATCCATGCGGCGACTCTGCCATTGTGAATTGAGCGAACGTTTGCTCTACAGTTGTTTCCTGCTGTTGATGGGGCTGGGTTATTTGATGGCCCTGGGTTATCTCTACACCACCTACCAAGGCGTGGATGGCAAGCCGGGCCTGTCGGTGCAGGACATCGCCGAGAACTATTATGGCAACCGCAGCGGCAGTCGCCTGGAAGCCGCCATCCGCGGCTCCATGTCCGCCTACCTGTCCTTGCAGGAGCGCAACGTCGTGGTTGCCTGGCTCAAGTCAGGGGCACCCGAACAGGGCTTCGAGCAAGACGTATTGCCCATCATGAAAAAGCGTTGTGCCGCCTGTCACAGTCCCCAGTCGGGGCTCGGCCTGCCCGATCTCACCCGTTATGCCGGCATTCGCGAAGTGGCCGATGTCGATACCGGCGCCTCCCTGCAGACCCTGGTGAAGATTTCCCATATTCACTTGTTTGGCGTCGGCCTGGTATTACTGGGAGTGGGCATGATCTTTCGTCGTGCCCGCTTGCGCGGGCCGGTCAAGTCGCTGCTCATCGTACTGCCCTATGCCGCCATCATTGCCGATATACTGGCCTGGTTTCTGACCAAATGGGATCCGGTCTACGCCTATACCGTGGTCATCGCCGGAGCTGTGCTGGGAGTGTGCCTGGGCTTGCAGATTCTCATCAGTCTCTACCAGATGTGGTTCGCTAGAGCAGGAGGTACCGCGTGTCCTTCGGACGGCTGAAAAAGGTCATCATACGCAAGCCGCCACGAGGACACTACAGTTGTATTCCCCACTTGGTGGCCGGGCATGACGATTTCAAACTCTATATCGAGGGTGACGAACTCTATGCCGACATGCTCGCGGCTATTGCCGCGGCGCAGAAGAGCGTGGACATGGAAAGCTATATTTTCGCCGCCGATGAAGTGGGCTGGCGCTTTGCCGAGGCCCTGGCGGCCAAGGGTGCCGAGGGTGTCGTGGTGCGCCTACATATCGATGCCGCCGGCTCCCTGCACTGGGGATCGCGGCAACTGGAGCGTTTTCTGCGGCTACACAATGTACAGGTGCACAGATTTCATCGCTGGAGCTGGCGCAAGCCCTGGCGCTACAACCGTCGCAACCATCGCAAGTTGCTGGTGGTGGACAAGAGCGAGGCCTATCTGGGCGGGTTCAACATCCATCGGGAAAGCTCGCGGGAATTTTCTGGCGAGGAGCGCTGGCGCGATACCCACGTGCGCATGCGCGGACACCTGGCCCGCCAGGCCAGTTTTCTGTTCGATCGTTTCTGGGCCGGTGATCGGCGCTGGGTACTCAAGGTGGTCAACGCCAGCAGCGTGCTGGTGCCCAATCACAACAGTCATTGCCGGCGCTCGTTCTATTGCCTCTACACCCATGTGTTCGAGGCCGCGAAACAGACGCTTTATCTGACCACGCCCTACTTCGTTCCTGACAATCGTACCCAGCGGGCACTCAAGCGCGCCGCCGAGCGGGGCGTGGATGTGCGCCTGCTGGTGCCGGCCAAGAGCGATGTGCCCATCACCCAGTGGGCGGCCCAGGCAGCCTATGCCAGTCTTCTGGCCAGTGGGGTGAAAATCTTCGAATACCTGCCGCGCATGCTGCATGCCAAGACAGTGGTGATCGACGGTTCCTGGAGCAGTCTGGGTACGGCCAATCTCGACTATCGCAGTTTTTTCCTGAACTACGAGTTGAACCTGGTCAGTCGCGATCACAGATTGTGTGAAGCCCTGCAGCAGCAATTCCTCACCGATCTCGGAGAGGCCAAACAAATCGTCGCCGCGCGCTGGGCCCAGCGGCGCTGGTATCGACGGGTGCTGGAGCTGGTGGGCTGGATGGCGCGGCGCTGGCTCTGAAACCTGTTTGCTGACACCCACCTATGGGATGGTGTTTCTGTTTTGAGCACCCGTTCCCGATGGATTATGATTGCGGCGACCAAGGTCGAATAGTCAAAGGGGGGAATCATGCAAGCTGGAAAGCGTGTTGTCTGGTTGTTGAGTTTGCTGAGTGTTGTCGTGCTGTTGCCGGGTTGTGCCAGTCAATCCCCGCGAGCGCAATATGCCGCGGGCGGTATCGGACCTCTTCCCCCAGTGCCCGAAAATCCCGACAATCGCTATACCCCGGAACGGGTGGCACTGGGCAAGGCCCTGTTTTTCGACAATCGTATTTCGAAAAACGGTGACATGAACTGTTCCACCTGTCACCTGCCACAATCGGGCTGGACCGTGCCGGCACCATTCTCGCCCGCCAACGAAGGTTTCGTGGAGCGCCGTAATCCGCCTACCCTGATCAATGTGGGTTACAACAAGGCACTGATCTGGGACGGGCGCGCGCCCAGCCTGGAAAAACAGGCTGTCGGTTCCACCAAGAACCCGGTGCACAAAGGTCAAAATATTGACAAACTGATGACGATTTTCAAGCAGGATCCGAAAATCGTCGAGTTGTTCGAAAAGGCCTATGGCACTGAACCCAATGCCCGTGATTATGGCCGCGCCATCGCGGTGTTCCAGCGTCATACCCTGATTACCGGGGACAGCGATTTCGACCGCTTCATGAAAGGCGATAGCTCGGCTTTGTCGGCCTCGGCACAACGTGGCATGCAACTGTTTACCGGGCGGGCCGGTTGCGTAGCCTGTCACAACGGGCCGAATTTCACCGACTCGGATTTTCACAACATCGGGCTGAAGCGCAACTCCCGTTTCGATGAGCCGGAATTCCAGCATATCCTGCAATTCGATGCCAAGCGCAAGGGGCTGGAAAACTGGCAAGAGATGAGCGACGACCCCGGCCGTTACCTGGTGACCCACAAGCTGGAGGACTGGAAGAAATTCAAGACGCCCACCCTGCGCAATCTCGCCGATACTGCGCCGTACATGCACGATGGTCGTTACGCCACGCTCGATGAAGTCATCGAACACTACAACCGTGGCGGCGACGGCACCCGTAATCAGGATCCCCGGATCCGGCCATTGAACCTGAGCGACGGGGAGAAGGCCGACCTCAAGGCCTTCCTGCTCAGCCTGTGGGGACCCTTGCCGGAAATATAATTCGATGACCTGGGATATGCCGCTGGCCGCTGTCGTTAGCGGATAGCGGATTGTCATTTAGGCTCGGGGTGGATTGTCCGTTCCAGGCCTCCAGGCTCTCGCTTGGCGCAGGCCTGCCTGCGCCTGCGGGCGCCAGGCCATCGCGGTACACGCCCAACTCGCAAGGTGCCCGGGCAAGAGGTGCGGCTGTTTCCACGTCTGTCTGCCGTGCTTGGTGGTGAAAAAAGGAGGGGCGTATCCATGCCAGCCGAAAGCCTGAGGCATGGTGCGGCGGATAATTCCCCCTTGTCCGATATGACGAAACGCAATCTATATTGTTGCCGGGATAATAACTCGCCATTGCTCCCGTAGAACAGGGACTTTTTGTTTTTGTGATCCCGGTTGGAAAAATGCCTCGCCAATGTCTATAAACTAAGCGGGTCCTCGTAAGTATGCCGGGTTTGGGTAATCGTAGTGAGCGTTAAGGGAGCACAACCGCGCAGTAGATGATTTCCGAGCCCGGCAGGGTGTCAGCCGAAATAAGCACTAAATCTTTTCTGGAAGCTACCGATATGTGGCGGTATGGATGCCAGGAGGCATTCGCAATCGAAAAGATATCGCATTACCAGAGGAGGGTGGCTCGGCACGGGGTGGGTCGTTTGCACGATCGCTCGATCCCGATGAGCAGGACATGGCTGTCGGCAAGTATCTTGCATTATGGCCCGCGGTAGTTTTCGCCATGACATTTTAGGAGTTATCCTGGGAGGTATCTATGCGCATCATGCGTCTTTTGAGTATCAAGGCATTTTCTTTTCTGGCGGTTTCCACCGTCTTGTTCACGGCGGCGATGGAATCGGCGCAGGCTGTTCCCGCCTTTGCGCGGCAAGTGGGGCAGCCCTGTACCGCGTGCCACTATCAACATTTTCCCACCCTCAATGGCTTTGGGCGCATGTTCAAGTCCCAGGGCTACACCATGGTGGGCACCCAGGAACTGGTGGAGGGCGATGGGGCTTCCCTGCCCAGCGTGCTGAACGCGGCCATGGTGGGCACCCTGTCCCTGGAGGACACCAACAAGAAGGCCAAGTCCATAGGTTTTCCCCGTTCGCTGTCGTTGTACTATGGCGGCCGGGTCACGGCCAATTCCGGTTTCCTGATGGAGATTCCCTTCGAGAAAGCCGAGGTTGCCGGCGAAACGGCCTCGGGCGAGGAGGTGGAAGGCGAGGTGCACCCGGAAGGTGGCCCCTCTCTCGCCCAATTGGGCAGCATCAAGTGGAACTATGTGCAGGACCTGATGGGTTACAACGTGGGCCTGAATGCCTACAGCTCGGCCATGGCCGGTCCCGCCTATGGGTATGAGCTGCTTTCCACCGGTGCCATGGGTATGAACGTGCCGGTGACCGGCGCCAATGCAATGGGTGCCATCGGCTTGCACATGGAACATGGCGCCACGCTCATGAGCGCTTTCATGGACAATATGGCCGGTTCTGGCATGAGCATGATCATGAACATGGCCGGCAAGGCCACCGGCGTGGGTGCCAGCGTGCAGAACAGTGATTTCTACGTCTACTACAGCGCCTATTTCGGTGCCCAGGCCATGGACACGGTGAGCGATCCCGGTTTTGCCCATTATCTCCGCGCGGTGTGGACGCCCATGCTGGCTGGCTGGGACATGGGTGTGGGTACCCAGCTCTATCGCGGTGGCTGGAGCATCGGGGCCACCGAGTATGATGCCGTTGCCACGGCCTTCGACTTCCAGGCCCAGGGTCAGGTGGGAGAGATTCCGGTGGGCATCTATGCCAGTTATGCCACGGCGCCCAAGTCTTCCTCGGCCGACAAGCTGAACTGGTACAACTTTTCCACCGGTGGCGACAACAAGGCCTTCGGTGTGCTGGTGGAGGCCGAGGTCATGCACAAGCTGTCGGTCAACTTCGGTTACACCTCGGCCACCTACTGGATGGACATGAAGATGTCCGGCATGAGTGGCATGGGGGGTATGGGCGGCATGAGTGGCGGCCTGAGTTCCTCGTCCACCGACGGTACCCTGACCCAGGTGGGAGCCGATTATCTGCTGGCGCCCAACAAGCGGTTGGGTTTCAAGCTGGCCAGCTTTGGTGGCGACCTGGATGAGACCGCCACCGTGATCGAATTGATGGCTGGTTTCTGAGAACCGATCGTTGATTCCCCGCAAAAGACATTGCCCGGCCTTGAGCCGGGCAATGTCTTTTCGGGTGAGGCATCTTTGCAAAACGGAAGGGTTTTTGCTTGCTTTAAAACGGTTTAAAGAAATTTGAGACAGATGTAACGCAGTTGTCGCAAGAAGGCAAGTCCTCGTGCAGAGACCCTATGAGGTGACACTGGATCTGCTGCGGATTCGGGGGACCAAAACAAGGCGAATGATATCGATACGTTAGGAGTGGAGCTGATGACAACGAACACGAACAATGTGAAACGGGCCATCCCTGTGGCCATGGGGTTGGCCCTGACATCGAGCATGGCCCTGGCCGAGGACTGGACCGACCGGGTCGAACTGGGTGGGTTTGCCAGTGCCAATTTTCACGTCACCGACGAGGCCCAGTCTTTCAATGGTCCTGAGAACGTGGGTTACGACAAGCAGGGCAGTTTCAACGGCACCCGGTATGCCCTCAATATCCGTTCCTTTGTCAATGACCGTCTGAGTTTCAGTGGCCAGGTGCTTGCTGCCAAGGAAGAAGACTATGCGGTACACATGAACTGGTTCTTCGGAAGTCTTGCCGTCAACGACAACCTGGAATTGCGTGGCGGGCTGATCAAGTTTCCCGTGGGCCTGGTCAATGAATACGTGGATGTGGGCTACAGTTATCTGTGGTTGCGCGCACCGGCGGTGATCTACTCCGAACTGGGGCCGCCCAATGGTCCGCAGTTGGTGCGCGAGGCCTATACCGGGGGCAGTCTATTGTGGAACCAGTCGGTGGGTGACTGGACTCTGGGTGCCGATGTATTCGGTGGCGAGGTGGCCCTGGAAGGGGCTAGCGTGCGCAAGACCCTGGGCGTCACCCTGAGAGCTGACTGGAGCGATACGGTGCAGTTCCAGTTCTCTACCTATGAGGGCACCATGATGGGGGTGGATAACGCCAGCCTAGACGCCGATATGGCCAAGATGATGGAAGGCAGCGAGCACCGAGCCACCCTGGTGGGGGTAAAGGCCGACTGGAACGATGTGATCTTCTATGCCGAGAAAGGCCATGTGACCATGGGTGACATGAAGGCCATGAAGGGTAGCAACTGGTATGCAACCCTGGGCTATCGCCTGGGCGATTTCACTCCTCACTTCACCTACCAGAGCCTGGACCAGGGCGAGGGCGAGGACAAGCAGACCACCAGCACCGTGGGGCTGCGCTGGGATGCCATGAGCAATATCGCCTTCAAGGCCGAGTTTTCCCGGATCAAGACCGATGCCGGCGTGGGCCTGTTCCAGCAAGGAAGCCCGGCCAGTAGTGTAAACATGGTAGGCCTGGGTGCCGATCTTGTATTCTAAGGAGAGGACGTTGGAATGAGAACAACAAAATACTTTACACGTCGTGTGCTTTTCACCCTGGTGGTTGCCATGTTGGCCAGTGGCGTGGCGCTTGCCGAAGTGGTCGTGGTGGTCAATCCGGGTAGTGGTGTGTCTTCTCTCAGCAAGGGCGATGTGAAGAAACTGTTCCTGGGCAAGATGAAATCCTTGCCGGGAGGGCCCAAGGCCGTGGTGGTGGAGCAGGCGCCGGGTAGTCCCGCTCGGGATGTCTTCAATGCCAAGGTGTTGAAGAAGAACGACAAGAAACTCAAGGCCTACTGGTCCAAGATGATTTTCTCCGGCAAGGGCAAGCCCCCCGAGCAGGTGGCCAACGATGCCGAGGTGAAGGCCTTTGTGTCCTCCACGCCGGGAGGTATTGGCTATATGGACGGCAGCGCGGCGGATGACTCGGTGACCGTGGTGCTGACCATACCCTGAAGGGATGATATTTCAATGACCACGAGTTGGAGAGATTCGCAGCCGCTGCTGTGGTGCCGGGCTGACAAATAGTCGGGTGCGCCGCTCGGCGGAAAGATTCTGTCTATCGCTGTTGCCGGCGCAGGTTAGCTGTGCCGGCAACAGTGCGTTCAATAGCCATGATTCCGGAAAACCGCGGTTATTTTTCCACCGGTAGGCCGGCCTGTTTCCATTCGGGAAAACCATCCTGCAGTCGGCGGGCGCGCAGGCCCTTGCTGCGCAATCGGGCCACGGCTTCGAAGGCCAGGATACAGTGTGGCCCGCGGCAATAGGCCACGATTTCCTGGCTGGGATCCAGTTGGTCCAGTCGGCTCTCCAGTTGTTCCAGGGGGATGCTGATGGCACCGGGCAGGTGGCCGGCGCGGAATTCCTCCGGCGGGCGTACGTCCACCACCGTTACCAGGCCCTGTCGGGCTCGCTGCAATAAGGCCTCGCGGGGTACGGGCTCCAGGGCATCCTTCACTGTGAGATAACTGTTCACCAGCTTGTCCACTTCGGCCAGGTGGCGTTCGGCCACCTGACGCAGGCTGTGGAGCAGTGTAACGATATCGTCTCCGCTGAGACTGTAATAGACCTTTAGTCCTTGTTTGCGGGATACCACCAAGCCGGCCTGCCGCAGTTGCTGCAGGTGTTGCGAGGTGTTGGCCACGGAAAGTCCGGTAAGCCTGGCCAGTTCTTCAACATTGCGTTCGGTTTGGGCAAGGAACTCCAGGAGTTCCAGTCTGTTGGGGTTGCTCATGGCTTTTGCCACACGGGAAAACTGTTTGAACAGGCGCTGTTTGAAGCTGCTGGAACTGGACATGGAGGGTGCTTGAAGTCCCTGACATATGAGAGGTCGCCGTGTGGACACTCGAAGCGTGTTGTAGAAGTCGCTACAGCGGCCACGACGGCTGACTCGGCCTATGATTTATTGATGTGAAGGCATTATAGCCTGCGCGCCGGGGTGTGTACTATAGGGTCGAGGAGCGTGCCTGAGTGATCGGTCGCCGCGCAGCTCGAGTGATGGAGGATAAAGGAGGAGCAGGATGATGCATGACATGACAGAGATGGGTTGGGGCATGGGTTTTGGGTGGATTTTCATGTTATTGTTCTGGGCCCTGGTGCTCTATGGGCTCTATGCCTTGGTGCGAAACCTGGTCGGTGGTGGAGGTGGAGGGCGGCAAAAAACGCCCTTGGATATTCTCAAGGAACGTTATGCCCGGGGTGAGATCGACCGTGAGGAGTTCGAGCGCATGAAGCGGGATCTCCAGCAATGAAGTATGGGCTCGCCATGGCCACGTCCAGGTTGTGGTGTGCGCTGCTATGCTGGTGGCCTTTATCCTGTTGGTCCATTTCTCTGGCGCCACTGTCTGGTGAGCGCAATGAGCTTTCGGTGAATTATGGTTTGTGCGGAAATTTCGAACGTGTCGGTTATGGCTCGGCGAGCAATCGGGAGGCCAACCTGGTTTACAGTCGCGTAGTGGCGCGACGCCATGTGCTCAGCGCCGGGTTGGGTCATTCGAGGGTGGCCATGGACTTGCCCCTGGTCGAGCGTTCACGGGAGAATGGTGTGCACGGTTTGCTCGACTACCAGTTTTTTCTCACCGGCCAGGGACGCTGGAGGCCCTATTTCAACACGGCCTTGCACAAGATGGATTCGGCGCATTTCGAACGTAATGAATGGACAGCGTATCTGGGCGTGATTGTTCGTTACACGGATGCCATATCCCTGTTTCTAGGTCCCGGTATTGCCATGACGCAAGCAGGTGTGCGGGGTGCCTTGCGGGATCTTGCCGAACGGCGGGATGAGGCGGTTTATGAGACCGAGGTGGAGTTTGCCTATCATATCGGCGTGTTCTACCGCCAACGGCAATGGGGCGTCTATTTTGGCAATGGTCCGGCCAATGTGCTGGGTGCTGCGGTCAGTATGTCTTATTAACCCGGCAACAATACAGATTGTGTTCAGGGCTGCAAGCGTCCTCCAGATCAAGGCGTCACTCGCCGGCCATGGTGGGGCGCCATGGGCAAGAATGACAACGCCGGGATAGGGCGCTTGCAGTTGTCAGAAGGCAATTATTCTGCCGTACAGACCCTGTTGCGTCCGGCATTCTTAGCCTGGTAGAGGGCCTGGTCGGCGCGGGCAAAGAATTGCGCCTGTTTTTCACCCTCTGCCAGTTCGGCCACACCCAGGCTCACGGTGACGTTCAGTTCGGTGTCGCCACAGCAGATGGTTTTCCCGGCCACGGCCTCGCGAATGCGCTCGGCCAGTAGGCTGGCGCCTTTCAGGTCAGTATTGCTGAGCAGGGCGACGAATTCCTCGCCACCATAGCGGAACAGGATGTCGGTGCTGCGAATACAGTTGCCGGTGCAACGGGCGATGGTCTTGATGACCTCGTCGCCGGTGGCGTGGCCGTGCTGGTCATTGACCGACTTGAAATGGTCGATGTCGAGAATGATCATGGCCAGTGGCCGCTGGTAGCGATGGGCCAGCTTGATCTCGCGGGTGAGCGTGTCTTCCAGGGTGGAGCGGTTGTAGACGCCTGTGAGCGCATCTTTGTGAGCAGCCAGCAGGGCCTGGCGGTAGAGCAGGGAATTGCGCAGGGGATAGACCAGGCTGCACAGGGCGTATTCGAAGATATTGGATTCTTCGGCGGTGAAATCCCATTTGCGCGAGATTTCTATGGTGCCCAGTCTCTCTCCGTGCACCACCAATTCGTAGGATTGGGTATAGCGCCCGCCACGGCCATGAGTCACTTGCAGGGCGGCGTCGTCGTTGCGGTAACTGAGTTTTTCGTGGGGGATGGCCGGCTTGATCTGCTGGGAGAACAGTTTGATGAGTTGCTCCACGTCGAGCGTGGTTTGCAGACTCTTGGAGACGCGTACCGCCAGGGCCTGGCGCAGGGAGGCGTCCAGGCTGTCACCGCTGCCGAGATCATCCAGTTGATCGGGAATAACCAGGCTCTTTACGTGTTCCTTGTTGAGGGCATGAGCGTCTAGTGACATGGCGTCTCACTCGCAAATGGTGCTCGGAATATTCAGGCAAGATGCATGCCGTGCCTACCTGTGTCCAGCTTATAGTTTCCACACTATAGCTTAACACACCATTAATGTCATGTTGCCCAATGGCCGGTGTTTTCCGTGTGTATTCCCGTCTTGGCTCGAGGTATCATTAAACGTCCCGATTGGCCGGGCTGGACTGGAGTTTGCCATGCAGATGCGGATTTTTGTTGGCGTCCTGGTGTCGATGCTGGGAGGCCTGGGCGGTGCGGGAGCGGTCGAACGCATGGAGGGCTTGACGCACCCGGGCTTTCACGAGCAGCCGGAATGGTTCAAGAATTCCTTCCTGGATATCCGTGAGGATGTGGCCGAGGCACAGGCGGCCGGCAAGCGGGTAATGTTGTATTTCTACCAGGACGGTTGCCCCTATTGCGGAAAGCTGCTGCAGGTCAACTTCACCCAGAAGGCCATCGTCGACAAGACCCGGGCCAATTTCGACGTGATCGCCATCAATATGTGGGGTGATCGCGAGGTGGTGGACATGGCAGGGCGTGAGGTGAAGGAAAAAGACTTCGCCCGCGCCTTGCGGGTGATGTTCACGCCCACCATCGTGTTTCTCGATGAGCAGGGGGAGGTGGCCTTGCGGGTCAACGGTTATTATCATCCGCAGAAGTTTCTTATGGCGCTGGAGTATGTGGCCTCGCGCTTGGAAGACCGTTTGAGTTTTCGTGACTATTGGCGCCAGAACAAGCCGCCACCCACCCATGGTCGCTTGCATGAGGATCCCCTGTTTCTCGAGCCACCCTTCGACCTCGAGCGGCGTGGTTCCGGGAAGCCCCTGCTGGTGTTGTTCGAGCAGGCCGATTGCCCGGCCTGCGATGAATTGCATGGCGATATCATGCAGCGGCCGTTGACGCGCAACTTGTTGGCACGTTTCGATGTCGTGCAGCTCGATATGTGGGCGGACACGCCGCTGACCTTGCCCGACGGGCGCAAGACCACGGCGCGCGACTGGGCGCGGTCACTGGATATCACCTATGCGCCCTCGTTCGTGTTTATCGAGGATGGCCGGGAGGTGTTTCGCATGGAGGCCTATCTGAAGGCTTTTCATATCCAGTCGGGACTGGACTATGTGGCCAGTGGTGGCTACCGCCGTGAGCCCAGTTTTCAGCGTTTTATCGAAGCGCGGGCCGATGCCCTGCGTGAGCAGGGGGTGAAGATCGAGCTGATGAAGTAGCTGGTATGTTTCGCCAGAGGGGAGCCATGATGCCTCACAACTGTTTGTTGTATGAGGCCTTCTTTGGAGTTGTGGGTCTTGGCGGGGCGGACTGTGAGCGTTCGGTTCTAGCCGGTTTCGGCATTTTTTCGCAGCGGTGAGTTATCCGTCCTGGCCCGGGCGACGGGTGGTGGGGCAGTCGACCTGGATGATTTCCTGCTGGCCGTCCAGGCGCATGGCGGAGAGTTTGCCGCCCCACAGGCAGCCGGTGTCCAGGGCGTAGACCCCCGGGTAGTCGCTCAGCCCCAGGGTGGACCAGTGACCGAACAGGATGCGCAAGTCGCGGTTCTTGCGCCCGGGCACCTGGTACCAGGGCATCAATCCCGCAGGCTGGGTGCCGGGCTTGCCTTTGTGGGTCAGGTCGAGGCGGCCCTGGCTATCGCAGTAGCGCAGCCGGGTGAAGGCATTGGTGATGAAGCGCAGGCGTTCCATGCCGCGCAGGGCGGGATCCCAACGATCCGGCTGGTTGCCGTACATCTGGCGCAGGAAGTCCCGATAGTGCTCGCCGCGCAGCATGTTTTCCACTTCTGTCGCGCACCGGCGGGCGGTGGCCAGGTCCCATTGCGGTGGCAGGCCGGCATGGGTGAGTGTGTAGCCCAGCGCCGGATCGTGGTGCAGCAGGGGACGGTGACGCAGCCAATGCAGCAGGGTGTCGCGGTCGGGCGCGTGGAGCACGTCGTCCAGGGTGTCCTTGTCCAGCTCCGCACCGAAACCCTCGGCCACTGCCAGCAGGTGCAGGTCGTGATTGCCCAGCACGCTGATGGCGGCCTCGCCGAGAGACATCACCAGGCGCAGCACCGCGGCCGACTGCGGGCCACGGTTGACCAGGTCGCCGGTGAACCACAGGCGGTCGCGGTGGGGCCGGAAGTCCAGTCTGTCCAGCAGTGCCTGCAGGGGAGCCAGGCAGCCCTGGATGTCGCCGATGGCGTAGACGGCCATCAGGCCGGCCTCTGGTCGGGTTCTATGGCGGCGATGATCTCGCGTCGCAGGCGCTCCAGCAGGGCCGGGTCGTTGAGGGGCTGGCCCTGGGGGTCGGTGATGAAGAACACGTCTTCCACCTGGGCGCCGAAGGTGGAGATCTTGGCGTTTTTGAGCGAGATCCCGCAGTCCATCAGTACATAGGCGATGCGTGACAGCAGCCCGGGGCGGTCGGTGGTCTGTATCTCCATGATGGTGTGGCGGTTGGCTTCGTCCTGGCTGAAGTCCAGGGTGGTGGGGATGGAGAAATGTTCCACCTGGCGGTTGGCGTCCCGCCTGCGGCGCATGGCCGGCAGGCTGTCCTGGCGCAGGGTGTCGCCGAGCAGTCGACGGATTTCATGCAGGCGGCCGGGGTCGTCGATGTGGCCGCCGTCGTATTCCAGGATGGTGTAGGTGTCCATGGTGTAACCGCCCTGGCTGGCGCTGATGCGAGCCTCGACGATGCTCAGGCCCAGGCGGTCGAGACTGGCGGTGACGCTGGAAAACAGTCCCGGCCTGGCGCGGGTGTGCACGAAAACCTGGCTGCTGCCGCTGTCGGTATCGCTGCGCACCAGCACCAGGGGGCGTTCGTCGTGCCGGCAGATGGCCTCGGTGTGCCAGACGATGTCGCTGACGCTGTTGCGCAGGAAATAATCATCTTCCAATTGTTGCCACAGACGCTCCACCTTGTCCAGATCCAGCCGGTGCTGTTCCAGTTGTTGACGCGCCAGGGCCTGGGTTTCCTGGATTTTTTCCTGCTTGTTGACCGGGTTGTCCAGGCCGCGCAGCAGAGCGCGCTTGGTCTGGCGGTAGAGGTTGCTGAGCAGGGAGTCCTTCCAGCCGTTCCACAGCTTGGGGTTGGTGGCGCGCATGTCGGCCACGGTGAGCAGGTAGAGGTAATTGAGGCGGTTGGGGTCTTCCACCACGCTGGCGAACTGGTTGATCACCTCGGGGTCGTCGATGTCCTTGTGCTGGGCAGTGGCCGACATCAGCAGGTGATGCTCCACCAGCCAGGCCACCAGTTGGCTGTCGTAGAGGCTGAGGTCGTGACGCTGGCAGAAGCGCAGGGCGTCTTCACGACCCAGCAGGGAATGGTCGCCACCACGCCCCTTGGCGATGTCGTGATAGAGTCCCGCC
This sequence comes from Gammaproteobacteria bacterium, assembly GCA_015487785.1. Lineage (GTDB taxonomy): Bacteria > Pseudomonadota > Gammaproteobacteria > S012-40 > S012-40 > S012-40. The sequence goes on along the minus strand of WFPC01000058.1, from coordinate 48,185 downwards.
AGGTAGAGCAGTTCCGGCTTGGGAATCTGGTGGAACACCTGGCTGCACAGGGGAAACTCGTCCTGGTATTGTGTCAGGCTGAAGCGGCGCAGATTGCGCACCACGAACAGGGTGTGTTGGTCCACGGTGTAGATGTGGAACAGGTCGTATTGCATCTGGCCCACGATTCTGGCGAACTCGGGCAGGTAGGCGGCCAGGATGCCATAGCGGCTCATGCGTCGCAGGGCACTGGTGAGGCCGTGGCCGTGGCGGAAGATTTCCAGGAACAGGCTGCGGGCGCGGATGTCGTCGCGGAAATTGTCGTCGATCAGGCGGCAATGTTTGCGGATCTGGCGAATGGTGCTGGCGCGTATGCCCTTGAGTTCGGGATGTTGCTGCAGCAGGAGAAAGATTTCCAGCAGGGCGAAGGGGTAGTGGCTGAACACCTCGGGCGAGGTGGTCTCGATGAATCCCCGACGGCTCTGAAAGCGGCGGTTGATGGGCTCGGGAATGGCCGAGTCGTCGTGATGCAGCAGGGCCTCTTGGTAGTGTTGCAACAGCATTTCGTTGAGGCTGCGCAATTCCATCACCGTGCGGTAATACTGTTTCATGAACAGCTCCACCCCCAGGCGATGGCCGTCGGCGGCGCGGCTCCAGTGGTCGGTGGCCTGGCGATCGCGCTCAGCGGTCTCGTCCTCGAAGCCCAGCATCTTGGCCAGTGCACGCTGGTGGTCGAACAGCAGGCGGTCTTCGTGGCGGCCGGTGAGGATGTGCAGGGCGAAGCGGAGGGTCCAGAGGAATTCCTGGCCCCGCATCAGGGCCTGGTATTCGTCTTCGGTGAGGAATTGTTGCTTGACCAGGTCGTGCAGGGTTTTGGTGCCGAAGTGGCGTTTGGTGACCCAGCCGATCATCTGGATGTCGCGCAGACCGCCCGGGCCTTCCTTGATGTTGGGCTCCAGCTTGTAGCCGGTGTCGTCGAATTTCTGATGGCGCTGGATCTGCTCCTTCCACTTGGCCTCGAAAAAGGCATCGCTGGGCCAGATGTGTTCGGGGCCGGTGGTTTCGCACAGGCGCTGGAACAGGGCTTCGTTGCCGCACAGCAGGCGTGACTCGATCAGGTTAGTGGCCACGGTGATGTCGTTGGCGGCGGCCTCCACGCATTGGGTGAGGCTGCGCACGCTGTGGCCGATATCCAGGCCGATGTCCCATAGAAAGGTGAGCAGCTCTTGCAGGGCTTCGCGCGGTTCGGTGTCCCCGTCGTCGCGCAGGATGAGGATGTCGATGTCCGAGGCTGGATGCAGTTCGCCGCGGCCATAACCGCCCACGGCGATCAGAGCCAGTCGTTCGGCCGCTGCGCCCAGGTGGGTCCGCCAGGCGTGGCCCAGCAATTGGTCGACGAAACGGGCGCGGGCCTCGACCAGGGTGACCACCGAGACCTTGTCCTCGAAGTAGGCCTGAAGGCGCGCCTGGGCTTCCTTGATCGCCTGGCGGTAGATCGGGATGGGGTCGTCCACCTGCGCCAGGGCGCGCTCGAAGGCCTGGGCGTCGAAGAGAACGGGATGGTGCAGCGGCATCAGACGCGCTCTTCGCTGCGCAGGGTCAGCACCTCGCAGCCGTCGTCGGTGATCAGGAGGGTGTGTTCCCACTGGGCCGACAGGGAATGGTCCTTGGTGACCACGGTCCAGCCATCCTTGAGCAGCTTGACCTGGCGCCTGCCGGCATTGATCATGGGTTCGATGGTGAAAGTCATGCCGGGCTCCAGCAGCAGCCCGGTGCCGGGTTTGCCATAGTGCAGCACTTGCGGGTCTTCGTGGAACTGGCGGCCGATGCCATGGCCACAGTATTCGCGCACCACCGAGCAATTGTTGGCCTCGGCGTGAGTCTGGATGGCGTGGCCGATATCGCCCAGGCGGGTACCAGGGCGGGCCAGCTCGATGCCCTTCCACAGGCATTCGTGGCTGATGCGGACCACCCGTTGGGCCAGCACGCTGGGCTGGCCGATGCAGAACATCTTGCTGGTGTCGCCGTGATAGCCGTCCTTGATCACGGTGATGTCGATATTGATGATGTCGCCGTTCTTGAGTTTCTTGTCGCTGGGAATGCCGTGGCACACCTGGTGGTTGACCGAGGTGCATATGGATTTGGGAAAGCCTCGGTAGTTGAGCGGGGCGGGAATGGCTTGCTGGATGTTGACGATGTAGTCGTGACAAATGGCGTCGAGCTCGTTGGTGCTCACCCCCGGGCGCACGTGTTCGGCGATCATTTCCAGTACCTCGGCCGCCAGGCGGCCGGCCACGCGCATTTTCTCGATTTCTTCAGCTGTCTTGATGTGTACTGTCATGCCGTGTCCAGCTCCGGGGGATGAAAACAACGAAGCCCGGCGCCGGAGCCGGGCAGCTCAATGTGTCGATTGTTGTCGAAAGCCGTTTTATGGTATAAATCACGGCCTTGTTTGGCAAACCCAAAAACACACACATACCGACACGTTCGCCGGGGTGCCCGCGGGTTCTGGTTCCGGTGGGTTGGCGAATGGGGTATGTGGAGGCAAAACCCTGTAAAGTGAGGAAAAAATGGCAAATATAAGCATGCGTCAAATGCTGGAGGCCGGTGTGCATTTCGGTCACCAGACCCGTTTCTGGGATCCCAAGATGGCTCCCTACATCTTCGGCGAACGCAACAAGATTCATATCATCAACCTGGAAAAGACCCTGCCGATGTTCAAGGAAGCGCTGAACTTCCTTGGCAGCGTGGCGGCCAAGCAGGGCACCATCCTGTTCGTGGGCACCAAGCGGGCCGCTCACGAAGCCGTGCGCGAGGAAGCCGAGCGCGCCGGTATGCCCTATGTCAATCATCGCTGGCTGGGCGGCATGTTGACCAACTTCAAGACCGTCAAGCAGTCCATCAAGCGCTTGAAGGATCTCGAGGCCATGTCCAGCGACGGCCATTTCGACCGCCTGAGCAAGAAGGAAGTGCTCATGCTGCGGCGTGAGATGGAAAAGCTGGAGCGCAGCATCGGTGGCATCAAGGACATGAACGGTATGCCCGATGCCCTGTTCGTGATCGACGTGGGCCACGAGAAGATCGCTGTGGCCGAGGCCAACAAGCTGGGTATTCCGGTGGTCGGCGTGGTGGATACCAACACCAATCCCAGCAATATCGACTATGTGATCCCCGGTAACGACGATGCCATCCGCGCCATTCGCCTGTACCTGTCCGCCGCGGCCGATGCCATCATCGAGGGTCGTGCCTCGCGGGCTCTGGCTGGGGCGGCGGAGGATGAGTTCGTCGAGGTCGCTGAGGAGGCCGTGGAGCCTGTGGCAGCGCAAGGCGGCGAATAAGGGCTCAGGCGGCTGCGCGGACGGCGTTCCACGCAAACCGCAGCATTACGAACAAAGGGGGCATGGCCCCCTTTTTCTCGAATTATTCAGTTTTAGGGAACAAATTTCAGAGGTAACAACCATGGCAATTACAGCAGCCCAAGTGAAAGAACTTCGTGAGCGAACCGGCGCCGGCATGATGGAGTGCAAGAAAGCCCTGGTGGAAACCAATGGCGACATCGAAGCCGCCATCGAGGCCATGCGCAAGAGCGGCATGGCCAAGGCCGACAAGAAAGCCGGACGGGTGGCCGCCGAAGGCGTGATCATGATCGAACTGGACGATGCCAGGAAAAATGGCGCCATGGTGGAGATCAATTCCGAGACCGATTTCGTGGCCAAGGGCGACGATTTCAAGAACTTCGCCCGCGCTGTGTGCCAGCGCATCTTTGCCGACAAACCCGCTGGCCTGGAGGCCCTGGCGGCATTGCCGCTGAGCGAGGGGGATGCCACCACGGTGGATGAGGCCCGCCGCGCCCTGATCGCCAAGATCGGCGAAAACATCACCATTCGCCGTTTCGTCACTTTCGCCACCAGTGGCGTGCTGGGCAGCTACCTGCACGGTGATCGCATCGGCGTGGTGGTGGACCTGGAAGGCGGTGACGAGGCCCTGGCACGTGACATCGCCATGCACATCGCCGCCAGCCGACCGCTGTGTGTCAGTGCCGATGAGGTGCCCGCCGACACCCTGGCCAAGGAGAGGGAAATCTTCGAGGCCCAGGCGCGCGAGAGCGGTAAGCCCGACGATATCGTCGCCAAGATGGTGGAAGGCCGGGTGCGCAAGTACCTCAACGAGGTCACCCTGCTGGGCCAGCCCTTCGTCAAGGATCCGGACATCACCGTGGCCAAGCTGCTGGAGAACAACAAGGCCCGGGTGGCGGGATTCTATCGTTACGAAGTGGGTGAGGGCATCGAGAAGCAGGCGGACAACTTCGTCGAGGAAGTCATGGCCCAGGCGCGGGGGGAATAGGCCTCCGTGAGCGATACAGTCCAGCCCAAGTACAGCCGGATCCTGCTCAAGCTCAGTGGCGAGGCCCTGATGGGCGAGGCCGACTACGGCATCGACCCCAGTGTGTCCCGGCGCCTGGCCGACGAGATCTGCGAAATCGTGCGCGCCGGTGTGCAGGTGGGAGTGGTCATCGGCGGGGGTAACATCTTCCGCGGCGCGGGGCTGGCGGCGGCCGGCATGGACCGGGTCACCGGCGACCAGATGGGCATGCTGGCAACGGTGATCAACGCCCTGTCCATGCAGGATGCGCTGGAGAAACGCGGAATCTATGCGCGGGTGATGTCGGCCCTGAAGATCAACCAGATCTGCGAGGACTACATTCGCCGCCGCGCCATTCGTCACCTGGAAAAGGGGCGGGTGGTGATCTTCGCCGCCGGCACCGGCAACCCCTTTTTCACCACCGACTCCGCCGCCAGCCTGCGAGGGATCGAAATCGGTGCCCAGATCGTCATGAAGGCGACCAAGGTCGACGGGGTCTATTCTGCCGATCCTGTGACCCATCCCGAGGCCACCTTGTACCGGCGGTTGAGTTACGACCAGGTGATCGAAGATAAGCTCAATGTCATGGACACCGCCGCCATTGCCCTGTGTCGGGACCAGAACATGCCCATCCGCGTGTTCAACATCAACAAGCCCGGCGCCATGATGCGGGTGGTCATGGGAGAGGACGAAGGAACCCTGGTGGAGAGAGATACATGATCGAAGACATCAAGCAAGATGCCGAGAGCCGCATGCGCAAGAGCATCGAGGCGCTCAAGTCCGACCTCAACAAGATCCGCACCGGCCGGGCGCACACCTCCCTGCTGGATGCGGTGACGGTGGAATACTACGGCAGCGAGGTGCCACTGAGCCAGGTGGCCAACGTGGCGGTAGCCGATGCCCGCACTCTCACGGTGACGCCGTGGGAAAAGAATATGGTGCCGGTGATCGAAAAGGCCATCATGACCTCCGAGCTGGGGCTCAACCCGGCCACTTCGGGCAACGTGATCCGGGTGCCCCTGCCGCCGCTCACCGAGGAGCGCCGGCGCGATCTCATCAAACTGGTGCGCGCCGAAGGCGAGGGGGGCAAGGTGGCCATCCGCAACATTCGCCGTGACGCCATGGGCGACATCAAGACCCTACTCAAGGAAAAGGAAATCACCGAGGACGACGAGCGTCGGGCGCACGAACAGATCCAGAAGCTCACCGACAAATACATTGCCGAGATCGATGCGCTGTTGAAGAAAAAGGAACAGGAATTGCTGGAAATCTAGCTTTTTCTGTGGCGAACAAGATGCTATGACGCAATACCGGGACACCGAACTGAACGAACTTCTGGCCCAGGGCAGAATTCCCCGCCACGTGGCCATCATCATGGATGGCAATGGCCGCTGGGCCCGCCGGCGCGGCATGCCCCGCATCGCCGGCCACCGGGCGGGGGTGGAGTCGGTGCGCCGCGTGGTCAGCGCCTGTGGCGACCACGGGGTGGAGGTGCTGACCCTGTTTGCCTTCAGCAGCGAGAACTGGAAGCGGCCGCAACAGGAAGTGGGGCTGCTGATGGAGCTGTTTCTCACCGTGCTCAAGAAAGAGGTCAAGAAACTGCACCGTAACAATGTGCGTCTGAAAGTGGTGGGCGCGCGCGAGGCCTTCTCCGAAAAGCTGCAGGAACGCATCCGCATCGCTGAGAATCTCACCCGCGACAACGACGGCCTCACCCTGGTGATCGCCGCCAACTACGGCGGCCGCTGGGATGTGACCCAGGCCGCGCGGCAATTGGCCGAGCAGGTGGCGCGGGGCGAACTGAAACCGGAGCAGATCGACGAACGGCGCCTGGGCGAGCACCTGGCGGTGGCCGATCTGCCCGAGCCGGATCTGTTCATTCGCACCGGTGGCGAGCAGCGCATCAGCAATTTCCTGCTCTGGCAACTGGCTTACACCGAGCTCTATTTCACCGACGTGCTATGGCCCGATTTCGATCGTGAGCAATTCGAACTCGCACTGCGGTCCTTCGCCGGCCGCCAGCGCCGTTTCGGCCGTACCGGCGAGCAGGTGGAGCGGGTCGCCGGTGCTTAGACAGCGCATCATCACCGCGCTGATCCTCATTCCCCTGGTCATCGGGGGCATCCTGTGGTTGCCCAGCGCCCAGTTGGGTCTGGCCCTGGGTCTGTTCGTGCTGATCGGTGCCTGGGAATGGAGCGCGCTCATCGGCCTCGAACACTGGAGCCGTCGCCTGGCCTACGTGGGTCTGCTGGCCTCGCTGCTGTTCAATATCTTTTTCCTGCTGGAGCAGGCCTGGGCTATGTTGCCCGTGTTGCTGGTGGCGGTGGTGTGGTGGCTGTGGGGCTGGCGCGCCATCGTGGACTATGTGGGGGCTTTGGGTGTCGAGCGCGCGGCCTTGTTCCGCAACCTGTTGGTTGGTGTGGTTGTGCTGGTGCCGAGCTGGGCCGCCCTGTTGATTTTGCACAGCCAGCCAGAGCGGGGGCCGGCCCTGCTGATTTTGCTATTGGTGCTTATCTGGGCGGCCGACAGTGGCGCCTATTTCGCCGGGCGTGAATTCGGCAAGCGCAAGCTGGCACCGCTGGTCAGCCCGGGGAAGACCTGGGAGGGCGTGATGGGTGCCTTGTTGGCGGTGAGCCTGGTGGCCCTGGTGGGCGGTCGGCTGCTGGAGCTGGACGGCTGGCGTTACTGGGGTTTCTTCGTCCTGTGTTGGATCACCACGGTGTTCTCCATCGAGGGTGACCTGATGGAAAGCCTGTACAAGCGCCGCGCCCAGGTCAAGGACAGCGGTGTTATCTTTCCCGGTCACGGTGGCGTGCTGGATCGCATCGACAGCCTCACCGCCGCCGCGCCCGTCTTTACCGTGGGATTGTGGTCTCTGGGAGTGCTGGGGTGATCGGGGTCACCGTGCTGGGCTCCACCGGTTCCATCGGTGTGAGCACCCTGGACGTGTTGGCGCGCCATCCCGGGCAGTATCGGGTGGTGGCCTTGAGCGCCAACCGGCAGGTGGCACGCATGCGTGAACAGTGCCTGGCCTGCCGCCCCCGCTACGCGGTGATGATGGATGAAGCCGCCGCCGCGCAACTGCGTGAACAACTGCGCGAGGGCGGTTGCGACACCGAGGTCTTGTGCGGCATGGAACATCTGGAGGCCATCGCCGCCTTGCCCGAGACCGATTATGTGATGGCCGCCATCGTCGGCGCCGCTGGCCTGCGTCCCAGCCTGGCGGCGGCGCGGGCGGGCAAGCGGGTACTGCTGGCCAACAAGGAGGCATTGGTGATGTCGGGGCGTCTGTTCATGGACGAGGTGCGGGCCAATGGGGCCGAACTGCTGCCCATCGACAGCGAGCACAATGCCATTTTCCAGTGCATGCCACCACCTGGGTTGGAGGAGACATTGGACGGCCAGGGCATACGCCGCATCCTGCTGACCGCTTCCGGTGGTCCGTTTCGCCGGGCTCCACTGGAGCGCCTGCACAGGGTGACGCCCGACGAGGCCTGTGCCCACCCCAACTGGGACATGGGCCGCAAGATCTCGGTGGATTCCGCCACCATGATGAACAAGGGCCTGGAGGTGATCGAGGCCCACTGGCTGTTCGGCGCCGAGGCCGAACGCATCGAGGTGGTGTTGCACCCCCAGAGTGTGATCCACTCCATGGTGGAATACGAGGATGGCTCGGTGCTGGCGCAACTGGGTAATCCCGACATGCGCACGCCCATTGCCCATGCCCTGGCCTGGCCCCGGCGCATGGCCTCCGGTGTGGGCCGCCTGGACCTGTGCCGGGTGGGGCGGCTGGATTTCGAGGCGCCGGATCTCACGCGCTTTCCCTGTTTGCGCCTGGCCTTCGAGGCCTTGCGCGCCGGTGGCACCAGCTCCACCGTGCTCAATGCCGCCAACGAGGTAGCGGTGGAGGCCTTCCTGGAACAGAAGATCCGTTTCACCGACATCCCTCGGGTGATCGAGCAGACCCTGCAGGCCATGCCATGGGAAGAGGTGGAGAGTATCGAACAATTGCTGGACTGTGATGACCGGGCCCGGCGTCAGGCCCGCCAACAGCTTGCCGGTCTGGGGTGAACGCGATGGACAATTTTGCCTATGCGCTGGTTTCCTTCATCGTTGCCCTGGGGCTGCTGATCGCCATCCACGAATTCGGCCACTACTGGGTGGCGCGCAAGCTGGGAGTGAAGGTGCTGCGTTTTTCCATCGGTTTTGGCCGGCCTCTCTGGCAGCGTCGCCGCGGCCCCGACCAGACCGAATACGTGATCGCCATGATTCCCCTGGGCGGTTATGTGAAAATGCTGGACGAGCGTGAGGAGCCGGTGCCGCCAGAGGAGTTGCACCGGGCCTTCAACCGCCAACCCCTGGGCAGCCGCTTCGCCATCGTGGCGGCGGGGCCGGTATTCAATTTCCTGTTTGCCATCCTGGCCTATTGGTTGATCTTCGTGCTCGGCGTGCCGGGTATCAAGCCCCTGGTGGGCGAGGTACAGCCGGACTCGCCCTTCGCCCAGGCCGGGGTGCGCGCGGGTGACCAGATCCTGGCGGTGGACGGCGAGGCCACGCCGACCCTGGAGGCGGCGCGCATGGCCTTGATCGAGGCCGCTCTGAACCAGCGCCGGGTAAGCCTCGAGGTGGCCGCCGAAACCGGCGAAAAACGCCGCCTGGAGCTGGATCTGAGTGAAATCCATGCCGACAGCATTGGCCGACAGTTTCTGCAGGAGCTGGGGTTCTCGCCCCTGCGGCCACAGATTCCGGCGGTGATCGACGAACTGCAGCCCGGTGGGGCCGCCGAGCAGGCCGGCCTGCAGCCGGGTGACCGGGTGCTCAGCGTGGACGGTGAGCCGGTGAGCGACTGGATGGATTGGGCGGCCAAGGTGCGTGCGCGGCCGGGTCGGCCCATGGAACTGGAGGTGGAGCGGAATGGCGCGCGACTGCAGATCACCGTTACGCCCGCGCGAGTGGAGACCCGTGCCGGGCCCATTGGTCGGGTCGGGGCCTCGCCGAGAATTCCACGCCAGGCCCTGGAGGCCCTGCGGGCCACCCAGCAGTATTCGCCCCTGGCGGCGCTTCCGGCGGCCATGGGCAAGACCTGGGACATGTCTGTTCTCACCCTGCAGATGCTTTGGAAGATGCTGGTGGGACAGGCCTCGCTGGAGAACATCAGCGGGCCGCTGAGCATCGCCAGCTATGCCGGCCAGTCGGCACAGATTGGCCTGGTGCCGTTTCTGTCCTTTCTCGCCATCGTCAGCATCAGTCTGGGCGTGCTGAATTTGCTGCCGATACCGGTTTTAGACGGTGGCCATCTCATGTACTATGTCGTCGAATTTTTCAAGGGCAGTCCGGTTTCCGAGCAGACCCAGTTGCTGGGACAGAAAATCGGCATCATTCTGCTGGCGGGCTTGATGTTGCTGGCTTTTTACAACGACATTCATCGCCTGTTTGGTTGATTCTCCCACAGCGGTCCAGAAGCGCAGTACATTGATGAAAACGAGAACATGGTGCCTGTTGATTCTGCTCGCCTGGTTGCCGGCCGCATGGGCTTTCGCACCGTTCGAGATCAAGCAGATCCGCCTGCAGGGCCTGGAGCGCATCGCCGAGTCCACGGTATTCAACTATCTGCCGCTGAAGGAGGGCGACACCCTTACGCCCCAGCGCGCCGCCGCGGCCATCCGTGCCTTGTTCAAGACCGGCTTCTTTAACGACATCAAGCTCGAGCGCGAGGACGACGGGGTTCTTCTCATCGTGCTCAGCGAGCGGCCCTCCATCGCCAAGATCGACATCGAGGGCAATGAGGAGATTCCTTCCGAGGAACTGGATGCCGCGCTGAAAAAGATCGGCTTTGCCGAGGGCCGGGTGTTCAACCGTTCCCTGCTGGAGCGGGTCAAGCTGGAGCTGGAGCGGCAGTATTTCGCCCAGGGCAAATACGGTGTGGAGATCACCTCCAAGGTGGAACCGCGCCCGCGTAACCGGGTGGCCATCGACATCGACATCGTGGAGGGCGACGTGGCGCGCATCCGCAGCATCAACATCGTCGGCAACCAGGCCTTCGACGATGCCACCCTGCTGGCCGAGTTCCAGTCCGAGACCTTCGAACAATGGGACACGTTCACCAGCAATAGCCAGTATTCCAAGCCCAAGCTGGCGGCCGACCTGGAGACCCTGCGCTCCTATTACATGAACCGTGGTTACATCAATTTCAGCATTGATTCCACCCAGGTGACCATTTCGCCGGACAAGCGTGAGGTCTTCGTCACCATCAACGTCAGCGAGGGCAGCGAGCACCGGGTGGACAAGATCGCCCTGTCCGGCAACCTGGTGGTGGACGAGGCCGAGCTGCGTGAACTGATCGACCTGCACCCGGGGGACGTGTTCTCGCGTCAGAAAGTGACCGAGAGCAGCACTCGCATCAGCGAACGCCTGGGCGAGGAAGGCTATGCCTTCGCCAACGTCAACCCCATTCCCGAGATCGACGAGGAGCACAAGACCGTCTCACTGACTTTCTTCGTGGACCCCGGCAAGCGGGTCTACGTACGCCGGGTGCAGTTCGTGGGCAATATCAAGACCCACGACAACGTGCTGCGGCGGGAAATGCGCCAGCTCGAGGGCGGCTGGATCTCCACCAGCAAGCTCAACCGTTCCAAGGTGCGCCTGCAGCGCACCGGCTATTTCGACGAGGTCAACATCGAAACGCCCTCGGTGCCTGGCCGGCCGGACTTGGTGGACGTGGTGTTCTCGGTCACCGAGCGTTCCTCCGGCAGCATCAGTGCCTCGCTGGGTTATGGCCAGGGCTCGGGTATGATCGTGGCCGCCAGTATCAACCAGAGCAACTTTCTCGGTACCGGCAACAAGGTCAGCGCCGAGGTCAACAACAGCCAATTCAATCGTATCTACAGCTTCAGTCTCACCGACCCCTACTACACCATCGACGGTATCAGCCGGGGGTTCCGGGTCTATCTGCGCGAGACCAATGCCTCGGCCATCACCAGCGTGGCGGCCTACAGCACCGACGTCTATGGTGCCAGCGTCAACCTGGGGATTCCCCTGAGCGAGTATCGCACCGCGCGTCTGGGCCTGGGCTACGACAACACCTATCTGCGCCTGAGCAGTCGGTCGCCGCAGACCTACAAGGACTTTGCCGATGCCAACGGCTATCGTTACGGCACCTATACGATCACTGCCGGCTGGAGCTACGACAGCCGCGACAACATCGTGTTCCCCGAGTCCGGCATCTATACCAGTATCAACGCCGATATCGCCCTGCCAGGAGGTGATCTCACCTATTACAAAGCCAGCCTGCGTCAGCGGGTTTATCTGCCCCTGATCAAGCACCTGGTGGCCTTCGGTGAACTGTTCTACGGTCATGGCGATGGCTATGGCGATACCCGCGGGCTGCCCTTCTACCAGAACTATTTCGCCGGTGGCGTGCTGCAGAACGTGCGCGGTTTCCGTGACTACAGCCTGGGGCCGCGCGATCCGGTCACCGGCAACCGCCTGGGGGGCGCACGCAAGCTCACCGGCAGCGCCGAACTCGTCTTTCCTCCGCCCATGGCGCTGGACAGCAAATCGGTGCGTATGAGCGCCTTCGTGGATGCGGGCAACGTGTTCGGCAACGACCAGCCCTTCAAACTGGGTCAACTGCGAGCATCCTATGGTGTATCATTGATCTGGATTTCACCGGTGGGCGCTTTGCGTTTCAGTTGGGCCTTGCCGCTGCGTTCGCAGCCCGAGGACATCACCCAGCGCTTCCAGTTCTCGATCGGCACGCCGTTCTGAGGCACAATCTGAAGGAGACCTAGATGAAACGACTCGTGTTGCTGTGCATGCTACTGATGGCCCCGGCGGCCATCCTGGCCGATGGCCTCAAGATCGGCGTGGTCAATGTGCCGCGTATCCTGGAAGAATCACCCCAGGCCGAGGCCGCCCGCAACGAGCTGCAGCAGGAGTTCGCCCCGCGCGAGGAAAAACTGCACAAGCTGCAACAGGATATCCACCGCCTGGAAGAGCGCATGGCGCGCGACAGCGCCATCATGAGCGAAAACGAGCGCAAGCGCCTGGAACGCGACATCGTGGCCAAGAAGCGTGAATTCCAGCGCGAGCAACAGGCCTTCGGTGACGATCTCAACTTCAAGCGCAACGAAGTCCTGAGTAATCTCCAGCGTGAACTGGTCAGCCGCATCCAGAGTTTCGCCGAGCAACAGGGGTACGACGTCCTGCTGGCCGAGGGTGTGGTCTACGTGAAAGACACACTGGATGTCACCGAACAGGTGTTGCAACACCTGCGCAAGAAATAAACGGCGACACGGAGAGACATGCGTGGGCGCCTACACACTGAACGAACTGGCCGCGCGGGTCGGTGGCCGGGTTGTCGGCGAGGGTGAGCGCCGCATCAGCGGCGTGGCCACACCGCAGCGTGCCGGTCCCCAAGACATCTGTTTCATCGCCAGCAAGAAATACCTGTCCCAGCTCGAGGACACCCGGGCGGGAGCCGTGATCCTGCGTGAAGAAGATCTGTCCGCCTGTCCGGTGGCTGCCCTGGTGGTGCGCGATCCCCTGTTGGCCTACGCACGCATCGCCACCTGGCTCACCGAGCAAGCGCCCCATGCCGGCGGTATTCATCCCAGCGCGGTGGTCAGCGACCAGGCCACCATCGATGCCACGGCCTGGGTGGGACCCAACAGCGTGGTGGAGGCGGGCGTGGTGCTGCAGGCCGGAGTGTTCGTGGGGCCAGGTTGCGTGATTGGTGCCCATTGCCACATCGGCCGCGACAGCCGCTTGCTGGCCAATATCACCCTCTACCACGATTGCCACATCGGCCAGCGGGTGATCATACACGCCGGTGCGGTGATTGGCAGCGACGGCTTCGGCAATGCCAACGACGACGGGCGCTGGGTCAAGATTCCCCAGCTCGGCCGGGTGATCATCGGCGACGACGTGGAGATCGGCGCCAACACCACCATCGACCGGGGGGCACTGGACGATACCGAGATTCGCCGCGGCGTGCGCCTGGACAACTTGGTTCACGTGGCGCACAACTGTATCATCGGCGAAGACACCGCGGTTGCCGCCCAGACGGGCTTTGCCGGCAGTACCCGGGTGGGCAGCCGGGCGACCTTCGGGGGGCAGGTGGCGGTCAATGGACATATCGAGATCGCCGACGACAGCCACTTCACCGGTCAGGCCATGGTGACCAAGTCGGTGCGCGAGCCGGGCGTGTACTCCTCCGGCATTCCGGCCGAGCCCAATGCGCGCTGGCGCAAGAACATCGCGCGCTACCGCCAGCTCGACAAGCTGATGGCGCGCATCCAGGCATTAGAAGCCGCACTGCAGAACAAGAAGGACTAGCTTTTGAAAACACTAGACATCAACGATATCCGCAATCTCCTGCCGCATCGCTATCCGTTCCTGCTGGTGGACAAGGTGATTGCCCTGGAACCGGGCAAGTCGCTCACCGCGATCAAGAACGTGAGCTACAACGAGCCCTATTTCATGGGCCATTTTCCGGTCAAGCCGGTGATGCCCGGGGTCTTGATCATCGAGGCCCTGGCCCAGGCCACCGGCCTGCTGGCCTTCGAGACCCAGGGTGTGGTGCCGGACGACGACGAACTGTTCTACCTGGTGGGCGTGGACAAGGCCCGCTTCAAACAGCCGGTTTACCCCGGCGATCAACTGCTGTTGCAGGTGGAGATTCACAAGTCCATGCGTGGTATCTGGAAATTCTCCGGCACCGCCACCGTCGATGGTCAACTGGCGGCCAGTGCCGACCTGATGTGCGCCGAACGGGGCGCCTGAATGATCGACCCGCGCGCCATCGTCGATCCCGCAGCCCGGCTCGGGGACGGAGTGGAGATCGGCCCCTATAGCGTGATCGGCGCCGAGGTGGAGATTGGTGACGGTTGCCGCATCGGGCCCCACGTGGTGATCAAGGGGCCTACCCGGCTGGGGCGCAACAACACGGTTTATCAATTTGCCTCCCTGGGTGATGATCCCCAGGACAAGAAATACGCCGGCGAGACCACCCGCTTGGAGATCGGCGAGGGCAATGTCATCCGTGAATTCTGTACCATCAATCGTGGCACGGTGCAGGACCGGGGCGTCACCCGTATCGGCGATCACAACTGGATCATGGCCTATGTGCACATCGCCCACGACTGCGTGGTGGGCGATCACACCATCCTGGCCAACAACGCCTCACTGGCGGGCCACGTAAAAGTGGGCGACTACGCCATCCTGGGCGGCTTCACCCTGGTACACCAGTTCTGTCGCATCGGCGCGCACAGTTTCAGTGGTATGAACAGCGTCATTGCCAAGGACGTGCTGCCCTACCTGATGGTGGCCGGGCACATGGCCGAGGCGCGTGGCCTCAACAGCGAAGGGCTGAAGCGGCGTGGTTTTTCCGCCGAAGCCCTGCGCGCCCTCAAGCAGGCCTATCGCATCATCTTCCGCGAGGGCAATACCCTGGAGGCGGCGCGGCAGCGCCTGGCGCCGCTGGCCGCCGAGCATACCGAAGTGGCCACCATGCTCGCCTTCCTCGAAGGGGTGAGCCGCGGCATCGTGCGCTGAGCCATGGCGCAACGCAAGCTGCGCATCGCCCTGGTGGCTGGCGAGACTTCCGGCGACATGCTAGGCGCGGGGCTGATGCGGGCCCTGCTGGAACTGTACCCCAACATCGAATTCGAAGGCATCGGTGGGCCGCGCATGGCGGCGGAAGACTGCAAGACCCTCTATCCCATGGAACGGCTGGCGGTCACCGGTCTCACCGAGGTGCTGGGGCGGCTGCGCGAGTTGTTGGGCATGCGCCGGCAACTGGCCGGGTATTTCATCCGGCGGCCGCCGGACGTGTTCATCGGCATCGACGCGCCCGATTTCAACCTGGGCCTGGAACAGCGTCTGCGCGAGGCCGGTATCCCGGTGGTGCATTATGTCAGTCCCTCGGTATGGGCCTGGCGTCAATACCGGGTGCGCAAGATCGCCCGCAGCGTGGACCTGATGTTGACCCTTTTCCCCTTCGAGACCGAAATCTACCGTCGCCATGGTATACCAGTGGCCTGCGTGGGCCATCCCATGGCCGACGAAATCGACCTGCAGCCCGATCCCCGGCCGGCGCGGGAGCGCCTGGGACTGCCGGATACACCGGTGATCGCCCTGTTGCCCGGAAGTCGGGAGAACGAAGTGCGCCGGCTGGGGCCACTGATGTTGCAGGTCGCGCAATGGTGTCTCCAGCAGCGCCCGCAACTGGGTTTCGTCGCGCCCATGGCCGGTGCCGGGGTGCGCGCCCTGTTCGAGCGGCAGATCGCCGAGCAGGGGAATGCGCTGCCCCTGACTCTGTACGACGGCAATGCCCGTGAGCTGATGCGTGCCGCCGACGCGGTGTTGCTGGCCTCGGGAACCGCTACCCTGGAGGCCATGCTGCTGAAAAAGCCCATGGTAGTGTGCTATCGCCTGTCGCCACTGAGTTTCTGGTTGATGCGGCAGTTGGTGAAAGTGGAGCATGTTTCCCTGCCCAACCTGCTGGCGGGGCGGGCCTTGGTGCCCGAATTGCTGCAGCGCGACGCCACGCCGGAAAACCTCGGCCGGGCCTTGTTGCAGGCCCTGGACGGGGTGGGGCAGGCAGAGCGCCTGGAGCACTACCGGGCCATCCATCGAGACTTGCGCAAGGACGCCAGCCGACGCGCGGCGGAACGGGTACTGGGCCTGATAGGGCGGGGGCCATGAACGACTTCGAGTTGCCGCCCGACCGCGTGGCAGGGGTGGACGAGGCGGGCCGCGGCCCCCTGGCCGGGCCGGTGGTGGCGGCGGCGGTGATTCTCGATCCGCGTCGTCCCATCGATGGCCTGGCCGATTCCAAGAAACTCGGCGAGTGCCGCCGCGAACAGCTTTGCCAGGCGATCCAGCAGTCCGCCCTGGCCTGGGCCCTGGGCCGTGCCGAGGTGGCCGAGATCGACCGTCTCAACATCCTCCAGGCCAGCCTGCTGGCCATGCAGCGGGCGGTGGCGGCCCTGCAGCCGCCGCCGGAGTATGTGCTGGTGGATGGCAAGCACTGTCCGCAACTGGCCTGCCCTGTCCGGGCCGTGGTCGGGGGCGACGGCCGGGTGGCGGCCATCGCCGCCGCCTCCATCGTGGCCAAGGTGCATCGCGACCGGGAAATGCGCCGACTGGATGACCGTTTTCCCGGCTATGGCCTGGCCATGCACAAGGGCTATCCCACCCGCGCCCATATCCAGGCCCTGCGGGAGCGGGGGCCGAGTCCCGTCCACCGGCGCAGCTTCGGGCCGGTGAAACGCCTGCTGGAAACGATGCCCGGCGGTGCCGGCGACGGAGATGAATAATGGCCCGCTTGATAGTATCCTTGCGGTAGTTTCAGACGCCACACGATACCTCCCCGATGGCAGCGAATTTCGTCCACCTTCATGTGCATACCGAGTATTCCCTGGTCGATGGCATCGTGCGCATCAAACCCCTGATGCAGCAAGTGGCGGCGGCGAACATGCCGGCGGTGGCGCTCACCGATCAGTCCAATCTGTTCGCCATGGTCAAATTCTATCGTGCCGCCCAGGCCGCCGGCATCAAGCCCATCATCGGCGTGGATCTGTGGGTGTGCGAAGACGACGACAGTGCGCCCACCCGGCTGGTGTTGCTGTGCCGTGACAACGAGGGTTATCGCAATCTCACCCGGCTGGTTTCGCGCAGCTACACCGAGGGCCAGCAACGCGGTGTGGCGCGGGTTCGCATCGACTGGCTGAGAGGCCATACTGGCGGTTTGCTGGCCCTGTCCGGCGGTATGGAGGGCGACGTGGGCCAGGCCCTGCTGCACGGGCGCGCCGGTGAGGCCCGCCAGCGGCTGGAGCACTGGCAGGCCTTGTTCGACGGCGACTATTACCTGGAACTCACCCGCACCGGGCGCGCCGGCGAGGAGGATCATCTCCATGCCGCGGTGGAGCTGGCCCTGGCTACCGGTGCGCCGGTGGTGGCCAGCAACGACGTACGTTTTCTGGCCCGCGAGGATTTCGAGGCCCACGAAGCCCGGGTGTGCATCAACGAGGGGCGTACCCTGGACGATCCCCGCCGGCCGCGGCGCTATTCGGAACAGCAGTACCTGCGCAGCCCGGAGGAAATGGCCGAGTTGTTCGCCGATTTGCCGGAAGCGCTGGAAAACAGCGTGGAGATCGCCAAGCGCTGCAACATCGAGATCTCCCTGGGGGAGAACTACCTGCCGGATTTCCCCGTGCCCGAGGGCATGAGCATGGCGGAGTTCTTTCGCCAGCAGGCCCGCGAGGGACTGGAAAAGCGGCTGGATTTCCTGTTCGACCGCAATGCGCCGGATTTCGCCCAGCGCCGCAAACCCTACGACGAACGCCTGGAGACCGAACTCGATGTCATCATCGACATGGGATTTCCCGGTTATTTCCTCATTGTGGCCGACTTCATCCAGTGGGCCAAGGAGCAGGGCATCCCGGTGGGGCCTGGGCGGGGCTCGGGCGCCGGCTCGCTGGTGGCCTATGCGCTCACCATCACCGATCTGGACCCGCTCCAGTACGATCTGCTGTTCGAACGATTCCTCAATCCCGAGCGGGTTTCCATGCCCGATTTCGACATCGACTTCTGCATGGAGAACCGCGACCGCGTGATCGACTACGTGGCGCGTCGCTATGGTCGCGAGAAGGTCTCCCAAATCATCACCTATGGCACCATGGCGGCCAAGGCGGTGGTGCGCGACGTGGGCCGGGTGCTGGGGCATCCCTACGGTTTCGTGGACAAGCTGGCCAAACTGATTCCCTTCGAGTTGGGTATCACTCTGGACAAGGCCCTGGAGCAGGAACCCCAACTGCGCGAGCGCTACGAAAACGAGGAAGACGTGCAGGCCATCATCGATCTGGCGCGCTCGCTGGAAGGTATCACCCGCAATGCCGGCAAGCATGCCGGCGGCGTGGTCATCGCTCCCACCGAACTCACCGACTTCACCCCCCTGTATTGCGAAGAAGGAGGTGGCAGCCTGGTGACCCAGTTCGACAAGGACGACGTGGAGGCGGTGGGCCTGGTCAAATTCGATTTTCTCGGCCTGCGTACCCTGACCATCATCGACTGGGCGGTGAAGAACGTGGCCGCGCACACCGGCGAGCAGATCGATATCGCCCGCATTCCCCTCGACGACCCCAAGACCTTCGAGTTACTCAAGGCCTGCCAGACCACTGCCGTGTTCCAACTGGAATCCCGCGGCATGAAGGATCTCATCAAGCGCTTGCAGCCGGACACCTTCGAGGACATCGTCGCCCTGGTGGCCTTGTTCCGGCCCGGTCCCCTGGGCTCCGGCATGGTGGACGACTTCATCAACCGCAAGCATGGCCGGGCCAGGGTGGAATACCCCCATCCGGACCTGGAGCCGGTGCTCAAACCCACCTACGGAGTGATTCTCTATCAGGAACAAGTGATGCAGATCGCCCAGGTGTTGGCCAACTACACGCTCGGTGGCGCCGACATGCTGCGCCGCGCCATGGGCAAGAAAAAACCCGAGGAAATGGCCAAGCAGAGGGCCATCTTCACCCAGGGTGCGGCCGAGCGGGGCATCGATGCCAAGCTGGCCAATCATATCTTCGATCTCATGGAGACTTTCGCCGGCTACGGCTTCAACAAGTCCCACTCCGCCGCCTATGCCCTGGTGTCCTACCAGACCGCCTGGCTCAAGGCCTATTACCCGGCGGCCTTCATGGCCGCGGTGATGTCCGCCGACATGGACAACACCGACAAGGTGGTCAACCTCATCGACGAATGCCGCCAGATGAAACTCGAAGTTCTGCCGCCCAACGTCAATCTCTGCGCCTACGCCTTCACCGTGGCCGACCAGGCCACCGTGCGCTATGGCCTGGGCGCTATCAAGGGTGTGGGGGAGGCTGCCATCCAGGTCATCGTCGAGGAACGCGAGCGGGGGGGTGCCTATCGCGACCTGTTCGATTTTTGCCGGCGCATCGATCTGCGGCGGGTCAACCGCCGCTGCCTGGAAACCCTGATCAAGTCCGGCGCGCTGGATGACTTCGGCAGCCGTGCCAGCCTCATGGCCAGCCTGGGTCGGGCCCTGCAGGCGGCGGAGCAGGTCATCCGTGATGCCAGTGCCGGACAGAACGACCTGTTCGGTTTCGCCGCCGCCAGTGAGCACAGCGCCGACGAGCAGCGCCTGCTCGAGGTGCCCGAATGGACCGAACGCCAGCGCCTGGAGGCGGAAAAGGAATCCCTGGGCCTGTATCTCACCGGCCATCCCATCGACCAGTACCTGCCGGAACTGGCCCACATGGGCGTCAAGCGCATCGCCGCTCTCAAGCCGGCCAAGAATACCGTGCGGGTGGCGGGCTTGGTCACCGCTATCCGCAGCATGAAGACCAAGCGTGGTGACAACATGGCCTTTCTCACCCTGGACGATCACAGCGGCCGGCTGGAGGTGGCGGTTTTTTCCGAGCTGTTCGAGCAATGCCGGACGCTGCTGGTGAAAGACAGCGTCCTGGTGGTCAGTGGCGAAGTGGGGGTGGACGACTATTCCGGAGGCATCAAGTTCACAGCCCAGGAGATCCAGGACATGGAACAGGCTCGCGAGCGCCACGCCCGTGGTGTGTTGCTGCGCTTGCAGCAGGAGCGTCTGCGCAATGGCACTCTGCACGAGCTGGCCGAGCTGTTGCGGGCCTATCGCGAGGGTGCCTGCCCGGTGCGGGTACTCTACAGCCGTCCGGATGCCCGTGGCCGGCTCAGTTTCGGTGCAGCCTGGCGTATTCGGCCCAGTGACGAATGCCTGGGGCGGTTGCAGAACCTGCTGGGAGCCGAAGCGGTGGAAGTGGAGTATTGAGAGCGGTGGCAACGCCTGTGCGAAGCCGCAGCGAAACTGGCAAACTCACGTTATAATAGCGTGCCTTATCCCCAACCCGACGGCCTTGATTCATGAGTTTAGACTACCTGGATTTCGAACAACCCATCGCCGAGCTGGAAGCCAAGATCGAGGAATTGCGCAATGTGGGCAACGACTCGAATCTCAACCTGTCCGATGAAATCGAGCGCCTGGTCAGCAAGAACGAGGCGCTGACACGGCAGATCTTCTCCAACCTCAAGCCCTGGCAGATCTCCCAACTGGCGCGACATCCCCTGCGTCCCTATACCCAGGACTATATCGAGCGCATTTTCACCGATTTCGAGGAACTCCACGGCGATCGCCACTTTGCCGACGATGCCGCCATCATCGGTGGCATCGGGCGCCTGCAAGGCCGGCCGGTAATGGTGATCGGTCAGCAAAAGGGGCGCAACACCAAGGAGAAGGTACGGCGCAATTTTGGCATGCCCCGGCCCGAGGGTTATCGCAAGGCCTTGCGCCTGATGGAGATGGCCGAACGTTTCAAGCTGCCGGTGCTCACCTTCATCGATACTCCCGGCGCCTATCCCGGCATCGATGCCGAGGAACGTAACCAGAGCGAGGCCATCGCCCGCAATCTGCTGGTGATGGCCCGGCTCAAGACGCCCATCGTGTGTACCGTGATCGGTGAGGGCGGCTCCGGCGGCGCCCTGGCCATCGGCGTGGGCGACCGCATCATGATGCTGCAATACAGTACCTATTCGGTGATCTCCCCCGAAGGCTGTGCCTCCATTCTGTGGAAGAGCGCCGAAAAGGCCGCCGAGGCCGCCGAGGCCATGGGCATCACTTCCACCCGCCTGAAGGAACTGGGCCTGATCGACCGCATTATAGAGGAGCCCCTGGGCTCGGCCTATCGTGACGTGGATGCCATGGCCGCTCGCATCCAGGCCGCTCTGGTGGAAAGTCTGGCCGAGCTGGATCCGCTGTCCCGGGAAGAATTGCTGGAGAAACGCTACCAGCGCCTGATGAGCTTCGGCAACTTCAAGGCATGAGGGCCGCCCGCGGTGGCTCTTTCCCCGCCCCGCCTGCTCGCCTCCCTGCTTGGGCTGTCCGCCGGGTCTGCGTCGCCCACGGCCTACCGAGTCGCCCTCAGCGGCGGCCTGGACTCCAGTGTTCTGTTGCATGCCCTGACTTGCGCCTGGCACGATGGCCTGCCCCCCTTGCGGGCGGTGCACGTGAACCATGGTCTGCAGGCCGAGGCCGAAGCCTGGGCCGAACACTGTCGGCGGTTCTGCGCCGGGCTGGGGGTGGAGCTGAGCCTGTTGCGGGTGGATGCCAGGGCGCGAGCGGGCGAGAGTCCCGAGGCCACCGCCCGCCACGCGCGTTACCAGGCGTTGGCGGAGCTGCTGCAGACGAACGAGGCCCTGCTCACGGCTCATCACCGCGACGATCAGGCCGAAACCCTGTTGCTGCAGTTGCTGCGAGGTGCCGGACCCCGTGGCCTGGCCGCCATGCCGCCGTCGCGGCGGCTGGGGGCGGGCCTGTTGCTGCGCCCCCTGCTGGAATACGATCGCGCTGAGCTGGAGGCCTATGCCCGCCAGCACAGCTTGGTCTGGGTGGAGGATCCCAGCAACCGCGAGCACGCCTTCGAGCGCAATTTTCTGCGTCACCAGGTCATGCCTCTGCTGCGCCAGCACTGGCCCGGTCTGAACAAGACCCTGGTTCGCTCCGCCCGCGCCTGTGCCGAGGCCGCGGCGCTCAATGAACAGTTGGCGCAGCAGGATCTGGGGCCGGCGCAGGGGGATGTGCTGCCCCTGGCCCGGTTGCGGGCCCTGCCGCCGGCGCGCCGGCGCAACGTCCTGTTCCACTGGTTGCGATGCCAGGGCGCCAGCCTGCCCTCGGCGGCGCAAATGGCCCAACTGGAGCAGATCGCCGCGGCGGCGCAGGATGCCACCCCCCAAGTGGGTTGGGGCGAGTGGGTGGTGTGGCGTTACCGGGATGCTTTGCACCTGCTGTCTCGTGCCGAGACCCGGCCCCTGTGCGGGGTGCTGGAGTGGGACGGGCGCACGCCGCTGGTGTTGCCGGGTCTGGGCCGCCTCGAAGCCCATCCGGTGCGCGGTCGCGGCCTGCGTAGCGATACCCTGGAGGGATGCCTGCAGATACGTTTTCGCCGCGGTGGCGAGCGATGCCGGATCCGGGGGCAGGGGCATCGGCGGGCGCTGAAAAAACTGCTACAGGACGCCGGCGTGCCGCCCTGGCAGCGTTGGCGCATTCCCCTGTTGTTCATCGACGACCAGTTGGCGGCGGTGATTGGTCACTGGGTGTGTGAACCCTTCGCCGTGCATGGGGAGCATCAGGCCGGCGTGGAGTTGAGGCTCGAATGAACCGGTGGCGTGGTCTGGCGCTGTTGGCCTTGCTGGCCTGCGAGCCGGCCCTGGCCGCGGTCTATCACGTCGGGCCAGGGGACTACCGCGCCCTGTTACCCCGCCTGCAGCCCGGCGACGAGCTGGTGCTGCGCGCGGGTGTGTACCGCCGTGGCTTGCCCATTCACCGCTTGCAGGGGCGCGAGGGCGCGCCCATCGTGATACGCGGCGCCGATCCCGACGCGCCGCCCGTGTTTCTGGCCCGGCCGGGACACAATACCGTGAGTCTGGTGGATGCCGCCCATGTGGTCATCCGCAACCTGGTGCTGGAGGGGCGCGGTTTGCCGGTCAACGGCGTCAAGGCCGAGGGCCATGCCCGCTGGACCCACCACATCACCCTGGAAGGTTTGCTGATCCGCAATCACGACCACAATCAGCAGATCGTGGCCATTTCCACCAAGTGTCCCAGCTGGGGCTGGGTGATCCGTGGCAATGTCATCCGGCGTGCCGGCACCGGCATCTATCTGGGGGATTCCGATGGCGGTGATCCCTTCGTGGCCGGCCTGATCGAATACAACTTGGTCAGCGAGACCCTGGGGTATAATCTGCAGATCAAGCATCAGCGCGGGCGTCCCGCCATCGCCGAGCTGCGACGGCCGCGCCAGACCACCGTCATTCGCCACAACGTATTCAGCAAGGCACGGGGCAATGGCCGGGTGGAGCTGGCACGGCCCAATGTGCTGGTGGGGCACTGGCCGCCGTCGGGCGCCGGCGCCGAGGACTATTACCAGATCTACGGTAATTTCTTCTACCAGAACCCCGACGAGGCCCTGTTTCAGGGAGAAGGGAATATCGCCTTGTACAACAACCTGTTCATCAATTACCACGGTAGCGCGGTGCATATCCAACCGCACAACGACATTCCCCGCCGGGTAGACGTGTTCTTCAACACCATAGTGGCGGCGAAACACGGTATTCGGGTGTTGCGACAAGCCGGACAGCAAGCAGGCTTTCGCCAGCGTCTGTTGGGCAATGCCGTGTTTGCCGACCGGCCCCTGCAGGGGGGTGAACAGGAGGCCAATGTGACGGACGCCTATGTGGAGGCCGGCCACCATCTACGGGCTCCCTTCGCGCCATTGGGCAGGCTGGATCTCAGTGGCCTGCCGGGCAGACTGGCGTTGCCGCCTCCGGCTGCGCGCTGGTGGCGCGCTTACCTCGATGCCGAGCGCGACTTCGACGGTTTGTGGCGGGGCGTGTTCCAGCCCGGAGCCTATCGTCGCGATGCCCGACCACTGTGGCGACCGCGGCTGGAACCCAAGCCGAACTGATGGCTGCTTCGCCCTATCCGCGACTCAATATGGCGCGCAACCGCCTCATCCTGGCCTGGCTCGCCTATATCGGTGTCATTCTGTATGGCAGTTTCATTCCCTTCGAGCTGCGCCTGGATTCCCTGGAGGAAGCCTGGCAGGCCTTTCTGGGCATTCGTTTTCTGGATCTCTCGGTGGTATCCCGGGCCGACTGGGTTGCCAACATCATCCTCTATGTGCCCTTGTCTTTTCTCGGCGCCCGCTGGTTGTCCCTGACGCCCCTGGGCCGCCGGCCCGGCCTGGTCATGGGATTGGTGATCGCTTTTGGTCTGGCGCTGGCGCTGGCGGTGGAATTCCTGCAGACCTTTTTCGCGCCGCGCACGGTGTCCATCAACGACCTCATCGCCGAGAGTATCGGCACGGTGTTGGGGGCTCTGATCTGGCGCCGGGCCGGTGACCGCTTGGCTCGCTTGTGGCACCGGGTCAGGTTGCGCGGGGCGACGGCCCTGTGGGCCGCCCTGGGGCTCTATGCCCTGGCCTATGCCTTCATGACGCTGTTTCCCTTCGATTTCCTGATTTCGCTGGAGGAGCTGCGCTGGAAGCTTTCCGGCGACAGCGTGGCCCTGTTGCTCACCCCTTGCGACAACCCGGCCTATTGCCTGGCCTCGTTGGGGCTGGAGATCCTGGCTGCCATGCCGCTGGGCGTGCTGGCCGCCGGCTGGCTGCGTCGGCATGAAATTGCGCCGGGACCCTGGCAATGGCTGGTCTATGGCCTGCTGCTGGGCGCGCTGCTGGAAACCCTACAACTCATGCTCGCCTCCGGTGTGGCACAGGGGGTCTCGGTGCTGATGCGAGGCCTGGGCTTTTTTCTCGGTGCGGCTTTTTTGCGCCGCGAGGAGCTGTTGCGGCTGCGGCGTCTGGTCCCGCTGGCGCGGTCGTTCTTGCTGGCGGTTCTGCCGCTGTATCTGTTGGTGCTGGCCTATCTGAATCACTGGTTCCAGGCCCAGTCCCTGGCGCCGGCGGAGCTGCTGGAGAAGTGGCGCCAGGTACGCCTCATGCCGTTTTTCTATCATTACTTCACCTCCGAGCCGGTGGCCTTGCGCAGTGTGCTCAATCATCTGGCACTCTATGCCCCTGTGGGAGCAGGGTATTGGCTGTGGCGGCGGGGTTGGCAAATATCGCCGGGGATGTCACAAGTGCTGCAGGCCGGCATCATGGCTGCCGGCCTGG
The DNA here is from genome assembly GCA_015487785.1 of Gammaproteobacteria bacterium. GTDB lineage: Bacteria > Pseudomonadota > Gammaproteobacteria > S012-40 > S012-40 > S012-40. Next base: position 23,127 of record WFPC01000058.1, on the reverse strand, counting down.
CCCTGGTGATGGAAACCGGCAAGTTGTGGGCGCCGGGCAAGCATCCGGACTATACCGATGTGTTGATCGCCGCAGCCGCGGCCATGCTGGTGATGGCCGGGCTGGACTGGGCTTGGCGGCGCCTGGAAGGCGGCGGCTCGGGCGAAATGCCGGCGGAGCCGGTCGCGCCCGCGCCTGTTGCCGCTGCCGGCACGGTGACGGCGCGGCCCCCTCGCCTGGCTCGCTTTCTGGCCCTGGGTTGGGGTGTGCTGGCGCTGTATGCCTGGCTGGATTTTCCCGTGGCACGCGGCCCCCTGCTGCTGGGGCTGCTGGCCTATGCTGTCTTGCTGTGGTGCCGGCCCGGCCTGTGGTTATTGGTGTTGCCGGCCCTGTTGCCGGTGTTGAATCTGGCACCCTGGTCGGGACGGGTATACCTGGATGCCTTCGACCTGTTCCTGTTGGTGAGCCTGGCCCTGCTCTACGGACGTGTGTCCTGGCCGGCGGGTTTGGCGCGACGAGTCTGGCGCACTTACCGCTTGTGGTTTCTGCTGCTGGCCAGTTATGGGGTCAGCGCCGTCATCGGCTTGCTGCCCTGGCGTTTGCCTGACATCAATACCTTCTACGATTATTACAGCCCCTATAACGGTCTGCGCCTGCTCAAGCCGGTGGTGGCATTGACACTACTGCTGCCCTTTCTGCACCTGGACCGGGAACGGGGGGAGCCGGTGATGCGCCGGTTGATCACGGGCATCCTGCTGGGTCTGCTGGGCCTGAGCGTCAAGATTCTGTGGGAGCGCCTGGCCTTCGTGGGTCTGCTGGACTTCAATACGCCGTTTCGGGTGGATGGGGGCTTGCTGGAAATGCATGCCGGCAGTGGGTATGTGGAAGCCGTGCTCGCCCTGGCCTTGCCCCTGCTGGTGGCCTGGCTGATTCACGAGCGAGCCACCTGGCGGCGTGTGCTGGGCCTGCTGGTTCTCGTGCTGGGGATCTATGGCTTGTTGGTGACCTTTTCACGAGGAGGCTACCTGGGTTTCGCCCTGGCGCTACTGCTGTTGTTTGGATCGATGGGCGGTCGGCGCTTCGGCGTGGGTACGCTGCGCTGGGCCGTGCCGGCAGTGGTTCTGCTGGGAGGAATGGTGGCCTATCCCGTGCTCAGCGGCAGTTTTGCCCAGGCGCGTCTTGGTAGCGTGCCGCAGGACATGGCGGCGCGGCTCGCGCACTGGCGTCAGTCCCTGGACATGATGCAGCCAGAAGCCCTGGCCTTCGGTATGGGACTGGGCAGTTTTCCGCGCAACTATCTGCAGGCCGGTGGTGCTGAAAACATGCCGGGCACCTACCGTTATGTGATGCAGGACGATCGGGTGGTGCTGCGCCTGGGATCCGGTTCCCCCTCCATCTACCTGGACCAGCGTATTGCGCGCCCCGCCGGGCGGGACTACCGAATCGTGGCCCGTTTGCGGGGCTTCGGGGGCGAGGCGGTGCTGAGTGTGTTCCTGTGCGAGAAAAACGTGTTGTATTCCCTGCGTTGTCGTAGCCACCGTCTGGCGGTGGGGCAGGGCCAGTGGCGTGAGGTGGAGGCCGAGGGACGCTGGTTCGCGGACGAGGCAGGCTGGCCGCGACCACCTCTGGTGCTGTCTCTGGCCAACCTGGGAGCGGGCAGCGTGGTGGAGGTGGACCGCATTGCCCTGACGGATGGCGCCGGCAACCAAGGGGTGCAAAACGGTGCTTTCTGGCAGGGTGGTGACCACTGGTTGTTCACCAGTGACACCTATTGGCCCTGGCACATGGAAAACTTGTTCCTGCACCTGTTGTTCGAACAGGGCCTGTTTGGCCTGTTGTTGTTCCTGCTGTTGCTGGGCAGGGTGGGTGCCCTGCTGCTACATGCTGACCATGTGCTGGCGCTGGGCTTGCTGGCGGGCCTGACGGGGTTCCTGGTGACGGGGCTCTTTAGCAGCCTGCTGGATGCACCGCGGTTTATTTTCTTGTTCTACCTGTTGGCCTTGGTGGCGCTGGCGGCGGCCGGGCGGTGGGCCACTGACACGAGACCGGCATAGCCACCGCAAGGGCTCTTGTTCCAGATCGGTTGTAAAATCCGCTGGCTCCAGGGTATGGGTTTGTCGACATTTTTTACACAAGCTTGTATTGAATTGAGTCCGCGAAGGTTTTTCCTGGAATAAATTCATAAAAAACAATGCCTTGTGTTTTTTGGTGTGTATTTTGCTATAATCCATGACGAAGTCATGCTTGTTTCCCGATGCCGGTTGCCGGCAACAAAGAGAGGGGGGCAGGCGTGGTCCGATTCCCGTATCAGGAGGATGTAGAGGCCCATGAATCGAGACGAGCCTAAGAAACATGGTATGGATGCTTCCCGGCGGCGCCTGGCCAAGGCCGCGCTGGCTGCGCCTGTCTTGATGAGTATTCCCGGCCGCCAAGTGTTTGCCGCTGGCAACTGCACCCTCTCCGGCGATCTATCCGGCAATGTTTCCGCACATTCCACGAGTTGCACCATGGTCTATGGCCGCAGTCCGGGGTATTGGAAGACGCACACTGGCCTGCTGGATCCTGCTGCGGTGACCTTCCAGAGCATTTTCGGTTCCAGCAAATTTGGCAGTCTGACGTTTTTGCAAGTGATCGAGCTGGCCGAGGGCGCTTGTGCCGGAGGCGGTTCTCCTCCCTATGATGCCTATTGCGGGTTGCCGGAAGTCGAGCGCCAGCTCGCCCGCCATGCGGTGGCGGCCTACCTGAATGCCCATGAGTCGGAAAACGGCGGTATTGTGGCGCCAGGCTATTATTTCAGCACCACCCAGGTCGTCGATCTGTATATGGCTGTGGAATCGGGTGCTACCTATTACCTCAACGGCATCGGGCTGACGCTGACCCCGCAGGAAGCCGTCGATCTGTTTGCCACTACTTTCATCTGATATCTGAGTTTCCTGGCGCCATGGCCTCTCCGCCTCCTTCAGCCGTGCTGTGGGCCCTGGAGGAGGCTGATTCCCTGCGTCTGCGTCAGTGGGATGACGAGGCGGTGGTCTATCACCGGCCCAGCGGGGCCACTCACTTGGTGGACGAGGTATCGGCCCTGATCCTGCAGGCCCTGGAGCAGGGTGCCATGAGCCTGGCCGGGCTGGCGGCCCATGTGGGCGAGGTTCTGGGCGCCGGCAGCCAGGAGGAACTGGAACAGATCACCGGCGAGCGGCTGGTCGGTTTGCAAAGACTGGGAATCGTCGTATGCTTGCCCGGTGATCATCGCTGACCTCGATCCCGCCCGCCTGCGCCGCGCTTTGGCCGAAACCGGTCTTGGCTTGCGCATTGGCCCCTTCATCGTGCGTTTGCACAGTCCCATTCCCAGCGTGGCCGAGGGCTTGGGCCGATTGTATGGCCGTTACCCGGTGGAGATCCCGCCGGTGTTTGCCGACATCCACATGAGCCTGTTTCCAGCCGGTGGCCTGCGCCGCTTCTACCGGCCGCAGGTGATCTTCAGCAATGACGGCTACAGCCCTTTCAAGCCCCTGCCGCTGGTGCAGGCCTTTCCCTTTTTCGAGTGGTCGCTCAACTGGTGCGTGGCCACCCATGCCCACGAATACGCCATCATCCATGCGGCGGTGGTGGAGCGGGCAGGCCGCGTGGCCATACTTGCCGGGGCGCCGGGAGCGGGCAAGAGCACCCTGTGCGCGGCATTGATCCACCGGGGCTGGCGTCTGTTCTCCGATGAAATGGCCTTGGTTTCCCTGTCCTCGGGCGAGATCATGCCCTTGCCGCGGCCGGTAAGCCTGAAAAATGCTTCCATCGACCTGATCCGCCGCTTCGCGCCAGCGGCGGTGTTCGGCCCGGTGAGTGCCGATACCCACAAGGGAACCGTGGCCCATGTGCGGGCACCGGACGACAGTGTGGCCCGGGCCGGTGAGCCGGGCCGGGCAGCATGGTTGCTCCTGCCACGTTACGAGGCCGGTGCCGGGCTGGAGGTCCAGCCCCTGGGGCGGGCGCGCATGCTGATGGAATTGGCGGCGCAGACCTTCAATTATCACATTCTCGGCGAGGCAGGTTTCCAGGCTTTGGCCCAGTTGGTGGATGCCAGCGCCTGTTACCGCCTGCACTACAGCCGCCTGGAGGAGGCGATGGGTTTCTTCGAGAATCTGGCGCAGGGGTCTCCATGAAACGGCTGCGTAGCCTGCTGGCGACGAGCCTGGTGGAGCCCGCCCGCTGCCGTGATTACGATCTGGCGCGCTGGGACCTGTTGTTGCGCCAGGCCCGGCGCGCCGATCTGCTGGGTACCCTGGCCGAGCGTTTGGCGATGGCGGGCGTGCTGGAGACGGTGCCCCGGCGGCCGGCCCTGCATCTGGCCTCGGCCCGGCGCCTGGCCGCGCGGCACCGGGAAATCGTGCGTTGGGACGTGCGCTGCCTGCGCGAGGAGCTGACGGAACTGGATTGTCCCATCGTGTTGCTCAAGGGAGCGGCCTATGTGATGGCGGACCTGCCGCCGGCGGTGGGGCGCCTGTTCTCCGACGTGGACATCCTGGTGCCGCGGGAGCGCCTGGAGCGTGTCGAGGCCGTGTTGCTGAGCAAGGGTTGGGCCTTTTCCAAGCTGGATGCCTACGACCAGCGCTATTATCGGCAATGGATGCATGAGCTGCCGCCCATGCACCATACCCGCCGGCACAGCTCCTTGGATGTGCATCACAATATCCTGCCTTCTACCGCGGTGGTGACCCCCGATGCCCGTCTGCTGCTGGAGGCGGCACGGCCCGTGGACGGTGGCGGTGACGGGCGTCTTGCGATTCTGGCTCCCGCGGACATGGTGTTGCACAGTGCCACCCACCTGTTCTTCGATGGCGAACTGGAACATGGTTTGCGCGACCTGGTGGATCTGGATGCCTTGTTGCGCCATTTCGGCAGCGATGGGGATTTTCTCCCGACCCTGGCCCAGCGTGCGGAGCAGCTTGGTCTGGGACGGCCGCTTTATTATGCTGCGTGGAATTGTCATCGCTTCTTGCGCACTCCGCTGCCCGAAGCCTGGTTGCAGGCGTTGGCCGTCCAGGCGCCGGCCTGGCCCGGGCGTGATTTCATGCAGGCCTGTTTCGACCGCGCGCTGCAGCCGGACCATGCCAGTTGCCGCGATGCCTTCAGCGGCCTGGCGCGCTGGCTGCTCTATGTGCGCTCGCATGCCCTGCGCATGCCCCTGCACCTGTTGTTGCCCCATCTGGCACGCAAGGCCTGGCGGGGGCATTTCGGTGGGCGGGAAACAGTTTGATGACAAGGCAGGTGGTCTGCGCGTGGTCCGGGGCATGGGTGCGGCGGAATTGCCGCGAAATGCCGCACAAACCTTTACTTCCCTCTCAACATTATTAAAATACCAAGTTCGAGATTCTGTCACGGGCAGGCCGAAAGGCTGGCTTTGGTATTGGGATGAGACCGTAAGGACTTGAATATGATAAGAAAAATTTTTTCTACAGTGGCTGTGATGGCATTGTTGTCGGCAGCAGGAGGGGTGCAGGCAGGAGGGGATCCCGAGGCGGGTTTCGAGAAATCCGCGCTGTGTCATGGATGCCATGGCGAACAGGGTCAGGCCATTGCGCCTAATTTCCCCAACCTGGCCAGTCAGAAGCCGGGTTATATCGTCAAGCAGGTAACCGATTTCCAGAAGAATCTTCGCTACAACGACACCATGAGCCCCATGGCCTTGTCGATTGCCAGCAAGGAGGATCTCTACGACATCGCGGCCTATTTCTCCAGCCAGAAGCCCATGAAGGCGATGATTCCTGGCAGTGACGAGAAACTGATCAAGAAGGGCAAGGAGATCTTCGAGAAGGGTAATCCCCGCACCGGCCTGTATGGTTGCATCAACTGCCATGGTGTGAAGGGGCGTGGCAAGTCGCCCAGCAACCAGGTTTTCCCTGTGATCGGCGGTCAGAACAAGGACTACCTGGTGGCGCAGTTGCAGAACTTCCGTTCCGGCGATCGCAAGAACGATCCGGCGGGCATGATGGGCGATATCGCCAAGCGGATGTCCGATGCCGAGATCGATGCGGTTACCGAGTATTTGTCCAGCCTGTAAGATGTTTCGGCGGTCTTACCCGCCGGAATCCGCTCGGAGAACCCCGGCCTTGTGCCGGGGTTCTTCGTTTTTGCCATTGGCGCTTTCCTTAGTCGGTCTTGGGCGGAAAGGCGATCAGGTGCTGGATGTCGGAACGGAAGTGGACGCGTTCGCCCATGGCATGGTCGTGGTGGCTGGGGAAGGATGACAGCAGCCGGCTGCCGGTATCCAATTGCAGGGTATAGATGATTTCCGAGCCCTTGAAGGCCTTGTGTATCACCACGCCGCTCAGGGGACTGTCGGCATCGGGCAGGATGTCATCGGGGCGCACCAGCACGTCCAGCGTCGAGTTCAGCGGCAGGTCGTAGGCGCGGTCGCCCTGGATGATGCCCAGTTCGGTTTCCACGCTGTCGGGCGTGACCAGTCGGCCACGGAGAAACACGCCCTTGCCGATGAAATCGGCCACGAAGCGATTGCACGGGTCGTGGTAGAGCCCAAAGGCGGTGTCCCACTGCTGTAGTTTGCCCGCATTGAGCACGGCGATCATGTCCGATACGGCAAAGGCCTCGGACTGGTCGTGGGTGACCAGGATACCGGTGATGCCTTGTTCGGCCAGGATCTGTTTCACTTCCAGGCTGAGACGCTCGCGCAGATCCACATCGAGGTTGGAAAAGGGCTCGTCCATCAGGATCAAGCGGGGGCGCACGGCCAGGGCCCGGGCCAGGGCCACGCGCTGTTGCTGGCCCCCCGACAGTTCGTGGGGGTAGCGTTGGGCAAGCCCTTCCAGACCCACGGTGGCCAACAGTTCCTCGCTGATGCGTTGCCTGTCTCTTCGGCTGTGTTTCTTCAGGCCGAAGCAGATGTTCTGTTGCACGTTCATGTGCGGGAACAGGGCATAGTCCTGGAACACCATGCCCAGTTGACGTTTCTCCGGTGCCAGGCTGTGGGTGGGGGTGCTGAGGGTTCGGCCGTCCAGCTTGATGCTGCCCTGGTAGATGGGTTCGAGCCCGGCGATGGCGCGCAGAATGGTGCTCTTTCCGCAACCCGAGGGTCCCAGCAGGCAGGCCAGGTGGCCTTCGCGCACGCGCAGGGACAGGCCGTCTACGGCAGTCTGGTCACCGTAGCGGCAGACGATGTTGTCCAGTTCCAGCAGGTGGCTCAAGGTCGGTCTCGCCGCCCCAGCAAGAGGAACTCCAGCAGGGCCTTCTGGGAATGCAGACGATTCTCGGCTTCCTGCCACACCACGCTCTGCGGGCCGTCGATGACCTCGGCGGCCACTTCCTCGCCCCGGTGGGCGGGCAGGCAGTGCATGAACAGGGCATCATCCTTTGCCTGGGCCATCAGCTCGGGGGTCACCTGGTAGTCGCGGAAGGCCCGTTCACGTTCGGCCTGTTCGTCCTCCTGGCCCATGCTGGCCCACACATCGGTCACTACCAGGTCGGCGTTTGTCACCGCCTCGGCAGGATGAGCGAACAAATGGATATCCCCTCCGCGGGCCACCAGCGCCGGGTCGGGGCCAAAGCCCTCGGGGGCGGCGATGTGCAGGCGGAAGCCGAATTGTTCGGCAGCGTTGATATAGGAATGGCACATGTTGTTGCCGTCGCCGATCCAGGCCACGGTGCGTCCGCGAATGCTGCCGCGTTGTTCCACGAAAGTCTGCACATCGGCCAGTAGCTGGCAGGGGTGGAACTGGTCTGTGAGCGCGTTGATCACCGGCACCCTGGAGTAGGCGGCGAAGCGTTCCAGCTTGCTGTGCTCGTAGGTGCGGATCATGATGATGTCCACCATGCTGGAGAGTACCCGTGCCGAGTCCTCGATGGGCTCGCCGCGACCGAGTTGGGTGTCGCGCGGAGAGAGAAAGATGGCATGGCCACCGAAATGCACCATGCCGGTCTCGAAGGAGACCCGGGTGCGGGTGGAGGACTTCTCGAACACCATGCCCAGTACCCTGTTTTTCAGGGGCTGGTAGATCTCGCCCCGTTGCTGCATTTGCTTGAGGGTGATGGCGCGCTGAATGAGGTAGTCGAGTTCCTCGGGGGAGAGGTCTCTCAGGGTCAGGAAATGTCTCGTGTTCACGGTGTAGCCTCGTCGCTGAGAAAATCGCGGATCAGAGGGGCCAGGGTATTGACCAGGAGGTCGGCCTGTTGTTCGTCCATGACCAGTGGCGGCAACAGGCGGATCACGCGTTCGGCGGTGACGTTGATCAAGAGTCCCTTTTCCAGGGCACGGCTCACCAGTGCCGCGCAGGGACGTTCCAGCTCGATGCCCAGCATCAGCCCGCGCTGGCGCAATTGGACCACGCCGTTCACATTTTTCAAGGCATGCTCGAAACCTGCCCGCAGGTGTCGGCCCAGGCTTTCGGCCCGGCTCACCAGGTCGTTCAGGCCCAGTTGTTCCAGCACGGTTAGGGCTGCGCGGCAGGCCAACGGGTTGCCGCCGTAGGTGGAGCCGTGGCTGCCGGGCTGGAGAACCTCGGCAGCCTCGCCCCGAGCCAGGCAGGCACCAATGGGCACGCCGTTGCCCAGGGCCTTGGCCAGGGTCAATACATCTGGTTGGATATCGTGGTGCTGAAAGGCGAACCAGCGACCGGTACGGCCGATACCGGTCTGGATCTCGTCCAGCATCAGCAGCCAGCCGTGTTGGTCACACAGTTCACGCAGGCCCGGCAGGTAATCGTCGGTGGGGATGTTCACGCCACCTTCGCCCTGGATGGGTTCCACCAGCACGGCGACGATGCGCGGTTCGTTCACGGCTACCTGTCGGACGGCCTCGAGATCGTCGAAAGGGACCCGCACGAAGCCCGGCAGCAACGGTTCGAAGCCGGCCTGTATCCTGCGGTTGCCGGTGGCCGAGAGGGTCGCCAGGGTGCGGCCGTGGAAGCTGTTTTCGGTGACCAGGATCAAGGGGGTGTCGATGCCGCGGCGGTGGCCGTACAGGCGTGCCAGCTTGATGGCTGCTTCGTTGGCCTCGGCGCCGGAATTGCTGAAGAAGACACGCTGCATGCCACTGAGCTGGCAGAGTTGTCGACCCAGCCGTTCCTGCAGGGGGATGTGGTAGAGGTTGGAGGTGTGCAGCAGCGCACCGGCCTGCTCGCAGAGCGCCTCGGCCAGCGCCGGATGGGCGTGGCCCAGGTTGCATACGGCGATACCGCTGAGAGCATCGAGATATTGTTTGCCCTCCTCGTCCCACAGCCAGGCACCGTGCCCGTGGCTGAAGGCGACGGGCAGGCGGGCGTAGGTCGCCATCAGAGAGTCCGTCATTCGCATCGCTTCCAAAAAACCAAAAGGCGGCCAATACCGGGCCGCCTGCTGTGCTCGTTCGATCCGGCCAGGGCCGGGCTGTGAACCATGAAAGGCTAGATTCTATACCAATCGGGGCAGGACGCAACCACGCAGGGGCCAATTGCGATTGAGAAAAATCCCTTGCTCTGGTACCCTGCAACACCGTCTTGCTCAACCCCTCCGTTAAGAAGAAAACCGGTAATGACAAAATATGTTTTCGTGACCGGGGGCGTGGTTTCCGCCCTTGGCAAAGGTATTGCCTCGGCCTCGCTGGGTGCCATTCTGGAAGCACGCGGCCTGAAGGTCACCCTGATCAAGCTCGATCCCTACATCAATGTCGATCCTGGCACCATGAGTCCCTTTCAGCACGGTGAGGTCTACGTGACCCACGATGGCGCCGAGACCGACCTGGACCTGGGCCACTACGAACGCTTCGTGCGTACCACCACCGGCAAGAAAAACAACTACACCACCGGCCGCATCTACGAAAACGTGATTCGCAAGGAACGCCGGGGTGACTACCTGGGCGCCACGGTACAGGTGATTCCCCATATTACCGACGAGATCAAGCGCTGTATTCTGGCTGGAGCCGAGGGGGCCGACGTGGCCCTGGTGGAGGTGGGGGGGACGGTGGGCGACATCGAGTCCCTGCCCTTTCTGGAAACCATCCGTCAGTTCGGCATCGAGTGGGGACGGGAAAACGTGGTCTATATCCACCTCACTCTGCTGCCCTATGTGGCCACTGCCGGCGAGGTCAAGACCAAGCCCACCCAGCACTCGGTGAAGGAATTGCGCAGCATCGGCATCCAGCCCGACGTGCTGATCTGCCGTTCCCAGTATCCCATCGCCGAGGCCGAGCGGCGCAAGATCGCCCTGTTCACCAACGTGGAGGAGCGTGCGGTGATCTCGGCCTACGATGCCGACAATATCTACAGCATTCCCCGCATCCTGCATGAGCAGCAGCTCGACGAAATCGTGCTGGAGCGCTTTTGCCTGCAGGCGCCGCCGGCCGATTTGTCGGAATGGGACCGGGTGGTGGATATCATGTCCCACCCCGAGGCCGAGGTGATCGTGGCCATGGTGGGCAAATACATTCACCTGGAGGACGCCTACAAGTCGCTTTCGGAGGCTCTCACCCATGGCGGCATCCAGTGTCGCACCAAGGTGCGCATTGTCTACATCGATTCCGAAGACATCGAGACCCAGGGCACCGGTTGCCTAGAAGGGGTCGATGCCATCCTGGTGCCTGGCGGTTTCGGCGAGCGGGGCATCGAGGGCAAGATCAGCGCCGTGCGCTATGCACGGGAATATGGCATTCCCTATCTGGGTATCTGCCTGGGTATGCAAATGGCCGTGGTGGAATATGCCCGCCACAAGGCCGGCCTGGCCGAGGCCCACAGCAGTGAATTCGACCCGGAGACCCCTTATCCAGTGATCGGTCTGATCACCGAGTGGGTGACCGAGGACGGTGACGTGGAACACCGTGATGCCAGCTCCGACCTGGGGGGCACCATGCGCCTGGGGGGACAGAAGTGCCGCCTGACACCGGGTTCGCTGGCGCATCGGTTGTATGGGCGCGACGTGATCGTGGAGCGGCATCGTCATCGCTATGAATTCAACAACCAGTACCGCGAGGTGCTGGAACAGGCCGGCCTGCGCATTTCCGGCGTGTCCATCGACGGCAAGCTGGTGGAAGTGGTGGAAGTACCCGAACATCCCTGGTTCGTGGCCTGTCAGTTCCATCCCGAGTTTACCTCCACGCCCCGCGATGGCCATCCGCTGTTCGCGGGATTCATCGCTGCCGCTCGCCGCCAGAACGAGACACGGGAGGAGGCCTCATGAAGCTGTGTCACTTCGAGGCTGGCGCGGACAGACCTCTGTTCCTCATCGCCGGTCCCTGCGTGATCGAATCCGAAGCCCTGGCCCTGGAGACCGCCGCCGAACTCAAGGCCATCACCGACGCCCTGGGCCTGCCCTTCATCTACAAGTCCTCCTTCGACAAGGCCAATCGCTCGTCCCATGACAGCCCCCGTGGCCCTGGTTTGGAGGCGGGTTTGCGCATTCTGCAGCAGGTGCGGGAACAGGTGGGCGTGCCGGTGCTCACCGACGTGCACGAGGACACCCCGTTGGACGAGGTGGCGGCAGTGGTGGACGTCTTGCAGACACCGGCCTTTCTCTGTCGGCAGACCAATTTCATCCAGAACGTGGCCCGTCAGGGGCGCCCGGTGAACATCAAGAAAGGACAGTTTCTTGCCCCCTGGGACATGCAGAATGTGGTGGACAAGGCGCGCGCAGTGGGCAACGAGCACATCATGGTTTGCGATCGTGGCACCTCTTTCGGTTACAACACCCTGATCTCCGACATGCGCGGCCTGGCCATCATGCGCCAGACCGGTTGTCCCGTGGTGTTCGACGCCACCCATTCGGTGCAGCAGCCGGGCGGGCAGGGCACGCGTTCCGGCGGGCAGCGGGAATTCGTGCCGGTGCTGGCGCGCGCGGCGGTGGCCGTCGGGGTGGCGGGTATCTTCATGGAAACCCATCCCGAACCCGAGCGTGCCCTCAGCGACGGCCCCAATGCCTGGCCGCTGGGCATGATGCGGGAACTATTGGAAACACTCATGGAAATCGATGCCCTGGTCAAGGCCAAGCCTTTTCCTGAGCAGCGATTTCTTGGATAATGCCGGCTTTTTCGAACAAGCCGAATTTCGGGTCTGCAAGGCGATGATAATACCGCCACCGGCGGCTTGGCGGGCCTGCCCAAAGCTGGAACAACTGGAGTCACAATGTCCAAGATAGCAGATATACGCGCACGTGAAATCATCGACTCGCGGGGCAATCCCACGGTCGAGGCCGACGTCATACTCGAATCCGGCGCCATGGGCCGGGCCGCGGTGCCTTCCGGCGCCTCCACCGGCTCGCGCGAGGCGGTGGAGCTGCGCGACGGCGATGCCAGGCGCTACGGCGGCAAGGGTGTGCTGCAGGCCGTTGCCCATGTCAACAGCGACATCAAGCAGGCCCTGCAGGGGCAGGAAGCCGGTGAACAGGCACGCATCGACCAGATCATGTGCGAACTCGACGGCACGCCCAACAAGGGCCGGCTGGGCGCCAACGCCATCCTGTCGGTATCCCTGGCCGTGGCCCATGCCGCGGCTCGTGACCGTGGGCTGCCACTGTATCGCTACCTGGGCAAGGAAGACGATTTTCTGTTGCCGGTACCCATGATGAACATCATCAACGGTGGCGCCCACGCCGACAACAACGTGGACGTGCAGGAATTCATGATCGTGCCGGTGGGCGCGCCCAGTTTCCGCGAGGCCCTGCGCTACGGCGCGGAAGTCTTCCACGCCCTGAAGAAAGTGTTGGCCGGGCGCGGTCTCAATACCGCGGTGGGCGATGAAGGTGGTTTCGCGCCCGACCTGGGTTCCAACGAGGAGGCCATCCAGGTGATTCTCGAGAGCATCGAAAAGGCCGGTTACCGTGCCGGCGAGGATATCGTGCTGGCCATTGACGTGGCCAGTTCCGAATTCTACCGCGATGGTCGCTACGAACTGGCTTCCGAGGGTAAGTCGCTGGATCGCGAGGCCTTCTGCGACTACCTGGCCAACTGGGTGGACAATTACCCCATCATCTCCATCGAAGACGGCATGGACGAGAGCGACTGGGACGGCTGGGCCCTGCTCACCGAACGCCTGGGCAAGCGCATCCAGTTGGTGGGTGACGATCTCTTTGTCACCAATCCCGAAATTCTGCGCCAGGGCATCGAGCGTTGCATAGCCAACTCCATCCTTATCAAGGTCAACCAGATCGGCACCTTGAGCGAGACCCTGGCGGCCATCGAAATGGCCAAGGAAGCCAAGTACACTGCGGTGATCTCACATCGTTCCGGCGAAACCGAGGACACCACCATTGCCGATCTGGCGGTGGCCACCGGCGCCGGCCAGATCAAGACCGGCTCCCTGTCGCGCTCCGACCGTCTGGCCAAGTACAACCAGTTGCTGCGCATCGAGGAAGAACTGGGCGAGACGGCCCGCTACGCCGGTCGCGGTGCTTTCTACAACCTGGCCTGAGGCCTATACTCAGGGCATGAGGAGCGTCCTGATCCTGTTGACCATCATCCTGCTGGGCTTGCAATACAGCCTGTGGCTGGGGGAGGGCAGCTTGCCCCGGGTTTGGGCGTTGCAGCGGGAAATCGAAGCCATGCGCCAAGGCAACGAAGCCATGGTCGAGGACAATCGTGTGCTGGCCGCCGAGGTGGCCGATCTCAAACGTGGGGGGCAAGCCATCGAGGAACGTGCCCGCAGCGAGCTGGGTATGATCAAGCAGGGCGAAGTGTTCTACCAGGTCATCGAACAATGAGCCGTTATTGGGCGGTGGTGCCCGCCGCGGGCGTGGGTCGGCGCATGGGGGCCGACCGGCCCAAGCAATACCTGAAACTGGCGGGGAGGACCGTGTTGGAGCACACCCTGGCGTGCCTGCTGAGTCATTCCCGCATCGAAGGCGTGGTGGTGGTACTGGCTGCCGACGACCCCTATTGGGATGCCCTGGGTTTGAGTGATTCCCGCCTGCAACGGGCCGATGGCGGCGCCGAGCGCTGTCACTCGGTACTGGGGGGGCTGCGGTGTCTGCAGCGGCAGGCCGCCGCGCGGGACTGGGTGCTGGTGCACGATGCCGCCCGGCCCTGCTTGCACCACGGCGACATCGACCGCCTGATCGATGGCATCGGTGCGGAGGACTGTGGCGGACTGCTGGGCGTTCCGGTGAGCGACACCCTCAAACGCTGCGATGCCCATGGCCGGATCCTGAAAACCGTCGACCGTGCGGGCCTGTGGCGGGCGCTGACCCCGCAGATGTTTCGCTTGGGCCAGCTCAGTGAAGTCCTGGCGAGGGCGGTGGTCGAGCCGCAGCGCATCACCGACGAAGCCTCGGCCATGGAGATGGCCGGTCACCGACCCCGCATGATCGAGGGGCGGGCCGACAACATCAAGATCACCCGGCCGGACGACTTGCGCCTGGCCGAAACCTATCTGCAACATAGAGAAACATGTTGATGCGCATCGGACAGGGTTACGACGTGCATGCTTTCGCCGATGGCCGCCCCCTGATTCTCGGCGGGGTGCGCATTCCCCATGAGCGTGGCCTGGCCGGTCACTCCGATGCCGATGTCCTGCTGCATGCCATTTGCGATGCTCTGCTGGGCGCGGCGGCGCTGGGTGACATCGGCCGGCATTTCCCCGACACCGATCCCCGCTATGCCGGCATCGACAGCCGCCTGCTGTTGCGCGAAGTGACGGCCCTGGTCGCCCGCCATGGCTACCAGGTGGTCAACCTCGACGCTACCGTCATCGCCCAGCGGCCGCGCCTGGCGCCCTTCATCGAGACCATGCGCGACAACATCGCCAGTGATCTCGGCATGACGCCGGGATACGTCAACATCAAGGCCACCACCACCGAGCGGCTGGGCTTCTGCGGCCGCGAGGAAGGCATTGCCAGCCAGGCCGTGGTGCTCATTCAGCGTTTGTAGTCGGGATCCAGCCAACAACGGGGCAGGTTTTCGCCGGAAGGAAACAGCAATTCAGCCTTGGTGAAACACTCCGGCTCCTGCAGCTCCTCGCCACGATGAAAACGTCCCGTCAAGCTGTCCTTGCAGGGATCCACCAGCTCTGTCACATCCAGGACTTCCACCAGGTCGCCACTGCTTCTGTGTTTCAGATACATTGTATTCCCCCCTTGCTTTGTTTCGTTCGTCTTGGAGGCCGAAGCACCGTTTGCCTGCGCCAATCGCCTTTTCCCTTCTCATCATACGACTACTCGAGAGCGGGGAGGAAGTCTTTCCTATCGGAAAGAAGCGAGGCGTAGAAGTATTCCGGTCAAGAACTCAGGTGCCGGCAATACCGATATGCATTGTCATCGAGATGTAAGAAATGGGTTCTATAGTGAGAGTGATTATGCTGCGATGAGGATCTCAAATGGACTGTGTACGACTCCATGAGTTGAGCCGGTTAGCCACCATGGCAATTGAGGAATGCGGGCTCTACGAAGAGACCGGTGATGTTTCCCTTGCCTTCTGGCAAGGTGTGAAAACGGTGGTCGATGAGCTGCTGGCCGACATTGACCCGGGTGGCTCCTGTCGAAGCCCGGAGCACGCGGGCTTGCCGTAGCGTTCAATGGCACCGCCTGCCGGCAATTCGAGGGGGAGTGAATCCATTCCATGCAAGAAACGGGAGGGTGCCCCCGTTTCTGCACGAAATGAAACGATGGCTCAAGCCATCACATCGATGTTGCGGCCGAGATTGCCCGTGGGTGTTGCCGGTGCAGTAGCCGGACTCACCTGGTCGTCTCGATCTCCATCACCATCGGGCTTGTTGCCTTCCACCTTTTCGGCCGGTCTGGGCGCGGGGCTTTGGCTCAATTGCGCGATAGATGACGAAGATACCGCAATAGAAGACAGAGACATATTTTACCTCCTTCGCATTATTGCTCATGTTTTATCGGCAGGGGGCCACAAAAGCTTAGCTATCATGTTTTGGCCTGGTCGTTCACCCCCTGTGCATTGAGCGTGGATAGGCCAAAATCATTAGGTCCTATCAGCGATGGCCGAGCAGAGAGTCAAGGAGATTCGGGGTGCAGTCAATAAAGGGTGGATTTTTGGTGAGGAGGGGTCAAGCGATGGATAGAAAGGCGGACTGAGCGTCGGGTTTCTCCCTTGCAGCGGGGAGGGGACCGGAGATCTGCGAGATATCGGGAGCTTAGAAAGAACAACTTACTCTGACCCCTTTGGTTGAAATAAAGAAACCGCCCTTGCGGGCGGTTTCTGGTTCTTGGCCACCGGTTTTCACCGGCCAACATGAGCTTAGAAGGGATTGTAGCCCGGGCTGGTCGTGTCGGTGAAGCTGAATAGTGTGGTGGCATCGTTGGTGGTGAGAGAGGAGATCTCGCCACCTTCCGTCCCGTCGGGGCCCGTGCCGTCCACATCGGTCAAGTCGTTCATGCGGGCAAAGGCGAACTGGCCGGCACCGGTCACGTCTTGGCCAATCAGGACCTGGGCAACAGTATCAGCGGGAGTCCCGGCAACACTGTCAGCCGCGACCCAGTCCACGGTTACCGCAGCACCCATGTCTTCCAGGCCGGTTACCGAGTTGTCCACCGTCACACCCCAGCTATTGCCAGACAGGTCGGTGAAGTTACCCATGCGCGAGCTGAAGGCAAAGGTTTGGTCATTGGTAGTGCCAGTATCATTGAGCTGAACGCCGGTGTCGATATCGATTCGCTTGCCGACCATAGAGCCGCTAGTCTCGTTCATCTGAGAATCGAAGCCGAAGGTGTCGCTGAAGCCTGAGCCGGCACCACCGGTACCCGCAGCTTCACCCAGTCTCTGATCGATGGACACGTCCATGATCATCTGGCCACCGCTCATGCCCATGGCAACGCTGAAATCCGCCTGGAAGTCGCTGGCGGCATAAGTTCCACCGGAATTCCATACATTCTGGGTGATGTCGGTCTTCTTCTCATTCGTGGCCCGGAAGCCACCGGTCAGGATGGTGCCTACAGACGCCATGCCTGTGGTGTCCGTCGTGGTGCCAATGGTTTGCTTGGATGCCACACCGCCATTGCTGGATCCGGTGGTGGTGAAGGATTCACTGGAAAAGTCACCCATCATCGCATTAGGCTCGTCGATGATGGTTTGGAAAAAGGTCTTGCCATCAGAGTCACGCGTCGCCTGCACTTGCAGGAAGTTCGTGTCGGAGATGGGCTGAGAGCTACAGGTGAAGCCGCTGCCAGCAGCACAGAGGTTGCTGGTGATGGTGCCACCGCTATTGGTGTAACCACCGAAGGCAACAGGCGCGCCGGCAAAGGCAGCCGGAGCCGCCATGGCGGACGCCAGTCCCAAGGTAAGTAAGGATTTTTTGAATTTCATCCGAGTTCCCCCTAAATGATTAAAACGGTCGGAATAACTCCGACGCTGTCGCACCTTAGCAAGATTCCAAGTTCGCGGCAAGAATTTACCATACCAAGGTATTAGCTAGTCTTGCGTAGAACCTGAACCATTCCCGGATTGCATCCGGTTTCTGGCCTCAAGCCTGGTTTCATACCACGAAACCACGGTGTCGGTGTCCTTTGTACCTTAGCTTTGCTTAAGAAGACATTAAGCGTTTCGGCCGTTCCTTGGGGACCTTTTGCAATCTCGGAGTCTAGTCTAGATGGATTAGCTTAAACGGGGATTAAAAGATTGGTGTGGGATACAGGTTAGAGGGTTGTTTTCGTGATGTTTGAGGGGGAAATGTTCCGGGTATTTTCGAGAAGTTGCGGCTGCTGTGGTGTCTAAAGGTTTTGTGCCGCTGCGCGGTGTTTGTATTGGATGCCGGACTCGCCCGGCGGGCGACGCCCTTTCTCTGCAGCCGCAAAAGGCCCCGTTTTTTGCCTGTTCATGCAGGCTCGTTTCTGTTGGATGGTGCCCGGGGCCGGAGTCGAACCGGCACGGGATTGCTCCCGAGGGATTTTAAGTCCCTTGCGTCTACCTGTTTCGCCACCCGGGCGGGGGCAGGGGCAGTATACCAAGCTTCGGCTCCAAGGAAAGAATCCGCTGCCGGGCAAGGCGTGGCAATGGTTTCGCGGGCAGAAAAAACCGCCCCGAAGGGCGGTTCAAGCTGTTGTTGTCACTGTTTGTTTTACAGGAATGGATCTGCTGCTGCGCCGCCGCTGACGTTGATGGTGAACAGGCTCGTGGCATCGGAGGTCGACAAGGAGAAGTTGCTGCCGGTTTCCACCGCGTCGTTGTCGCCGGCTGCGCCGGTGTCCACCAGGTCGCTTACGCTGGCGAAGGCAAAATCGCCGGCATCGGTCACCGTCTGTTCAATCAGGGTCTGGGATATGGTGTCACCCACAACCCAGTCCACCGTGGTGCCTCCCAGGGTGGCGTTGCCCACGTTGGCCGCGGCTATTTCGCTGCCCGAGCGCTTGTTGAACACGAACAAGGCATCGGCCGAGGTGGGCGTGTTACTGGCATCCACCGCCACGCCACCGCTGCTGACGGTGGTTCCCGTATGGGCGGCAACATCGTTCAGGCGCACGCCGGAGTCGATGTCGATGGTGCCGCCGAGGATGTTGCCGGCACCGTCCTGGGTCTGGGTGAGGGCAAACCTGTCGGCGAATTCATACACCGTGCCGCCACCGGTATAGCTGTGGGTGCCAGTATGGCCGTCGGTGAATTCTTCCAGTACCACCTGATCCAGGCTGATTACATTGTTTCCGGAATTGCCCTGGTTTTTGGTGAAACCAAAGTCGGCGGTGAATTGTCCTGCTGCCGTGCTGCTCACACTCTGATCTATGGCAACATCGCTTTCAGTGGCCTTGGCGGTATCCCGGAAACTACCGGTGTAGATGGTGGTGGTGTCCGACAGTCCGCCTTCATTGAGGCTCTGCTGGGCGGCCACCCCGCCATTGGTGGAGCCTGTGGTGACGAAGGACACCGTTTGAAAGCTGCTGGTGGGGTCGTCGATGATGGTCTGGAAATAGGTTTTCCCAGTGGCTATCTCGGTGATTTGCACCTGCAGGAAACCCGTGTCGGTGATGGGTTGTGTACTACAGGTGTAAGCCGCATCCGAGCAATACTTTGAGTCGGCAGTGCTCATGGGGTCACTGCCAGGCGGTGGGGTGTAGCCAAACCCGAGGGTGCTGCTGGGGGGGGCCGCGAAGGCGGCGGGGGTGGCCATGGCGCTGGCCACGGCGCTGGCGAGTAGTAGTTTCCTTACTCTCATCCCTGTGTCTCCTTTTGATGTGGTAAATCGGCCGGAAGATCGTTTTCCGTGCCGGTTTACGGTATCAATATTCCAACCCGTTAACAAGGCCTTGTGAACGGGTCGACCGTTGCCGGAGTCCGTTGGCCACGGGTGTGACATCCTGGTCGCCTGCCTGGGGCAGGGCGCGGCGTCACATCCCTGGCCACGCGATCCTGCATTCTACTATGTGCTGCCTGTCTTAAATAACGATTAATTCCTCCTGTTTGTTTGCGTTTATATGAAGGGGTCGACTACCCCGGCATCGAAGCTGAACAGCAGCGTGGGGTCGCTGGTGGACTGGGAGTCGACCCTGTGAGTGATCATGGGGGCGCCATTGATGTGTTTGAGAACGGCGCCTGTGCTGCCGATGGTGAAGGCGCCGCCGGGTCTGTCGCCGGAGAATTGCGCGGCGGCGGTTAACGCCATGGGGCTCGCCATGTTGCCGTGGGTTATGGTCTGGCTGATCAGGGTCTGGGCGATGGTGTCGCCGCCCGCCCAGTCGAAGTCGATGCCGTCGTTCATGCTCACACCGCCGCTGGTATTGCCGTAGGTGATGTTTGCCAGCGAGGTGAAGGTGCCGCGGCGTCTGCTGTAGCTGAAGGTGCTGTCGGACAGATTGCCTCGTTCGTTGATGTCCAGGCTGGAATCGATGTCGATGCGGGAGCCGACGATGAGGTCCTGGCTGATGTTGACTTGCTGATCGAAGGCGAAGCTGTCGCTGAAGCCCGAACCGCTGACACCGGCGGCGTCGCCCAGGCGCTGGCTCTGGGAGAGGTCGCGAATGCTGTCACCCGTGGCATCCACGCTCATGGTGAGCCAGAAGTCGGCCTGGAAATCGCTGGCGGTGTAGGTGCTGTTTTCGTTCCAGAGGGTCTGACGGAGTTCCAGGGGCTTGTCTCCTGCTTGCAGGAAGGTGCCGATGAGCAAGGTGTCGGTGGTGGCCAGGCCGGACGTGCCGCTGGGATCCCCCAGGCGTTGCTGAATGGCGGCGCCCGTGTTGCCCTGGCTGTCTGGTGCGATGAAGGTTTCACTGACGAAGCCGCCCTGGGCGGGGTCGGCGATGATGGTCTGGAAAAAGCGGTTGCCGTTGCTGTCGCTGATCTCGAGTTGCAGAAAGCCGTTGCCGGTGATGGGCGCGTTGTTGCAACTGAAGCCGGCCTGGGAGCAGATGTCGGTGACATTGGCCGTGCCCGCGCTGTCGGTGATGGTGGTGAAACCATCGAGGGTTTGATAACCAAAACCACCGAAATTGGCCGGAGGTCCGGCGAGCACTGTGGCGCTGCCAAGCCACACACCGAGCATGAATGAACATCTTGCTGTTTTCATCCCTGATACGTCCTGTATTCCCGGGGTCGCCTTGCGAACTACGCCCGACCTCTTGTCGGTGGGGTTATGGTAGCTTTCTCTCCGGGTTTATTTCAATATTTATATTGCCATAATAGTGCGCTCAGTTTGCTGCAGCCTTCATCGTGTCAGAAAGGGGCGAGCGTCCCCGCGTCGAAGCTGAACAGGGTGGTGGCATCACTGGTGGCCAGGTCGGCCAGGGAGCGGGTGGTCACCGGGTTGCCACTGCCGTCCTTGATGACGATGCCGGAGCTGTTGGTGAAGGCGCCGCCGGCCTTGTCGCCCTCGAAGCGTACCGAAGCAAAATTGCCCACGCCTGTGAGCTTTTGGCCGATGAGAACCCGGGCGATGTTGTCACCCCCGGCCCAGCCGAAATGGGTGCCGTCGTTCATGGCCAGGCCACCGCTGGTGTTGCCGTAGCTGGTATTGTCCAGCGCGGTGAAGCTGCCGCGACGGGCGCTGTAGCCGAAGGTGGCATCGTTGGTGGACGTGGCACTGTTGAGGGCGATGCCGGAGTCCAGGTTCAGGCGCGAGCCGATCAATGTGCCGCTGGTTTCATTGCTTTGCTGATCGAAGGCGAAGCTGTCGCTGAAGCCCGAACCGCTGACGCCGGCGGCGTCGCCCAGGCGCTGGGCGATGGAAACGTCCATGATCATGTCACCCTGGGCATTGTTGCCCATGGCAACGCGAAAGTCGCTCTGGAAATCGCTGCTGGAATAACTCGAGCCCTGATTCCAGATGCTTTGGCTGAAATCGGCCTTTTTCTCGCCATTGCCAAGAAAGCTGCCGGTGAGCAGGGTATCCATGCTGGCCATGCCGGAGGTGCTGGCAGTGCTGTCGATGCTTTGCCGGATGGCGGCACCACCATTGCCGGCGTTGCCCGTGGTGGTGAAGGTTTCACTCACGAAGCCCCCCTGGCTGGGATCGGCGATGATGGTCTGGAAATAGCTTTTGCCGCTGCTGTCGGTGATTTCGAGTTGCAGAAAGCCGTTACCGGTGATGGGGGCGTTGTTGCAACTGAAGCCGGCCTGGGAGCAGATGTCGGTGACATTGGCCGTGCCTGTGCTGTCGGTGATGGTGGTGACACCTGCGCTGGTCTGATAACCGAAGCCGCCGAAATTGGTGGGAGGCGCGGCCAGCGTGATGGCAGGAAGGCCGATGCCGGCGAGCAGAAAGATCCGTTTAACCATCCGTGATACTCCTGTATGGCCTGGAATCCGGGTCTGCTGGTTACCCGAATGAGGCACAGGCTATCCATTTCAGCTTAACCCAATATTAATTGAGGTTTTGGCGGCGTATATCGGCAGGCTGCAAGTTTCCGTGTCGTCGCGAGTGTCCGGAAGGGCGGGGCTATTGTGTAGGGGTCATTTGCCCGCCAGTTCCTTGAAGATCAGGTACAGGGTGAGCTGGTCGGGTAGGCCGGTGACGGTGAGCTTGTGCTCTTTCTGGTAGGTTTCCAGTGCCTGGCGGGTCTTGTCGCCCCATTGGCCATCGGGCTTGCCCTTGTAATAGCCTTTGTCCTGGAGATGGGCCTGCACCCGGGCAAGGGTGGCCTGATAGATGAAGGTTTTTTTACCCTTGTTTTCGGCGGCGATCAGTTCCGAGGCCTCGCTGAGGCGCTGGGGCAACATGGAGGCGGCCAGCTTGTTCACCGCCAGGTAGAAGCGTTCCTCCGGGTGTTTCTTGCAATAGCTCTCCAGCAGGGTGGCGAGGAACAGGGTGTTGCCCCAGGGGATCACGTCGTAGGTTTGCGGGGTGTACTGGTTCACCGCCGAGAGGTAGCCGTCCAGCCAGCCCAGGTACTGGCCCAGTTTGGGGGTTTGAGGCACTTTTTCCTTCACAAAGTCGGCGCAACTCATCATGCCGGCATTGCGCACCGCAAAGCGGCCCTGGCTGTCGGCGGCCAGGGCGGGCAGGGTGGAGCCGAACAGGATGAGTGCAACGGCGATAAAACGCATGAGCTGGCCTCGTGAAAGATGACTTTGGGCTGAATCATGCCATAGCCTGCGCGCGGGCACAAAGCCGAATCGGGCAGAACAGTGGAGGGAAAAGGAAAGCGCCCGGTCCTACGCGGCCGGGCGCGGGTTTTGCTCAGGCCGGCTTGCGCTTGCGCATGCCGGCGAGGCCCAGCAGACCCAGACCCAGCAGCGCCAGGCTGCCCGGGGCCGGCACATAGGTCTGGATGGGGCTCTGGTTGACGGCGATGGTGCCACCGCTGACGAAGGTCAGGCCGGTGATGAAGGCCGTGGGATCGTTGGGGTCGAGGCCGGCGGAGGTTTCGATGCCTTCGATCTTGAATTGGCCTACCCCTAGGGGATCCCAGTTGCTGAGAAAGTCATAGGTGACGCCGCCGGAGATGACATCCAGGAAGACATAATCCATGCCATCCCAGACATAGAGGTCATACAGATTGTCGCCGATCTCGGGCAACAGCACGGTGGCGAAATTGGGCCCGAAGCTGGTATAGACATAGCCCGTGGCCACATAGGGATCGATGAAAATGGGCATGCTGGGGTCGATGCCCACACCCAGGTCACCCACATCGATGAGGAAGTCGAAGCCGTCGGCGGGATCGTCATTGGGGTTGGGCATCAAGGGGTCGCTTGGATCCGTGCCGGGGCCCAGGGTCAAGCCGGTGAGGTTGGCCACGAACAGGCCGCTGTCCAGTATTTCGTCATTGGTGTCGGATATGGCGATCTTGAGCGAGTGGGGCTGG
>WFPC01000057.1 GCA_015487785.1 Gammaproteobacteria bacterium | reverse complement strand
GGCAACGTGGAGAAGCGCTTCCATCTCGCCCCGGGCACCGACCCCGACGCCGTCTCCATCCACCTGAAAGGCGCCCGAACTCTGGGTGTGGAAGATGATGGCCGACTGCGGGTGGAAACCGCGGAAGGCACCGTGCATTTCACCGCCCCGGTGGCCTGGCAGCCCCGCTCCGACGGCGGCCAGGACCCCGTGGAAGTGGCCTACGTGGCACGCGGCGAACGCTATGGCTTCCATCTCGGCCCCCATGATCCCAAGCGGGAGGTGATCATCGATCCCCTGCTGGGCACCGCCCTGCTGAGAGACTATGCCGGGGTACGCGACATGACGGTGGACACCTTCGGCAACGTGTTCATTGTCGGCAGTACCGAGGGCTCCAATCTACAGGCCCTGGCCTCCGGCACCTACGACACCACGGCAGACGGCAGCAATACACAGGAGACGGCCGGCTACATCGCCAAGTTCTCGCGCGACCTGACCCAGCTCCTCGCCCTCACTTTCCTGGGGGGTGAAAAAGACAATGTCGGTCAGAATCTTTCCGATGCCATCACCCGCGTCACTGCCATCGTCAGCAACACCCAGGGGGACATCTTCGTCGCCGGCTACACCAACACCGAAGACTTCCCCGTCGTCGATCCAGGCGCCAAGAGCTCCAACGCCCTGCGGCAATCCTTCGGCGGCTATGAATTCTTCATCGCCCGCCTCTCCAACAACCTCACCCAGCTCACCGCCAGCGCCTATATTTCCGGCAGCGGTCACGAAGGCAGGGATTTCTACAACATCATCACCCATCAAGTAGACCTGGCCCTGGCGCCGGATCAACAAAGTCTCTATCTCGCCGGCATCTCCAACTCCACCGACCTGCCCACCAATCAGGGCAGTGCCGGAGATACCAATCCTCCGGCCTACCAGGCCGTGGATCCCCATCCCGCCACCCCTAACGACTTGGGCTACGACTGCTACCTGGCCCAACTTCCCCTGGACCTCACCACCGTCAACGCCACCTGGGTGGGCAACGACGCCACCGACGGCGACTGGCGCATGTACTGTTATCTCGTGGATACCGACGGCGCGGGCTCGGTGT
Source organism: Gammaproteobacteria bacterium (assembly GCA_015487785.1). Classification (GTDB taxonomy): domain Bacteria; phylum Pseudomonadota; class Gammaproteobacteria; order S012-40; family S012-40; genus S012-40. The sequence goes on along the minus strand of WFPC01000057.1, from coordinate 43,055 downwards.
TCGTGGCCGGCTACGGCTTCGGCCAGTTCGAGAGCGGGGTGACGGGTTACGCCGGCAGCCAGAGCAGTGACCCCAATTCGGTCTACAGCGACCGCGGAGACATCATGGTGGCGCGTCTCTCGGGCGACCTGCGCACTCTGCACAACGGCACCTTCCTGGGCGGCTTCGACGGCTGTTTCGAGTGCAACACCCCCGACCGCCCCTGGGACATGGTGGTCACCGATACGGGAAGCGAAGTGATCCTGGTGGGGCAGACACCCCTCCCCCTAGCCGATTACCCGGACATGACCCTCTTCCCCACCACCACCGGCGCCCTCATCGACCAGGCCACCACCACCTACAAGAACACCACCGTCGGCTTCGTCGCACGCCTCGACAACGATTTGCAACTCCTGGCCTCCACCCTGTTGCACCTTTGCCCGCAAAATGACCAGGGGGTGCCTGACTGCGACAAGAACGGTGCGAGTTTCGCCACCGCGGTGGACTACTACGAGTATCGGGACGACAACGGTCAGAATCGACGCGATTTCTTCGTCGCCTACTGGAATCCGGCGCTCTGGCCCGATCAACGCCCCAGTACGGGCCAACCCGGGGCTTATATGAGCCTGCCTGCGGATGCGCACCCCGGCGCAACCTATCCGATCGGTCCCATCACCCTTCATCGTCTGAACGAGGAACTCAGCGCCCGTCTTGCCGCCACCGACCTCATCCCTTCACCTGTGACAATAGGAGTCATCGACCATTTCCACGGGCACACGACCCTAGCCTTCTCCGAAACCTATTTCGACGGCAGCCAAAACCAATACGACCCGCGCATCTACACGGCCTTTGGTTCTTCCCGGGGAGCCTTTCAACATCCTCAGGGGTACGCCGGCCCCAGTGGCACCGACGCCTTCGGCAATCCCATTTCGGATTCCGGTCCCTATGTCATCGCCCTGGATCCGGATCTCTCCGCCGGAGACAATCCCAACCTCGCGTTTACTTCCACAGACCCCGTGGACCTCGGCTATCTGCCCGAGAACACCACCAGCGCGCCCGTTGGCTTCACCCTGGTCAACAACAGCAACCACTCGCTCACCGTGTACCAAGGAGTGTTCGCAGACAATGGCAAAGGCGGCTATTTCCTCTACGATAACGGCCCCAACCGCTGTTTCAACTACAAAATCAGTGAAATCTTTCCCTTCACCCTCAGCCCCGGCACGAGCTGTAACCTCTATCTGACCATCAGTAGCACCACTTCCGACCCGCTCGTCTTCCAGGGTCGGCTGCATCTGCTCAGCAACGACCCCAACGGCTCACGCATCACCAGCCCGGATATCACCGTGCGCTCCAGCCCCTTGCTACTCACCTATACCGGCAGTTCTACCTTCGCCATCGACTACCAAAGAGAAGGACTGGATTTCGGCTCCGCGAACGTGGACGACAGCATCCAGCGCACCGTCACCGCCCAATCACGCATCGACGGCCTGGCGCTCGGCCAGGTCGTCGTGGAAGACCCCGCCGGCCCCTTCGCCATCGATCAGGACACCTGTAGCAACAAGACCCTCAACAACGGCGACACCTGCACCGTCACCCTGCGCTACCAGCCCAGTAGCGCCGGCGCCCACGAAACCACCCTGGGCTTCAAAAACACCCTGACCAGCGGCGCCTATTGGGTGGCCCTGCGCCTTGGCGGCAACGCCCAGGAAGCCGCCGGTTCCGGTGGTTCCTCCGGTGGTTCCGGTGGGTCCGGTGGGTCTGGTGGGTCTGGTGGGTCTGGTGGTTCCGGTGGGTCCGGTGGGTCTGGTGGTTTCCTGGCCTTCGGACCGGTGGAAGCCCTGTTGTTCCTCGCCACAGGACTCGCCTGGCACCGCCGCAGGGTTCGCCCGTAGACGCTCACTCTCCCCGCCACGCCATAGGAGACGGGGAGAGCCGGTTTCAGCGCGTCCTGCCCAGGCTATTTCACCCTCTCATCGAGATGCGTTTCATCCGCACTTCGAGGGATGGGGAATTCGTGGCCGCTGTGGAACCGAGTGACCTTGCGCTGTGCAAACCGGGGACTAGGTATTGTTTCCAGCGGTGTAAACAGCATGATCCATCCACGGAGTTCGGAGCCTGGTGGATTTGGATATATTTTTCCGCATCAGCCAAAAAACTCTGTCATGCGCGCCACGCCTTCGCGCAACCGCTCCAGGGAGGTGGTATAGGCGAAACGCAGGTGCTGGTCGGCGCGGTGGTGGCCAAAATCGATTCCCGGAGTGACCACCACGCCGGCCTGTTCCATTAATTGCCGCGACAGGATAAAGCTGTCGTTATCCAGATGCGAACAATCGGCATAGATATAGAATGCCCCATCCGGCTCGCAGGCGATTTCGAAACCCAGCCGGCGCAGGGCCGGTAGCAAATAGTCCCGCCGTTGCCTGAAGATCTCACGCCTGCGCTCCAGCAGGGCGCAGTTGTCCTCGTCCAGCGCCGCCAGAGCAGCATATTGGGCCGGTGTAGGGGGTGCAAGAAACAGATTCTGCGCCAGGCGCTCCAGGGCTTCCACATACTCCATGGGGGCCACCAACCAGCCCAGGCGCCAGCCGGTCATGGCGAAATACTTGGAAAAACTGTTGATGACGAATATCTCACCGGCCAGGCATGCCGCCGTCCACCAACGCGGGGGATAGAGCAGGCCATGGTAGATTTCGTCCACCACCAGGGCCGCGCCGCGTTCGGCACACAGGGCCGCCATGGCGCGCAAGTCGTCTTCCGCCACCCAGGTGCCGGTGGGATTGGCCGGCGAGGCCAGCATCACCACCCTGGTGGACGGGCTCCAATGGGCCCTCAGCAGTTCCTCGGTCAGTTGATAGCGGGTCTCCGGCCCCACCGGCACCGGCCGCGCGCGCCCTTCGTAAAGACGCACGAAATTGCGATTGCAGGGGTAGCCCGGATCGGCCATCAACACCTCGTCACCCGGGTCGAGGAGAATACCCAGCAACAGTTGCAGCGCCCCGGAGGCTCCTGGCGTCACCAGGATTCTGCGCGCATCCAGCCCGACAGCATACTGGCGCCGGTAATAGTCCGCCAGGGCCTCGCGCAGCTCGGTCAGACCACTGGCCGGGGTATAGTGGCTGCGCCCATCGCGCAGGGCCTGCACGCCCGCTTCCACTACCGCTTCCGGCGCGGTGAAATCGGGCTCGCCGATCTCCATGTGCACGATATCCCGCCCCTGGCGCTCCAGTTCGCGCGCCCTAGCCAGCAGGCGCATCACATGAAAGGGCTGGATCTCCGCCATGCGGGCGGCCAACCGGGGTGACGAGGCGCCCTCAGTGCCCACCGTGCAGCTTCCGCAACAGCTCCAGATCCAGGTACGACTTGCCGTGGGCATCCCCGGCCAGCACCTGGAAGGGCTTCCCTGGCTCACCCATTTGGTCCACCACCAGCAACGCACCAGTGAAGTCGTGATCACGGGTATAGTCGTTGGTGGTGATCACCGTACCCAGCCCGGCGCCCTGGGCAGAGAGAATTCCGTTGCGAGAGTCTTCCAGTGCCAGGCAGTGCCCGGGCCCCAGGCCCAGTTGCTCCAATGCTAGGTGATAGATATCCGGCGCCGGTTTCTTAGCCGGCACCACGTCGCCGGCGGCGATCACCTCGAACCAGTCCATGGCGTCCTCGGTCATGGCATGGGTGAGCAGGGCCTCCACGTTCTCGGGGCTGGTGGTGGTGGCAATGGCCAGGCGCAGGCCCGCCGCGCGCGCCTCGTCGATCAGTCGCCGCACACCGGGGCGCAGGGCGATCTCGCCCCGTGCCAGCATCTCGGCATAATGGGCGTTCTTGGCCAGGTGCAGCCGCTTGAGGAAATCCTCCAAGGGTTCCTGCGGACGGAAATCCGGATGATGTCTTTGCAGGAAGTAACGTATGCGCTCCTTGCCCCCGGTCACCGTCAGCAGCTCGCCGTAGAGCGCCACCGACCACTCCCAGTCCAGCCCGGCATCGGCAAAGGCCTTGTTGAAGGCCACGCGGTGGCCGTCTTTCTCGGTATCCGCCAGGGTACCGTCCACATCGAAAATCAGTGCTTCCAGAGTCATTGTTGCCTGCTTCAATATCACAAAAATTCCCCGTTATAGAGGGATTGAAGTGCTTTGACAAGCATGCTGGCAATATCGTCATTTTTTATTTGCGGGCCTTGGCGGATTCTGGTAAAACAGCCAGTCCTGATTTCCGGCACTTATGGGAGAAGCGATTGATGGCCGCGAAAAAGAAAACCGCGAGCGCCAAGAAGGCGAAGAGCAGCTCGACGAATTTCACCGGCTTCCAGCCCTACAAGGAGAAGAAGGGCGAGGAATACATGAATGAGAAGCAACGCGCTCATTTCAAAGCCATTCTCACTGCCTGGAAGAAGGAACTGATGGAAGAGGTGGACCGTACCGTGCATCACATGCAGGACGAGGCCGCCAATTTCCCCGATCCCAACGATCGCGCCACCCAGGAATCCGAATTCACCATGGAGCTGCGGGCACGTGACCGCGAGCGCAAACTGATCAAGAAGATCGACGAATCGCTCAACGCGCTGGAAAACGATGAATACGGCTATTGCGAGCAGTGCGGCATCGAGATCGGTATTCGTCGCCTGGAGGCCCGCCCCACCGCTACTCTGTGTATCGACTGCAAGACCTTGGACGAGATCCGGGAAAAACACGTGGGAGGCTGAACAGCCGCTGTGCGAATGAAAAAAGCCCCGCCTGGCGGGGCTTTTTGTTTGCCGGCCTCGCCGCCGAGTCAGCCGGGGACCCTGTGATAGCGCAGACCGTTGGCCCGTGCGAAACCCAGGATATAGTCATAGGCGGAAGGATCCTGCTCGCGCAGGGTGTTTTCCACCACCAGGCATTTCTCGCCATCGATGATCTGCGGATGCACGGTCTTGGCATAGTGCAGGCGATGATCCGGCCCGAACTCGCCCATGTTGGCGGAGAGGCGTTCGATCCAGTCACTGGGGCGAAAGCGGCGACCATCGGCTTCTCGGATGCTCTCGATAATGATACGTTCTGTTTCCATGAATGACTCCCTGTGAGCATTGACTCGTCGATGCCCTAGGGGCATCGGGTACGCTTACTAGGTCGTCGCTGGGAACCGCTTTCTACAACCGGAAACCGTGACCGGCTCCACACTCCCGCGCAACAAACGGCTCGTTTAGTCTGCGAGATTCTCGACAATGGCCCGTTTCACCGACTCTAGCCTGGCTTCCACCGTCACGATGGTGCCACTGGCCTGTTTGATGGCGATGTCGGGATCCTTCAGACCATGACCGGTGAGGGTGCAGACGATCTTGCTGCCTTCGGGAATCTTGCCGGCCTTGATGTCACGCATGGCGCCGGCCAGCGAGGTGGCCGATGCCGGTTCGCAGAACACGCCCTCATGACGCGCCAGCATTTGCTGGGCAGCGAGGATTTCCTCGTCGGTGCATTCGTCGAACCAGCCGCCGGAAGCCTTCTGCGCAGCCCAGGCCTTGTCCCAGGACTGGGGATGACCGATGCGAATGGCGGTGGCCACCGTTTCCGGATTGTCCACCATGGCCCCTCGCATGAAGGGAGCAGAGCCGGCTGCCTGGTAACCCACCATGCGTGGGCGCTGGTTGACGATACCGTGTTCCTGGTATTCGCTGTAACCCATCCAGTGGGCACTGATGTTGCCGGCATTGCCCACCGGCAGGCAATGGAAATCCGGCGCGCATTCCAGTTCCTCGATGATCTCGAAGGCCGCGGTCTTCTGCCCCTGCAGACGATAGGGATTGATGGAGTTGACGATGGTGACCGGGGTCTCCTCGCCCACTTCCTTGACCAGTTGCATGCCTTCGTCGAAATTACCCTTGATCTGAACGATGGTGGCCCCGTGCATCATGGCCTGGGCCAGCTTGCCCATGGCGATCTTACCGTCGGGAATGAGCACGAAGGCACTGATGCCGGCGCGGGCGGCATAGGCCGCCGCCGAGGCCGAGGTATTGCCGGTGGAGGCGCAGATGATGGCCTGACTGCCCTCTTCCACCGCCTTGGTCACTGCCATGGTCATACCACGGTCCTTGAACGAGCCGGTGGGATTGAGCCCCTCGAACTTGACGTAGATATCCACCTCCCGGCCCAATAGGCGGGGAATGTTGTTGAGCCGGATGAGCGGCGTGTTGCCCTCCCCCAGGCTGATGATGCGGGTGTCGTCGTGCACCGGCAGGCGGTCGCGGTATTTCTCTATCAGACCGGTGTAACGGGGGCGAAATGGCATGATGGCTTCCTCGTCAGTCTTTGTTCAGGTGTTCCAGGCGAATGCGCACCACCTGGCCACGGGTGTGGGACAGGGCCTCTATGCGAGCGATGGCTTGGTCCATTAGCGCTTCGCGCACCCGCTGGGTAATCATGATAATGGTGGCCGGATCCTGCTCGCTGGGCGGCTCCTTCTGCAGCATGGCCTCGATGCTGATGCCCAGTTCACCCAGAATGCGGGCCACATCGGCCAGCACACCGGGCTTGTCCTCGGCGCTCAGGCGCAAATAATAGGCGGTTTCCACCTCGGCCATGGGCAGGATGGGCAGGTCGCTCAGGGCATCGGGCTGGAAAGCCAGGTGGGGCACCCGGTTCTCCGGATCGCTGGTGAGGCTGCGTACCACGTCCACCAGATCGGCCACCACCGCCGAGGCCGTGGCCTCGGAGCCGGCACCAGCGCCATAGTACAGGGTGGGACCTACCGCATCACCCTTGACCAATACCGCGTTCATCACTCCGTCCACGTTGGCGATCAGCCGGCGCTCGGGAATCAGGGTGGGATGCACCCTCAGCTCTACCCCCTGCCCGGTGCGGCGGGCGATACCCAAGTGCTTGATGCGATAGCCGAAGGCGGCGGCGTATTCCACGTCCTCGGGGGTAATGGCGGCGATGCCCTCGGTGCTCACTTGATCGAAACACAGCGGGATGCCAAAGGCGATGGAGGCCAGGATGGTGAGCTTGTGGGCCGCATCGATGCCCTCTACGTCGAAGGTGGGGTCGGCCTCGGCATAACCCAGGCGCTGGGCCTCGGCCAGCACGTCGGCGAATTCGCGGCCCTGATCGCGCATGGCGGTGAGAATGAAATTGCCGGTACCGTTGATGATGCCCGCCAGCCACTGAATGCGATTACCCGCCAACCCCTCGCGAAGGGCCTTGATGATGGGAATACCACCGGCCACCGCTGCCTCGAAGGCCACCGTCACACCCTGGCGCTGGGCAGCGGCGAAGATTTCGTTGCCATGCTTGGCGATCAGTGCCTTGTTGGCGGTGACCACGTGTTTGCCATTGGCGATGGCCCTCATCACCAGCTCGCGAGCCAGTTCGTCACCACCGATGAGTTCCACCACCACCTGGACCTCGGGATCGTTCACCACCGCGTGGGGATCTTCTGTGAGTCTCACCCCGCTCAGATCACAGGCCCGGGGACGGCTGAGGTCCCGCGCAGCGGCGTGCGCCACTTCGATGCCGCGCCCCGCCCGGCGGGTGATTTCCTCCGCATTGCGGCGCAACACCTTGACCGTGCCACTGCCCACGGTACCCAGCCCCAACAAACCGATCTTTACTGGTTTCACGAATGTTTCCCTCGTAGTATTTAATCAGGCGTCGTTGCGAAACATGTCACGAATGCCGCGCAGCGCCTGGCGGGTTCGGTGCAGATTCTCTATCAGGGCGAACCGTACGTGATCGTCACCGTATTCGCCGAAGCCCACACCGGGCGCCACCGCCACCTTGGCCTCGATGAGCAGTTTCTTGGCAAATTCCAGCGAACCCATGTCACGATAACGCTCGGGAATGGGCGCCCACACGAACATGGTGCCCAGGGGTTTTTCCACTTGCCAACCCAACTTGTTGAGACCGTCGCAAAGCACGTCGCGGCGTTGGCGGTACATCTCGGTGATCTGGCGCACGCAATCCTGCGGCCCTTCCAGAGCGGTAATGGCCGCCACCTGGATCGGGGTGAACATGCCATAGTCCAAGTAGGACTTCATCCGCGCCAGGGCACCCACCAAAGCCGGATTGCCACACATGAAACCCACCCGCCAACCAGGCATGTTATAGCTTTTCGACAAGGTGAAAAACTCCACCGCCACCTCCTTGGCACCCGGTACCTGCAGAATGGATGGCGCGCGGTAACCATCGAAGGTGATATCGGCATAGGCCAAATCGTGAATCACCCAGATGCCATGCTCACGGGCAATCTCCACCACCTTTTCGAAAAACGGCAATTCCACGCACTGGGTGGTGGGATTGCCGGGAAAATTCAGCAGCAGCATTTTCGGCCTAGGCCAGGTGTCCTTGATGGCCTTTTCCAGTTCGGCGAAGAAGTCCACCCCGGGTACCAGCGGCACGTGGCGGATGTCGGCACCGGCGATGACAAAACCGTAGGGGTGGATGGGATAGGTGGGATTGGGCACCAGCACCGCATCCCCGGGCCCCACCGTGGCCAGGGCCAGGTGGGCCAGACCCTCCTTGGAACCGATGGTAACGATGGCCTCGCTGTCTGGATCCAGTTCCACCGCGAAGCGCTCGCGATACCAGTTGCAGATGGCCCGGCGCAGACGCGGAATCCCCTTGGACACGGAGTAGCGATGGGTATCCCCCCTTTGCGCCGCCTCGGTGAGCTTGTCGATGATGTGCTGTGGCGTGGGCTGGTCGGGGTTGCCCATGCCAAAATCCACTATATCCTCGCCCCGAGCCCGGGCAGCGGCTTTCAACTCGTTGACGATATTGAAAACATAGGGAGGCAAGCGCTGAATGCGTTGAAAGTCGGTGAACAATGTACTACGCCCAGGTTGAGTAAGAGGAATGCCGAACAAACCCGCAAAAATACTTGCGTTGCGGGGTACTGTCAATGAAGATTTTTGGCCACCGACACGGCATAATCCATCCATGCAGATACATCAGGACTACAATCTGGGCGCCTATACCATTCGCGCCTATCGCGCCGGCGAAGTGGTCATCGCCCAGCCCTTGCCGGAAGAACGGCGCCGGCCCGACAGCGGGCCGAGCGACATGCAACTCACCACCGTGACCGCCAGCGTGGTGGTCACCCCCCAACGCCTGCTCACCGGCTGGGCGCCCCAGCATCACCGGGAGCTGGAAGCCCGCCACCTGGAAGCCCTGCTGGCGCTGGAGCCGGAGCTGGTTTTGCTGGGCACCGGCCGCCGCTTGCACTTCCCCCCCTCGGCGGTAACCACACCACTGCTGCGCCGCGGTATCGGCGTGGAGGTGATGGACACCGCCGCCGCCTGCCGCACCTATAATTTCCTCATGGCCGATGGCCGACGGGTGGCTGCGGCGCTGCTGATGATCGAAGGCGAGAACGGCTCTGAGTCCGTTTAGATATCAGGCCTCTCGCCCGCATAGTTCACCCGCATCCCGACAAGCGGCACAATTCGCAGCTCCTCGGGATGGGGATGGATTCAGACCTGAAAACCGGTGTTCATTCCCCCGCCACCCGCGCCAGGGCCTGCTCGATCACTTCCACCCCGGCACCGGGCCTGCAAGCCCTTTCGCTCAGATACCGGCGCCAGGCCCTCGCCCCCGGCACACCATGGAACAGGCCGAGGATATGCCGGGTGATACGGTTGAGCGGCAAACCCTGGCGCAACTGCTCCTCCACATAGGGTATCAATTCGTACACGATCTGATGGCGCGTCTTGGGCGAGGCGCTGTCATGGTAGAAGCGCCGGTCCACCTCGGCCAGCAGATAGGGATCGTGATAGGCAGCGCGGCCGATCATCACCCCGTCCACGTGGCGCAGGTGATCCTCGGCCTGGCCGAGATCGGTGATGCCGCCGTTGATGACCACTTCCAGATGCGGAAAGTCCTGTTTCAGTCGATACACCACCTCGTAACGCAAAGGCGGAATCTCGCGGTTCTGCTTGGGGCTCAGCCCCTGAAGCCAGGCCTTGCGGGCATGCACGATGAAGCGCTGGCACCCGGCCTCGGCCACGGTGGCGATGAAATCCGCCAGCGCCTCGTAGCTGTCGCGCCGGTCGATGCCGATGCGCGTCTTCACCGTGACCGGCACCGCCACCGCAGCCGCCATGGCCGCCACGCAGCGGGCCACCAGGGCCGGCTCGGCCATCAGGCAGGCACCGAAGCGCCCGGACCGCACCCGGTCGCTGGGACAGCCTACGTTGAGGTTGATTTCGTCGTAGCCATATTGTTCACCGATGGCCGCGCAACGGGCCAGCGCCTCTGGCTGGCTGCCTCCCAGTTGCAGGGCCAGGGGATGTTCGCTGGGATGATATGCCAGCAGATGGTCGCAGTCACCGTGCAAAATCGCCTGGGTGGTGACCATTTCGCTGTACAACAGAATGTGGCGGCTGATCAGGCGCAGGAAATAGCGGTCGTGCCGATCGGTGTAGTCCATCATGGGCGCCACGCTGACGATGTGTTTCATATCTTGCTCCGCGCCGTGCGACGACGATAGTCGGCATACAACAGGCGACTGTGCAGGGGCTTGTCACCCAGCAGGGGAGCCAACACCTGGCGCATCAGGCGCCGCGCACAATCACGGCTGGCGGCATTGTCCAGGCGGCCGGCGGCAAAAGCCAGCAAGGCCTCACCACTAAAGGCCTGCTCTGCCTGACTGGGCACCAGACCATGCCCGAGCCGATACCGGTAACGCCCACCGGGCACCACCGCCACGCCTTCGGCGGTATGCTCCAGCACCAGCTCATAGCCGATGTGCTTGAGCAGATCACGCTCGAACAGGCGCAACACCGTGGCCTCATCGGCATCTTGCAGAGCCAGCAGGGCTTGGCGATAACGGGCGAACAATTCCGGCATGGGGTCGTGACGATGGGTGAGGCGCAGCAACAATTCGTTCAGGTACAGGGCACTGAACAGGCGGCGTCCCTGGAACAGACAACAGGGCCCGGCGATTTCCGCCTGGATCAGGGTGGGCAGTTCGCCACGTCCGCGCCAGGAAAGCACCAAACCCTGGTAGGGCTGCAGGATACCACGCCAGCGGGAACGCGGCGCGCGCAGGCCCCGCGCCATCAGGCCCAACCGCCCATGCTGTTCGCTGAACACCTCGACGATGGCGCTGGTATTACGAAAGGGGCGCTGATGGATGACGAAGGCGGCCTGCAGTTGCGGGCTACTCATCTTCACCATAGCCCAGGCTGCGCAGGGCGCGAACATCGTCGGACCAGCCTTCCTTGACCCGCACCCACAATTCCAGGAACACCTTGCGGTCGAAAAGGGTTTCCAGTTCCAGTCGGGCCTGGCTGCCGATCTGTTTGAGCTTTTCGCCCCTCTTGCCGATCACGATGGCCTTCTGCCCCTTGCGCTCCACCCAGATCAATGCGCCCATGCGCAACAGGCCCTTTTCTTCCTTGAAGTGTTCGATTTCCACCGTGAGATAAAAGGGCAGTTCATCGCCCAGGTTGCGCATGAGTTTTTCACGGATGATTTCCGCCGCCAGGAAACGCTCGCTGCGGTTGGTGACCTGGTCGTCGGGAAACAGGGGGTGGGACTCGGGTAGGTAGCCTTCGAGAGTCTGTTCCAGCAGGGCGACATTGCGTCCCGTACGCGCCGAGACGGGAATGATCTCCGCCGGCGCCAACAGCGCCTGCAGCTGGGCCATGCGTGGCAACAAGACATCCTTGTGCTTGAGCTTGTCGAGCTTGTTGATGGCCACAACAATGGGAGCCTTCACTTGGCGCAGCTTGCCGGCCACCAGCTCGTCGTCCTCACTCCAGCGATCGCCCTCCAGCAGAAACAACACCACGTCGGCATCGTGCAGGGTCTGGCTGGCGGCGCGGTTCATGTAGCGGTTCATGGCCCGCTTGGCCTCTTTGTGCAGCCCCGGCGTGTCGAGATAGATGAACTGGGCCCGTTCGGTGGTCTTGATGCCGAAGATGCAATGACGGGTGGTCTGGGGACGACGCGAGGTGATGCTGATCTTCTGTCCCAGGATGCGATTCATCAGGGTGGACTTGCCCACATTGGGCCGCCCCACGATGGCGATGAACCCCACCCTCTTAGCCATTGAGGCGCCGTTTGATCCGGCCCAGCATCAATTTGGCTGCCGCCTGTTCCGCCTTGCGCCGGCTGCTGCCCTCGGCCTGACAACTGGCATCCAGATCACTGAGGCGACACTCCACACGGAAACACTGCTCGTGGGGCGCGCCGTCCACTGCCACCACGTGATATTCCGGCAGCGCCATGCGACGGGATTGCAGCAGTTCCTGCAACAGGGTCTTGGGGTCTTTCAGATTGACATGGGGCGATAGGGTCTGCAGGCGGGCATCGTACAATGCCAGGATGACCTCGCGCGCCCGCTCGAGGCCGCCATCGAGATAGATGCCACCGATGATGGCCTCCAGGGCATCGGCCAGAATGGAGGCCCGCCGGTAACCCCCGCTCTTGAGTTCACCCGAACCGAGAATCAGATAACTTCCCAGTTCCAGTTCGCGCGCCAGGTCGGCCAGGGTGTCCTCCTTCACCAGGCTGGCGCGCAGACGGCTCAGCTCGCCCTCGGTGGCATGGGGAAAGCGATCATAGAGTTCGGCGGCGATGACGAAATTGAGAATGCTGTCACCGAGAAATTCCAGGCGCTCGTTGTGCCCGCCACCGGCACTGCGATGGGTCAAGGCCTGGGTGAGATAGTCCGGCTGCCGGAAAACATAGTCCAGGGCCTGTTCCAGGCGCTTCGGCTCGGCGTTCACGCTTACCTCACTCGATGCTCTGACCAATGCGCGACCATTCCACGCCACCATGGTCGAAATTCCAGTTCATCCAGATCATGAAGGCCTTGCCCACCAGGTTCTCTTCCGGCACAGTGCCCCAGAAGCGGCTATCGTTGCTGTTGTCGCGGTTGTCGCCCATGACGAAATACTGCCCCGCCGGCACCACCACCTCGCCATCGATGCGCGGCTTATTGTCTTCGATGAGAATGTCGTGGCGCACGCCGTCGAGATCCTCCTCCAGGCGCTTGATGCCGGAGATGGGCAACCCGGTATTGCTGCCCATGTAAGGCCCGAGCAGTTTCTGCGGCATTCTCTTGCCGTTGATATAAAGCACCTTGTCGCGATAGACCACGTGGTCGCCGGGTACACCCACCACCCGCTTGATGTAGTCCACCGAGGGGTCCTTGGGATAGCGGAATACCACCACGTCGCCCCGCTGGGGTTCACCCAGATCGAGGATCTTCTGATTGCTGACCGGCAGACGCAGCCCGTAGGCGAACTTGTTGACCAGGATGAAATCACCCACCTCCAGGGTGGGCAGCATGGAACCGGAGGGAATGCGAAACGGCTCCACCACGAAGGAGCGCAATACCAGCACCACCAGGATCACGGGAAAGAACGAACGGGCATATTCCACCAGCAGGGGTTCTTTCTCCACCGCCTCGATGGCCTCCTGTTCCACCTCCGGCGCGGAGGATCGCAGCTTTTCCGCCGCCTCGCGCCGCTTGGGTTTCCACAGGATCACATCCAGTGCCCAGATGCCGCCGGTGACCAGCACGGCGATGACCATGAGAGTGGGAAAGTCCATAGTGCCCTCTTATTTCTTTCCGACCTGGAGCACGGCGAGAAAGGCTTCCTGGGGAATCTCCACCGAGCCGACCTGTTTCATACGTTTCTTGCCTTCCTTCTGCTTCTCCAGCAGTTTGCGCTTGCGCGAAACGTCGCCGCCATAGCACTTGGCGGTGACATTCTTGCGCATGGCCTTGACCGTGGAACGGGCAATGATGTGGGAACCGATGGCGGCCTGGATGGCCACCTCGAACATTTGCCGGGGAATAATCTCGCGCATTTTCTCCACCAGCTCGCGACCGCGATGATAGGCCTGGTCACGGTGCACGATGATGGACAGGGCGTCCACACGCTCGCCGTTGATGAGAATGTCCAGTTTGACCAAGTTGGCAGCCTGGAAACGGGTGAAATGATAGTCCAGCGAGGCATAGCCACGGCTGACCGACTTGAGGCGGTCGAAGAAATCCAGCACCACCTCGCTCAGGGGCAATTCGTATTCCATGGCCACCTGGTTGCCCAGGTATTGCAGTTTCTTCTGCACACCGCGCTTTTCGATGCACAGGTTCATCACCGCGCCCACATAGTCCTTGGGCAGCAACATGCTGGCGGTGATGATGGGCTCGCGCATTTCTTCTATCTTGCTGGGATCGGGCAACTCGGAAGGATTGTCCACCTTGACCACCTCGCCGCTCTTGGTGAGCACCTCGTAGACCACCGTGGGCGCCGTGGTGACCAGGTTGAGATCGTATTCCCGCTCCAGCCGCTCCTGGATGATCTCCATATGCAGGGTGCCCAGGAAACCGCAACGAAAACCCAGACCAAGGGCCTGGGAGGTTTCCGGCTCGTAGAACAGCGCGGCATCATTGAGGCGTAGCTTGGCCAGGGCGTCGCGCAGGTTCTCGTAGTCTTCGGCGCTGACCGGAAACAACCCGGCGAACACCTGCGGCTGTACCGGCTTGAAACCCGGCAGGGGTTCGTCGGCGGGATTGTCGGCATAGGTGAGGGTATCGCCCACCGGCGCGCCGTCCACCTCCTTGATGCCGGCGATCACATAGCCCACTTCGCCGGCCTCCAGTTGTTCCAGGTCATGGCGCTTGGGGGTGAAAATGCCCACCTTTTCCACCAGGTGGGTACGCCCGCTGGACATGACCTGGATCTTGCGCTTGGCCTGCAAGCGACCCTGGACGATGCGTACCAGTGAAACCACGCCCAGATAGTTATCGAACCAGGAATCGATGATCAGGGCCTGCAGGGGCGCTTCACGGTCACCCTCGGGAGGCGGAATGCGCGCCACCAGTTGCTCCAGCAGGTCCTCCACTCCCTCGCCAGTCTTGGCGCTGACCTTGAGGGCGTCATGCGCCTCGATACCGATGATTTCCTCGATCTCCTGGATCACCCGCTGTGGATCGGCGGCGGGCAGATCGATCTTGTTGAGTACCGGCAACACCTCCAGCCCCTGTTCGATGGCGGTATAGCAATTGGCCACGCTCTGTGCCTCCACGCCCTGGGAGGCATCCACCACCAGCAACGCCCCCTCGCAGGCCGCCAGGGAGCGCGACACCTCGTAGGAAAAATCCACATGCCCCGGGGTGTCGATGAAATTGAGCTGGTAGGTCTCACCATCCCTGGCACGATAATCGAGGGTCACGCTCTGTGCCTTGATGGTGATGCCCCGTTCGCGCTCCAGATCCATGGAGTCGAGTACCTGTTGCTCCATTTCGCGGGCGCTGAGACCGCCACACACCTCGATGAAGCGATCGGCCAGAGTGGACTTGCCATGATCGATGTGGGCGATGATGGAAAAGTTGCGGATATGCTTTAGTTCAGCCACGAATACTCTTCAAACGGTCGATTCACGCCGTGTCCGTCTCGCTCCCGGAAGGAGCCCCGAACCCGAAAGCGCGAATGATAGCAAATTCCGGCGCCAATTGATGCCGTCAGTCCCGCCCATACTGGTCGTCGAGACGCACGATGTCGTCCTCTCCCAGGTAACTGCCCGACTGGACCTCGATGATCTCCAGGGGAATGGTGCCGGGATTCTCCAGGCGATGGGTGGTCCCCAAAGGAATGTAGGTAGACTGGTTCTCCGACAGCAGGAACTGCTCCTCGCCCCGCGTGACCCGCGCCGTGCCCCTGACCACGATCCAGTGCTCGGCCCGGTGGTGATGCATCTGCAATGACAGACGCGCGCCCGGCGCCACCACGATGCGCTTGACCTGGAAACGCTCGCCCACGTCGATGCCTTCGTAGCTGCCCCAGGGCCGGTAGACCCGGCGATGACTGACTGCCTCTTGACGGGCATCGTCCTTGAGCCGGCCGACCACCTGCTTGACATCCTGTGCCGCCGCCTTGTCCGCCACCAGCACGGCATCCGGGGTTTCGATCACCACCATGTCGCGCAGGCCGATGGTGGCCACCACCCGGCGTTCGGCCAGCACCAACGAGTCCTGGGTGTCGTGCAGGTAGACATCCCCCGCCACCACGTTGCCCTGCGCATTCTTGTCACCCACCTCCCACAGGCTCTGCCAGGAACCCACGTCGGACCAGCCGGCATCCAGAGGGATCACCACGCCCTGGTGGCGGGCCTCGGGATGCAGGGAAGTCACCTGTTCCATCACTGCGTAGTCGATGGAGTCGCTGGGGCAGCGTGCAAAAGCCTGTGCATCCACGCGGATGAAATCGAGATCACGGCTCAGTCCGTCCATAGCCGCCTTGCCCTGGCGGGCGATGTCGGGGCGATATTCGGCAATGGCCTCCAGCCAAGCCGAGGCACGGAACAGGAACATGCCGCTGTTCCACAAATAATCGCCACTGCTGACGAACTCGGCAGCGGTATCGGCATCGGGCTTTTCCACGAAGCGCTCGATGCCGTGCGCCTCGCCACCCAGGGCCTGGCCCCGCTTGATATAGCCATAGCCGGTCTCGGCATGCGTGGGCACGATGCCAAAGGTGACCATCTTGCCCGCCGCGGCAAAGGGCAGGCCCTGACATACCGCCCGGTGAAAGGCCGCGCGGTCGGCGATGACGTGATCGGCCGGCATCACCAGCAGCAGGCCGTCATCGGCTTCGCGAACCACCTGTTCCGCCGCCAGAGTGACCGCCGGCGCCGTATTGCGACCCACCGGCTCGAGAATGATGCCGGCCCCATCCAGGCCGGCCTGGCGCATTTGTTCGGCCACCAGAAAACGGTGGGCCTCGTTGCTGATCAACAAGGGGTCGGCCAGCGCGAAACCTTCGCCGGGCTGCAGGCCCTGGAGACGCCGGAGAGTGGCCTGCAGCAAGCTGTCCTCGCCCACCAGGCGCAGGAGCTGCTTGGGATAATGTTCCCGCGACATGGGCCACAGGCGGGTGCCCGAGCCACCACACAGGATCACCGGATGCAATTTCATGCTCATGTCTCACCTTCACCGGCCACATTGGCAGCTTCATCGCCCAGTTCACGCTGCTTCTTGAGAAAGGCGGCGAAAAAAGCCAGGAAAACCCCCACGAACAGCCCCATCACCAAACCCAGCGCCACCATCAGCTTGCGCTTGGGCTTGGCCTTCTCTTCCGGCGGCACGGCCTTGTCGATGACCTTGAAGGCGAATTCGTCGCGCACATTGGCCAGCATGATATTCTTGGTCTGGGCCTCGATGAGGCGGAAAATGGACTGGCGCATCTCGATCACGCTGGTCTGCTCCAGTTGCTGTTCCAGGTAGGCGATGCTCTTTTGTGCCTCCTCGATGGCCTCCCGTTGCAACTCTTTGTTGAGCCGTGCGATCAGCGCATTGGCCCAACGCGCGGCCAGCTCCGGATCCTTCCACTCGATAGCCAGGGTGATGATGCCGGTTTTCTTGTCCTCGCTGATACTGCGGATCTCGTCGAACGCCTCATAGGCATCCCAGGCCGTGGGAATGTCCTCTTCCGAGTCCACCCGCCAGCGCTTGGCCTCGGGGTCCCAGATTTCGTCGAACAACACCGGCATCAACTCTTGCTCCTCGATGAAGGCCGTGGTGAAGGCGCGCGACTTGAGCTTGGCGATGGCCTCCTCCACCTTGCCACCTCCCCCACCGAGATTGATGCCGGCCAGGGAGGCCAGGCCACCGAATTGCCCGGCCAGGGCCGAGAGCCCACCGCCCTTCTCCTCCGATACCGGCGCCACCACCACCTCGGCGCGGTAGATGGGGGTCATCAGAAAAGCGGCGGCCAGGCTGCCCAGGGTGAACACCAGTACGCTGGTGAAGAGAATGGCCTTGTGGCGCATCAGGGTACGCCAATACTCCGCCAGGTCGATCTCGTCGTCCTCGACCGGCGCCGGCAGGGGCGCGTAATACATCGCCGGTGGTGGTCCGGCGGAGGATGGCTTGTGTTTTTCTTCGGTCATGATGCGTAATCAGAAATTCAGCAAGCCGACGCTGTTCCAGGCGGCGATGGACAGCCCCAGTTGATAGGTGATGCGCGAGATATCACTCCACAGCTTGAGCTTGCTGACCCGCTGGGAATCATAGGGCACCACGATGGTGTCCCCGGGTGAAATCCGCGCCAGCGGCGAGAACCAGCCCTTCTTGGCCGGGTTCACCGTACCATCGGCCTTGATCACATAGATGTTGCTCTTGGCCGCCTGGTTGGTCATGCCACCACTGGCATTGATGTAATCCTTCACCGACAGGTCCTTGGCATAGAGATGCGAGGTGGGATGATAGACCTCACCGATCACCGTGACCTCCTGCATCTGCGCCGGCACGAAGAGCCGGTCGCCATCGCGCAGGATCACATCGATGTCGGGATCCACCGGTCGGCCCTCCGCCAGGGCGGCATTGATCTCATCCAAGTGGATCACCAGGCGTCCCGCCGCCTTGACCGTGCGCAACTTGCTCAGCAGGTCCGTGGCAATGCCCCCGCTGGCGGCCTCCGCCGGTGTATTGGCCCGTTGCAGGGTCAGTGCCGCCAGCTCCGCCTCCAGCTTGGCCGCCATGGCATCCATGCGTTCCTGCTCGCGGCGGCGCAGATCCTCGCGCATGAATACCGCGCCTTGTGGATAGGCGAATCCGGTCAGCCCACCGGCCCGCTTGAGCAACTGGCTCAAGGTTTCACCCCGGGAAATGGCATAGCGACCGGGGAACCGCACCTCGCCTTTGAGTTCCACGAAGTTTTCCTGTTCCCACAGGGGAACGGCCTTGATATTGAGATGATCGAAGGGCTGTAGCAGCACGTCGCTGTCGTCGTGCTCGGCCAGTATCTGCTGCAGGGGGATGCGCAGATGTTCCAGCACCCGCGGCTTTCCATCCTCGGTCACATAGCGGGTCAGCTCCGCCTCCAGGGTATAGGCCGATTCCTGCAAACGCCCGGCGGCACGGATCAAATCACTCACCCGCATGCCAGGCACCAGGGGATAATCCCCCTCGGCATGCACCCGCCCGCTCACCCGCACCACCGGCGTGGGCGCCTGCTTGGACGATTGCAGGGTCAACTGCTCGATGATGGGCCGGATATGGCGCTGGCGGTTGTCGCCGAGCTGGAAGATCAGGATCTCGTCACGGGGTTGCAAGACCAGGTTGGCGGCGGAATCGGGTTCCTGCCAGGCCCGGACCAGGTTACCCATGAGCACGGTGAGGCGATGGCCTGGTTCGGTGTAGCGCTTGACGAGCAAGTACTCCAGGTCGGCATTGGGCTTGAACACCGCTGCCGACTTGAAGATGTCGGTCAGCCGGATGCCTTCGCGCCACTGGTACCACCCGGCCCGTTCGGTCATGCCCCGCACGGTGATCACGTTGGCCAGGCGTTCGGTCACCGAGTCCACCCGGATCACATCGCCGGATTTCACCCTTGGTGTGTGGCGCTGGTTCAGATTCACCTGCAGAATCCGACGTTGCAGTTCGTGCTCCACCCGCTCCAGGATCACCTCGTCCAAGTAGGCAGTGGGCAAGACACCGCCAGCCAGCTCGATTACCTCGCGCACCGTGCGGTTCTTTTTCTTCAATTCATAGATGGCCGGTCGCTTGACCTCGCCATAGACCGCCACCGTGGCACCCACCGGGGGCACATAGACCACGTCGCCGGGCCTGAGCACCCGGTCATTGCGGTTATCGCCCCTGAGCAACAGATCATAGGCATCCAGGGTCGCCACCCGCCGGCCCTCTCGCTTGAGCTGGATATTGCGCAGCGAACCCATGCTCTTGACCCCGCCGGCCTGGATCAGGGCCTGGGTGATGCCGCTGAGCGCGCTGAGAGTATAGGCACCGGGACGCTCCACCTCACCCAGCACGAAGACCCGGATACCACGCAGCTCTCCCATGGTGACATGGGCCTCCACGCCGATGAACTGGCGTTTCACCCGGTCCTGGAGGTCGCTCTTGAGTTCGGCGAAGCTCATTCCCGCCACCGGAATGAAGCCCATGCCAGGAAAGGCCAGGGTGCCGTCACGGGCCACCTGCAGGCTGTAGTTCTGGTTCTCCTTGCCGAAGAGCTGGATATTGATGATGTCTCCGGGACCCACCTGGTAGTCGCTGGGCACCGGCACGTCCAGCGAGGAAACCGCCTCGCCATCGCGACGAAAGATTTCATAACCGAAGGGCTGCAAGGCATCCCGCCCACTCTTGACCAGGGGCAGGCGCTTGACCCCCACCTCGTAACCCTGGTAGATGGGCTCGAGCAGGATCCGCGCCGCCGCTTCCTCCTCGGTGAGGCCGGCGAGTTGAATCCTGCCCACATCGGGCAAATCGAGAAAACCGTTCTTGTCCAGCCGGTGGATACTGCCCTCGGGAGGCTCCAGCTCGTCTTCCTTGCGTTTTTGCGCAACCAGGTTGTGTTCGGTTTTCTCCGGCAACTTGCGCAAATAGAGTATCAGGGTGTCGCCACCACGGAAACGCTTGCGCTCGGCCTCCAGCTCGGCCGCCAGGGCCTCGTCCTTGGCAGGGGCCTCGGCGTCCGTCGCCGGGGCCTGCTCGACTTTCTGAGACTGGGGCCCACCGGTCTGGGGCACGGAAATCACAGCATCCGACGTCCCTCCCAGGGCCTGCATCACCTGTTGCTTTTCCGCCGCGCTGAGCGAGTTGAACATCTGCAACTGCTGGGCGCTGGGGCTGAGGGCGGCCCACACTCCGCCGCTTGCCAGGAACAAGAACAGCATCCCCCAGATCCGGCCCGGCAACGACCGGGGGATTTTCGACACGCCTTCAAACCGCAAACCCATCACTCCTTCTCGTCCGATTCATTGCTGCAACTGTGGCACAGCAAACCGGTAGACCAGCGACAATTCACCCGTGGCCGTTTGCAAGCGGCCTTCGGGGGCGACAGTATAGCCAATCCCACCTTCCAAACCGAGTTGTTTGTTCAGCATCAGCCCCAGATTCAACAAGGCCTGCAACAAGACCCCGTCACCCACGTCCAGGCCACCGCCACCCGCCGCCCCGACGGCCACTTCGCCGCCGTACCAGAAATCGGTCCGCGATACCTGCCAGCCCGCACCCACCAGCCCCACGGCATAACCACCGGCACCACCGTCGTAGGCGCCCAGCGCCTGGCCGGTGAGAAAAAAGCGGGAATTGGCAAACGCATCCATCTTGAGCACAAACATATCCACCGGACCCGACACATGGCGCGGTGACTTGCGTCCCTCATAACCACTGAAACGATAGCTTTGGATACCCGCCCGCACGCGATGCGCTTTCCAGCGCACCCGGTGCGCCTGGCGCATTTCACCCAGGGGCGCCAGGGTGTGATAACGATGGAACACCGCCAGGCTGAGCGTGGAAGCGGTGAAACCTCCCCGCCATGCCCGGGTCTGCCCGCCTTCCAGTTGCAAGGACCAGCCTTTGTCCAGGACGTACTGCACTCCCCCCGCCAGGCGTCCGATGACGCCACCTCCGGTATCCACGTCGCCACCACCGGCGGCACCCAGGCGCGCCGACAACAGCACGTCCCAGCGCCGTCCCAAGGGCTGGATGAAATCCAGGCCGCCCAGCACCTGGGCAAAGCCATCGATGGCGCCTCCCCAGGCGCCAGCGGTCTCGAAACCCGGCCACCAGCGTCCTCGCCAATGCTGACGCCAGCGAATACCGATCACCTGCATAGTACGATCCAGCGGCTTGCCACTGCGTCCGCGGTGATCCCGTGCCGGCAGGTAGGCCGTGCCCTGCAGGGCCAGCTCGCGGGATACCGCCCGCCCCGACAATATGCCGCTTGCCACAGTCGGCCAACCGGCGAGCCAGAACTGGGAAAAGCGGCGCTGATACGAAACACTGGCCTGCCAACTGGAAATGGCACCATTGGGGAAACGCACCTGACTGATACCCAGGGCCCAGCCATGCACGCCGGAATCCCGCCACACATCCAGGTGGGGACGCAACATCAGGCCACCGCCCTGGGGCGCGGCACCGCCTCCACCTCCACCCACGAACAGGCCAGCGTCCAGACACCAGGGTGCGGCGCAAAAACGCCGTCCCAGTTCGAACCCGCCGGTGAAGAAACCACCCCGGCGCCCGGTCACCGCACCATAAATCCCCAGGCCCCAGTAATTCCCTCTCTTCTCGAACAGGAAATTACCACCCAAAAGCCCCATGCTCTCCCCCTTTGGCAGGCGTAGCTCTTCCAGGCTGAAACGGTTCAGGGTGGTGATGCGCGGACCCTCGTCGGCCAATGCAGGTGTCAATGTGCAGACACCGAACATCAAGGCGGTCAGACCTGCTCCCGGTGAAACGGCCTTACGTTCGTTCATGGGTGGCTGATATCTGTAATCTCGCGCTGGATGGCCTCCAGCCGGGCCCGGGGCTCGGTCGCCTGGGTGATAGGCCGGCCGATGACCAGATAATCGGCCCCCTGGCGCACGGCCTGGACCGGGGTGACGATGCGCACCTGGTCGTCGCTGGCGCTACCCTGTGGACGGATACCCGGCGTGACCAGACAGAAATCCTCGCCACAGCGTTCACGCAGCAGGCGGGCTTCACGGGCCGAGCAGACCACGCCGTCGAGCCCATGTTCCCGCGCCAGGCGGGCCAGGCGCAACACATGTTCTTCCGGCTCTCCAGCCAGGCCCACTGCCTGCAGGTCGGCCGCCGAGGCGCTGGTGAGAATGGTCACCGCAATCAGCAAGGGGCGCTGGTCGCCCGTCTCCAGCGCCTCCCGCGCCGCCGCCAGCATACGCGGTCCCCCCAGGGCATGCACGTTCACCATCCACACACCCAGTGTGGCGGCGGCCCGACAGGCCTTGGCCACGGTGGCCGGAATATCGTGAAACTTCAGATCCAGAAAAACCTCGAAACCCAGCGTTATGAGTGCTTCCACCACCGCCGGCCCCGCAGCGGTGAACAACTCCTTGCCCACTTTCACTCGACACAACTCCGGCGCCAGTCGCCGGGCACACTCCAGTGCCTCTGCCTGGCGTGGAAAATCCAGCGCCACGATGATTTTGGGATCGTTCACTTGTTGCATCAACTCGAAACGTCAAAGGGGCCGGATGGTCCCCCAACTCTTGCAACTGGGACATTGCCAATGCAGCTCCTGACCCGAAAAACCGCATTGGCTGCAAAGATAGCGCATGGCCAGCTCCGCCCTCTGGCGCAGCAGGCGCTTGAGCCTGTCCAGGGTGGATCTACAATCAAACCGTTCGCCCAACAGTTCCAGATAACAGGATAGGACTTCGCTGTCGGGCTTTCTGTCCAACAGGGCTTCGAGCAAGCGGCGCGCCCGCGCATTCTCCCCATAGCGATCGCACAAGCGGGCCAGAGCGAGGGTTTCGAATACACCGTCGGCCGGTGCTTCCACCCCCGCCAGCAGGCTTGGAATACGCTCACGCCAACCCAGATGCTCATAGCATGTCACCAACAAGGCCAAGATTTCGCTTACATAGGGGCTTTTGCGCTGTAAAACCCGCTGTAGATGTTTCACTGCCGCCTGGCAATCCTCTCTGCCAATGGCCATGCGCGCCATGATCAGCGCAGCCCGCACACTGTCCCCGTCGGCCTGCAAGGCCTTGGCCACGAACTCACCGGCCGCGCGTTCACGCCCCTCGGCCAGGGCCTGCTCGGCCAGCTCGCAATAATAGTGGGCAATAATGAAATCCTGGCGTTCGCCAGTGATATCCGCATACTGGTAGGCCGCGCTGATGGCATTGACCCAGTCCTTCTCCTGCTGGTAGACGTCGATCAACAGCCGCAGCGCCGCTTGGGCATGGCTGCGGGAGCGCTTGAGCTCGAGGAACAATTCCTCCGCCCGGTCGAGCAAGCCAGCCGAGAGATGATCCTGAGCCAGCTCGAACATCACCTGCTCGCGCTGGCGGCTGTTCAGCCCGGGCTGCTCCAGCAGGTTCTGGTGCAGCACAATGGCACGATCGATTTCGCCCCGGCGTCGAAACAGGCTACCCAGGGCCAGGTGAATCTCCACCGTCTCGCCACTCACCGGCAGCGACCTGACGAAGACCTCCAGCGCCTTGTCTGGCTGCTCGTTGAGCAGATAGTTCAGGCCTTCATAATAACCGGAGGAATAGGCCTGGGAACGCTGTTCGCCCGTGGTCTCCCGATGCTGTCGCTGCGCCACCCACCAACCGGAGAATGCCGCGACAGGCAACAGAAACCACAGCAAGTCGGGCATCAGGCGCTCTTGACGGCCGGCAGCGAACGCAGATTTTCAGCCTCTTGCTCGGATACCCGGACCATGCGCCGCAGACGGGCAACTTCCATTTTCAGGCTCATGACCTTTTTTATCATCGCCAGCATGCCCAATAGGGCTCCGATGGCCAGGGTAAAAGCCAGCAAGACCGCCAAGGGCAACTCAATGGAACCCAGATAGTAGTGCAGCACCACCGTGTGAGAATTGATGACCGAGAAACTCAAGGCTACCGCCAGCACCACCAACAGAAATAAGGAAATGATCAGTTTCGACATTTTGCCTCCCATAAACCCCTGATTAGAGTCGTTATTCTTGCGTATCCATCACACGGAGCCGGCCTCTCCCGCTGCTCCCGATCCACCCATGACCCAGCGCCAGCGACACTTTTCCGGGCAGACACATCCGGCACATGATACAAGTTTCCTCAACGAGGAAAAAGCCATTGGGGGAATCGATGGAGACCTGAACGACAACGGTCTCCGGCAAGGCCCATGCCTACATGCAAGCGGCATGGAGAGAGGTGTAGTCGTCTCAGGGTTTCTCGCTCAGCTTGGCAGCGGCATTGACGCGCTCGCGCAACTCCTTGCCAGGCTTGAAGTGGGGTACATACTTGCCGGCCAGCGGAACGGGATCGCCGGTCTTTGGATTGCGCCCCATGCGGGGTGGACGAAAATGCAGCGAGAAACTGCCAAAACCGCGAATCTCGATGCGTTGCCCGGTGGCCAGGGACTGGGTCATCTGTTCCAGCATGGTCTTGACCGCCAGCTCGATATCCTTGTGCGCCAGGGAGTCACGCCCCTTGGCCAGTTTCTTCGCCAAGGCCTCCATCAACTCGGACTTGGTCATGGTTTTTTCTTGTACGGTATTGTTCACGCCAGCCACCACATCTCGCTTCGTTGCACCCAGTCTGCCACACAAAGGAAGCGGATTTCATTACAGCATAGAGTTTTTCCAACGACAAGAAAAAAAGGCCCTCACGAGGAGGGCCTTTCGACATGATCAGCTCTTGCTTTCCATCTGTTCCTTCAGCAAGTCGCCCAAGGTGGTCGAGGCCGCGTCGGACTTGGCCGAGCGCACATAGTCGCTCATCGCCTCCGACTCCTCGTCCATGTCCTTGGCCTTGATCGAGAGATTGATCACCCGATTCTTGCGGTCGACGCCGATGAACTTGGCCTCCACCGTGTCGCCGGGCTTGAGCACGTTGCGCGCGTCTTCCACCCGCTCGCGCGAGAGTTCGGAGGCCCGCAGGTTGCCCTCCACGCCATCGCCCAGATCGACCACGGCGCCCTTGGCATCCACCTCGGTCACGGTACCGGTGACGATACTGCCCTTGCCGTGTTCCGCGAGAAAGTTGGAGAAGGGATCCTTTTCCAGTTGCTTGATACCCAGGGAGATACGCTCGCGCTCGGGATCGATGACCAGGATGACGGTCTCCACCTCGTCACCCTTCTTGTAATTGCGAATGGCTTCCTCGCCGGGCTCGTTCCAGGAGATGTCGGACAGGTGAACCAAGCCGTCGATGCCTCCTTCCAGACCGATGAAGATGCCGAAATCGGTGATCGACTTGATCTTGCCGGTGATGTGGTCACCCTTGTTGTGCTTGGCGGCGAACTCTTCCCAGGGATTGGGCTGGCATTGCTTGATGCCCAGGGAGATGCGCCGGCGCTCGCCGTCCACGTCCAGCACCATGACCTCCACCTCGTCGCCGAGCTGAACCACTTTGCTGGGGTGGATGTTCTTGTTGGTCCAGTCCATTTCGGATACGTGCACCAGGCCTTCGACCCCTTCCTCGATCTCCACGAAGCAGCCGTAGTCGGCGATATTGGTGACCTTGCCGAACAGGCGGGTGCCCACCGGATAACGGCGGGAGATATCCTGCCAGGGATCCTCGCCCAACTGCTTCAGACCGAGAGAGACGCGATTGCGTTCGCGGTCGAACTTGAGCACCTTGACTTCCACCTCGTCACCCACATTGATGACCTCGCTGGGGTGCTTGACCCGCTTCCAGGACATGTCGGTGATGTGCAACAGGCCGTCGATACCGCCCAGATCGACGAAGGCACCGTAGTCGGTCAGATTCTTGACGATACCCTTGACCACTGCGCCCTCTTCCAGGCTCTTGAGCAACTCCTCGCGTTCGGCACTGTTCTCGCTCTCCACCACCGCGCGGCGGGAGACCACCACGTTGTTGCGCTTGCGATCGATCTTGATGACCTTGAACTCCAGTTCCTTGCCTTCCAGGTAGGAAGTATCGCGAACCGGCCGCACATCCACCAGCGAGCCCGGCAGGAATGCGCGGATATCCTTGATTTCCACGGTGAAACCACCCTTGACCTTGTCGCAGATGACACCGGTCACGGTTTCGTTGTTCTCGTGCGCCTTCTCCAGTTCGAGCCAGGACTGGGCCCGTTTGGCCTTCTCCCGCGACAGGCGGGTCTCACCGTAGCCGTCTTCGATGGCCTCCAGCGCCACGTCGACGGTGTCGCCGACGGCGACTTCCAGTTCGCCCTGCTCGTTGTAGAACTGTTCGATGGGAATGATGCCTTCCGATTTCAGGCCTGCATTGACCACTACGTGGCCGTCACCGATGTGCACCACCTCGCCTTTGACGATGGCACCGGGACGCATGTTTTCTTCGTTGAGACTCTGCTCGAACAGTTCCGCGAAACTTTCACCCATTATTGATTACCAACCTTCAGAATAAAGTATTGAATGTCTTATGAAAAAACCACAGGCCCATCCGCCGCTGCCGTTTCTTCACGCGTTCGTTGCACCCACCAGCGACATCACCGCCGACCCCGGAAAACGATGGCGGGAACCCGACGCAGAGCGGTCACTGGAATCTTTCTTCGACCAAGGCCAATACCCGACGCTCCACCTCGGCTACAGCGAGACCCGAAGTGTCAATGATCACGGCATCTTCAGCGGGAAGCAGAGGAGCGACGCGACGCTCGGAGTCACGCGCATCGCGCGCGCGGACATCGGCCAAAATCCTTGGAAGCATAGCATCGACGCCCTTTTCCTTCAACTGCCGATAGCGCCGGCGGGCGCGTTCCTCCACGCTGGCGGTGAGAAACAGCTTGAGGGGGGCGTCGGGAAACACCACCGTACCCATGTCTCGACCATCGGCCACCAGTCCCGGCGGCTGCCGGAAGGCGCGCTGGCGCGCCAGCAGGGCCTGGCGCACCGCCGGCAGGCTGGCCACCCGCGAGGCCCGGGCGGCACTCTCCTCGGTACGGATCTCGCGGTTCACATCTTCTCCGTCCAGCCGCACCCGCACTTCGCCATCCTCACCATGTACGAAGCGCACGTCCAACGCCGCGGCCAGCTCGGCCAGCGTATCTTCGTCGTCCAGCGCCACACCGCGACGCGAGGCGGCCAGACCCAGCACCCGGTAGAGCGCGCCGCTGTCGAGGAAATGCCAACCCAGGTGCTCGGCCAGGCACCGCCCGATGGTGCCCTTGCCCGAGCCGCTGGGACCATCGATGGTGATCACCGGCACCGTCATTGCCCCATCTCCCGGGAAGAAATCCCCAGCCCGCTTGCCGCGGCCAGTTCGACGAAATTGGGAAACGAGGTGGCCACGTTGTCGCAATGGTCGATCACGATCTCATCCGTGGCCCGCAGGGCAGCCATGGCAAAAGCCATGGCAATGCGATGATCGTGCTGGCTGTCGATGCGTCCGCCACCGAGCTGTCCACCCTCGATGACAATGCCGTCGGCCGTGGGCCGGGCCTCGATTCCCAGGATCTGCAGACCGTCGGCCATGGCCTGGATGCGGTCGCTCTCCTTGACCCGCAGCTCCTCCGCCCCGGTGAGCACCGTGGTGCCCTCGGCACAGGCCGCCGCCACGAAAATGGCGGGAAACTCGTCGATGGCCAGCGGCACCAGCTCCTCGGGAATCGCTATGCCCCGCAGTGGCGCGCTGCGAATACGGATGTCGGCCACCGGCTCGCCACCGGCCATGCGCTGGTTCAACAGGGTGAGATCGGCACCCATGCGCTGCAGGATATCTATCACACCGATGCGGGTGGGATTGACGCCCACCTCTTGCAGCAACACGTCCGAACCCGGCGCAATGGCCGCGCCCACCAGGAAAAAAGCCGCCGAGGAAATGTCTGCCGGCACCTGGATGCGAGTGGCCCGCAGACCTCCACCACCCTGCACGCAGACCCGGTGCCCATTTTTTTGCACCGGATAACCGAAGGCCTGCAACATGCGCTCGGTATGATCGCGGGTGATGCCAGGCTCACCGACACAGGTTTCCCCCTCGGCGTACAGGCCGGCCAGCAACAAACAGGACTTGACCTGAGCACTGGCCATGGGCATCTCGTAGTCGATTCCCCGCAGGTGCTGGCCGCCGTGGATGTGCAACGGCGCGGTCCCCCCCTCGCTGGTGTCGATGCGGGCGCCCATGCGTGTCAGCGGCTCGGTGACCCGACGCATGGGCCGGCCGGACAGGGAGGCATCGCCCACCAAGGTGGTATCGAAGGCCTGCGCCGCCAGCAAGCCCGCCAGCAGCCGCATGGAGGTGCCGGAGTTGCCCAGGTCCAGTGGCCCCGGTGGCGGGCGCAGACCCTGCATACCCACACCCTGGATGCTCACCCGCCCTTCCTCGGGGCCCTCGATGGCCACGCCCATGGCGCGAAAGGCGGCCAGGGTAGCCAGACTGTCGGCCCCCTCGAGGAACCCCTCCACCTCGGTCACCCCTTCGGCCAGAGCGCCGAACATGATGCTGCGGTGGGATATGGACTTGTCGCTGGCCACCCGCAAGCGGCCTCGCAGGCGGCCACCGGGGCGCAGACGGAATACGGTGTTGTTCATGGTGCTTTCCCGCTGGGTCTCAGTTGATAACGTAGTGATCACGGATGGATTTGGCCCGACGCAGGATCAATTCTATGGCTTGGCGATCCTTGCGCCGGATGGCCTCGGTCAGGCTCTCCAGTTCGGCCTTGTACTTGTCCAACGCCGCCAGCATGGCCTCGCCATTGGCCAGACAGATGTCGCGCCACACATCCGGGTCGCTGGAGGCGATGCGGGTGAAGTCCCGGAAACCGCCGGCGGCATATTTGAAGATCTCCGCCCTCTCCTGCATGCGGCCCAGGGTGTCCACCAAGGCAAAGGCCAGCACATGAGGCAGGTGGCTGGTGGCGGCCAATACCTCGTCGTGATGCCGGGGAGACATGCTCACCACCTCGGCGCCCACACCCTGCCACAGAGCGGTGAGCCGTTCCACCGCCCAGGACGCGGAACTGGGCAGGGGGGTGAGAATCACGCAGCGGTTTTCATACAGCTCGGCAAAGGCCGCCTCCACCCCGCTCTTTTCGGTACCGGCGATGGGATGCCCCGGCACAAAACCCGCCGGCAACTCCCCGAAAACGCGCTGGGCGTCCGCCACTACGCTGGCCTTGGCACTGCCCACGTCGGTGAGAACGGCATCCGGCTCCAGGTGACCCTTGATCGCCGCCAGCACCGGATACATGGCGCCCAGGGGCACCGCCAGCACCACCATGTCGGCACCGGCCACGGCGACTGCCGGATCCAGGCTCGCCTCGTCGATCACGCCCAGGCGACGGGCAGTTTCCAGGTGCTCGCGCACGCGTCCGCAGCCAACGATGTGCTTCACCAGTCCCTGACGACGCGCGGCCAGAGCCAAGGAGCCGCCGATCAGGCCGACCCCGATGATGCACAGTCTGGCGATGGGAGCCGTCATGCCAACACCTCGGCCAGTGCCGCGAGGAAGCGCTGGTTTTCCTCCGCGGTGCCTATGCTCACCCGCAGATGACGCGGCATCTGATAATTGGCCACCGGACGCAGGATCACCCCGCGGCGCAGCAATTGCTCGTACACCTCGCCGGCATCACCGGGCAACTCGAAACTGATGAAATTGCCCACCGAAGGAATATAGCTCAGGCCCAGATCCCGCAGGCCTGTCGTCAACTGCGCCATGCCCTGGCGATTGAGGATCACCGCGCGGGCCAGGTAATCACTGTCTTCCAGGCTGGCCTCGGCGGCGGCCAGGGCCACGCTGTTGACATTGAAGGGCTGACGCACCCGGTTGAGCAGGTCGGCCAGTTGCGCATGGGCGACGGCATAGCCGATGCGCAGCCCGGCCAGGCCATGGGCCTTGGAGAAGGTGCGCGTGACCACGACGTTGGCACACTCTCCACACCACGCCAGGGCGGAGGCATAACCCGGTGCCGCCACGTATTCGTGATAGGCCTCGTCCACCACCAACACCACGTGTTGCGGCAATTCGCGGGCAAAAGCCTCCAGCTCACCGGCGGGCAGCCAGGTACCGGTGGGGTTATTGGGATTGGCCACGAAGATCACCCGGGTACGCTCGTTCACCGCCGCGGCGATGGCTTCCAGGTCATAGCCCCAGTCACGTGCGGGGGTCACCACCGCGCGCGCTCCCACGGCCTGGGTGACGATGGGATAGACCGCAAAGGCATGTTGAGAAAAGATCGCCTCATGCTGCGGCGTGAGCAGGACCCGGGCGACGAATTCCAGCACGTCGTTGGAACCATTGCCCAGCACCAATTGGTCCATGGCCACCCCGTGATGACGCGCCAGCGCCTGCTTGAGGGAAAATCCGTTGCCATCGGGATAACGGTGGAACTCGCGCAGGGCATCTCGCGCGGCGGCCAGGGCGCGCTCGCCGGGCCCCAGCGGATTCTCGTTGGAGGCCAACTTGACAGCATTGCGTATGCCGTATTCGCGCTCCAGCTCCTCCAGCGGCTTGCCCGGCTGATAGGGTCTCAGGCCGCGTACGCCCTCGCAGGCAAGCCCCAGCAGACGTTCGGCAGCGGTGTCAGTCGAGCGCGGCACGGGGAAAGGCTCCGAGAATCTTGACCATAGCCGCATGGGCGTCCAGTTCTTCCAACGCCGCACTCACCCGTGGTTCGCTGGCATGGCCCTCGATGTCGACGAAGAACACATAGTCCCACATGGCCCGCCGCGAAGGACGCGACTCGATCCGGGTGAGGCTGATGCCATGACGCCGGAAGGGTTCCAGCAGGCTGTACAGGGCGCCCGGGCGATTCTTGGTGGACAGCAACAAAGAGGTCTTGTCGTTGCCGCTGGGCTCGGTGGACTGGCGTCCTATGATGAGAAAGCGGGTGGTGTTGTCCGGCTGGTCCTCGATGTTACGGGCCAGGGAATGGAGCCCGTAGAGTTCGCCGGCGGTCTCGCCGGCGATGGCCGCCGTGCCCGCTTCCTCCGCCGCCCGACGGGCAGCGGCGGCATTGCTGCCCACCACCTCGCGCTCGGCCCCGGCCAGATGGGCATCCAGCCATTCCCGACACTGGGCGAAGGACTGTTGATGGGAATAGATCCTCCGCACCTGGGCGAGGGAATCCTCGCGGCTCAACAGGTGGTGATGAATGCGCAGGACCACCTCGCCACAGATATTGAGCCCGCTGCTGAGAAACATGTCCAGGGTGTGGGTGACCATGCCCTCGCTGGAGTTTTCCACCGGCACCACGCCGTAGTCGGCGCTGCCCGCCTCCACCTCGCGGAACACCTCGTCGATGGCATCCAACGGCACGGTGCGGGCGGAATGACCAAAATGCTTGAGCGCCGCGGTCTGGGTGTAGGTACCCTCCGGACCTAGAAAGGCGATCTTCAGCGGGCGTTCCAGGGCCAGGCAGGCAGACATGATCTCGCGAAACAGTCGCGCCATCTCGTCGTCGCTCAGGGGTCCCTGGTTGCGTTGCTTGACCGCCGCCAACACCTGGGCTTCGCGTTCCGGACGATAGAACACCGCATCGCCCGACTGTTGTTTTATACGGCCGATTTCCTGCGCACAGCGGGCGCGCTCGCTGATCAGGCGCTGAATCTCTTGATCCAGGGCGTCGATGCGTCGGCGCACCTGCTCCAATGTGGCCATGGCTCAGAGCACCCGCACCCGCAACACGCCATCGATGGCGGCGATGCTCTCGGCCAGCGCGGGGGCAATCTCCCCTTCCACGTCCACCAGGGTATAGGCCACCTCGCCACGGGACTTGTTCAGCAGGTCGATGATGTTCAGGTTGGCCTCGGCCAGGGCGGTGGTGATCTGGCCCACCATATTGGGCACGTTGCGGTTGGCCACCGCCAGTCGGCTGCTACCTCCGCTCCGTGGCATGCGCACCTCGGGGAAGTTCACCGAGTTGACGATGTTGCCGTGCTCCAGATAGTCACGGATCTGCTCGGCCACCATCACCGCGCAGTTTTCCTCCGCCTCGGCGGTGGAGGCACCCAGGTGCGGCAGGGCAATCACCCGTGGATGCTGCCTGTTGGCATTGCTGGGAAAGTCGCACACATAGGCGTTGACCCTGCCTTCGTCCAGTGCCGCCAGCACAGCCGTTTCGTCGACGATACCGCCGCGGGCGAAGTTGAGTATGCTGACGCCGTCACGCATCAGGCGCAGACGCTCGGCATTGATCATATTGCGAGTGGTCTCCACCAGGGGCACGTGGAAGGAGACGAAATCCACCTTGCTCAGCAGGTCGTCCACGCTGGCGGCCTGTTCCACCCGCGAGGACAACTGCCAGGCTCCCTGTACGGTGATGCCCGGGTCGAAGCCCACCACGTGCATGCCCAGCTCCAGGGCTGTGTTGGCCACCTGGCGGCCGATGGCGCCCAGGCCGACCACCCCCAGGGTGCGCCCGGCCAGTTCGAAGCCGGCAAAGCGCTTCTTGCCCTGTTCCACGGCTCGCGCCAGCTCGGCATCGTCGCCCTGGAGCTGGCGGGTGAAGTCCCAGGCCTGGCAAATGTTACGCGCCGCCAGCAACATGCCCGCCACCACCAGTTCCTTCACCGCATTGGCATTGGCCCCCGGGGCATTGAACACCGGAATGCCTTGTTCACTGAGTTTGTCCACCGGGATGTTGTTGACCCCGGCACCGGCCCGCCCCACACATTGCAGGGATGCCGGGATGGGCATCTCGTGCATGTTATAGGAACGCAACAGGATGGCGTCGGGGTGAGTGATTTCGGAAGCCACCTCGTAGCGATCACGCGGCAGGCGTTCCAGGCCGGCCACGGCGATGTTGTTGAGGGTGAGAATCTTGTACATCGCGCCCTCCTCAGCCCATGCGCCGTTCAAAATCGGCCATGAAATCGATCAGGGCGTCGACGCCTTCTTCCGGCATGGCATTGTAGATGCTCGCGCGCATGCCGCCCACCGAGCGATGTCCCTTGAGCGTAACCAGTCCGGCCGCCTGGGCCTGTTCCAGAAAGGCGCCGTCCAACGCCGGATCGGCCAGGGTGAAGGGCACGTTCATCCAGGAGCGGCAGGCCTTGTCCACCGGGTTGCTGTAGAATTCGGATGCATCGATGGCGGCATAGAGTTTCTCCGCCTTGCGACGATTGGTTTCCGCCATGGCTTGCAGGCCACCGCGACGCTTGATCCAGGCGAATACCAGGCCGGCCATGTACCAGGCATAGGTGGGCGGCGTGTTGTACATGGAACCGGCATCGGCGTGGATCTTGTAATCGAACATGGCCGGCATGTTACTCATGGCCCGGCCGATGAGGTCTTCGCGCACGATGACCACAGTGAGCCCGGCCGGCCCGATGTTCTTCTGCGCACCGGCATAAATCACCCCGAAGCGGCTGACATCGATGGGCCGCGAGAGAATGGTGGACGACATGTCCGCCACCAGCGGCGCGTCCACCTCGGGAATCCAGCCGAACTCCACGCCCTGGATGGTCTCGTTGGGAGTGTAGTGTACATAGGCGGCATCGTCGCTGAGGGCCCAGGTGGCCTGCTGCGGCACACTGGTGAAGTGACTGTCCTCGCTACTAGCGGCAATGTTGACATCACAGAAGCGCCTGGCCTCGGCCACGGCCTTTTTCGACCAGCTACCGGTGACCACGTAATCGGCCCGCCCTTTGTCACCCAGCAGGTTGATGGGCACCATGGCGAACTGGCTGCTGGCCCCCCCCTGCAAAAACAGGACACGATAATTGTCGGGAATGGCCATGATCTCGCGCAGATCGGCCTCGGCCTGTTCGGCAATGCCCATGAACGCCTTGCCACGGTGGCTCATTTCCATCACCGACATGCCGCTGCCATGCCAGTCTTCCAGTTCTTCCCTGGCCTGGCGCAACACCTCTTCCGGCATCATGGCCGGACCCGCGCTGAAATTGAATACTCGGCTCATTTGTTCTCCAGATTCAACAGGTTCAATGATCGTCTCGTGCTTCGACGGAGGCCGCCGCCTCGTCGCCGGCCAGATCCTCGTCACAGATGCGATCCAGCCCCACCAGTTTTTCGTTCTCGCCCAGGTTGATCAGCTTCACACCCTGGGTATTGCGCCCCAGCACCGAGATCTCGGCCACCCGGGTGCGTACCAGGGTGCCGGCATCGCTGATCAGCATGATCTCGTCTTCGTCGCTGACCAACTCGGCACCCACCACCTTGCCGTTACGCGCGCTGGTCTGGATGCCGATCACACCCTGTCCACCACGGCCATGCACCGGATAGTCCTCCACCGGGGTACGCTTGCCATAACCGTTTTCCGTCACACTCAGCACCGTGCGCCCGGGCTGCACGATGATCAGGGCGATCACTCGCTCGTCGGCGGGCAGGCGGATACCCCGCACCCCGCAGGCGGTACGCCCCATGGGACGCACGTGTTGCTCGCTGAAACGCACCGCCTTGCCCTCGCTGCTGAACAGCATCACATCGTCGTCGCCATCGGTGATGTCCACCCCCACCAGTTGATCGTCGGCGCGCAGTTCCAGCGCGATGATGCCGGAAGCACGGGGGCGGGAGAAGTCGGTCAGGGGCGTCTTTTTGACCGTGCCCCTGCTGGTGGCCATGAACACGAACTTGCCCGGCTCGTAGTCACGGATGGGCAGCACCGCGTTGATACGCTCTCCCTCTTCCAGCGGCAACAGGTTGACGATGGGCCGGCCGCGGGCGGTGCGGCCGGCCTGGGGAATCTGGTATACCTTGAGCCAGTACATCTTGCCGCGACTGGAGAAACACAGCAGGGTGTCGTGGGCGCTGGCCACGAACAACTTGTCGACGAAATCTTCTTCCTTCATGCTGGTGGCGGCCTTGCCCTTGCCACCACGGCGTTGGGCGCTGTAGGCATCCAGTGGCTGCGCCTTGATGTAACCGGCATGGGACAGAGTCACCACCATGGGCTCGTCGCTGATCAGGTCCTCGATACTGAGATCCTGCTGGGTCACCACGATCTCGGTGCGCCGCTCGTCGCCGTACTGTTCCTTGATGTGCTCCAGCTCCTCGCGAATCACCTGCATCAGCCGTTCGGGATTGGCCAGAATCTCCAACAGGGCCTCGATGCGAGCGAGAATATCCTTGTATTCAGTGACGATCTTGTCCTGTTCCAGGCCGGTGAGACGGTGCAGGCGCATTTCCAGGATGGCCTGGGCCTGGGCCTCGGACAGGCGGTAACCTCCCTCCTGCAGGCCAAAGGCCTCGTCCAGGTGCTCGGGGCGGGAAGCCTGTGCCCCGGCGCGGGACAACATTTCGGTGACCACGCCAGGCTGCCACAGACGGTCCAGCAGCGCGGCCTTGGCCTCGGCCGGGCTGGCGGAAGCTTTGATCAGGGCGATCACCGGGTCGATATTGGCCAGCGCCACCGCCAGCCCCTCCAGGATATGGGCACGCTCGCGGGCCTTGCGCAGCTCGAACACCGTGCGCCGGGTGACCACCTCGCGACGGTGGCGGATGAAGGCCTCCAGCATGCTCTTGAGATTGAGCAGGCGCGGCTGGCCGTCGATCAGCGCCACCATGTTGATACCGAACACGTTCTGCATCTGGGTGTGCTGGTAAAGGTTGTTCAGCACCACGTCGGCCACTTCGCCACGCTTGAGCTCGATCACCATGCGCATGCCGTCCTTGTCGGACTCGTCGCGCAACTCACTGATACCCTCCAGCTTCTTCTCTTTCACCAGCTCGGCGATCTTTTCCAGCAGGCGCGCCTTGTTGACCTGGTAAGGCAACTCGTGCACCACGATGCGCTGGCGTCCGGTAGTGTGGTCGGTTTCGATTTCGGTGCGGGCCCGCACATAGATGCGCCCCCGGCCGCTGCGGTAGGCCTCGCGGATACCCCGGGCACCGTTGATGATGCCGGCGGTGGGAAAATCCGGCCCTGGTATGCGTTCCATCAATTGCTGCACATCCAGTTCCGGGTCGTCGATCAAGGCGATGCAGGCATCCACCACCTCGGCGAGATTGTGCGGCGGGATGTTGGTGGCGATACCCACCGCGATGCCGGAGGAGCCATTGACCAACAGATTGGGTACCTTGGCCGGCAACACCGAGGGTTCCTGCTCCGACTCGTCGTAGTTGAGATCGAAGTCCACCGTGTCCTTGTCGATGTCGGCCAGCAATTCGTGGGCGATGCGGGCCATGCGCACCTCGGTGTAGCGCATGGCGGCGGGGGAATCACCATCCACCGAACCAAAGTTGCCCTGGCCGTCGATGAGCACCTGGCGCATGGAAAAGGGCTGGGCCATGCGCACAATGGCGTCGTAGACCGCGCTGTCGCCATGGGGATGGTATTTACCGATCACATCCCCCACCACGCGGGCCGATTTCTTGTAGGGCTTGTTCCAGTCGTTGCCCAGCTCGCTCATGGCATACAACACCCGGCGATGCACCGGCTTGAGACCGTCGCGCACATCGGGAAGTGCCCGTCCTACGATGACGCTCATGGCGTACTCCATGTAGGACTGCTTCATTTCGTCTTCGATATTGACCGGAAGAATTTCTTTGGCGAATGAATCCATATAGGGTTTTGTTCTTTAAAATCGCGTTGGGTCGCGCCAGGCGACGGACGGGCCGGGGCCGGAGAATCGCGCGATTGTAGCACATCGCCCCCGGCCGCTGTAGCAGCAGCGGCTCAGGCCATCAGGACGCGCATCTTGTCGGCATCGGGCTGCTCCACCACGCCACGTTCGGTGACGATGGCGTCCACCAGCGCCGCCGGCGTCACATCGAAGGCCGGATTCCAGGCCTCGGCGCCCTCGGCGGCGATACGCCGCCCCGCCAGGCACAGCACCTCCTCGGAGTCACGCTGCTCGATGGGGATGTCCTCGCCGCGGGCGATGGCCATGTCGATGGTGGACGATGGCGCCACCACCATGAACCTCACCCCATGATGGCGCGCCAGTACCGCCAGACCATAAGTACCGATCTTGTTGGCCACATCGCCATTGGCGGCAATGCGGTCGGAGCCTACGATCACCCAGTCGATGGCACCGGATTTCATCAGGTGGGCCGCCGCCGCCTCCGCCTGCAAGGTCACAGGGATCCCGCTCTGCAACAGTTCCCAGGCAGTCAGCCGCGCGCCTTGCAACCAAGGGCGGGTCTCGTCGGCATAGACCTTGTCGATGCGTCCCTGTCGCCAGGCGCTACGAATCACCCCCAGCGCCGTGCCATAACCGCCGGTGGCCAGGGCGCCGGCATTGCAATGGGTCAGCACCCGGCTGCCCGGGGCGATGAGGGCGGCGCCGGCATCGCCCATGCGCCGGTTGGCCGCGATGTCTTCCTCGTGGATACGCCGGGCCTCGGCCAGCAGCACCGCTTCCGGATCCTCGTCCGCAGGCAGGCACTCGATCAAAGCCTGCATGCGCTGCAGGGCCCAGAACAGGTTCACCGCCGTGGGGCGGGACCGGGCCAGAACTTCCAGCTCATCCGCCACAGCCTGTTTCCAGTTCGAGGCCGCGGCGCGAAAAGCCGCCCGCGCCGCCAGCACCACCGCATAGGCAGCGCTCACCCCGATGGCCGGCGCGCCACGCACCACCATCTCGCTAATGGCCCGAGCCACCGCCGCGGACTGTTCATATTCCAGATACACCCGCTGCGCCGGCAATAGGCGCTGGTCCAGCAGGAGCAGCCGGTCCCGGCGCCAGATCACGGCCTCGATGTCGTCTTGCATGGTCTCGTTCATGCTCTGCCTCGTGATTTCAAGCAGGCGCTAGTGTACACGCAAGCCAAGGAAATAACGAAAAACCCGCCATTGGGGTATACTTGCCGCCAGCGGGAAAACATAAACATCACCATGCAACACGTCGACACCTTGATACACACGCGCTGGATCATCCCCGTGGAGCCGGACAACACGGTGCTGGAACAACACAGCCTGGCCATTGCCGGAGGCGACATCGTGGCCTTGCTGCCCACTGGCGAGGCACGCGAACAATTCAGCGCCGACGAGATCGTGGAACTCCCCCATCACGCGCTCATTCCCGGCCTGGTCAATGCCCACACCCACGCCAGCATGAACCTGCTGCGAGGCTATGCCGACGACCTGCCCCTGATGGACTGGCTGCACAACCATATCTGGCCAGCAGAGGCGCGCTGGGTGAGCGAAGAGTTCGTCTACCAGGGCACCCGCCTGGCGGTGGCCGAATCCCTGCGCGGCGGAGTCACCTGTTTCAACGACATGTATTTCTTCCCCGACCAGGCCGCCCGCGCCGCCGCCGAGGCCGGCATGCGCGCAGTAGTGGGGTTGATCGTGATCGACTTCCCCACCGTCTGGGCCAAGGATGCCGACGGCTACCTGGAAAAAGCCATCCAGGTCCATGACCGTTACCGCAGGCATCCCCTGGTCGGCACCGCCTTCGCGCCCCATGCGCCCTATACCGTGTCCGATGCACCGCTGGAACGCATCCGCGTATTGGCCGATGAACTGGACATTCCCATACACATGCATGTGCACGAAACGGCCCACGAGGTCGAGGAGGCTCAGGCCCGGCACGGTCACCGCCCGCTCACCCGGCTGGCGGCCCTGGGCCTGCTCAGTGACCGCCTGCTGGCGGTGCACATGACCCAGCTCGATGCCGAAGAAATCGGTCGTTGCGCCGACCTGGGCGTGAGCGTGGTCCACTGCCCCGAATCCAATCTCAAGCTGGCCAGCGGCTTCTGTCCCCTGGCGCAACTCCTGGAAGCCGGGGTCAACGTGGCCCTGGGTACCGATGGTGCGGCCAGCAACAACGATCTCGACATGCTGGGCGAAATGCGCACTGCCGCCCTGCTGGCCAAGGCCGTGGCTGGCGACGCCGCCGCGGCCCCCGCCCACAGCATACTGCGCATGGCCACTCTCAACGGTGCCCGCGCCCTGGGACTAGATCACCGCATCGGCTCGCTGCTGCCCGGCAAGGCCGCCGATCTGGCCGCCATCGACCTCGGCCAACTGGAAACCCAGCCGGTCTACCATCCCATTTCGCAACTCGTCTACGCCAGCGGCCGCCAGCAGGTCAGCGACGTGTGGGTGGCCGGCCGCCGAGTGCTGGCACAACGCCGTCTC
This sequence comes from Gammaproteobacteria bacterium, assembly GCA_015487785.1. Taxonomy (GTDB): domain Bacteria; phylum Pseudomonadota; class Gammaproteobacteria; order S012-40; family S012-40; genus S012-40. The sequence continues at coordinate 3,707 of WFPC01000057.1, read as the reverse complement.
ACCACTCTCGACGAGGAACAACTGCGGGCCGAGGCCCGTCGCTGGGCAGAGGACATCCGACACACGCGAGAAACGCCATGAGCGAACTCAACATCGATCCCCGCGAAATCGACAAATTCGAACAGGTGGCCCACCGCTGGTGGGACCCGGAAAGCGAGTTCAAGCCCCTGCACCAGATCAATCCCTTGCGGCTGGACTACATCGAACGCCATGCCGGCGGCCTGCGCGACAAGCAGGTATTGGACGTGGGTTGTGGCGGCGGCATTCTCAGCGAAGCCATGGCCCGCGCGGGCGCCCGCGTGACCGGCATCGACATGGGCAAGGCCCCGCTGGAGGTGGCCCGCCTACACCTGCTCGACAGCGGCCTGGACGTGGACTACCAGCACAACAGCGCGGAAGACTTCGCCGCTCAACACCCCGGCCGCTTCGACGTGGTCACCTGCATGGAAATGCTGGAACACGTGCCCGATCCCGCCGCTATCGTACAGGCCTGCGCCAGGCTGGTGAAACCCGGTGGACAGGTATTTCTCTCCACCATCAACCGTAATCCCAAGGCCTATCTGCTGGCCATCGTCGGCGCCGAATACCTGCTCAAGATGCTACCCAAGGGCACCCACGACTACCGCAAGTTCATCAAGCCTTCCGAGCTGGCCCGCTGGCTGCGCGAAGCCGGGTTGGAACTGCATCATATCGCCGGCATGAGCTACAACCCGTTGACCCGGCAATACCTGCTGGGCAAAGACGTATCGGTGAATTACCTGCTGTGTGCCCACAGGCCCGCATGATCCAGGGTGTATTCTTCGATCTCGACGGCACCCTGGCCGACACTGCTCCCGACCTGGCCGCCGCCCTCAACGCCGCCCTGAACCACTTCGGCCGTCCCGCCCTGGCCTTCGAGACCATTCGTCCGGTGGTCTCCCATGGTGCCCGCGCCATGCTCGAGCTGGCCTTCGGGCTGCGCCCGGGCCAGGACGACTACGATGTGGTGCGTCAGTATTTCCTCGACCACTACCGCCAGCACATCGCCCGCCAGACACGCCTGTTCGAGGGCATGCCCGAACTGCTGCAACGCATCGAGACCCACGGGCTCAAATGGGGGGTGGTGACCAACAAGCCCGCCTGGCTCACCGAACCCCTGCTGGCCGAACTGGGGCTGGCACATCGTGCCGCCAGCATCGTCAGCGGCGACACCACGACGCGTAATAAACCCGACCCCCTGCCCCTGCACCATGCCTGCGACGAGGCCGGTGTATCGGCCCGCCACTGTGTCTACGTGGGCGATGCCCTGCGCGACATCGAGGCCGGTCGCGCCGCCGGCATGAAGACCCTGGCCGCCGGCTTCGGATACCTGCTGCCCGGGGAAGATCCGCGTCAATGGCAGGCCGACGCCCTCATAGACCACCCCCTGGCCGCCTGGGAGCACATTCGACATTGGAGCCGCTCATGAGCCCCACACTACCATTGATCATCACCGCCATCGCCGCCGCCCTGGCCGGCGCCCTACTCAGTTACCTGATCAGGCAACAACGCATCAACCGCCTGCAACAAGAAAATGCCCGACTGCAAGCAGAGCTGGCCGCACAGGAGAAGTTGCAACAGCAACAAGAAGCTCTCCAGCATCAACTGCAACAGCGCTTCGAGCAACTGGCCGGCCAGGCCTTGAACCGCAACAACGAGACCTTCCTGCAACTGGCGCGGGAGAACCTGGCCCGGTTCCAGCTACAGGCACAGAACGAAATGGGCAAGAAGGAGAAGGCCATCGAGGAACTGGTCAAGCCTCTGCGCAGCGCGCTGGAAAAAACCGAACGCCAGATCCAGGCCATGGAAAAAGAACGCCAGCACGCCTACGGCGCCCTGCAACGCCACCTGGAGGGCATGGCCCAGACCCAGCAGCAACTGCATAGTGAGACCCGCAAGCTGGTCCAGGCCTTCCGTCGGCCCGAGGTACGCGGACGCTGGGGCGAAATGAGCCTCAAGCGCCTGGCCGAACTGGCGGGCATGGTGGAGCACTGTGACTTCTACGAGCAAACCAGCGTGGAGGACGAGAACGGCCGCCTGCGCCCCGATATGATCGTGCGTCTGCCCGGTGGCCGTGAGCTGGTGGTGGATATCAAGACCCCGCTGGATGCCTATCTGGGCGCGGTGGAGAGCGACGATGAGCAAACCCGCCAGGCCGAGCTCAAGCGCCACGCCCGACATCTGCGCGAACGCATCCGGGAACTGGCCAGCAAGGCCTACTGGCAGCAGTTCAAGAATGCCCCGGATTTCGTCATCCTGTTCATTCCCGGCGATCAGTTCCTCAATGCCGCCCTGGACCAGGATCCACAACTGCTGGAAGAGGCGCTCAAGAACAAGGTGATCCTATCCACCCCCACCAGCTTCGTGGCCCTGCTGCGGGCGGTGGCCTACGGCTGGCGCCAGGAAGCCCTGGCCGACAATGCCGAGCAGATCCGTCAGCTCGGCGAACAACTCTATGGCCGCCTGGCCACCTTCGCCGAACACCTGGGCAAGCTGGGCCGCAGCCTGGAACAGGGGGTGGGCCACTACAACAAGGCCGTGGCCTCTTTCGAGAGCCGGGTCTTGCCCGGGGCGCGCAAGTTCAGCGAAATGGGTATCAGCGGCAAAAAAAATCCGACCGAACCCAAGCCCGTGGAGACCCTCACCCGCCGGCTGGCGGAAACCGAACAGGAAGACAACGATTGAACACGGCGACGGGAAAACGTATCCTCAGCCAGTCCCGCGGCACAACACACCGGAACCACCCATGACACCCGACGACTATTGCCAGCAGAAGGCCGCCAAGAGCGGATCCAGCTTCTATTATGCCTTTCGTTTCCTGCCCGAACCCCAACGCCGCGCCATGACCGCATTGTACGCCTTTTGCCGCGAGGTGGACGATACCGTGGACGAATGCAGCGACATCGAAGTGGCCCGGCGCAAGCTGGACTGGTGGCGCGAGGAAATCCAGCGGGTGTTCCACGGCCAACCCAACCATCCGGTGGGCCAGGCGCTGCAGGCCCAGACAGCGCGCTTCAACCTGCCGGAGGAATATTTCCAGGAAATCATCGACGGCATGCAAATGGATCTGGACTACGACAGCTATCCCAGCTTCCGGGAATTGTCACTCTACTGCTACCGGGTGGCCAGCGTGGTGGGCCTGATGTCGGCGGAGATCTTTGGCTATCGCAACCGCCAGACCCTGAAATACGCCCACGAACTGGGCATGGCCTTCCAGTTGACCAACATCATCCGCGACGTGCGTGAGGATGCCCTGCGCGGCCGGGTCTACCTGCCCCAGGACGAAATGCAGCGTTTCGGCGTGCGCAACGAGGATCTGTTGCAGGGGCATCACAGCCCCGAGTTGGTGAGCTTGCTGGAATTCCAGACCCAGCGCGCCCGCCAGCACTACCGCAAAGCCTTCGAATGGCTGCCAGAGGAAGACCGCTACGCCCAACGCAGCGGCATCATCATGGCCGAGATCTACCAGCGTACCCTGGATGAAATCGAAGCTGATGGCTTCCGGGTGCTGGAGCACAAGATCAAACTCACTCCGCTACGCAAACTGTGGCTGGCATGGAAAACCGCCCGCCGGGAGAAAAAACGCCACACCAGCCTGGCCATGGAGAAGGCAAGCTAAGGTTTAGAGCTAATCTCCTGTGGCGGCTGGGAAACGCCCCGGCTTTTCGCCCTCGCCCAGCTACGGTGGC
>WFPC01000056.1 GCA_015487785.1 Gammaproteobacteria bacterium | reverse complement strand
CTGGACCAGATCGACGGTGGGGCGGGCAACGACGTCATCCAGGGTTCGAAGTGGAGCGACACCATCCGCGTGGAGTCGAACTTTGCCAACATCAGCAATGTGGAGGGCATAGACGGTGGCGAGGGTTACGACCGCATTGTTGCCACCGGTGACGATGACACCCTGGACCTGACCCAGGCGCCGGCGCTGAGCAACATCGAGAAGATCGACGCGGGCAAGGGTGACGACATCATTACCGGCTCGGGGCAGGACGAAAACGTCTATGGCGGTGAGGGTGACGACACCTATGTGTTCAACATGTTCTCGGGCAATGATTATTTCGATGGCGGTGGTGGCTGGACCGATACGGTGCAACTGGATGCCAGTGGCGCCGCCGATGCGGACAATCCCTGGACCATCAGCGTGAATGGAAGCGAAGTGGAATATGACCTGGCGGCCAAGTCATTGGAGCTGGACCCGGACAGCTCGGGGGTGATCACCCTGGATGATGGCAGTACGCTGGTCTTCGACGGCGTGGACAGGATTATCTGGTAAAAAAAGACTCCCCGCAGGCTATCCGCGGGGAGTGATGGGGAGGGGCTTGGATTCCACTGGCCCATCCTCGACACGCGCGGTTGTACTGGGAGTGGAATCGGCCCCGGCGCACCACCGCAAGCGCTGCTGCGTCGAGGAGGGCCTAGCCGAAGGCGTGACCCGGCTTGATACCCATGGCCTTGAGAATCTTGGCCAGGGGACAAAAACCGGTGAATGCGGTCTGCAGCAGGTTGAAGCCCACGAAGGCGGTGAACCACAGCCAGTTGGGGGAATGCCATTGTGCCAGTGCCAGGCTGATCAGGATGAAACTGCCGGCAAAGGCCAGGACCATGCGTTCGAGACTCATTGCATCTCTCCTCGGATTGAAATGAAACCTAGCAATAAGTATACAATAAAGTTCTAATATATCAAGTCTGCCATTTGCGCCTGCCCTGCATAGATACTTTTCCCATCTATGATAGGATGAGCAGGTTTTCATTGTTGGCCAAAGTCCAACGTTCATGTTGCAACGCCTGATCGATTTCTTCCTGCCCGAGCGCCTGCTGGTCAGCAGCCGGGAGCGCTGGCTGGCCGCTTTCCTGGCCTTTGTGGCCATGTTGTTCATCGCCGGGCTTTCGCAGCCCTTTGTGGGCCCGCAGGGCTTGCCCTATGTGGTGGCTTCCATGGGGGCCTCCGGGGTATTGCTGTTCGCCTTGCCGCAAAGCCCGCTTTCCCAGCCCTGGCCCCTGGTGGGGGGGCATCTCATTTCCGCCGTGGTGGGCGTGTTGTGTTATCGCTATGTGCCGGACCTGCGCCTGGCCGCGGCATTGACGGTGGGTTTGTCCATTGCGCTGATGTATTTCACTCACAGCCTGCATCCTCCCGGCGGGGCGGCGGGGCTGGGCGCGGTGGTGGGCGGCAGTGAAATCCATGAGTTGGGTTTTACCTATGTGCTGGTGCCCGTGGGGCTCAATGTGTTGTTGCTGCTGGCCATTGCCATGGTGTTGAACAACGCCGTGAATGGCCGGCGTTATCCCCTTTCCCTGGGCAGAAAGCGGCAACGTTTCGCCCGCCTGCCCGGTTGGGGGCTGGGCCGGGCCAGTTTCAGTGACCGGGACTTGCAGGCCGCCTTGCAGGATATGGGCGTGCTGATGGATATTTCCCGCGAGGATCTCAACAAGATCTACAGCCTGGCGGTATTGGAGGCCAACAAGCGCCGTCTGGGCGAGGTGGCCTGTCGCGACATCATGACACCCGACCCCTTGGCGCTGGAGTATGCCACCGAGCTGGAGCAGGCCTGGGCGTTGATGCAGGCCCAGGGGCTCAAGGCGGTGCCGGTGGTGGATCGGTTCCGGCGGGTGATCGGGGTGGTGACGGTGGCCGATTTCGTGGCCCACGCCTCGGCCAGGAAGGGTCGGGGTCCCTTGCTGGAACGCCTGGGGCGAATGCTGGGCAGGTCACCGGAGCAAGAAGACGAAGAGACCGTGATCGGTCAGATCATGTCCACGCCGGCCATCACCGTGGCGGCGGAGCGGCACGTGATGGAGGTCATCAATGTATTCACGGAGGCGGGCATTCATCACCTGCCGGTGGTCGATGAGCGAAAAAAACTTGTGGGAATGGTGACACGTGCCGATATCATGCGGGCAATGAGTGTGTGTTGTCTGTAGCTATACCGCAGCAATTCCCTCAGAATTTTAATAATTTATTTACAATATATTTTTTGGTCGCTAGAATTTGGATGTTTTTTTAACCGCAAAGGAGGCAAGCGATGCTCAAGGCGTTTTTCAGACTGTTCACGGGGGGTTCATCGGCAGATAATACCGGCGCGCCGGCGCAACAGGCCAGCCTGTATGACCGCATCGGCGGCGAGGCGGCGGTGAATGCCGCGGTGGACATTTTCTATCGCAAGGTGCTGGCCGACGACCGCATCAATCAGTTTTTCGAAGGCGTGGATATGGAGAAGCAGGCGGCCAAGCAGAAGGCCTTCCTGACCATGGCCTTCGGCGGCCCCAACAACTACACCGGCGAGGACATGCGCAAGGGGCATGCCCACCTGGTGGAAAAGGGCCTGAACGACAGCCATTTCGATGCCGTGATGGAGAACCTGGCGGCGACACTCAAGGAACTCAATGTGCCCGATGACTTGATTGCCGAAGCCGCAGCCATCGCCGAGAGCACGCGCAAGGACGTGTTGGCCGGTTACACCGAGGAGGAAAAGGCGGCCATGAACCAGCCCAGTCTGTTCGAACGCCTGGGCGGCGAAGATGCGGTGAATGCGGCGGTGGACATTTTCTACCGCAAGGTGCTGGCCGACGACCGGGTCAACAAGTTCTTCGAGGGTGTGGACATGGAGAAGCAGGCGGCCAAGCAGAAGGCCTTCCTGACCATGGCCTTCGGCGGCCCCAACAACTACACCGGCGAGGACATGCGCAAGGGGCATGCCCACCTGGTGGAAAAGGGCCTGAACGACAGCCATGTGGACGTGATCATCGAGCTGCTGGGTGAGACCCTCAAGGAGCTGGGTGTGTCCGACGACCTGATCGCCGAGGTGGCGGCCATCGCCAATAGCGTGCGCGACGACGTGCTAGGTCGCTGAATTAGTCCTCCCAATGGACTGACGACCCCGCCGGGTTTCACTCGGCGGGGTTTTTTATGCCCGAGTCGGCCGCCACCTGGCGCAGGATGGTTGCCAGTTGGCGCACCCCGGGGCCGGGTTCGCCTTGGGGGCCGAAAATCAAATACACTGTGCTCAGGTAAGATCGCCCTTCCCGCAGGGGCAGGCGTTGCAATTCACCGCTGCGTAACAGGGGCTCGATGCGGTGCCGCGGCAGCCAGGCGAAGCCCAGGCCATTGCGCACCGCGGTGGTGGCGGTCTCCAGGCTGCTGACCGTCCAGCGGGTTTGCGCGCCGAGCCAGCCCACGTCGCGCTTTTTCACCACGCCCGAGTCACGGGTCACGATCTGGGTCTCGCGTTCCAGGTCGCGGTAGTCCAGTTCACGCCCCCCTGCGAGTAGGGGATGTCCGGCGCTGGCGACGGCGATGAATTCCACTTCCAGCAGGGGGTCGGCAAGAAAGCTGCCGGGCTGGGCGCTGATGGCCAGGTCGGCTTCGCCGGCCTGCAGGGCCTCCTCGGCGCCGGACAGGATGACCTCGCTGAGCTGGATGCGAATACTGGGGCAGTGGGGTTCGAAGCGGCGCAGGGCTTCCATCAGCAGGGGGGTGGGGAAGGCGGCGTCCACCACCAGGCGGATCTCGGCCTCCCAGCCTTGTTCCAGCGCGGCTGCGAAGCGTTCCAGTTCCGCGGCCTGTTGCAGCAACTGCCGCGCCTGGCGCAGCACGGCCTCGCCGCTGGCGGTCAGGCGTGCCTTGCGCCCTTCCAACTGCAACAGGCGCAGGCCGAGCTGGCGCTGCAGCTTGGCCACGTTGTAGCTCACCGCCGACTGGCTGCGGTTGAGCCGGGCGGCGGCCTGGGCAAAGCCGCCGTAATCGACCACGGCTTGCAGGCAGCGCCATTGTTCCAGGCTGATGTGGGGAGTTGTCGGCATTCCTATCGAATAAATCGATATATATGAGCCATATTTTGCGCTTTTTAATCCAATAAATCTATCTATTATAAGAGGCAACAGCACAGGAGGTGTATTTTGTCCAGCATGGCCCGACCGGTTCAACGCATTGTCGACGCGCATACCACCCTGGAAGGGGCGGGGTTTCCCGTGCGTCGCCCCATACCCGTGGCGAATTTGCCCCAGGTCGATCCCTTCCTCTTGTTCGATCATCTGGGGCCGGTGCGTTGGGGCCCGGGAGAGGCGGTGGGGGCGCCGGACCATCCCCATCGCGGTTTCGAGACCGTGACCTATTTGCTCGAGGGCCAGATGGAACACAAGGATTCCCGGGGGCATCGCGCCGTGCTGGGGCCGGGTGACGTGCAGTGGATGACTGCCGGCGCAGGTATCGTGCATTCCGAACTGCCCCACGGTGAATTGCTGAGCCAGGGTGGTGTGTTGCACGGCTTCCAGGTCTGGGTCAACCTGCCGGCGCGTGACAAGATGATGGAGCCACGTTACCAGGAGGTCCCCGCAGCTCGCATTCCCCGTGTCACCCGTGCGGATGGCAAGGTTACGGTGCGGGTCATCGCCGGCCAGGCCCTGGGGGTACACGCCCGCATCGATACCCGCACCCCCATCACGTATTTGCATTTCTCCCTCGCGCCGGGAGCCGAGCTGAGTCAGCCCCAGGCGGTGACGGAGAATGTGCTGGTCTATGTGTTTGCCGGCCATGTGTTGGCGGGGCCGGAGGCGGTGATGGTGCGCGAGGGGCAGATGGCGGTGTTCGGCCAGGGTGACCACGTGCGCCTGGCTGTGGCGGCGGAGGCGGGCAGGGGCGCCGAGGTGTTGCTGCTGGCGGGCGAGCCCTTGGGCGAGCCGCTGGCGCGCTACGGGCCTTTTGCAATGAATACCCCCGCCGAGATCCAGCAGGCCATACGGGATTATCGTGCCGGCCGCATGGGGGCCATAGTTGGAGGTGTCCATGAAAACCAATGAAGCCGGAGAGTTCGTGCGCTGGGAGTCGGGTTTTCGCAACTGGGTGACGCCCGACGGGGCGCCGGGCCCCACGGGCGAGGGTGGTTTCGCCGCCGAGCCAGGGCGCTATCACTTGTATGTGTCGCTGGCCTGCCCCTGGGCGCATCGCACGCTGATTTTTCGCAAGCTCAAGGGGCTGGAGGACATCATTTCGGTGTCGGTGGTGCATCCGCTGATGCCGCCCGAAAGCTGGGTGTTCGGTGATTATCCCGGTGCCACGCCGGATCACGTCAATGGTTTTCGCGCCCTCAGCCAGGTCTATCACCTGGCCGACCCCGGTTTCGACGGTGTGGTGACGGTGCCGGTGTTGTGGGACAAGAAGCGTCACACCATTGTCAACAACGAGTCCTCCGAGATCATCCGCATGTTCAATTCCGCCTTCGATGCCTGGGGCCGGGCGGATGTGGACTTCTATCCGCAGGATCTGCGGGCGGATATCGACGCCATCAACCGGGTCGTCTACGAGGATGTGAACAATGGTGTCTACCGGGCCGGTTTCGCGCGCAGCCAGGCGGCTTACGAGCAGGCCTGCCGACGTCTGTTCGCGCGCCTCGACGAGCTGGAATCACGCCTGCATGCGCAGCCCTATCTGGTGGGGAACAGACTCACCGAGGCCGACTGGCGCCTGTTTACCACCCTGGTGCGTTTCGATGCGGTGTACCATGGTCACTTCAAGTGCAATTGCCGGCGCCTGTCGGACTACCCCCGGCTCTGGGCCCATACCCGCGCCCTCTACCAGGTGCCGGGAGTGGCGGAAACGGTGAACATGGATCACATCAAGACCCATTACTATGGCAGTCACCGCGATATCAATCCCAGCGGCATCGTGCCGCTGGGACCGGAGATCGATTTCGCTTGCGATGATGATGGCCCCTGATTGTTTTTTCCAGGCGGTTGAGGACCGCCTGGCCAATCGTGCAACCCCATAACCACGAGGAGATGTAGACATGAGTGAACCCGTTATGACCCAGAAAGCCCCCTATGCGGTGGACGTGCAGGCCGGCGAGACCTATTACTACTGTGCCTGCGGTCGCAGTGGCAACCAGCCTTTCTGCGATGGCTCACACCAGGGCACTGGTATCGAGCCCATTGCGTTCACCGCCGAGAAAACCGAGACGGTGTATTTGTGTGGTTGCCGCCGCAGCGGCAACAAGCCTTTCTGTGACGGTACCCACAGCCGTCTGTGATGGGTGTGAGGCCGGCGGCTCGTGCCGCCGGTCACGCGGCTTGCACGGCCTGCCAGATGCGATAGCCTTCGAAGGCAAGGCTTGCTGCCAGCAACAGGCACAGTGCGCCCAGCAGGCGCGCACGGGTTTCTCCGCTGCGCAGTCCCTGCCAGGCGCCAGCGAGATTCAGCAGCAGGCCAAGCTCGCTGGCGAACAACAGGGCCAGTACCGGCAGGCTGCCGGCTGCGGTATGCAGCACGAGCTGGATGAGCAGGCCCAGCGCCAGGGCGACCAGGGGCAGGCGGGTGTTTTTCATGCGTGCACCTTAGCGCGCCGGCGAGCTAAAGGAAAGGCCGGGATGATGAGTCTGGATCAGAACAATTCGATGTCGTCTTGCGTGCCTTGTTGTTGCTGACGGGAGAGGGCCAGGGCCTCTTCCACCGTGCTGCCGTTGAGAATGGCCTCGAACATGGCGCGGTCGGCCTCGATGGTGTACTTGGACTTGATTTTCTGTTGTAGTCCCAGCCATTCGTAAGGGTTGTACAGGCGCTCCGGCGTATCCACCAGTTCCGACAGGGCGGCCAGGCTGTTGGTCACATGGCTCAGTCGCTGGGCCAGGCGGTCGTAGAACTGGAAGGCCACGATGGCGAGCTGGATCCTGTCGGCGATGGCCTGGTAGTTGTCTATGATTACTCGCTTTTCTTCGCTTTCCGGTAGTTTTTCCGCCGCCGCGGCGATGATCTGGGCATTGCTCACCATGTCGGTGAAGGAATTGGTGAGGGTATTGACCGATTCGTCGCCTTCCAGCATGGTGCGTTCGATCTGGGCGATGGCGACATTGAGCATGCGCACGGTTTCACGGACTTGGCTCCAGTCCAGGTCGGGTTTGTCGGGGCTGGAATGGGGTACAGTTTGTGCGTTGTTCATGGCAATCATTCCTGTGAAATCCTCTTTTTCATCGGCAAATGAGCGCGAGACTTTATCCCGCGCCGGCAGGGTGGTTTGACTTGCCCGCGGATTCCGGGTACCGTCCGCCCGGCGCACCGGAAATGCCGACGGATTCTCCATGACCACCACCCTTGCCGCCATGTTCTCCCGCGCCGCGCCAAGGCACTTGTGCCTGTTGCGCCTGTCTGCCCTGGGCGATGTCTGCCATGCCCTGCCGTTGGTGCGGGCCTTGCAAGCGCAATGGCCCCAATGCCGGTTGAGCTGGGTCATCGGCAAGTTGGAACAGCAACTGGTGGGCGACATCGAGGGGGTGGAATTCATCGTCTTCGACAAGAGCCTGGGCTGGCGGGCCTATTCCCGTCTGCGCCGTCAATTGGCCGGGCGGCGTTTCGACCTGCTGCTGCACTTGCAGACCTCGGCGCGTGCCAACCTGGCTGCGTTGCTGGTGCCAGCGCGTCACAAGTTGGGCTACGATGCCGCCCGTGCCCGTGAGGGGCATGGTCTGGTGGTGAACCATCGCTTGCCACCGGCGGCCTCGGGTCAGCACCAGGTCGACGACATGCTGGATTTTCTCCCCGCATTGGGCCTGCGACGTCAGGCACCGCGCTGGGATCTTCCCGTGCCCGAGTCGGCGAGTGCCTTCGTCCGCGACCACTTGCCGGCGCGGGGGCGCATTCTGGCCATCAATGCCTGTTCCAGCCCGTCGAAGCGGGTGCATCGCGACTGGCATGCCGCCGGTTATGCGGCGGTGGCCGATCACGCCATGGCCGAGCTGGGCTACCAGGTGGTGTTGTGTGGCGGGCCCTCCGCACGCGAGCGGACCATGGCCCAGGCCATCGGCCAGGCCATGAGCCACCAGCCCATAGACCTGGTGGGGCGGACCTCGCTCAAGCAACTGGCGGCGCTATTGCAGCGGGCCGATATTCTGTTGAGCCCGGACTCGGGGCCGGTGCACATCGCCACTGCCGTGGGGACGCCGGTGCTCGGACTCTACGCCGCCACCAACCCTTATCAGACCGGGCCCTATCTCAGCCTGG
>WFPC01000055.1 GCA_015487785.1 Gammaproteobacteria bacterium | reverse complement strand
ATGGCGCGCCCGGAAGGATTCGAACCTCCGACCGCCTGGTTCGTAGCCAGGTACTCTATCCAGCTGAGCTACGGGCGCGTAAAAGAGGCGCAATTATGCGTAGAAGACCCCGCCTTGTCAAGGGCACCAACATTGCGAAACATGTTCCGGGGAAGTTCTGCCTGACATCAACTAACTCAATGATTTCACTACATTAGAAATACCACGCCAGCTCCATTCTGGCATAGTTGTCGCGTCGGAAGCCATAGAGTATGTCGTTGGACGAAAGCTTGGCGAAGGCCTGGCCTTCCAGAGTGAGTTTCCAGCTATCGCCCAGACGGCGGCTGCTCTCCAGGGTAATGAGGCGTGAGCCTTCGTCCAGGTCCACGATTATGCCGAGCAGAAACTCGGTACTTTGTTCATCATTGGGAGTAAGCCTCAGGCCCAGCATCAGGTCGTTGGCGAAGGGGGTGGGAGTGAAGCGCCATTGCCCCCGCCGGTCGTAGAGGTATTCCATGATCACGCCCAGATCGGCGCTGGTGTCGAACAGGCCGGCCAGGGTGTATTCGAAACCGGCGGTGACAGCATTGAAGGGTTCTACCTGCCCCCAGCGACGAATGGCTTCCAGCTTCCACAGCCAGAACCCCAGGGTGGCCTGGATGTCGATACCAATTTGGTCGATGACGTCGTAGACCGGCAATAACACATTGCGAGTCGGAAGATATCGGTAGAACGGTTCGCGGGTGGTGCCGCGAAAATAGCTGAGGCCGAAATCCCAGTCGCCGATGTAATGGGACCAACGCGCGGCGGCGTCCACATGACCTTGTTTCTTGGCCGAGGTATAGACAGGCTCGGAGGTGTCCACATAGGGTATGGGACGCAGGCGGCCCCGGCGGCCGGGAAAACTGCGCTCACGAAACCCCGGCAACACGAACAGGTCCAGGGTGCCCCAGTCGCGGATCAGACTGAGGTTGAGCATGGGTTGACCGAGTTTTTCCTCGCCATCGGGACTTTCCACGAAGTCAGTCTGATTGATGATGTCCACCAGGTGTTGGGATTCGGTCACGCCCCAGAATACCTTGCCGATACCGGCGCGCAGCTCCCAGCTATCGGCAGCCTTGAGCCAGAGCAGTTCGCGCACATCGACATGGCTGCGGGCGCTGTCGTTCTGGTCCCAGCGGGCGAAGGGGGTAATGGTGAGACTTTGTCGACCCTGATCCCACTCGCGGTAGTATTCTGGCTGTGCCGCCAGTGAGCCTCCGCTGCCGGCCTGCGCCGGATCCAGCGGAGCCTGGGGAAAGTAGCGAGATTCGGCGCTGATGTAGCCCGACCACTCACCGGCCGTGACCAGCAACGGCCACAGCAACAACAGGGTGAGCAGCGCGTAAATCCGGCCTTGCATGTCAACGAGCCCGTTTGAGGCTGTTGCGGTCGAAATCACGCTCGGTGAGCCCGGTGCCGAAGCGGTAATCACTCCAGATGAGATCGGTGCTCTTGTGCGTCTGATGATTGACCATGCTCATGCGCCCCGCCCGCCAGTATTTTCCCTGGTATTGGCGGTAGTCGGCAAAGGTGAGGGTCTTGAGCAGGCTCTTCTTGCGATCGTAGAACTCGATTTTCAGCGGCTGATACATTTCCTTGTCCACCCAGGTGACCAGACGCGTGTAACCGGAGTATTTATAGGCGGGATAGCGCTCCACTACGAAGGTGTCGCGACCGTCGAGTACTTCGTCGCGCAGGTATTTGTAGCGGTATTTTTCCACCTCCTGGGAGGTGAGATCTTCGTAGGCGAATTCACTGCCCATGAAAGGGCCCGACTTGTTGCTGGAGGAAATGCGTTTGACCCGCTTGAGGGCGGGCAGATAGAGCCATTGTTCGTCGGGCTTGAGGGCATGGGTGTAGCTCAGGAAAGCGGTACCCTTGACGTCACGGGGACTGTCGAAGATAGTCAGGCTCTTGTCGCCGTCGCCCTCTACCTCCAGAGTCTTGGTGCGCAACAGGCGGATGCTCTCCTGGCCGTGGCGATTGCGCAGGATCATTTTCAGCTTGGCGGTCTGGTCACCCCAGCCGCTGTCACGCCGATCGGCTTCCTGGGCAATGGCCAAGCCCTTGTCTTCGGCGGGTCCGGCCACGGCCAACAGGGGCAGCAGCAGAACCAGCCACAGCAGTTTGCTATGCGGCTTTTGCATGGGTCTTCTCCTCCAGTTTCATCAGTAGGGGCGGCAGGAACAGAAAATCGGCCAACAGGGCGAAGGCAATCACGATGGCGGTGAGCAGGCCCATGCCGGCATTGAGCTGGAAGCTGGAAGTGGCCAGCACCAGAAAACCCACCACCAGTACGATGGAGGTTATCAGCAAGGCCATGCCCACCCGGCGAAAGGCATAGCGTACCGCGGCCGGGCTGTCCAGGCCCTCTTCACGCCGGGCACGCAGGTATTTGCTCAGGAAATGCACGGTGTCGTCCACCACGATACCGAGGGTCATACCCGCCACCACCGACAGGCTCAGACCCACTTCGCCCACCAACAGCCCCCACAGGCCGAAACCCATGGCCGCCGGCACCAAATTGGGAATCATGCTGACCAGGCCGATCTTGACCGAACGCAGCGCCAGGATCAGCACCAGCGAAATCATGACCAGCGCCAGAGTGGTGCCACCGAGCATGCTGACGATGTTGCGCTTGCCGATGTGGGCGAACATGATGGTGGGGCCGCTGCCCTTGGCCCGCACGATGTGCGGGGCATTGGCCTGCAGCCATTGGGCTGCGCGCCGCTCCAGCGCCAGCACTTCGTTGGTGGACAAGGTCTTGAGAGTCACGGTGAAGCGGGTGGCCGACTTGTCCACGTTGATCTGGTTGTTGAGATCCAACCCATAGGGCAGCGACATTTCATACAACAGCAGGTATTGCGCCGCCAGCTCACGCTGATCGGGCAGGCGATACCAGGCCGGGTCGTCGCCATGCATGTTTTTGTTGAGCCGGCGCATGGTGTCGCTGAGGGTGTTGACGTGGATGGTTTCCGGTTGCTGGCGATACCATTGGGCAAAGGCATCCACTTCGCGTAGAAACTCGGGCTTGCTGATGCCTCCAGGCTCGCCGGAGTCCAGTGAATAGTCGATAAGATAGAGACCGGTGAGATTTTCGGTCATGAAGTCGGCATCCTGGCGAAAACTGACGCTTTCGTCGAAATAATGCACAAAAACATCGTTGAGTTCGTTGCGCGGCAGCGCCGAGACCAGCACCACGATCACCCCCAGCATGCCCCACATGAGCACCCGCCGGCGACGCACCACGAAATCACCAAAGCGATGCATGAGATGACTTTCGTCGTTGTGAATACGCTTCACCCGCACCGGCAATATGCTCATCATGGCGGGTAAAAAGGCCACCGCCAACGCGAAGGACGCCAGCACACCCATGGCCACCAGGTTGCCCAGATGCTGGAACGGTGGCACCTCGGAGAAATTCATACTGAGGAAGCCCAACGCCGTGGTGAAGCTGGCCAGAAACACCGGTTGCATGTTGATGCGCAGGCTCTCGACAATGGCGGCTTTCTTGTCCCGGCCCAGGCGCATTTCGTGTAGCAGGGTGACCAGGATGTGCACCGAGTTGGCGATGGCCACGGTGAGGATGATGATCGGAGCCGAGGCCGACGGCGGGGTGATGGGATAACCGATATAACCACCCAGCCCCATAGCGGTGATGATGGAGAACAGGATCACGAAAAAGGTAGCCACGGTACCACTGAGCCCCCGAATCAGAAGTGCCAGGGTCACCAGCATGAGCGCGAAACTCAAGGGCACCAGGGTTTTCATGTCGAGTTGGGAGGCCTCGGAGAAGGCATTGTTCATCAACACCATACCACTGAGGCGAAGCTCGATGTCGGGATAAGCCTGGCGAATCTGCGCAGCCAGTTCGCGGGCAAAGCGCACCACTTCCGGCACTGCGGCCATGTTGTCGTCGGGCAGTTGTACGGTAACACTGATACCGGTGACATGGCCTTTCGGGGAGACCAGACGGTTGACCAGCATGGGCTCGGCCAGAGCCACCCGGCGAATCTTGGCCCGGCTCGTGGCATCGAGGTCGTCCTCGCTGACCAGATCGCGCACGATGAGGTCGTCGCCTTCGGCCTCGGTGTATTGGAAATTACTCAGCGAATCCACCCGGATGGAATAGGGGACCTGCCAGGCCTTGTCGGTCAGGTCGAGTACCGCACGCAGGCTGTTCTCGCTGAACACATCGCCATCCCGGGGCGCCAGGATGAACATCACATTGTCGTTCTTGGTATAGGTGTTCTCCAACTCCTCGAAGGCCAGCAGCTCGGGATTGTCGGCACTGAAGAACACCCGGTAGTCGGTGGTGAAGGAGAGAAAGCGCGCCCCGCTGGCCGCACCCAGCACCAACATCAGCGTCAGGGCGATAACTACCCATGGATGGTTCACCACCCAGCGGCCGTAGCGGACCACCCAGCCGTTTTCGTGCATGATCTCCTCCTCCGCCCCCGTCAAGGGCATTGTGGTTTAAGAATACCCCGCAACAACACGTCCACCAGCTCGTTGGCCCGCTGCTCGAACACTTCCAGCGGATAGAGCTGCATCAGCAGGGGCAGACGAAACAGGGTGGTCGCCGTAATCAGGGCCGAGGCCGTGGCATCCATGTCCGCCAGTTCGAATTCACCGCGCGCCACGCCCTGGCGCAACAGTTCACAGAGTAATGTCCTTTCCTGTAAATGAACTTCCTCCACGATATCGCCCCTGGCCTCGCA
The DNA here is from genome assembly GCA_015487785.1 of Gammaproteobacteria bacterium. Taxonomy (GTDB): domain Bacteria; phylum Pseudomonadota; class Gammaproteobacteria; order S012-40; family S012-40; genus S012-40. The sequence continues at coordinate 142,064 of WFPC01000055.1, read as the reverse complement.
GACTTCGCTCACCATCTCGTTCATGCGCGGATTCTCCGACCACTCGCGATGGGTATAGTGCAAAATGGCCAAGACCAGCTCGCGCAGGCGCTCGGCAGCGGACTGTTCCCGTCGCGCCACGATATTTCCCAACAACTGCAACAACTCGTCGAGACATTGGCGAGCCAGGGCCGCGGCGATCGCTTGCTTGTTGTCGAAATAACGATACAGATTGGCCGCCGACATGGCACAGTCGCGGGCAATCTCCGCCATGGTGGTCTTGTTGTAGCCGAACTGCATGAAACGCGCGTTGGCTGCAGCGAGAATCTGCTCGCGCACCTGTTCGGCAGAGACTTGACGGGCTCGTGCATTCATGAGTCAAAGCCTAGACCATGAACGCTGAATAATCAATGAAAAATTCACAATTAATTATTCATTTATTTCCAGAAGGGATTTGTTCATGCTAGGCTGACGCCCGGTTTGAAGCCGGAGCACCTGCGATGTCCGCAACTCTGATCGATCTCATCCGTCATGGCGAACCCGAGGGCGGCCGGCGCTACCGCGGCCACGGCATCGACGACCCGCTAAGCGAGCGGGGCTGGCAACAGATGTGGCAGGCGGTGGGTGAGCAGGCACCCTGGCAGCACATTATCAGCTCGCCCCTGCAGCGTTGCCACGCCTTTGCCGAGGCACTGGCGTGCAAACACCGGCTCTCCGTGCAGACCGACCCTCGCCTGCGGGAAGTGGGCTTCGGTCACTGGGAAGGCAAGACACCGGACGAAATCCGGCAACAGCATGCCGAGGAATATCACGCCTTTTATCGCGACCCCGTGGGCTGCCGCCCGGCGGGAGCCGAACCCCTGGAGGACTTCGTGCAACGGGTGAGCCAGGCCTTCGATGAAATCCTCGCCCGCCATTGCGGCCGGCACGTGTTGATCGTGGCCCATGCCGGCGTCAATCGCGCCATCATCAGCCACTGCCTGGGGGCACCGGCGGCGAGCCTGTATCGTATCCAGGTGAGCAATGCGGGGCTGTCCCGCCTGCGCCATGACGAGCACGGCACCCAATTACTGTTCCATAACCTTTCCCGACTGCCCCAAATCCCATGACGGAACCAGGAAACCGGTCCTGTCGGGGAATCTCCCGTATAATAAGCATTTACTGATTTTCGGATACGGCCCATGTACCGCACGCTCGCGCTCCTTTGCCTGTGCCTGTTACTGTCCCTGCCCACCTGGGCCGGCGATACCGTGCGGGTGGCGGTGGCAAGCAACTTCCTCGCCACGCTCAAGCTGCTGGCCACCGACTACCAGGCCCGCAGCGGAGACCGCCTGCGCATCAGCAGCGCCTCCACCGGCAAACTCTATGCGCAGATCATCCACGGCGCCCCCTTCGAGGTGTTTCTCGCCGCCAATGCGCGCGAACCCGAACGCCTGGAGGAAGAAGGCCTGGCCGTGCCCGGCAGCCGTTTCACTTATGCCCTGGGTCGACTGGCCCTGTGGGCCCCGCGCTGGAACGGCAACGAAAAAGACTGGGCCGACGCCATACGCCAGCAACCCAAGGCGAGAATCGCCCTGGCCAATCCCGCCACCGCACCCTATGGCACCGCCACCCATGAAGCCCTGCGCCGGCGCGGCCTGCTGGCCGGGCTGGCACCCACCCGCCTGATCCGCGGTGAAAATGTGGCCCAGGCCTTTCAGCACGTGGCCAGTGGCGCCACCACGCTGGGCTTCGTGGCCTGGCCACAGCTCAAAGGCAAAGCTCCCATACCCGGGCGCCACTGGCTGATCGAACCACACTGGCATTCTCCCATTCGCCAGCAGGCAGTGTTGCTGAAACGGGCCGCAAGCAGGTCCTCTCCCCGTCGATTTCTCCGCTACCTGGCCGGCCCCCATGCCCGTCGCATCATCGCCGACCAGGGCTATCGCCTGGAGCCTGACCCATGAGTGGCCTGGACCTCACCCCGCTGTGGCTCACCCTGAAGGTGGCCGGGCTGACGGTTCTGATCCTGCTGGTGGTGAGCCTGCCCATCGCCTGGTGGTTGGCCTTTACCCGCAGCCGGCTCAAGGTGGCCGTGGAGGCCTTCACCGCCTTGCCCCTGGTGCTTCCTCCCACGGTGATGGGTTTTTACCTGTTGATCCTGTTCGGCCCTGAGGGCGCGGCCGGCGAGCTGTGGACGACACTTACCGGCCAACCGCTGGTGTTCACCTTCGCCGGCCTGGTGGCGGCCTCCTGCGTCTATTCCCTGCCCTTCGTGGTCCAACCCCTGCAAGCCGCCTTGGAAACCATGGACCGGCAAACCGTGGAAGCGGCCTGGACCCTGGGTGCCTCGCGCTGGCGTACCTTTTTCGTCGTGGTGATACCACAGATCCGCCGTGGTCTGCTCACCGCCCTGGTGCTGGGCTTTGCGCATACCCTGGGCGAGTTCGGCGTGGTACTGATGGTGGGTGGAAATATTCCTGGTGAAACCCAGGTGATCTCCATAGCCATCTACGAGCAGGTGGAACTGCTCGACTATGCCAGCGCCCATGCCTGGTCGCTGAGCCTGCTGCTGTTTTCTTTCGTGGTATTGATTCTGGTCTACGGCCTCAACCGGCGCTGGCACACGGAGTTGAAGCCTTGAGCGGCATCGACATGAACGTGCGTCTGCAGCGGCCAGGATTTTGCCTGGATGCCCGGCTGCGCCTGCACGGCGCGGGAGTCACCGCCATCCTCGGGCCCTCGGGCAGTGGCAAAACCACCCTGTTGCGCCTGATCGCCGGACTGGAAAAACCAGACGCCGGTCATATCCGGGTCGCTGGCGAAACCTGGGCCGACCGCCAGCGCGGCATCTGCCTGCCACCCCAGCGCCGCCGGGTGGGGATGGTGTTCCAGGAATATGCCCTGTTTGCCCATCTGACGGTAGCCGGCAATATCGGTTTCGGCCTGCCCCGCGCCCAACGAGCCGAAAGAGTGGCCGACTGGCTGCAGCGACTGCATCTGACCAACCTGGCCGGACGCTATCCTCATCAGCTCTCGGGTGGCCAGCGTCAACGGGTGGCCCTGGCCCGCGCCCTGGCCCCCGAGCCGGCCCTGTTGCTGCTGGATGAACCCTTTTCCGCGCTGGACATCGGCCTGCGCCGCCACCTGCGTGACCAATTGCTCGAACTGGTGGCCGAACTGAGCCAGCCGGTGATCATGGTGACCCACGACCTGGAAGAAACCCGCCACCTGGCCACGCATATCGGCATATTGGCGGACGGACACATCCTGTGCCACGGTGACGCCGACGCATTGTTCGACGACCCTGGCAGCCAGGCCGCCGCTCAGGTTCTGGGCTGGGAAAATCTGCTGCCGGTACAGCGTAGCGAAGGCCGACGGCTGTCGGCCCCCTGGGGCGACATAAACCTGCCCGAGCCTCCCACGCAAGACGTCCGCTGGCTGGGCATCCGCCCGGAACACATCATTCCGACCCAACGAAGCGACGAGGCAGTGGCAGCCACGCTGCTACGCTGTACCCGGCTGGGCCCGTTCAACGAATGGCTGTGCCGACTGGCCGACGGCCATCCATTGCGCCTGCACCGCCCCCGCCACGAAAACCCGCCGGCGCCCGGTACCCGCGTATGGCTGCATCTGCCCGTGACACATCTGCGGCTGTGGAGCGAGGCCGGCCATACCGCCAGGCGGGAGCCTGGGGTACAATAATCGGCGTCGATCGAGGAGAGAACCGCGGTGAAACTGAGCCGGGAAGAATTCAGAAACTGGAACAACAAGAGCATCACTCTGCTGGGCATGTCCGGCGTGGGCAAGACCCGTCTGGCCAACATCCTGATGAAGGAAAACTGGTTCCACTATTCCGGCGACTATCGCATCGGCACCCATTACCTGGACGAGGCCATACTCGACAACATCAAGAAACAGGCCATGCAGGTACCTTTCCTGCGTGAGCTGTTGCGTTCCGACTCTATTTTCATTCGCAACAACATCACCGTGCACAATCTCAAGCCCGTGGCCAGTTTCCTGGGCAAGCTGGGCGATCCGGAACAGGGGGGGCTGCCACTGAAAGAATTCAAGCGCCGTCAGCGCCTGCACCATCAGGCGGAGATCGCCGCCATGAAGGACGTGCCCAGTTTCATCGACAAGGCCCAGTCTATCTACGCCTACCAACACTTCGTCAACGATGCCGGTGGCAGCATTTGTGAACTGGACGACCCGGAAGTGCTGGACGTACTCGCCCGACACACCCTGATTCTCTATATCAAGGCCAGCAAGGAGGACGAGCAGGCCCTGATCCAGCGCGCCAAGTCCGACCCCAAGCCGCTGTACTATCGTGAAGATTTTCTTTCCGAGCAACTGGAAGTCTACATGCGCGAAAACAACCTGCCCTTCGTGGCCCTGATCCAGCCCGATGAATTCGTGCGCTGGATCTTTCCCAAGCTGTTCTATTCGCGCATTCCCCGCTACGAACGCATCGCCGAGCAATACGGTTACACCATCACCACCGAGGAACTGGGCCGGGTCACCGATGCCGCCAGTTTCCTGGAACTGGTGGAAACCGCCATCGAACGTCAATCGTAGGAAAGTGTATCGTCATGCCACTCGTCGCCCATACCGACCTGCCCACCTTCGAACGCCTGCGCGCCGAAGGCGAAACCGTGCTCAGCCGCGACCAGGCCATTCACCAGGACATCCGCGAACTGCACATCGGCCTGCTCAACATGATGCCCGACGCCGCCCTCACCGCCACCGAACGTCAGTTCTTCCGCCTGGTGGGTGAAAGCAACCAGGTGGCCCAGTTCTACATGCACCCGTTCACCCTGGAGGAACTGGAACGCAGCCCCAAGGCACAGGCCCACATCGACCGTTACTACGAGAGTTTCGACGACATCAAGGCACACGGTCTCGACGCCCTGATCATCACCGGCGCCAATGTCAGCCAGCCCGACCTGTCCGACGAGGCCTTCTGGCAACCCCTGATCGAGGTGGTGGACTGGGCCTATCACAATGTCACCTCCACCATCTGTTCCTGCCTGGCCACCCACGCGGTACTTCAATTTCGCTACGGGCAGAAGCGCCGCCGCCTGCCGGCCAAGCGCTGGGGGGTCTACCGTCACACAGTGGTTCGCCGCGATCATCCCCTGGTGGCCGGAGTCAACACCTTGTTCGACGTACCTCATTCCCGCTTCAACCAGATCGACCGTGAACAATTCGAGGCCGCCGGCCTGCACATCCTGGCCGAGAGCGAGCAGGCCGGCGTGCATCTGGCAGTCAGCGAAGACCAGTTTCGCCTGGTATTCTTCCAGGGACACCCGGAATACGACATGATCAGTCTGATGAAGGAATACAAGCGCGAGGTGATGCGCTTCCATCAAGGTGAACGGGACGATTATCCACCCTTCCCCGAGAATTATTTCAGCCTGCGAAGCCAGGCCATCCTGGATGAATACGCCCACATGATCAAGACCGCCCGCCGGGCGGGACGGGAAGCGCCGCCCTTCCCCGAGGAACTGATCACCAACGCCCTGCACAACACCTGGCACGACACCGCCGAGGCGGTGCTCAACAACTGGGTGGGCAAGATCTACCAGAGCACCATAAGCCAGCTCCCGCGGTAGGCCGCGAATGGACCTGGATAGACCGGCTCAATGGATATCGACCATGGCCTCCTCTGCCCATTGCAGGGCATCGAGATAATGGCCGGTCAGCACATCCTCGGTCAGCGCAAAGCCGGCCAGTGCATCCCAGTCGGCCTGTTCATAGGCCAGCACCATGGCCAGCACCTCCCCCTCATCGCCCTCGAAAGCCAACAGAGCCGAGGCCAGGTTGTCGGGCAGTTTCACCAGGCCCAGCACCTCTTCCATGGTGTTGTCCAGTAACACATCCAGCAGGGAAAACAGCCCCAGAACGAAATACTCGTCGGCATTGGGCCGCTTCAGCCGCTCGGCAATACTTTCGCACAACTTGGCACGGATCAGCGCCGTGCGAAAAACCTCGCTGGGCTTGTCGCTCAGGCCAAACAACACCAGCACCGCCACCCAGCGCTTGAGGGTATTGAGCCCCAGCAACTCCAGCGCCCGGTGGATGGAAGACACCGGCTTGGCCAGACCAAATACCGGTGAGTTGATGTAATTGAGCAACTTGATGCTCAAGGAAGGATCCTTGCTGACCAACTCGCCAAGCTCCTCGAAGCTGACATCGGGCTCCTGCAAACGCCCCAGCAATTGCAGATTCACCAGCTTGTTGTTGGGCAGTTTCTTTTTCGAGATCACGCTGGGCCTGGCCAGAAAATAGCCCTGGAAATAGTCGAAGCCCAGCGCCTTACAAAAATCGAATTCTTCCTGGGTCTCGATTTTCTCCGCCAGCAAGCGCATGCGACGCCCTTTCAGCTTGCTCACGATATGCTGCAACTCATCGCGGCTCACTTGCTGGATATCCACCTTGACCAGGTCCACCAGCTCGATCAGGGGCTCCAGGCCCACACGATAGACGAAATCATCCAGCGCCAGAGTAAACCCGCGTTTTGCCAGTTTCTCCAGGCCCGCGATCACCTCGGCATCGGGTGCCACATCCTCCAGCACCTCCAACACCACCTGATGTCTGCTCAAGGGAATATCCAGGCTACCGTCGATGAAACTGCGGGGAATATTGATGAAGGCCTTGCGCAGACCCACCAGACGCTCCAGGCCAATTTCCATATAGGTGTTCAGCATCACCTGTGAAGTGGCCAGGTCCGCATCCTCCACCTGCGCACCGGCCTGTCCCCCCGAGCCACGATACAACAGCTCGTAACCATAGACCTCGAGTTCGATATCGTAGATGGGCTGGCGTGCGACAAAAACGTGACTCTTCTGGCTGTCGTGGCTCATCCAATGGCCTTCCGGAGGGCTGTACCTTTCTCAGTAATCATATCGGCACCCGTCCCGGCCACTTGACCAAAAACTCCCTATAACCTTCTGTTTCGAAATGGATTATTTCCACGCACACAGAATGGTATATCGATGGAATATGGGAAAACGGCACCGTCTCTACATGAACGAGCCACCGGAGGCTGTTATGATGACGGTTCCATTCCGCGGTGGACAACATGAAAATCGACCAGCAAAAACCTCCCTACCACAAACTCGCGCTGTTGTTTTTCGAACGCACCGGCCTGGTGGTGATCATGTTCGCCACGCTCATTGCCGCCGGCCAGGAAGTGCTCCACATGATCGAAGCCGGCAAGGTCACCCTGGGAGACCTGCTGTTGCTGTTCATCTACCTGGAAGTGCTGGCCATGATCGGGCTTTATTTCGAGTCTGGCAAACTACCAGTGCGCTTCCCCATTTATATCGGCATCATCGCCCTGGCACGTTACCTGGTGCTGGACATGAAATCCCTGGACGAGTGGCGCATCATCGCCGTCGCCGCGGCCATCCTGGTACTCGCCCTGGCGGTATTGGTATTGCGCTATGGCCACACGCGTTTCCCCTACCCTCGCATGCAGCGCAAGAAACCCGAGGCCGACTCACCAAACCGGCCAGACTGAGCACCCGCCACAAACAAAAAACCGCTCCCGGCGATGAACCGGAAGCGGTTTTCAGACAACGAAACGCCGCAGGATCAACTGGCGATGCGGGCGGCACGCTCGTCGGCGGTATTACCTTCCACCCAGTGCTCGCCTTCCGGGCGTTGCTCGCGCTTCCAGAACGGCGCGCGATGCTTCAGGTCGTTGATGATGAAACGACAGGCATCGAAGGCCATGGCACGATGTCGCGACCAGACCGCCACCAGGACAATGGGCTCGTCGGGATTGATCTCGCCCACCCGATGCACCACATAGGCGTCCATGATGTCCCATTCGTTCATGGCGTCTTCACACACCCGTTCGATGTGCTTCTCGGTCATGCCCGGATAATGGTCGAGATACATGCGTGAAATACCGTCCACGCCCTCGTTGAAATCGCGCATGGTACCGACGAAAATCACCGAACCACCGTGCTTGCCCCTGGGCAGATTCTGCTGCTGGTAATTACGAACCTCTTCCCAGGGATCGAACAATGCTTCCTGAACCACAACCTTCATGACATCAGCCTCCCGTCACTGGCGGAAAAAAGGCAACCTCGTCGCCATCCTTCAAGGCTTCCTCGGTATTGGTGTATTCCATGTTGACCGCAATCAAAGTGTTCTCCGGCATGGGCTCGTCGGACACCTTGGCCCACAGACTGGCCACCGTGGCGCCCTCGTCCAGCTCCACCGTCTCATCGGCACGCCCCATGCGGTCACGCATGTTGGCAAAATATTTGACTGATACTTTCATGGCTACTCCCACAATGCTAGTCGCGCGTCCAGGTTCCCGACTTGCCCCCGGACTTGGCCAACAGCTGGACATCGGTGATACGCATGCCCCGGTCCACCGCCTTACACATATCGTAGATGGTGAGCAAGGCGACCTGGGTGGCACACAGGGCTTCCATCTCCACACCCGTCTGACCATTACAACGCACGCTGCAACGACAATGCACACTGTTGGTCTCGGGCTCGGGCGTCAAATCCAGTTCCACATTGGTAATCAGGATGGGATGACACAAGGGAACCAGATCGGGCGTGCGCTTGGCTCCCATGATGCCAGCCACGCGGGCGATTCCCAACACGTCACCCTTCTTGTGCCCACCTTCCATGATCAGCTTGAGGGTATCGGCCTCCATGTAGATGCGGCCCTCGGTCACCGCCTCACGCTGCGTGATGTCCTTCATGCCCACATCGACCATATGGGCCTCACCGGATTCGTTGAAATGTGTCAGTTCGTTGTCCATCAAATTCTCTCTTGCTCGCGAGCCCACGGGCTCAGGTGGATTTCATGTCAACTCCGGCCGTTACCGGCGGCTCATGCCTGGATCGGCAGCACGACCGCTATACTTTATAGCAGGAATTGAGCCGGTTGGGCCAAAACCCGGGAACTTTGGTTCAGCCACCAATCTGGGTCATGCTGACCCGACCCTCGAACTTGATGGTGGACACCTTGCTGGCCGAACGCTTCTTGGACTCGAAACCATCGCGCGCCTTCTCGTGGAAAGCCTTGCGGAAGGTGGCCACGATATCGTCATCGGTACAACCCTGGCGCAGCAGATCACGCAGACTGTATTCCTGATCCGAATAGAGACAATTGCGGATACCACCGTCGGCGGTCAGTCGAATACGTGAACAATTACCGCACAGGCTGCGGGTAAAGGCCGGAATAATAGCGATCTTGCCGGCATAGCCCGGCACCTGGAAGATATGGTGCTCGGTACGGGTGCCCGAAGCCAGCTCGATGTCGGGATAGGTTTCCTTCAGGTATTTGATCATGCTCTCGGCGCTGAGGAAATATTCCCCGGTTTCCCAGATCTGGTGGGCATCGAAGGGCATGAACTCAATGAAGCGCACGGTGACCGGCATATCCTTGGTGAGTTCGGTAAACAGCTTCATCTCACCGTCGTTGAAACCTCGCATGATCACGGCATTGACCTTGACCCGAGGAAAACCCACCTCGATGGCATGACGAATGGCGGCCAGCACCTTCTCCTCCCCATCGCGGCGGGTGATGTCCTTGAATTTCTTGGGATCGAAGGTATCCAGGCTGATATTGACCCCGGTCAGGCCGGCATCACGCAATTGTTGGGCATATTTGGGAAAAATGATACCGTTGGTGGTCAGATGCACGGACTTGATGCCGGGCGTATTGGCCGCACCCTCCACCAGCTTGACGATATCCTTGCGCACCAGCGGCTCACCACCGGTGAAGCGCACCTTTTTCACCCCCATGCCAGCCAGCACGTTGATGGTGCGGAGTATCTCATCGGCAGTCAGAATCTGCTCGCCATTCTTGAAATCGACCCCTTCCTCCGGCATACAGTAGGTGCAACGCAGATTACACTTCTCGGTGATGGCGATACGCACGTAGTCGAAGGTGCGCCCGAAAGTATCCTGCAGCGGCGCATAGCGGCGTGCCGTTGCCAAGGTGCCATCGCTACCCTTTTCACTTGCTTGAGCCAGTGAAACTTTTTCACTCATTGCCTTGTCATTACTCAGCACTGCACACCCCCGCAACCTTCTCTCATCGATGTCTTTAACGATTGGCCACCGTCGGATCCCTCGACAGTCGTCCAATTCCATAATAACCAACCTCTGCAGTTGGTTTCCAAGGGTAATTCAAACCGACTAACCATACAAGCGGAACACACCTTATGAAACCAAGCCAAGCTGTGCCATACCTGTGAGTCGATCATGCCAAGGCTTCGTTAAGATAAGATTAAGCCCATACCTTTGGGTTATACCAACTGCATAAAAATTTTTTGGCTTATACCCTCCAGAAGCCTGCTGGATTTAATCGCTGCGCGCCACGCTCATTCAAACCCAACAGATCTCCGGCAATAAACCTCTAATGCTTTATCGTTCCCCGGCCGATTTTTTTTACCGTTGATTCGCTCTCCGAGCTTCGAGCTTGACATATCTTCGGAAATGCGAGCAAATGTTGTCCTTTTTTATTACAATGAGTTAGCCAATACGATCATGAGCATCACAACCGGTAGTTGGCGGGAACTCTCGCCCCTGGCCATCGCCAGATCTCACAGCCCCGTTATCCCCTACCAGGGAAAACTCTACATTTTCGGTGGCGGCGGACCCGATTTCAAGAGCCTGGACAGCGTGGTCTGCTACGACCCGGCAACGGATCAATGGCAGGATCTGGCATCCATGCCCACGCGGCGCTCGGGCACCGCGGCCTTCCTGGCCGATGACAAAATCTACCTCGTTGGTGGCGGTTTCAAAAAACCCGACGGCAATTTCCAGTTCCTGCACACCGTAGAGGTCTACGACCCCGCCAACGACGCCTGGAGCGCCGGTGTCGACATGTTGCAACCCCATGACTACCCGGCCGCCACCGAACTCGACGGCTGGTTCTACATCCTCGGCGGTCATCACCCGGAAGCCTGTCTGGGCGGACCCAAAACCGACCCCGGGTTCGACTTCTGCGAGCGCTGGCGCCCGGGCGAACCCACTTGGCAAGCCATCGCCAACATGCCCACGCCACGCTTCGCCGCGGCGGCCGTCGGCCAGCAAGGCCGCATCCTCACCTCCGGTGGCGTCGCCTTCCGTCCCGAAGGCTTCAACAATTTCGACTTTTTCGAAACCTACGACCCCGCGACCGGTGAGTGGCTGCGCGACCCCGACTTGAAACTGCCCTGGCCCGCTGCCGGCCATGTCATGTGCGCCGTCGGCAATGGGCTGCTGTTCATCGGCGGCTTCAGCACCGACAATATCCATGCTCGAGCAGCCTATTATGACATGAATGAACAACGCTGGCATCGTCTGCCCGACATGCCGCTACCTCGCGCGGCCATGGGCGCGGCCATCATCGACCAGACCCTCTACCTGGTCGGCGGCTGGGCCGACGATGGCCGCACACCGATGAACTCCGTTGTTGCCTACCATTGGGGATGAACTATGGACAATGAACAACTGACTCGCTACAACCGTCATATCATGCTGCCCCAGGTCGATTACGAGGGCCAGAAGAAACTGCTCGATTCGCGCGCCCTGATCCTGGGCGCCGGCGGCCTGGGCTCACCGGTGGCCATGTACCTGGCCAGCAGCGGCGTCGGCCACATCGTCATCAGTGATTTCGATCACGTGGAAATCAGCAACCTTCAACGCCAGATCATGCACACCACCGCCGATATCAAGCGTCCCAAGGTGGAATCGGCCGTGGACACCCTCTCGGCGCTCAACCCGGACGTTGAGATCACGCCCATCAATGCCCGCCTGGAAGACGACGCCCTGCGCGAGCAGGTAAAAGCCGCCGATGTGGTGATCGACACCACCGACAATTTTACCTCCCGCTTCGAACTCAACCGGGTCTGTGTGGAAGAAAAAACCCCCCTGGTATCCGGTTCCGTCATTCGCATGGAAGGCCAGATCAGTGTATTCCGCCCCGACAAGGCAGACGGCCCCTGTTACCACTGCCTCTACAGGGAAAGCGGTGAACTGGGCGAGACCTGCACCCAAAACGGCGTGCTGGCCCCGGTAGTGGGCATCATTGGCGCCATGCAGGCCACCGAGGCGCTCAAAGTGCTGATGGACGTGGGACAGGACCTCAGCGGCCGCCTGCTGCTGTTGGATGCCTATTACATGGAATGGCGCACCATGAAACTGCCCAAGGACCCCGACTGCCCGGTCTGCAGCCGCGTTTGAGACGACCCACGGGCCCGGCTTGTGCGGCCCGTTTCATTTCACGTGGCAGGTCAGGCAGAGTTCGCTGCCGGCATTGCCACTGATGCCACCGTTGCCGGTCACGCGATTATCGGTATAGGCCCCCACCCGCAGGAAACTGGGAATCAGCTCTGCATTCTTCGACGGCGCACCGAAGCGGTTGTAACTCACCGGTACCCCATGGGGATCATGACAGGAAGCACATTCCACTTCGTAGCCATCACCCGAGTTGTACAACCGGATCTCATTGGGGTCGGCATGGTTGTCGCCATTGCGATCGAAAAAGGCGATGCGGGGCTGCTTGACATCGGGTTCGTTGTAGTCGACTCCGGGACCGAATTCGGTGGGATACTTGACCCCGATGGGATGATCGTCGTTGAGCGCGGCATTGGCAGTCACATCCGCCACATAGGTATAGCTCACGATCTGGCCGTCGGCATCCTTGACATCCTGGCGCCGCAACAGCTCACCGCCGATGGCAAACGCGGAAAAATCCGGTGGCGTGCCACCAGCAAAGGATTCATTGGGATTGTGGCAGGCAAAACAGCCCTCGGCCCCATCCCCACCGGTCAGGCCCCGGTGACCCTCACCGCCCAACTGCGCGTCGGTGAGCAGGCCTTCGGAAACCAGCTTGTTCTTGCCGTCGGCGCCCCACTGATCGAGAAATTCGTAGTTCTGCGCGGTTTCCTGATCCTTCAGGTAACCCGCCCGGTAGGCCCCCGTCAACTGCGTGGGCATGTTGATGACCGAGTCGATGGCCGTGGCGCCATCATGGCACGACAGGCAGGTCAATGAATTGGGACCCGGCTGGGTGATGGGCCGTCCCAGCATGGTGGGAGACTGCTCGTTGGCGCTGTAGAGCGTGTAGGTCCGCTGGGAAATAGTCCGGTTCCACAGCGGCGCCGCGGCGGTGGAATTGGCCCCGTGTGGCGTATGACAATAGACGCAGATTTCGAAATAATTGTTGCGGTAAGGGTCCATGATAGCCTGGTTGGCGGAGTAGGACATGGTGAGGTTGTGCCGGGTATTGGCAATACCTCCCACCCGCAGGCCATCGGGCGACAACTCGGTGGTAATGGCATTGGGTGCCTGGCTGCTGTCGCGCCAGCCATCGGCATAGGCCAGGCCCACGGCGGCCAGCAGCCCGCCTGCCACGAGCAGCAAGGCGCCGCGCCGGAGGTGTGTTCCACGCAATAAGGGCTGATCGTTCACGAAAACAGGTATCCCTTGGCCGCCCACAGGCCGCCGCACCAATAATGTATTTTATAGTTTGCTGGCTAATGTACGAGACCGGCTCCACAGTGTCAAATCCCAGCCTTTTGCCGGCTTCATGATCCACGGGAGAAAAACTCCATTTTTTCACTCTGCGACCGAAACAAGAGAACCCAGAAGCAAAAGAACCGGGCCTTTTAAGCTTTGCTGAAGATAGCCTGGTTAAGGTTTTACCCAGCGAGCATCTTGCGCTGTCATCCGGCAGCGCAATGGGTATAATGTGAAATTTGTCCAAAAGATAAGACATACCCCCATGATACAGATCAGTGGACTGACCAAGCGTTACGACGCCCACACCACGGCGGTGGATCATCTCGATCTCGAGGTCGAAAGCGGTGAAATCTTTGCCCTGCTCGGACCCAATGGAGCCGGCAAGAGCACCACCATCCGCATTCTCACCACCTTGTCGGGTTTCGAGGAGGGCAGGGTGATCGTGGCCGGCCACGACGTGGACCGCGACCCCGATGCGGTGCGAAGAGCCATCGGCTACGTGGCCCAGGAAACCGGTGTCGACTATTTTCTCACCGGGCGCGAGAACCTCACCCTGCAGGGCCATCTCTACCGTATGAAAACCGCGCAGATCAAGCAGCGCATCGAGGAACTCGCCCGCTATTTCGAACTCGGCGACAGCCTGGACAAGACCGTAGCCGAATACTCCGGTGGCATGCGCCGCAAACTGGACATCGCCACGGCCCTCATCCATCACCCGCGAGTCCTGTTCCTTGATGAACCCACCCTGGGGCTGGACACCCAGAGCCGGCGCAGCCTGTGGCAGTACATCCGCAAGATCAACGACGAGCTGGGCCTGACCATTCTGCTGACCACCCACTACCTGGAAGAGGCCGACAAGCTGGCCGACCGGGTGGGCATCATCAACCAAGGCCAGATCAAGGTGGTGGACACCCCCGATGCACTGAAGAAATCCCTCGGTGGCGATGTGGTCAGCCTGGAGTTCGAATACGAGGCCACCGAGAACGAAACCCTGTCGTGGAAACTGGGCAACAGCGATTTTATCAAGGACACCACCTGGGAGGGCAACAAGCTGCACCTCTATGTCACCAATGGCGCCCAGGCCATTCCGAAGATCATGCAAATGGCCACCCAGGAAGGCGCCAGGATCGCCAACATCAGCTTCTCCCGTCCCACCCTGGACGACGTTTTCATCAAATACACCGGCAGCAGCCTCAGCGGCGACAACGAGGAAGGTGGTGAACAATGGTGGGAGAAATGGGCCGGCAAGGGCGGCAGCAACAGTAAATGGGCCAAGAAATGGCAGCAGGCCCAGAAAGAGAACAACGGCGAAGCCCAGAGTTGGCGCCAGTGGAGTGGACAAGAGAACGAGGCATCGCAAGGTGACACAACGCCTCGGCAAGGCGAACAAGACGCATCTCCCCAAAACGACTCGCAACAAACATGGCAACAATGGCAAAAGGACGATAACCCGTCCCCTGCGACCGACGGCGCCACCAGCGAGGACAAAGAACCGCACCAATGGCCAAGCTCCGGGCAACAGGGTGACTGGCCCAGAGACAAGGACTGGCCCGACAGAAAAGACTAAGACCCTCCCCTTCAATGACGATCAACCAGCGCTAGGAAAACGATATGCTTTCAGACACGTGGTACCTGTTTCACAAATACCTCATCATTTCCCTGCGGATGCCGCTGTGGTCATTGTTCGCACTGATCCAGCCCTTGATCTGGCTGTTCATCTTCGGCGCCCTGTTCAAGAATTTTGCCCAGCTTCCCGGCTTTCCCGCCGCCTCCTACATCGATTATTTCCTGCCCGGTGTGCTGATCATGACGGTGCTGTTCGGCTCATCCTGGGCCGGGGTCAGCCTGTTGCGGGAAATCAGCGCCGGCACCGTGGACAAGATGCTGGTGTCACCTGCCTCGCGCGCGGCCATCGTGCTCAGCCGGGTACTGCATGCCGCGGTTCAGGTGGTGGTGCAGTCCTTCATCGTACTCGTGGCCGCCTGGCTGATGGGCGCCAATACCAGTTGGAACCCCCTGCACATTGCCCTGGCCATGAGCATCATCCTGCTGCTGGGGATCGCCTTCGCCAGCCTGTCCAATGGCCTGGCCATCATGTTGCAACGAGAAGAACCTCTGGTGGTGATGGGAAATATCATGACCCTGCCCCTGATGTTCTTCTCCACCGCCATGGTGCCCGCACAGTTCATGCCCGGCTGGATCCACAGCATCGCCGTGGTCAATCCCATCGAGTACGCCGTCAGCGCGGTGCGCGCCATCCTCATCGGCGAAACCGACATGGCCACCTTCGGCCTGGGCTTCGGCATCATGCTGGCATTCGCCATCGCCACCCTGGCCTGGGCCATCTCGGCCTTCAAGGCCTTGCGCGACTGAACCTGCCTCGCCCTGGCCGTTCAGAAACGCATACTGAAACCCAGCGAGGCCGTCATTCGAGTGTAGTCGCCCAGGGAAGTGCTCTGGAAAGAAGCGATGGCCTGCTCCGCCTCGTCCACACCCTGGATCAGGCCCACCGGCAGATTGGAGCGATTGCGTGCCCAACTGATGCGGCTGACCAGACTGATGTCCTTGACGAATTGATAGGTCAGGCCCAGGTTGATCGAATACAGGGTGTTGCGCCGTGCCGCCGGCTGACCGCGGGTGCGCGCCCCCGAGTCCGGGTTGATATAGCCGGAATAGCTGATCAGCCCGCCCAGAGAGGCACTCAGACCCGGCGCGAGAATCTTCGACAGGGACATGTTCAGAGCATAGCTGTTGTATTCATAGTCTCTCGAATCGTACAGCAATGTGGTCACCGGTGTATCACTCTGCTGCCCTGAAAGAGGATCGACCACATATTGGCGCTGCACCACTTCCTTGGTGGACAGGCTGCGAAACAGCGACAGAGAATAACCCAGCGAGCCGGAAAACCCGCCCCGCAAGGTCTGGCTGACATTGAGCGCCAGGGTTCCGGTGAGGGCATCCAGGGGAAAGGCACCGAAAGACGTGATATTGCGCAGCGACACGAAGCCGGCCAGTGAGGTGGGCACGCCTTCCTTGCGATCGAAGCCCTCCGGCGCCAGACCGAGAAAAGCGGGCAGAAACAGTTTGGCGCTGCGCCCCACGTTGAGTGAATTACTCTCGCTCACTGACTGTTCATTGATCAGGGACTGCTGATCCTGGCGGCCGTATTGCACCAGCCAGTTGCTGTCCGGTGTACCACTGCGCAGGCTGGTATTGAATACCGAGGACAGATAGTCGATCTGCGACAAATGATAGTTGGAATAGGTGGGACTCCAGCTCAGGTTGAATGACAGGTCACGTTTGAATTTGTAGCCATAGACGATATTGAAGGCCAGGTCGGTGCGCACCTCGTCGATGGGATTGTCGTCGTTGAGGTTGAGATTGTTGTCGTATTGGGCCTGATAGACCAGATTCTTGGAAAAACCGCTCAAGCGGCTCTCCACGATATCCAGCCGTTGTTTCGCCTCCTCCAGCACCGCCGCAGGCGCCCCGGAAAATATGATGATGCGGTACTCCTGCGCTGCCAGATCGTCCATGCCAAGCTGTTCATATACCTTGCCCAGTGACAGGCGCACCGCCTGGTTTGCCGGCATCACATTGAGCACGGTCTGAAAGGATTTCGCCGCCTGGCGCGACTTGCCCTTGCTCGACTGGATGATGCCAAGATAGAGATAGGCCTCGAAATTGTCCGGCTCTTCGGTAACGATCTTCTCCAGCAATTGCTCGGCATCACTCAGGCGCTTGTCGGCCCACAGCGCCCTCGCCTTGCTGATGCGCCAGCGTCGTCTGGCCGTATTGGCCTCTTCGCTGTCCGGCTTGAGCCGCATGATGGCCTCGTATTGCTCTGCCGCCTTGTCGAACTGCCCCAGTTGCTCATAGACATTGGCCAGATTGATGCGCCCACCGATATTGTCCGGTGCCAGTTTCACTACGTTCTCGAAGGCCGCCCTGGCTTCGACGAACTTGCGCTGTTGCACCAACAGCAGGCCCCGATTGAAACTGGCCTTGACATTCCCACTGTAGAAATCCAGCGCCTTCTTGTACTGGCGAAGACTTTCCTCGATGTTACCCGCCTGCAGGGCATTGTCGGCAATCTGCATGTAGACCACATTCATGCGAATCTTGGCTTGCTTGGCAAAACGTCCGCTGCGGTCGTTGTCGATGATGAACTGGAACTGTTCCTTGGATTTGTCATATTGCCTTGTATCCAGATACAACCCCCCCAGATTGAGCCGGGTGGAAAAATCCATGGGGTTGATCTCTATCACGGCCAGGAAGAGTTTCTCCGCCGCCCGCCAGTCACCCAGGTTAAGCAGGGCCAGCGCCTTGTTGAACAAGGCCTCGGTACGCTTGGAGTCCAGTTGCAGTACCTGGTCGTAGAGCTCGATGGCCTGCCGATATTCACCCGCATCCATGTGTTTCCTGGCCAGTAGAAGATCCCGCTTGATGCGGGCCTCACGCACACTGGACGGGGTCTTGTTGAGTTCTATGATCTTGCGATACTGTTCTATGGCCTGGTCCACTTGCCGGGTACGCTCATAAATCTTGGCCAGATTCACATAGACCGACACCGCCTTGGGCTTGATCGCGCGCAATTTGAGAAAGGTCTTTTCCGCCGCCTGCAGGTCGCCGGACGACAACTGGGCCCGTCCAAGATTGTAGAGCACCTCGTCGTCATCGGGGTAATCCAGCAACAGGCCATTGAAAATCAGCAAGGCGGCCTTGAACTCACGATTGCCCAGCATCATCTTGCCGGTGAGCAACGAGAGTTGTTTCTCCACCTCGCGCACTCGTGGATGGCGGCTGCCGGTGGCCAGCAGACGCTTGTATTCGTCCACCGCCTTTTGCAGTTTTCCCTGGCGTTCATAGAGCCTTCCAAGGTAGAGGCTGTAACCGGCATTCTCCGGATCCAGGCGAGTGCTCTTGAGAATATGCTCCAAGCCCTTGCCCGCCTCCCTGCGCTGCAGATACAACAGGCCGATGCGAAAATTGGCCTCGGCATTGTCAGCATCCACCAGAAGGGCCTCCTGGAAGGTTTCGAAGGCCGCCGCAAACTGTTTGTTGCGAATCTGCTGAGTTCCTTCGTCGATGATGCGCTGCAGGGCATCATTGGCGGCCTGGCTCTGGCCGCCAAACATCAGGCCACAGAGCAACAGGACGCTAAGATACTGTCCTTGCCGCACACTCAGGCCCAACGCGCTTCGCAAATCCATGGTCAGAAAATCACATTGAGTTTGGCAGCCAGGCGCCAGCCGTCCAGATTGAGATAGACCGTGCTGCGAGACAGGCCATCCCGCGACAGCACACTGGCATTGTTGGTCACCGCCTCGTTATCCAGCGGTGCCGGCATGGTGGCCAGGCGATCGCCCTCGTTGAAGTCGCTCTTCACCTCCACCCCCTTGAGAGTCACATCGCGCAGACCAAAGGCATAAGCACCCTCCAGGCTCAGGGAAAAACGGTCGTTGATACGCAGCTCGCCGCCCCCTCCCAGTTGCAACATCAACAGCCCGGTGGATTGGGCACGGTAGACTACCACCCGCTTGAAACCCGCCGGCGCTCCACTGGTGAAGGAGAACACATGCGTCTCCTTGTAGTCGATATCGAAGACCTCGTTGAGGCCAAAATTGGTGAAGAGCTTGAAGCGCCGGCTGCGATCACCCAGGTAGTGCCGCCAGCCGAGAAAATACTGGGTATAGGAAAACTTGGCCCGGCGCTCATAGATGGCACCGTTGTTCAACTCACCCTGCAGGGGAAACACCACGCTGACCCGGCCGGTGGCACCGATTTCCCAGGCACTGATACCGATGAAGAAATCGTCACGGCGACCAAGGCGCCGGCGGAATTCCAACCCCGCCTCCGGGCCCACACCAATACGGGGGAGGTTGTTTTCGAACAGGAAGTCTTCCACCGGATAGGTGCTTTCCCCCGCCGCATCCTCGGGCAGGTCGGCGACGATTTCCGACTGCCCCGCGAAAGGCGCATAGAACACCTCGTCATACAGCATGCCGAGACGGGGCGAACTCAGACCGGTCAGCGGCGAGAACACCCAGCCACGCTCATCCGGCTGCGCCCAACTACTGCCGCTGCCCAGCAACAGCAACAGCGACAGCAGATGAACGAGCCGTTTACATGTCATTGCCTGGCGGAGTCGACGAACTTGGGCCGGAAATAGGAAAACAGCACCGGTAACAGGATGATCGCCACCAGGCAGCTCACCACCATGTAGGCTGCGACGAAATAGCCCAGCTTCACGTGAGGCGGGAACTGGGAAAAGAACAAGACGGCGAAACCGGCGGTAACCACGGTGGCATTGAGCACGATGGTGCGCCCCGCGGTGCGCAGGGTCTCGGCCGTGGCCTGCTCGTGGTCCTTACCCCCACGGCGCTCGGCGCGGTAGCGGAAGATGTAGTGCACCGCATAGTCCACCCCCACACCAATGGCGATGCCCGCCGCCAGGGCAGTGGAGACATCCAACGGAATACCAGCAAAACCTGCCACACCAGCCACCGCCAAGGTCGACAGGGTCACCGGCGCCAC
Organism: Gammaproteobacteria bacterium; assembly: GCA_015487785.1. Classification (GTDB taxonomy): domain Bacteria; phylum Pseudomonadota; class Gammaproteobacteria; order S012-40; family S012-40; genus S012-40. Next base: position 122,081 of record WFPC01000055.1, on the reverse strand, counting down.
CACGAACAGCCCCGCCACCCAGGAGGCGAAAATCAGGCTGGCGATGAGCAGGATGCCCAGCTTGGACAAGATGATGGCATCGGTCTGACTGCCGATAAGCAGCTTGCCCCAGATATAGGAATTGTTGGCCGAGCCGGCCAGGTTGACCGCGACGCCGCTGTCCCTGAACTCGCGATCGATGAATTGTTGCACCGCATCGATGGTGGTCTTGAGTTCACGGGTGTAGTCGGTCTTGAGCGCAATGCTGATCAGGCCGGTCTTGTAGTCGAAATCCACTACTTCATCCAGTTGTTGGGGACGCCCCGAGACCGAGAACAAAAACAGGTATTCGGCAATCTGCTGCTGAGTCTCAGGCAATACGTTGTAGGCCTTGTCGCCGGCATGCAGGTTCATGTTCATATTCTTCAGATAATCCACCACCGACAGGCTGCCACCCACATGGGGCAGGGTCTCCGCATAGTCCTGCAGGGCCGCCATCTTGCGCAACAACTCCGGCTGCTTGAGGGCATCTTTCTGCTCCGCCTCGATCACCACATGCAGAAACATGGTGCCATTGAACTTCTCGTTGAGCATCTTGTTGGACAGAAAGACCTCGCTGTCCTCCGGGAAATCACTCAGCCAACTGGAATTGACATAGACCTGGCTGGCACCCAGACCCGCGACGGCGGCCAGCAGGGCCACCACCGCCACGGCCTTGCCCTTGTGGCTGTCGAGCCAACCACCCATGCGGGTCAACATCCAGGCCAGGCGGCTCTGCTCCTCGTACAGGCGCATGGCGCGACGCTTGGCATAGTAGCCGCCGATCTTGGGCTTCATCAGGGTCAACAGCGCCGGCAATACGGTGATGGTGATGAGCCAGGACAACAGAATACCCAGCATGGCGAACAGCCCGAACACCTTGAATGGCGGCATTTCGGCGAACAACAGGGCAAGGAAACCGATCGCCGTGGTCACCGAGGTGGTGATGAGGGGCGCTCCCAGTTTTTCCACCGTATCTGTCATCACTTCGCTGCCGGGACGATGGGGATCCTTGAGCACATGGTCGTAGTAATTGCTCATCATGTGCACCGCATCACCAATGCCCACTGCCACCAGAATCACCGGCAGCATGGTGGAAATGGTATACATGGGCACATCCAGCAGCGCCATGATGCCCATGGTCCAGACGATGGCAGCCCCCATCACCAGCAAGGGCAGCATCACTCCGCGCAAGGTGCGAAAGATGACAAACAGCACCACGGCCATCACCGCGATGATGGCCGGAATCATGGTCTTCATGTCGTCCATGGCGAAGATGCCCGAGGTAACCTCCACCACCGGACGACCGGCAAGATAGAATTTGTCGTGCACTTTCCCGCTGGCATTTTCGGCATCGCCTGTCGCTGCCTGCTGCGAAGCCTGCCCGGGCCAGGCCTGCTGTTTGGGCCAGGTCTTGCCTCCACCCGCCTGCTGGGCATCTTTCCCTGAAGGGTCGCCGCTCGCTTCCTTGGCCGGCCATTGCCCCTTGCCAGGCCAGTCGGTGCCGTCACCGGCCGGTTTGTCACCAGCCTCTTCCAGCGGCGCGGTGGCGGCCTCCCATTCGCCCTGGGCCGGCCATTGCCGGGCCTCGTTCGCCGGCTGCCGGGCATCGCTGCCGGCGGCCTGTTTCTGCTTGTTCCAGTCGCCGCCCCAGTCGCCCTGCTGCCAGTCACCTCCGCCGCTCCAGGCTCCCATGTTCCAGCCGGCGCCCTCGCCACTCTCGGCGGCAAGAATGCCCTTGATCTGGAAATAGGTCATGTAGCGATTGACCATGCCTTCTTTGAGCTTGGCGCGAATCATGGCGGCCGAGCCATCGGCAGAGACGATATTGCCCACGAAAAGCTCGGCATTGTCGTAGACCCGCTGTTTGAATGCCGCGATTTCTTCCTCGTTCTGCGGCACCTTGGGCATCAGGGGACGGGAGCCTATGGACTGTTCATCGCCATAGAACACGATGGCACTAGACAGCGAGGCCACATCGATGGGTCGACTGGCTTCGACACCGTCGAGAGCCGCGATCTTGTCGGTGATGCGCTTGATGCGCGCCAGACTCTCGGTATTGAAAATGGAGCCTTCTTCATTGACGATACCGACGATGACGGTATCCTTGACACCGAAGATTTCGTCGACCTTTTCATCATAGAGGATGGCTGGATGGCCCTTGGGAAGGTAGACGCGGGCATCGGTTTCCCAGCGCAGATTGTCAAGCTGCATGGCCAGAAGCACGGTGACCAACAGACTCAACAAGACGGTGAGCTTGGGGAAACGGATTCCCAGGGACGAGATTTTCTTGATCATGCTGCTCTCTTTCCTCTACTGCCATGCGCCATGGTGTAGTATCCACCAAACGCGTCAAAAACTGTATTTGAATTCAACAAAGATACGCCGGTTGTCACGAAAGTTACCAAAGAACTGGGCGCGCTGCTCCACATCCACCAGCCCACCGGGATCGCTGGCGGAAAAGGCACGACCGAACTGGCTACGTGAACCGGCAAAATAGTCCATACCCGCCATCAACTGGAAATGATTACCCAGGTTGAAAGTGAATTTCGGCTTCAGGTAGACCTCACGGAAATTCACCAGGTAAATACCCAACAAAGTGAAAACCGCCGATTGCTTCTTTAACGGTTTGCGCAGGAATAAATTGAACGTGGTATCGAATTCGTCGGTGAGGATGTTGCTGTTGTAACCCAGAATCACCCACTGAGCGATGGCCGGTGACCATTCGATACCCCAGAGGCTGAAATCATAGCCCAAGCCCCAGCGGATGTGGTCACGCTTGAGTTCGCCGTCGTTGTCGAGAAAACCGTCGCCATTGTCGTCCCGGTCGACGATGGCGAAGTACTTACCCGTCACATAGGCAAACTCGCCCTTGAGAATGGCGCCGCCGATCTCGCGCGTAAACGTGCTGCCATACATGCTCATGCGCGTATAGGTAGGCAATATGGCCAGTTCGGAATCGGGATCCACCGTGCGCACATCGGCGGCGGAAATCACCCGAAACGAGGTGGGATAATCGTCCCAGGTATAGAAATAACTCAGCGATATCTCGGTATCGAATACCTCCCGGGTCCATTTGAGTCCGTATTCGGAAAACGCGGGATTGAAACTTTCCGGCTTGGTGGTCTTGTCCAGCACCTGGAACAACTCCCATTCCGAACCCGCCGGCGCCGGCTTGTGAAACCTGAGATCGGGAATCCAGATGAATTCGTATTCGGACTTGCCCCAGTACAGGTCGGCCTTGAGACTCCACAGGGGAATGCGATAATCGAGTAGCTCGGGCAAGATCAATTCGCGAAAATCCATGGGATTGATCTCATCCACCACCCGAATGCCCTCCAGCACGCCCCAGATGATGAACTGTTTGCCCAAGCGCACATCGAGATTGGGCAGAAACAGGTCCAGATAAAACTCCCTGAGTTCCACCACCTCCGAATCCTTTTCCTGCTTGAGGGTTTCGAGGAACACCAGGGGTTCTTTCTCCTCCCGCACCGTGCGCGCGGCTATGGTCTCGTAGTTGAACAGATCGTAGACCAGGTCGTAATAGGCCCAGCCCGAGGCATAGAACTGGGCACGGCGACCGAAACCCACCTCGCTATTGAGCGACAGGATGTTACGAATCTTGGTGAAGGAGCGCGGCTCATCGAAGCGATAGGCCGTTTCGTTCTTGAAATAACCACCCCAGTCGAACCGCAAGCCCGCCGTCTCCTCGGCCAGCAACACGTCCAGGTCGGCCGGCAGGCTGATCTCCTGACCGTTTTCGCCCAGCACCCACGGCGCCCAGAGTACCAGCAGACAGAATAACGCAGCGCCCCTTAATCCTGGCTTACAACGACTATCCAGACGCGGCCGGACCAGAATCCGCAAACGACACTTTGCACCCGCCGCCGCATCCGGCATCAGACAACCCGTGGAAAGTGATGATACGTACCATGCCGCAGCCGGTCGCTCTCAGGCTGATCCCACCCTATTGTGCATGTGATTGCGCCAACTGCTGCTTGCATGGTTTGCAGATGATCACCCATTCATCGTCGGCGACGGTAATCCCCATCACCGCCTCGCTGCCGGGAGACATGTCCCGTCCACAACGCGCACAGCGCTGCTGCTGATTGAGTTCCAGCAGCTTCCAGCCCAGCACCTTGGGAAGGGTCTTCGTCGCAGATTCGCTTGCAGGCATCGGCACCATGGCGGCCTTGGCCGAGGCCTCGCCCTCGCCCAGGAAAACCTCCTCCAGCACCTTTCGAATCAGCAGAGATACCGAGATTCCCAGTTCATCCGCGCGCGCAATGACCCGTTCCTTGAGCGCCCTGGGAACCCGTGCTCCCAGGTACTCCTCCTTGCGTTTCATGGCTGTGGCCATGGCCTTGTCCCGCATGGCCTGCGCATGTCGCGGCATGGATCGTGCCCGTCTGTTCATCATCTCCCCCTTGGCCCGCTGGCCGGCAAACAATGTATAACAATGCAAACGATGTTATACACGAGAGAGCGTTTTGTCAAACAAACACAAACAATGGCCGCGTCTACTGCACCCGTGAGTCGATCACTATACGTATCGGCTGGTTCTCGGCAATCCTGACAGGACCGGTGTAGCCTTCCAGGTCACCCGGCTGGGGCATGGCATCACCGCTACGGGAAATACGCGCGCCCACCACCACTTGCGGAAAGCGTGACAGGGTCATTTGAGGGTTCATGGCCATGGAATCGTTGAGGACGAACTCGAACGGCAAATCCTTGACCTGTTTGCGCACGATGGCCAGGGGCATGCGGGGGCCCTGGACCGCACGAGCAAACACGAATACCGTGGCTTCGGGATCCACCTCGCCGGCCAGTGCCGGGTCCAGGCTCACCCGCCCGGTGATTTCCGCACCAACCGCCGGCGGGTTGCCGACCACACCCGCCGCCTCCGCCGTCAGCGGAGGCATGCCGGCCAAGGAGCGAGTCTGGTTGATGTTGGCCAGAATCTGCCGGGCATCTTCCGAACCCGGCGGCAGAACACCCAGCAGACGTTCCCAGTATTGCAACGCCTTGGGATAGTCCTGGTTCTGGTAGGCCGCGGTACCCGCCAGCCAAAGCGACTTGGCATGGAAGGGATCGGCTTTGAGGGCCTGCTCCAGCAGTTTCTCCGCCTCGGGTGTCAGACGCCGGCCATTGGCCATAGCCAAGGCATCGGCATAGCTGGAGAGCACATCGGCGCTGCGATCCCCTCCCAGCTTTACCGCCTTGTCGAAAGCCTCCACTGCTTCGGGGAAACGGCGCAGGAACTGGTAGGTGCGTCCCAGCATGTACCAGCCCTCGAGGTCATCGGGTTGTTGTTCCAAGCGGGCCAGCAATTGCTGCAACAATTGTTCGATGTCCTGTTGCTGGTGCTGTTCGGCCTGCACCTCGGGCACGGCGCTCTCGGGGTCCAGCCCGGCGGCACCAGCCCCCCACAGGCTGTACAGCCCCACCGACATCAAGGGCAGAAAAACCGCCACGGCGATGGCCACCCCCTTGCCGGGCCGGGTCTTGCCCGCCTCGGCGGCACGCTCTTCGGCCAGTTCCACGTCGGCCAGCAGGTTATGTTCGATATCGGCCTTGGCCTGCTGGTATTGTTCCTCACTGATGGTACCGTTCTTCAGGTCGTTCTCCAGCTCTCGGAGCTGGTCCTGGTAGACGGTCACGGTCAATTCCTTGTGGGCGATCACCTTGTCGTCCACTCGCTTCTTCAACAAGGGCGGCAACACGAAAGCCAGGGCAACGGCGATGAACGCCGCCGCAATCGATCCAAAAACTAGCATTAATTCTTTTCTCCGCCTTGAGTATCGATCAACGCCCGCACGCGCTTGGCCTCTTCCTCACTCAGGGGGGCAACGTCTTCCACGCTGCGGCGCTTGCGGATCTGGTGCACCAGCATGGCGATGCCGATGACGAGAAACAGGAAGGGGCCCACCCACAGGAACAAGGTGGAGGCCTTGAAGTCCGGCCGGTAGCGCACGAAATCACCATAACGCGCCACCAGGTAGTCGACGATTTCCTCGTCGCTCTTGCCCTGGTACATCTGCTCCCTGATCTGGCGGCGCAGGTCGTCGGCCAGGCCGGCCTTGGAATCGAAGATGGTCTGGTTCTGGCACTTGAGACAGCGTAGCTCCTTGGTCAGGGCCTCGAAGCGTTCCTGGTAGACTGGATCTTCCAAGGGTTCGGCTTCCTTGGCCGTCACCGGCGTCACGGTGGCCGCGAATACCACAGCGAGTAGAATACGTTTCACCCCTGCAACTCCTTGATGATGGGTTCAATGGTGTTTTCCCAGTCCTGACGGGAAATCGGGCCCACATGCTTGTAGCGAATAATGCCCTGCTTGTCGATAACGAAGGTTTCCGGCACCCCATAGACACCGTAATCGATACCCACGTCGCCAGTGAAATCGGAAACACTCACCCGATAGGGATTACCCAGTTGCTGCAGCCACTGCAGGGCATCCTTGCGCTTGTCCTTGTAATTGAGGCCGTACAATGGCACGCCCTTGCGCGACAGCTCCATGAACAGGGGATGCTCCGTACGGCAGGCCGCACACCAGGAGGCCCATACATTGAGCAGCCAGACCTTGCCCTTCATCTGTTCAGGCGAGAAACTCTGCTCCGGCTGATGCAGTTGCGGCAGGGTAAACGCCGGCGCCGGCTTGTCGATCAGGGCCGAAGGCAACTTGGTGGGATCCCGATCCAGGCCAACGAAGAAAAACGCCGCGATCAGGCCGAAAATCAACAACGGTGCAATGAATCGTAACATCAGGCATTCACCTTCGATGCCGTGGCACCCATGGCGTCACGGGATTTCTCCGCCGCCAGGCGCTTCTCACGCCGCGCGGCAATGCGGTAACGCTTGTCGCTGACGGCAAACAGGCCACCCAGCCCCATCAATACGCAGCCACCCCAGATCCAGTCCACGAAGGGCTTGTAGTACACCCGTACACTCCACCCCCCACGGCCGGCAGGCTCGCCCAGGGAAACATACAGATCGCCGAAGAATCCCGTATCGATGGCGGCTTCGGTCATCACCTGCTGTTGCACGTTGTAATAACGTTTTTCGGGATACAGCACGCTGACCTCGCGACCGTCCAGGGTCACCGTGATACGCCCGCGTTCGGCAATATAATTGGGCCCTTGTGCCTCGGTGATGCCATCGAAGCGAAACACATACCCTCCCACGGTCACCGTATCACCCACTTCCATGCGCACATCGCGCTCTTCCTCATAGCCCATCACCAGGGTCACACCGACGATGAACACGGCCACCCCCAGATGCGCCAGCTGCATGCCGTAGTAGCTGCGCGAGATGCTGCCCCGCGCCGCCACGCCGGCCTTGGCACGCTGGCGAATGCGCTGGCTGATGCCGGCAAACACACTGGCCACGATCCAGGCCGCCATCAGAATGCCCAGGCTGACCATGAACGACCATTCACCCATCACCATGGGCACCAGGGCCGCGGTCACCACGCTGACACCTGCCGCCCATTTCAGGCGTTCGGCCAATTCCGGCACGCTAGCCTTTTTCCAGCGCGCCAGTGGCCCCACGCCCATGAGAAAAATCAACGGCGTCATCAGAGGCACGAACACGGCGTTAAAATAGGGCGGACCAACGGAGATCTTGCCATACCCCAGGGAATCCAGCACCAGGGGATAGAGCGTGCCCAGCAACACCGCGCCACAGGCCACCACCAACAACACGTTGTTGGCCAGCAACATGGATTCCCGCGAGACCAGGGCGAACCTGCCTCCCAGTCCCACCTTGGGCGCCCGCCAGGCATACAGCAGCAAGGAGCCACCGATGACCACACACAGGAAAATCAATATCGCCATGCCCCGGGATGGATCGGAGGCGAAGGCATGCACCGAGGTCAGCACACCGGAACGCACCAGGAAGGTCCCCAGCAGGCTGAGCGAGAAAGCGAAAATAGCCAGCAACACGGTCCAGTTCTTGAAGCTGCCCCGCTTCTCGGTCACTGCCAAGGAATGCATCAGGGCGGTGCCCACCAACCAGGGCATGAAGGAGGCGTTTTCCACCGGATCCCAGAACCACCAGCCACCCCAGCCCAGCTCGTAATAGGCCCACCAGCTACCCAGGGCGATGCCCAGGGTCAGGAATACCCAGGCAATGGTGGTCCAGGGGCGGGACCAGCGCGCCCAGGTGGCATCCATCTTGCCGCTCAGCAGCGCCGCAATGGCAAAGGCGAAAGCCACCGAAAAACCCACATACCCCATGTAGAGCATGGGCGGATGAATGGCCAGCCCCGGATCCTGCAACAGGGGGTTGAGGTCGCGGCCATCCGGCACCGGTGGAATCAGGCGCTCGAAGGGATTGGAGGTGATCAGCATAAACAGATAGAAACCTATGGAGATAAAACCCAACACCCCCAATACCCGAGCCACCATATCCAGGGGCAGGCGGCGACTGAACACCGAAACCGCCACGCCCCAAGCCGTCAGCATCAACACCCACAGCAAGAGTGATCCCTCATGGCCACCCCATACGGCCGACACCCGGTACAACAGGGGCAGCATGGAATTGGAGTGATTGGCTGTGTAGAGCACGGAAAAATCGTTGTTGACGAAGCTCGTCACCAGGGCCCCAAAGGCAATGGCCACGAACACGAACTGTCCCTGGGCCGCCGGGCGGGCGACCGCCATCAAGCTCTGGTTGCCCCGGTGCGCCCCGACCAGGGGCAGCACGAATTGCACCATCGCCAGCCCCAGGGCAATGATCAGGGCAAAATGTCCAATCTCGGGTATCATTGCGCGACACCTCCCGCTCCACTCTGTTGGGCGGCCCGCGCCTTGCCCTTCTCCAAGGCTTCCGCCACTTCCGGCGGCATGTAGTTTTCGTCGTGCTTGGCCAGCACTTCGGAAGCCATGAACACACCGCCCTCCAATTTGCCTTGGGCCACCACACCCTGTCCCTCGCGAAACAGATCCGGCAGAATACCGGTATAGGTCACGCGAATGGTCTCGGCCCCATCGGTGACATTGAAATTCACCGTCAATCCATCGTCTTCCCGGCTGAGGGAACCTTCTTCCACCAGCCCTCCGAGGCGAAACTCACGATCCACCGGCGCCTTGCCTTCCTTCACATCGGTGGGGCTGAAGAAGAATACCATGTTGCTGTTGAATACATTCAGCAACAAGGCGGCAATGATCGCCAGACCCGCCAGGCCGACACCGATAAAGGCCAATCTCTTATGTCTTGCTTTCATATCCGCCCTCTCTATTTATCCGCGCCAGACGCAGCAAACGCTGCATCAGGGTCCGGCGGCGTTTCATCAACAACACCACCTCGATCAGCAGGAACAGGGCTGTCACCCCATAGGACCCCCACACGTAGAAGGCATAACCTCCCATGGCGAGGAAATCTGCAAACGATCCCCAGTTCATTTCTCGGCCTCCGCCAACTCCAACACCCAGGCCGCATGACGCTCACGCTCCAGAATCAACTGACGCACCCGCACCAGGGCCACGGCAATGGTATACATCCAGAATGCCAAGGTCATTACGATCATGGCCGCAAACATGGTGGCCGCCATGGTGGGCGCTTGCGTCACCGTCACCGAGGCACCCTGGTGCAAGGTGTTCCACCACTGCACGGAAAAATAGATGATGGGAATATTGATCACACCGACGATGGCCAACAAACCACTGGCGCGGGCTGCCCGCTGCGGGTCATCGATGGCCGCCTGCAGGGCGATGTAACCGAAATACAGAAACAACAGAATCAGTTCCGAGGTCAGGCGGGCATCCCACACCCAGTAGGTCCCCCAGGTGGGCTTGCCCCACAGAGCACCGGTCCACAAGGCGAGAAAGGTGAACATGGCGCCAGTGGGCGCCAGGGCCGCAGCCATCATGTTGGACAGGCGGGTATTCAGCACCAGCCCCAGGCCGGCATAGATGCACATCACCAGGTAGATGAACATGGACATCCAGGCCGCCGGCACATGGATGAACATGATGCGATAGCTCTCTCCCTGTTGATAGTCGGTGGGTGCCACGAAGAAGCTCAAGTACAAGCCCACCACGGCAAATACGGCAGCCAGCGCGGTGAACCAGGGAATCAGTTTTCCTGCAAAAGGATAGAACGCCTTGGGCGAGGAAAACTGTAGCCAGAATGCTTTGCTAAACAGTTGCATAATCAATCTAATGAGATTCTCAGGGCCGCAGCCCCTCCCCAGGGTGCCAACAGCAATGCCAACACCAAAAACGCGCCCAGCAGTGATACATGGGCATCCGCTCCCAAACCCGAACGCGCGGCCTCCACCGCGCCGGCGCCGAAGATCAGCACCGGAATATACAGGGGCAACACCAGCAAGGACAACAATACACCTCCGCCACGCACCCCCAGGGTGAGCCCTGCCCCCACCGCCCCGATCAGACTGAGCACCGGTGTACCCAGCAACAAGGTGACAACCAGGATCACCAGACTCTCCCAATCCAGCCCCAGCTGCATACCCAATACCGGGGATATGAGCACCAGGGGAAAGCCGCTGACCAGCCAGTGGGCAAGAACCTTGCTCAGGACCACCATGGGCAACGGCTGACTCGACAGCAACAGTTGCTCCAGGGTGCCATCGGCATAGTCATCCGCAAACAGGCGGTTGAGCGACAACATGGAGGCCAGCAAGGCCGCCACCCATAATACACCGGGCCCAATCTCGCTCAGGGTATCCATTTCCGGACCCACCCCCAGCGGAAAAAGGCTCACTACAATGACAAAAAAGAACAAGGCCGTCAAAACCTCGGCCTTGCGCCGCATGGCCAGGGTGAGATCCCGCCACAACAACCAGCGCAGCACGCCCATCATGGGCCAGACTCCGGGCTGGGCCCCAGGTGTAACATGCGCAGACGACCCTGGCTCAGGGTGAAATTCTGGTGTGTGGTCAGAACGATGTAGCCTCCCTGTTGCAAATGCGCTCCCAGAACCTGCTCCAATTGCGCCACCGCCTTCACATCCAGCGCGGTGAAAGGTTCGTCCAGGATCCATAGCGGCGCCCGGCTCACCAGCATCCGCGCCAGCGCCACCCGCCGTTGCTGACCCTGGGACAACACCTTGCTGGGCAGCTCCTCGCGCCCGCCAAGACCAATGTCCCCCAGCGCCCGCCAGGCCTGGTCGTCATCGATCCCGGCATCGTTCAGGGCACAGGAAAGCTTGAGATTCTCCAGCGCCGTCAACTCCGCCTTGATGCCGGCCTGATGGCCGATGTAGAGCAGTTCCCGGTTGTACTCTTCTTTTTGTTTGCGGATATTTTCGCCTCGCCAGCGAATTTCTCCGGCTGCCGGAGCCACGAGCCCGCACAACATCCTCAGCAAGGATGTCTTACCACTGCCATTGACCCCCTTGACGTGCAGGAGTTCCCCCGCGTTCAACCGAAAACCCACATTGGCAAACAGAATCCGGTCACCGCGCTCGCAGACCAGCCCTTCGGCTTCTAACATGCGCGCCCCCTTGTTGGATGCTGTCTGTGTTTCCCCGTCATGGGATTCGCCTCGGCGCAAAACAAAAGCCGCATTCTAGCAGCAAGCGACCGCGGACTCTAGCCTGGCCAGATCCCGGAGAAGCCAACACAAAAAGGAAACGATGCCTTTTAATTCAGTAGGATGAGACCATAGCCCGACGAGCTCGACACTAGGAAAAACCGGCCTAGACACACAAAAAAACGAGGGAGATCGGTAGCGGCCAGGCCTCTGCCTTCAAGGCAGATGACAACCCGAGCTGCCGCAGTCGGATTTCTGCCAGTTGCCACTGGCCTTGAAGGCGTTGACCTTCAGCTTGGCCTCGAGATAGTAGGGCTCCTGCGAATAGGGGTAACTGGGCGCCGGGGTACCCGCGACTTGTCCGGCCTCGGGACCCACATCGTTCAGATTGACCAGCAAGGCCTTGTTCTTCCAGCCATGGGGCACGCTGGTATGGCAGTCCATGCAGCGCACATTGCCTCCGCCCGCCGCGGTGGCATGAAAGATGTGCAGGTTCTTGCTCAGGCCCGTGTCGCCACTGGTGATGCAACTCGTGTCGGCACAGGCGAAACCGCTGGCCACCACGCTGGCAGAAACGGTGGCAGGGTTGGCGTATTGATCGTAGTCATGGCACTGGAAACACAGACCATCGGTCTGCCCGGTACCCGTGGAACCGTTCCACTTGCCCGTGAGCAGGAAGGGATTGTTGGAGCCATGGGGACCCCAGGTCTGGCCGGTGCCCGGCTCGACGGTACCGGGTGAGGTGGCTGCGCCATGACAGTCGGAACAGTACATGGTCTGGTTGCCCACCCCCTGGTCGAAGGGCGTCAGATAGGCATCCAGACCCGCGGTACGGCCCGTGGCCGCCATTACCGGGTGCCAACTGCGATGATTATTGGTCTGATAGGCCGCCCCCACGCCCGGATCGGTGGCCGAGGTACCATCGCCTTGATGCCCCGTGGGCGCCTGGAACTCCATGGCCTGATCGGTATACTGGGTCAGGCCGTTGGTACCCGACGGCGTACCGCTGTCACTCAACCCCAGACTGGGAGGGGTATCATAGGCGTACTCCGAATGACAGCGCAGGCAAACCTGGTATTCCCGCGTCACATAGGGTTCGTTGATGTCACTGGAGCCATTGGCACCAGGGTCTCCCTGCTTGACCAGAAAACCCGTGGGCTTGGCAGTGAAGGCGTCACTGGCATAACCAGTGGGTTCCACCCCGATGCCACCACGCAGCACCCCAGAGGCGATATTGGAATGCTCGGTGCCGGCAGCATGGACATGGGTGCCGGAAGCGTCTGGCGTGGCGGCATCACCATTGAATACCGTGTTCTTGATCATGCGGTGAGGATTGTGACAGTCGCTGCATTCCACGTGACGATTGCCCAACGCCCCCCCCTCGCTCACCTTGCCCAGCAATCCCTGGGCTTCGTTGAGATTGGCGTCACTGACATCGTGTACCTCGTCACCGCCGATGGGCATGCTCACCGCGCTGTTCTTGAAGGCCGTCTCCACGTCCGCCACGGTACTGAGATCCTGCAATACGCCCGTGGAGGAATGGCATTGATAGCAGGCCTCTTCGCTGGCGGCATTGCCGGCCTGCTTGGGACTTTCGGTACTGTCAGTGGCCTCGCGCAACAAGCGCGGGGCACCGGGCACCGTGTGGGAATCGTGGCAGTTCAGGCAACCGGCTTCCCACACCTGGGTGTCCAGCGGGAACTCGCGTAATTGAGCCGCATCCTGGGTATACCGTTCATCGGCCACCAGTGGATGGGCATGGGCCGATTGAGCCCAACCCGGCTTGCGGTGACAGGCCAGGCAATTCATGTCGGTATCGATGGCAAAACCATCGTCGCTGGCCTGAGCCTTCTGGAAACGGTTCAGACGCAGAAACTTGATATTCTTGCCTTCGTCACCATTGGTGCCCCGAATATGCGGGTCGTGGCAGCTGGTGCATTCCAGCTTGCCGTTTTCCAACGGCACAGCGATATGGGTCTTGGTCTGGGTTCCAGCCCCTGCCGCCTGCCGTCCCAGGCGGGAATCGATTTCACTGGCGGTGGTGGGATCGGCCAGCTCGCCATCGTTGCTGGCCAGGGTGGCATCGTACTCGAAGCCAATGGGGTGGTCGTTGGAGAGGTCGGTACCCAGATTGCGGGTAAACCCGGTATCGACCCCCTCACCCGCGGGCATGGTAGTCACCCCGTTGAGCATGTCGATACTGGTGGGATTGATGCCAGTGATGACGCCGTTGGCATCCACCTGCAGATCGGCCCCGCCACCGGCCGAGTTCACCGAGCCGATGGCCAGGGTGCCATCGTGGCAGGACAGACACAGCTTGGAACTGGTCCCCGGCTGCGGCGATGCCGACATGTCGGCATCCATGGAGGATGAATCGTAGACCGTGTAGGTTTCACTGGACAGGGCGCGGTTCCACAGCGGTGCCGCCACCTCGGTGTTGGCGAAGTGAGGCGTATGGCAGAACACACAGACTTCCTTCTGTGACTGCGCCTTGACCTCACGGGTCTCACCGGTGAGCAGATCCGGTGCGTCGGCGGAGAAATTGTGCTTGGTATTGCTGACGTCGGCAATGCGATCGGGCGCCAAGGCCGTGCTGGCGGCATGCGCCACCGGTGTCCCCAACACCAAGCAACAGGCGACCCAGCCGATAATGTGGCGCACTGACAGGTTTCTCATTGCTCAGGCCCGATCATTGTAATTATTGTCCGCCGCCTCCAGAGGCCGTCGCGTCCTCTCCAATGTATTCGAAGCTCACCACCCGCCCGTTGAACATATCGGCGACAAACACCCTGTTGCCACCATCGGTCCACACGCCAGCAGGCAGATAGAACTGACCGGGCTTGGATCCGGTCCCTCCCAAGGGCAGCAGCAAGCGCCCCTCCGCGTCGTATACTAGCAGATAGTCATAGTAGGATTCTACAACGTAAACCCGCCCGGCCCCGTCCAGCGCAACCCCCTTGGGCCGCGGCGTGTCGCCGAAATAGAGTCCGCGCCGGCCAAAGCTGCGCAACCACTCGCCCGCGCCGGAGAACACCTGTACCCGTGAGTTCAAGGTGTCGGCCACATAGAGCCGCCCATCGGCGAAGGCCAGGTGGGTCGGCCCGTTGAACTGACCGGCCTGCTCCCCACGTTTTCCCCAGCGGGCCAGCAAACGACCATCGTCGGCAAACACCTTGATATCGTGGGCCCGTGTATCGGCCACGAAGATTCGGCCATTTTCCTCGTCCCGGGCGATGCCGGTGGGCCTCTGCAACACCCCGGCACCCACCTCTCCCAGCACGTTGCCCTGCGCATCCAGGCGGGTGATACGCCCTCGCTCGGCATCGGTCACCCATAATTCGCCCGCCGGACCCGGCGCAATGGCCACCGGCGCCACGAAACCGGCATCGACCGAGGCATGGCGCCAAATACTCACTCGCCCGACGACAGGATCGAACACGAAGACCGCCCGCTGTCCCATGTCCACCACGTAGATACGCCCCGTGCGCGCATCGAACAAGCCGGAAATGGGTTTCTGCAACCGCCTGGGGACTTCCTCTCCCAGCACCAGGCCCACCACCCAGGCCAACGCCTGCTTGAAAGGTTGCGCAGAGGAAGGTGGCCGGTGAAAATTGTCTTCGCCGGTCAGAATACCGCTCAGCCGGTAACGGGGAGGCTCCGGCGCCTGTGGCCACACCAGGGGCTCGGCCGGAACATGATAGCGCATCACCGCAGGCTGGCTGGCACAACCACCCAGCAGGAGCAGCGCCATCAGCAAGGCCGGCAAACAACGCATGCTCAATCGTTGACTGTCAGCAGGTCATCGGCAAGCACATCGAAGATCTGGATCCGGCCATTGAGGCTGTCCACCACATAGAGCGTGTCACCCTTGAGCTTCATGTCACTGATATAGCGAAACTCGCCGGCACCATAGCCATTGCGCCCCACGCTGTCGATCAACTTGCCGCGCCGAAACACCTTGATCAGGCTGTCGGACTTGTCGCTGACGAACACCCGCCCGAACCTGTCCTCGGCCAGGGCGGTGGGAAAAACCAGTTCCGTCTCGCCGAAATGGGTCACATACCGACCCTGCTCGTCGAGCAGTTGCACCGGTAGCTCGATGCGGTCGCTGACATAGAAGCCGCCTTCACGCGCCTTGATCATGTCGGTGATGATGCGAAACCGGCCCTCACCCTCTCCACGCCTGCCATAGCCACGCAGAGGCTGGCCATCAAAACCGAACACCACGATCTTGCTGTAGACCTCATCGGCCACGTAGAGCAGCTTGCGTTGTTCATCCACATGAATGGCGATGGGTCGTGAAATATTGGGCGCATCCTGGAACACCTGCAACACCCGACCTGAGGGCGAGAAGTGTATTACCCGCTTACCCAGTACATCGGTGGCATAGAAGGACAGATCCTTGGCAATATAGATGTCGGAAATCTCGCCTGCCACCCGGTCACCTGCCCACAGAATGGGCTCCAGGCGCCGGGCCTGCATGTCGTATTTGAAAACCATGCCCTCGCCGGCATCGGCGATATACATCCAGCGGTCACGCACATCGATCGCCGTGGGCTGCTTGAGATCATAGCGGGCGCGCCCGAACAGGAAGCGCTTGAGAAAATCCTGCGAACCCAGATCCACGACATCGAGCATGGCACGGAAACGCAGGGTCTTGGCCTGCTCTCCGGAGCTGGAATGAGGCTCCTGCGACAACGGCGGCGCACTGGCACATCCCGCCAGTACCGCGCCTAGCAACAGCGCGAAAACTACTTGTAGCGCAGTCCGACGCTTTCTCGCGGCACTCTGTGACATCGTTTGCACTCGTAGGGCGGAAAGGCTACCTTGCCATGGCACACACCACAGTATTCACCCTGCATGATGGCGGCCATGGTGACCGGGTTGGCACCCCGCTGGGGAATGAATATACCCGGATGACAGTTCTTGCAGGTCAGCCAAACGGTATGCGGCCGGTGCGGAAAACGCACATAGGGCATGGAGGCGGTATTGCGAAAAATGACATCGAAATCCACCGCATGCATCTTTTCATGCCCGGTGAGTCCGGTGCGGGGGTTGATCAATCCCTTGTCTAGAGTCTCCACCCAGTTGATGACACCGCGGTCGTCACGCGGAAAATCCAGCATGGCCTCGGCCGGCGGCTGCAGCACCTGCACCGCCTCATTGGTGGGATCATGAATACCGTCCTCGGCTATGGGAACAATATCCCCCTGGAGCTGGAAATGCCCGCGACTTTCCTCGTAGACACCCGGCTTGTTCTTGTCCAAGGCAAAGGCCGGCAACATCGTGGCCAACATTGCCATCACCAGCACCACCCGTATCCTGCGCCCAAGGCGCGCTCGCTCCTTCATAGCCAAACCCCGACTCCGATCATGCCGCATCGTTTGTGTTTCAGACATGCCGCTCACATGGATACTCCGAGAATCATCAAGCCGCGCCGAACCTCCTTGGTAGCATCCTTGACGATGACGATAGCCTCGGCATAACGGCCGGCCTGGGCGGATTCCTCTGCCTTCTCGGCGAAGAACTTGCCCTTGTCCACATAGGTCTGTGCCAGTTTGATGGCACCCTGGCTGGGCTTGCGCACCTCGATCGCCTTGGGAATCAATACCAGGTAACTCTTGTAACGATCCACTTCATAGCGGTATTCATCGGCGGGGGTATCGAATTTCAGCTCGAACACCACCGTGCGCGATCCCAGCATCCCGTTGAGAGCAACGGTGATCTCCCGCTCCGCACGGGCCAGCTTGCGCGTCGCCTGGGGATATTTGTTCTGCTCCGCCAGCCGGGCGGCTTCCACTACCAGGCTGTCGACCTTGGCGTGATCATAATCCACCGGCTCTATCTCGCCACCGGATTTCTGCGCCTCATCGAAGGCCCGCTGGTGGGATTTCTGGAAACTATGCACCGTCTCCAGTTTCAGCTCATAATCGTCTCTTTGCTTGGCCAGCTCGGCATCACTGGGCCCCCGTGTCCCGGGCCCTGGGGCGAACGCCCGTCCTGCCTCGTCCGCCAGGGCATAGGCCATGGCGAAATCCTGCGCTGCCATGGCTTCCGTCGCAGCTTGCAACTTGCTCTCGATGCCCTGTTGCACAGACGCCGCAAGCGTCTCGGTCTTGAGCCGCAACAGCATTTTCACATAGGCCAGCTTTTGCTTGGCCTGGGTTTCACTCACCCCGGTAGCCACAGCCTTTGCCCGCTTGGCCAGGGCCGCTTTGCGCTCCTCGAGCAAGCGCGCCTTCACCGCTTCCACGTCGGCTCCCGCATCCACCACCACGATACGCCCGCCCATGTATTGGTGATTACGACACTCGTAATAGAGTGTGTCGGGCGTCTGCTCATCGGGAGTAAAGCTCACGTCCCCCTTATAGGTGAACTGTCCCTCGACCCCTCGGGAATACACCGCCGAGCCCCAGCCCACATCCTTGCGACTGAGATAGAAATCGTGCTTGATATTGGTGCGCACGCGAAAGGTGTAGGTTTTGCCCCGCTGCACCACGATAGCCTTGCCCGGCAGGCCGTCGACCACGAAGCCCAAGCGACTGCCCTTGCCATAGTAGGGATGCTGATCGGTCTTCTCCCGCACCTCCACCACAAAGGTATTCGGCGGCGCATCCGTCAGCTTGCTGACAGGCTCTTCCGGCTGTGGTTTCGCTGCGGGAACTTCCTGCTCCACTGCCCCACGCTCCTCCACCGGCTCGGGTGCCAGGGGCTGCAGATCTTCCACCGGAGCGGGAGGTGTCACCGGCGTTGCCAGAACTTCCATGTCGGGCGCAACTTGCTCCTTGTCCTTGGCCGCCTTGGGCTTCTGTTGCTCCGGCGCGGTCTCGGCTGCGGGCGTAGACGTCTCCGTCTCTTCCCCGCGCAAGCGCTCCATCACGCTGCAACCACTGAGCAGGGCTGCCAGCGCGATCGCCACACCCAGATGGCCCATTGCTCTTGTCATCAATATCGATCCTTGCATTACCCCGCCACCTGCTGCAAGCGGCCCGGGCCTCGAATTGGAAAATCAAAAAACGGAACTCCCATAAACAAAATACACCCGCCCGCGGCAAGATGTATTTTGTTTATGGGCGCCGCTTGCGCGGCGCCCGAACGCCAGGCTCAGCGCCAGGGATTCTTCACGCTCGCTTCGCTGAGCGGCGGTGTCCAATCGGCCGGCTTGGGCTTGGAGTGACACTTCTTGCACGACTTGGTGGTAATCGGAAAGGAGACCTTGCCGTGGCACACACCACACTTCTCACCCAGAATGATGGCCGACATGTTGATCTGGTTGGCGCCACGCTGGGGTACGAAGATGCGCGGATGGCAGTTGGAGCAATGCAGCCACTGGGTATGCGGCTTGTGCGGGAACACCACATCCGGCACCGAGGCCTTGACCGGGCGCACAATATCCAGGTCCATCACGAAAGGTTCCACTTCCGGGTCCACCCGGTCGTAGCGCGGATTGATCAAACCATCGTTCAGTGCCTTCACCCAGTCCACGTGATTGCCGTATTCGGTGCGGGGCCAGCCTTCGTAGGCCACCTTGGGCGGTTGCAGGGCGAAAGTGGCCTCGTTGGCCGTGTCGTGGATGCCGTCTTCCGGTGGCGGCGCGTTGGGATCCTTGATTTTCTTCAACAGGCGGTTGAATACATTGGCCTTGGAAATATTCAGTTTCTCGGGCACCGAGCCGGTGATCTCTGCGGAGGTGACGGGTTTGGAGGCGGCGGCTACCAAGGGAACGCCACCTTCCGCAAATGCGGCGGTCGACATCACCGACAGAGAAACAGCGATCGCAAAACCTTTTATTGTATCTCTCATCTTGGAATTCCTTTAGTTATTATTGCACTTGCTTGTTCTTGTCCAGCGCTTTGTAGGCCGGCGCTACCAGGCGTTGTACGGTACTGCCGCTGATGTGGGTCGGGGTCCCCGGAATCCCCGAGTGACACATGCCGCAGTTTTCCACCGACCAGGAAATCTCGCCATTGTGGCAGGCACCGCAGAACTTGCCGTCGATGATCTTCGCCATGGTGATCTTGTTACCGCCTGCCTTGAACTTGAAGCCCAGGTCGGCGTGGCAAACCTTGCAACGGAAACGAATGCGATGATACCAGTGAGGAAACACCACCGGGCGCATACCCGCCGCGTCCGCATAGTTATTGATGACCACGTCGGCATACTCGGCCTGGGCCGGTTGCGGCATCATCAGTCCTCCCACCCATGCCAGCACCCCGAAGAGGGCGATTTTCCAAACAGCTGTGCGCTCCGTTTTGGCTCTCATGTTACGTTCTCCGTTTTTTTATACATCGAATAGCTAAACCACCACGAAACCCGTCATGGCCATGCCCATACACGGGTTTTCATATCCCCAGTTTTTGACGGTGCCGCCCTCGCCGAGCAGGCATAAAGCCTGGATTGTACACAGTTTCCCTGCCCCATGCGACGCGCTTCGGCACCAACCCCCTCTAAAAGCCGCGATTGACCTGGAAAACGGCCATCCGGCTTCCCAGTCCGGAGTCACTCTCCACCACCCGCAAGAACAGCGCCGTGGTCAGCTTGCCCACCATGTAGCTGAACCTGGCCTGCCAGTCAGCCTGTTTGCGGTTGGCGCCTCCACGGTTGGCGATGCTGAGAAGGTCGAGTTTGGTCCTCAGTTTCAGCCTATATATACCAAACAACCGTGCGTGTTGGTAGTTCAACTGGGCGGTGGATGTGGTCAGGAAGCTGGTGTCACTGCCATCGCCGGCATCCCGCCGGGTACTCTGTATCGACACATTGCCCCCCCAGCTGCTCACACGGCTGAGCGGCATGGTACGCGAGAGCTGGAAATTCAGGAACTGGGTCTCACCCCGCTCGGTCAGACGCCGGGAATCCATCAAGGTCAACTGGGCATAGGACGAACCCTTGCGCAGGTTTTCGGTCCAGGCCAGGGTGGCCGTATCCACCAGGCTCAGGGGCTTGTCGTTGCGCCCGCCGATCTCCACCAGTTGATTGAGCGACTGCTGGGCATTGAGGCGCAACACCGAGCGGTTGCCGGTGACCCACTGGCGGCTGACGCTGTGACCGAGGGTGGCGCTCCCGGTCTGCCGGCTTTGCGTGGTTTCGTACTGGGCGCTGATATCGTTGCCCACTTCCGCGCTGCCATACCAGTAGTAGTTTATGCCGCGGAAGAGATGCCGGTCGGACTGGTAGAGGGCCGACAGGGTCTGCTTGGATCCCAGACTGTTGTTGACCTCGGAGTCCAGCGAGGCCACATTGGCCGTGGCGGTGATGCGGGTTTTGCGGTTGACGAAATAATTGGCCGCAATATTGGCATTGAAACTGCGCTGGTCGGTCTGCGCGGTGGTGAGGTCCACCGCCCGCCGCAGCACCCGCGCGCCCCCGGTCATGGTGTAGGGCTTGTACACCGGGCGCCAGTAGAAAAAGCTGATGGCCTGGGTGATGTCGGTGGTGCTCTGCTGGAAGAAACTGCCATTGCCCACCTGCATTTCGTTGTCGACCCGGGTCTGGTTCAGCAATGACTTGATGTAGAACTCGCTGGTGGGGAAATAATTGTGAGTCAGATCCAGCCGGGTATTGGTGGAAACACTGTCGATCAGCGAACGCCCCTGTACCTGGCGGATGGCGCTGGCGTAGAAATTCTGGGTACGCGAGCGGCTGTCGTACTTGAGCCCGTAGTTGGTGTCTTCCATTTCACCGAAATTATCGGAGCCGCGAATCTTCCAGTTGTACCAGGCATCCAGGCGCTTGCCGGAGCGCCCGATGAAGCTCTGCTTGGCGAGAAAATCCCGGGTGCGGAAGGACTGCCCGAAGTCGGCGATGGTCTCGTCCTTGTTCAAGCGGTCGACGGTATTGTCGCTGCTGGTGTAGCTCAGACGCAAGGGAAAACGGCTCAGTGGCAAAAATTCCAGATTGAGCCGGCTGGAGAGCACCTCGGTGTTGGTTTCCACCGCCTTGGTCCGGTTGCTGGAGGTACTGATGACCCCCCCCCCATCGAAAGTGGCGAACCAGGGCCGCCACAGGTAGCTGTTGAGGTTGAGCGAGCCGATGAGATAGGTGTTCTCGGTCTGGGCACCGCCATCGGCTTCGCTGAGGGTATAGAAGTAACCCACGTCGCCGTAGAGCTTGAGCGGTGCCTGGGCAGCCTGGAGCATCGGCGCGCACACGCCCATGGCCAGACCCAGGGCGCAGGCCAGCCTGCCCGCCCGCGCCATGACACCTTGTGCCCCCCCAGATTGCCTCAACGGTAATCTCCCAGAATTGTTTTATTTCATTGTTTTTGTCCCGCTCCATCGAGGAAGCGGACCGCACCGTGGTAGCGTATCAGTCCACGGCTGCCGTATTGACCGAAACCTGCACCGTGGAACGCAGCCTGGCCAGCAAACCCTCCCAGGCCGCCTGGCTGCGCTCGCGCTGCAACAATTGCCGGGCCCGCTCGGCCACGGCTTCGAAATCGTTCAGCCGTGCGGCGATCCGCTCTTCCAGGCGAAACAGCGCCACCCCACTGAGCAACACCACCGGCTCGCTCACCTGCCCCGGCTGCAGGCCATCCACCACCTGTTGCACCGGCGCGGCCAGCATACCCTTGTGCACGAAACCCATGTCACCCCCAGCCGCGGCACTGGCATCACCCGAGTGGATCCGCGCCATCTGGGCAAAATCGGCGCCTTTCTGCAGACGCTGGCGCAAGCGCAGGGCTTCCTCGTGGGCCGCCTGCCACACCTCGGCGGTGGACGAAGGCGCCACCTTGAGCAGAATCAGCGACAGACGCAATTGCTCAGGCGTGGTGAACAGCTCGGGATGCGCCTGGTAGTATTCGCGCACCTCTTGCGGCAAGGGTTCGGGCATCGCCTTGACCTGCCGCTCCAGCACCATGAGCAGACTTTCCTCCTCCAGCGCGGCACGCAGGCCCGCGAGAATGGTCTCGCGGTTCTCCTGCCAATGCGGCTGCTTTTGATAACGGGCTTCGTAGCGAGCCAGCTGGGCCTTCACCTGGGCCTCGTCGGGCGCAAGGCCACGCCGACGCGCCTCCTGCAACAATAGGCTGCGGTCGATCAGGGTCTGCGAAATCTCCTTGCGGAAGGCTTGCAGGCGCTCTTCTGGCACCTTGCCATGGTAGAAGCGCTTGCGGATTCCCGCATGGTAGGCGGCCTGAAATTCGCGCATGCTGATGATTTCGTCACCCACAATGGCGAAATCCTCCGGCCCCAGCACCCTTTGCTGGGTTTCGGATACCGCGTAACTGGCGGAAGCACACAACAGGGCCATGCCGGCGACCATCAGGCCCGTCAGCCGTTTGAGCTTGAATTGAAACAACACCATTGGCCTGCCCGCACTCCCTGGTCTGCTATTTCACATGACAGGTCAGACACAAGCCACTGGGTGTCTCGGTATTGCTGATGCGCAGGAAAGTGGGGTTCTCCGTGGTATGCGGATCGTGACAACTGGCACACTCGACGAAGGGCTCCTGCTGGGTCTGTCCCGGATAGCCATTGGCGGCATCACGGGTGTAGAGGATCACATCAGTCTTGCTACGCTCGCCATCGCCACCGGTGCGCCAGTCTTTGTCCACCCACCACAGGTAACGGCCATCGCGAATCTTGTAGAGCACGGGAGCAAAGTCCGGGTCGGTGGTATCACCCTGGGGCAGAATCGGCGTGGAGGCAGAGATTCCGCCACCGGCATACTGCATGCCCACGGGGTGGTCGTTGGTGAGATCGGTGCCCAGGTTTTGCACGATACCCACCGCCAGTTTGCCGTCGTCCGGCCCGAGGATATCGCTGCCGGTCCAAGTGCCGGCGGAGAAACCGGGATTGTCGGCACCGGAACCCGGTTCGTTGATCATGCTGTCGATGGCCATGGTGCCGTCATGGCAGGACAGACAACCGATGGACACCGAGCCCACCGGCGCCACCTCGGCATCGAAGGTGCTGGTGCCCAGATCGTCGTAGGTGGCATAGCTGGAAGGGTTGTTGAGGCGACGGTTCCACAACGGCACCGCGGCACGGGCATCACCGCCGTGCGGTGTATGACAGAACACACAGATCTCCGCCGTGCCCGAAAACTGGTTGCGCTGACCGCCATTGGCACTGGGCCCGGTCCCCGTCATACCCAGATTGTGTACGGATTCGGCTATCCCGGCCAGGACCATGGACGATGACAATCCACAGAGCAGGCCCACGACGAGCCGCCAATACCTGCCGGAAACACCACGGTGGCTGTTGTTCATCTCCCCCCCTTCGAGTCTCTTCGGCGTCAACGCCCCCGACCGCCGCGTCTTGTGGCCCGGCGCAGTCCCCTGTCCTCTCCCATAAAGACCCTACGCAGAGCCGGCTTTGATTATCGCCCGGCGGTAAAAAACAAAGGTCTTACTGTAGACGACACGCGTGCTTTTCGCAAGCATGCCAGCCACCCTTCGCTTGTCAGCGGGGGCTCCCCGCCAGGCGCCGCCGCTCCTCTTCATCGAGCAGGCGCAACACCTCGAGCTTGGCGCGAAATTGATCCACCACGTAGACACGCCCCGTCTCATCGGTGGCGATACCGGCCGGCAGCACATAATGTCCCGGACCGTCCTCTGCCGCCGGTCCGCCCACCGGCAACAACAGACGCCCGCTGGCATCGAAGATCTGGAAGTTCTGATAGGCGCCATCGGTCACGTAGACATGGTTATCGCCATCCACCGCGATACCCCGCGGCCGGGCGAAATTCCCCAGCAGGCGCCCTGGCCGGCCCCAGGCACGAATGAATTCGCCCGCGGGCGAAAATACCTGCACCCGAAAATTGCCTGCATCCAGCACATAGAGCCGACCATCGGGCCCCAGGGCCAGTTGCAGGGGATGATTGAATTGACCCGGCTCGATACCGCGCCGGCCGATCTGGCCCAGTTTCTCACCCGAGGCGGAAAAAACCAGTACACGATGACGCTTGGACGCCACCCCGCCCCGGTCAAGCGCATAGATGCGGGAACCGTCGACCGACACGGCCACGTCGCTCAAACGATCGAAATCGGCGGGCCGACCGATCTCGCGGCTGAAATGCCCCAGCATGCTGTAGACCATGACCCGTCCCAGGCCGGCATCGGCCACATAGATGTTGCGCCGCCCGTCCACTGCCACGCCCAGGGGACGCAACAAGCGGCCACGCCCGCGCCAGCCGATGGCAAAGCCGCGCCGGCGCAGCATGTCGAACACGTAGACCCGCGATGCCACGCTGTCGGACACCACCACCAGGCCCTGGCGCGCGGCCACGTCATAGGGCTTGCGCATGCCGCCACCACGCACGCCCTCGCCCGACCCCAGCCGCCGCAGGCGCTCGAGTGCACCCTTTGACTCCAGGTCGGCCACCGAATAGAGGGTGATCTCGTGCACCAGCCGAGGCTCGGCCGGCGGCTTGGGCCAGTAGACCCTGGCCGGCGCCTCACCGCCACGCAGGGCACAGCCGCTCGCCCCCAGCACCAGCAGGCCCAGGGTCAACAACCGCAGCATGCCCAGGCCCGGCAGAATCAACCGGCCTTGGCCAGCTCCGCGCGCATGGCCGCGACCACCGTGTCGTAGGTGTTGGGATCCTCGGCCCGGGCGGCACCGAAGATGGCCGAACCGGCCACGAAGGTATCGGCCCCGGCCTCGGCGATCTCGCGAATATTGTCCACCTTCACGCCGCCGTCGATTTCCAGGCGGATATCGTAGCCGCTGTCATCGATCAACTTGCGCGCCTCGCGCAGCTTCTGCAAGGTGGCGGGGATGAATTTCTGCCCGCCGAAACCGGGGTTGACCGACATCAGCAACACCATGTCCACCTTGTCCATGACATAGGTGAGATAATCCAGTGGCGTGGCCGGATTGAACACCAGGCCAGCCTTGCAGCCGCAGTCGCGGATCAGCGACAGGGAACGGTCGATGTGCTCGGAGGCTTCCGGGTGAAAGGTGATATAACTGGCGCCGGCCTTGGCAAAATCGGGAATAATACGGTCCACCGGCTTGACCATCAGATGCACGTCGATCTCGGCGGTGATGCCATGCTTGCGCAGGGCTTCGCACACCAAGGGTCCAATGGTCAGATTGGGAACATAGTGATTGTCCATGACGTCGAAATGCACGATATCGGCACCGGACTTGAGCACATCTTCGACTTCCTGGCCCAGGCGGGCAAAATCGGCGGACAGAATGGAAGGTGCAATTTTGTAATCTGGCATGAGTTTGGCCTCTAAAGCTCCGTTAAATTGTCATCAGCGGATAATGAAAAGCGAATGAATCCGAATCCGAGTGCGCGCACTTTACCGCAACGGGCGTTTTTTTTCAGCCTCTGCGGATTGCTGGGCCTGTTGCTCATTCCGGCCACAGCCGCTGCCCTGGATCTGTGGCAGGAAAAGACCCGCCTCGATGCCCTGCGTCCTCTGCTGCCCGAGCGCGAGCTGGTGGAATTGCAGATTCCCGCCCATCCCCCACTGCCCGCCCTTTACCGCAAGACCCGGCGCGCCGACACCCAGGGAGCGGCTATCATCCTGCACCCGCCGGGCCAGCATCTGGACTACCCCGGCCCGGTGCACGAGCTGCGCCGCCGCTTGCCCCGCTTCGGCTGGACAACCCTGTCGCTGCAAATGCCGGAGCTGCACATCAACCGGGCCGACGCCCCCCTGGACGAGGCCCTGCAGGAGAGTTCCGCCCGGCTGCGCGCGGCGGTCAACTTCCTCAACCGGGAGAGCATCCAGAACATCGTCATCATCGGCCAGGGACTGTCCGCCAGTTATGCGGTGGCCTTCGTCACCGAAACTGCCCTGGCCAACCCCAGCGTGCAGGCCCTGGTGACCATCGGCTGGCCCAGCTATCCCCATCGGGCCGCCTGGCTGGACGCCAGCCGGCAACTGGAACGGCTCAAGCTGCCGCTGCTGGATCTCTACGCCGAACTCGACCGCGAAGAGGTGTTGACCGATCTGCCACGACGCCTGGAGGCCGCCCATCTCGCCGGCCAGTTGTTCGATCAGCCGCTCAGGCTCACCGATGTCAGCTCCCGGGTGCAGAGTCTGGCCCGACGCAAGAGCGGCAACCTGCGCTATCGCCAGATGGAGATCCAGGGCAGCGACGCCTTCTTCCGCAACCAATCTGATACACTGGTGAAACTCATCCGCGGCTGGATTCAGCGCTATGCCGCGGGTATCCAGGCCACCATCGAATAAGATCGAGAGGGTTTCATGTCCATCGCCATCACCATCCACCTGCTCTGCGCCATCATCTGGATAGGCGGCATGTTCTTCGCCTATGTCGCCCTGCGGCCGGTCGCCGCCAGCCAGCTCGAACCACCCCAGCGACTGAATCTGTGGGCCGCCACCTTCCGGCGTTTCTTTCCCTGGGTGTGGGTTGCAGTGCTCGCCCTGCCCCTCAGCGGCTACTGGATGGTGGGCACCATGGGCGGTTTCGGCGCCGTGGGCATGCACATCCACATCATGAACGGCCTGGGCCTGCTGATGGTGCTGCTCTATATCCATCTGTTCTTCGCCCATTACCGCCCCCTGCTGCTTCATGTGGCGGCCGGCGACTGGCCCGGCGCCGGCAAATCCCTGGCGGGCATCCGCAAGATCATCGCCGTCAACCTCAGCCTCGGTCTCATTGTGGCCACTGTGGCCGGTTACGGGCGCTATTATTGGTGATGTTCCGTTCACCGGTCACGGCCCTGGCCTGCATCCTGCTGCTGTCGGCAGGCCAGACCCTGGCCGCCCGCTACCAAGCCCAGCCCCTGCCGGCCAGCGACATCCTCGCGGTCAACAACCAGGGCAAGCTGGTGGGCTCGGAAAGCGGCCAGGCCCGCTTGTGGCAGAAAAATCCCGCCGGCGACTACGAGGCCATCGACCTGCACGCCCTGCTCCCAAGCGAACTGGTCAGCTCGCGGGCCAGTGATATCAACAATCCCAACAGTGAAGGCGGCCTGAGTGAAATCGTCGTTGGCTACGGGGAAACCAGCGACAACAGCCGTCAGGCCCTCTACTGGCAGCTCAGCGATGCCGCCACCAACCTTTACCAGGCGCACCTGCTGCCCCATTACATTCGCAAGATCCCCCAATGCGATCCAGAGGCCGGCATCACCGGCAACTGCTACAACACGGAAGATGAACTGGTGCGTGACTACGGCGGCTGTGCCGCCTACAACACGGGATGGAGCTTTGGCGACCCCTGGGTGGTGGAATGCGACACCCAGAGCATCGCCGTGGGCGTCAACGACAACGGTTTCATCATCGGCAGCTCGTTTCGGGAGGAAGACGGCCAACTGATCGAGCGCCCGGTATATTGGGTCAAGCAGGCCGGCGACGACAACCAGCCGGACCAGCCCGCCCAATACCTGGCCATCGATCTCACCGGCAAGCTGGATGCCAACGGCCAGTTCAGCAGCCGGCCCGGCCGCCCTCTGGCCATCGCCGACCGCGCCAATACCATCGTGGGCATCCTGTTCAACAACGACGATCCCGCCGCACGCCCCTACCCGGTACTGTGGACCGGTGTCAACGCCAGTGATTTCCAGGGCCCGGACAAGCTGATCAAGAGCCAGAATTCCAACGACGACTACAGCGACGAAGCCTGGCCCACCTCTTTCAACGGCAATGTGGCCACCGGCTGGTACCTGGAAAACGGTCAGCCCCGCCAACTCGCCTGGCTGTTCGAAGATCGCGACAGCGAGGGCCGCGCCCTCATCGTCCCCTTCGAACTGCCCGGCCTGGGCGACGACAATCGCGGCAAGCTGTTGCGCACCAATGGCAGCGAGACCGTCGCCAGCCTGGCCACCGGCAGCAATCCCGCCGACCCGGCCTACCATGCCAGCTATTTCACCCGGCGCTGCGGCCAGCAGGATCTCAACGACCTGCTCATCACGCCCTTCGGTGACGGCACCGTGCTCGATGCCGCCTACTACATCAGCAATATCGTCAACAGCAATGCCAACCTGATCCTGGCCACGGGCACCATCGGCGGCCAGGATTCCACCGGCTACCTGCTCAGCCCCGGCATCAAGCGCCTGGACGTGGGCCTGAGTATGCACGCCGACCGCAGCGAGGTGGTAACCGGCCAAGTCTTCACCATCGAGGTACAACTTTACAACAACGGCGACCTCGACAATCCCGATGCCGGCCAGAACGATTACGCCACCTGCCTCAAGCTCAGCCTGGCCAGTTCCATTTACCTGGAAGACCCCGCGCGCAACAGCCGCCAGCGCCCTGGCGGCTTCACGTTTCTCGATGCCAGCGCCGACACCGATGGCGTGAGCTGTCGCACCAGTGTAATCGACGTCAACTGCGACATTCCGCGCCTCGACGTGGGCCAGCGCATCACCGTGCGGATACGGGTGGAGCCCCGCCAACTGCTGGCCGACCGCCTGGTGCAGACCAAGGCCACGGTAGTCGCCACCGAGGAAACCCTGCAAGACATCCGGCCCGTGTTCGGCGGCGAGCCCACTGCCACACAAGCCAACAACAGCCAGACCCTACTCACCCAGGTCAAGCGCGAAGGGTGTTTCATCGCCACTGCCGCCTACGGCTCCTACCTGGCGCCGGGGGTGCGGGTCTTGCGCGAATTCCGCGACCGCGCACTCCTGCCCCATGCCTGGGGGCGCTGGCTGGTGGAGCGCTACTACCGTCACTCCCCTCCGCTGGCCGAGTTTATCGCCCGCCATGCACTGCTGCGCGGGCTCGTCCGTCTCGCCCTCACCCCGTTGGTCGTGATCCTGGCCCACCCGCTGGCGAGCCTGGCCGGCCTGCTCGGGCTGCTGCTGGGTGCCGGCTTGTTGTGGCGCCGGCTACGCTCAACCCAGCGCCTCGCACACCCGCTTTAGCTTGGCGCGCACTTCCTTGGCCACCTCGCCCACCGCCGGATTGTCCACCATGCCCAGCACGGCCTCCGGGTCCATGAAGGCTACCGTGATGGAACCGTCTTCCTCCTCGCGCACCACTACGTTACACGGCAGCAACAGACCGATATCGGGCTCGGCATCCAGGGCCTGGTTGGCCAGCGGCGGGTTGCAGGCACCAAGAATGATGTAGGGCCGTTTGTCGATGCCCAGCTTGGCCTTCAGGGTGGCCTTCACATCGATCTCGGTCAACACGCCAAAACCTTCGCCCTGCAAGGCTTCCCGCGCCTTTGCCACGGCCTCGTCGTAGGAACAGTTCAATCGAGTGCTAAATCCGTACATAACGCGTCTCCTCAAGCAATGTTCATGGGTTCGGGCCAAACACGGGCCAACAGTGTTCACTATATCATGAATTACTGATTTTTCTGCCCCGCTCGCCGATCCATCTGCTGCCATGCCTGATAGACCTGTTCCGGCCACAGGGATTGGAACCAGGCGATCACCGCCTGAATCTCCCGCTCCGAGAGACGATCCTTCCAGGCCGGCATGCGCGCCTGTGGCCCCGGTGGGCTGCCCTCGCGAATCACCTGGCGCAACATGGTCTTGGGATGATGCCAGGCATGTCCGCTGCCATCGAGCGGTGGCGGTGGATAATGCCCCTGGGCATTGGGCGTGCGCCAGTCGGGCGCCCCCTCGGCCCGGCGGCCATGGCAACGAGCACAATTGTCCATGAACACCTGCTTGCCCAAAGCCAACAACTCGGGATCGCTCACCCGCGCCTGGGGCGTGGATGAGGCGGTCATGGGCGTGCCAGCTCCCCGGTCACAGGCCGT
Organism: Gammaproteobacteria bacterium; assembly: GCA_015487785.1. Taxonomy (GTDB): domain Bacteria; phylum Pseudomonadota; class Gammaproteobacteria; order S012-40; family S012-40; genus S012-40. The sequence continues at coordinate 91,930 of WFPC01000055.1, read as the reverse complement.
CACCGCCAGCCCCAGGGTCAATGCCGTCAACATGCGCGTCATTTTCATGCCTTCTCCTCATACCCGGGGCAACGGCGCGAAAGCCGCCCCCCGGTTCAACACGAATTCCCGAAAGGCCTGCGCCACCGCCGACAGACGCTTGCCCTGGCGATGTACCAGGTACCAATGCCGCACGATGGGAAACCCCTCCACATCCAGAATGGCCAGTCTGCCGGTTTCCAGCTCCAGCCTCAAGGTATGACGAGATACCACACCCAGCCCCAACCCAGCCTGAACGGCATGCTTGATGGATTCGTTACTGGTCAGCTCCATCTGCGAGGCCAGTTCGAAACCGTGCTGATGAAAAAAACGCTCCATGGCAATGCGGGTACCCGAAACCTTCTCCCGCACCACAAAGGGTTCGCGCACCAGCTTGTCCAGGGCAATCTGGCGCTCATTGGCCAGGGCATGCTCCGGTGGCGCAATCACCACCAGAGGATTTTCCATGAAAGGTTCCGAGACCAGCGGCTTGTCGGCCGGCGGGCGCCCCATGATCACCAGATCCATTTCATTGGCTTCCAGGCGCGCCAACAAGGTCTCGCGGTTACTCACCTCCAGACGGTAGTTCAGAGCCTCGTGCTCCCGCGCAAAGGCCGCCAGCAGACGAGTGGCAAAATCATTGGCCGTGGTGGCCACCGCCACATCCAGACAACCCCGGCGCAGCCCTTTCAGCTCCTGGAGGATGCCGTCGAGCTCATCTACCTGCTGCAAAATGGATTTGCTGTATTGATAGAACTCCCGCCCGGCCTCGGTGAGCGCATTCTTCTTGCCATATTGCTCCAGCAGGGACAGACCGGCCTGGGCTTCCAGTTGTTTGATCTGCATGGATACCGCCGGCTGGCTCAGATGTAATTCCTCTGCCGCACGAGTAAAGGAAAGGTGCCGCGCCACCGACTCGAAGACCTGTAATTGGCGCAGAGTGAGATGCATACCGAAACCATAAGGTTTGACTTATAATCCGCAATAATAGCATAAGTCAATACCAGAAAAACCACCATTGGCCCTGCCCTGAACATTTCACAGCACTGCGAAAAACGGCGGTTTTCCAGCCACCGGGATGTGGCCTGCGGAGGCAAGACTCAGTAGAAACGACAGGCCTCGGCCTCCAGCGGCCGCGCCAGAAGATAACCCTGGAAGAAATCGCACCCCAGCTCGAGCAGGATATCCCACTGCGCCTCGGTCTCGATACCTTCGGCCACCACCTCGCAGCCGAGGTCATGCGCCAGATTGATGATGGTACGCACCAGGGTGCGATGCTTGGTATTTTGATCCAGCAGGCTGACAAAGCCGCGGTCGACCTTCAGCCGGTGGAGAGGAAAACGATGCAGCCGCGCCAGGGAGGAATGCCCGGTACCAAAATCGTCGATGGCTACCCGGAATCCCCGTTCCGCCAGGGCAGCAAGTTCCCGCTCCACATGACGCCCCGAGCGCATGATGCCGGTTTCTGTCAACTCGATTTCCACCTGATCCGGCGGCACGCCATAACGCTGACAGAGTTCGAAAAAATTCCCCACCGTCTCCGGCATCATGAGCTGCACCGGCGACACATTCACCGCCATGGTAAAACGATCCCGCTCGATCCGCCCCTCCTCGACCCAGCGCAGCCATTGCGCCATGGCCTGCTCGAACACCCAGTTTCCGATACCGGCAATGCTGCCGCGCACCTCGGCCTGAGCAATGAAACGGTCGGGGGGAATCCAGCCGTGTTCCGGGCTGCACCACCGGCTCAGCACTTCGGCACCCACCAGATTACGCTCCCGCCCATATTGAAATTGGTACACTGGTATCAATTCGCCCCGCGCCACGGCACGTCCCACCTGGGTGGCCACGTAACGCTGAAAGGCCATTTCACGGCCCACCTCCTCGTCGAATTCCCGCATGCTGCCAAGCGCCTCGTCCCGGGCCTGGCGCAAGGCCATATTGGCCCGCTGTATCAACGCTTCGGCATCATCGCCCTTGCGCGCCCGCGCCCCACCCACGGTACAGTCCAGTTGCAAACGCTGTTGCTCGATCTCGAAGGGCCGGGCAAGACATCGCTGCAACGCCTGCCCCAGCTCGCTCAAGGCAACACTATCGGCCGCGGCCACGGCCAGCATGAATTCATCGGCGCCGGTGCGCGCGCCAATGGCGCCCGGAAAGGCCTCGCGCAAACGCCCGGCAACTTCCCGCAACACATGATCACCGATGCGCCGCCCCAGACCTTCGTTGATATCGTGAAAGTAATCAAGATCGAAAGCCAATAACACCAGCGACGAGACAGATGCTCCCAACTGCCCGAGTTGCTCATCGAGCCGATCACGCAAGCGCTCCTCATTGGCCAGACCGGTGAGCTTGTCGTGATAGGCCAACTGCCAGATCTTTTCCTCCGCCTGGCGTATTTCGCTCAGATCGACGAACATCCCCGCGTAACGGACCACCTCACCCTCGTCGTTGCGCAGGGCGATGATGTTCAACCATTCCGGATACACTTCCCCGCTCTTGCGCCGGTTCCAGACCTCCCCCTGCCAGCACGCCTCACGCCCGATGCGATCCCACATGCGCCGGTAAAAGGCTTTGTCGTGACGCCCCGAACTCAGCAGGGCCGGTGTCTCACCACGCACCTCGTCCAGGGTGTAACCGGTGGTTTTCTCGAATGCGGGATTGACCCAGAGTATGCGCCGCTCGCGATCGGTGATCATCACTCCATGGGAACTATTGGCCACGATCAGAGAAAACAGGTCGTGATTGCGCCGCTGGCGGGCAGCCAGCAGGATGGCAGCCAGGGTGCTGGCAAAGTTTTCCAGCGTGGCGGCCTCGGCTTCGTTATAGACATGACCGGGCGCCACGTACAGCGTCATCACCCCCAACAGCCGACCGGCATCCTGAATGGGCACCACATAGTGGCCATGCTCGCTCATCCCCTCGTAATGCACCTCGTGGCGCTCATCCACGCAAGACACATACAACAAGCGCTGCGACTCCGCCACCCGACCACACAGGCAATGACCATAGGCCACCTGGGCACAAGTGCCGCGTATAAAAGGCGTGAAATTGATTTGGCTCACCAGCTCCAGCCGACGCGATTCGGGATCGGCCAGAAAAATGCCACCGGCATTGGCCCCCAGCCAAGGCAACTGGATAATGGTCCGCAACACACCCTCGAGCTGTCTCTCAAGACCTGGAGCCAGATCATCACTAGCAGAAAACGGTACGGACGGGATATCGACGGCTTCCCTCATGCTCATGCGCGCCACTCGAACCGATGGAAATAACACGCAAACCATAGTGTATTAGTCATGTAGACGCAACCTGAATACCACACACACCTTAAGGCAATAAAATTGCCGCAAAAAACAGGGTTCCGCCTCGGCAATCCCCATGCTTTCGATTTCCCTTTGTCGGCAACCGAAACCCATTACTTCAGTAAACTTATGGACACGGGACATGATAAATATATGAACCATAAGTCAATACTTATCATTTTTATGATTAAGATTGATTATTAATGATGGTTCTGTTCGCATATGATTCGGCCGGTCGATTCGGAACCCTCGAATCAATCACGCCGGGCGCCATGAGTCAGACCGGCGACATATGACCACTACAGGAGAAACCCCATGGATCAATCCAATCGTTACGCCGATCTGAGCCTGAAAGAAGAAGACCTGATCGCCGGCGGCCAACACATCCTGGTTGCCTACAAAATGAAGCCCAAACCCGGCTATGGCTACCTGGAAGCTGCGGCGCACTTTGCCGCCGAGTCCTCCACCGGCACCAACGTGGAAGTATCCACCACCGACGAATTCACCAAGGGGGTCGACGCCCTGGTCTATCACATCGATGAAGCCAATGAGGACATGCGCATCGCCTATCCCATCGATCTGTTCGACCGCAACATCACCGACGGACGCATGATGATCGTCTCCTTTCTGACCCTGACCATCGGCAACAACCAGGGCATGGGCGACATCGAACACGCCAAGATGTACGATTTCTACATGCCCCGTCGCGCCATCGAGCTGTTCGACGGCCCCTCCAAGGACATCTCCGACCTGTGGCGCATCCTCGGCCGTCCCGTCAAGGATGGTGGCTACATCGCCGGCACCATCATCAAGCCCAAGCTGGGTCTGCGCCCCGAGCCCTTCGCCGAGGCAGCCTACCAGTTCTGGCTGGGCGGCGACTTCATCAAGAACGACGAACCCCAGGGCAACCAGGTGTTCGCGCCCATGAAGAAGGTCATCCCCCTGGTGGCCGATGCCATGAAACGCGCCCAGGACGAAAGCGGCCAGGCCAAGCTGTTCTCGGCCAACATCACCGCCGATGATCACAGCGAGATGATCGCCCGCGGCGAATACATCCTGGAAACCTTCGGTCCCGACGCCGACAAGGTGGCCTTCCTGGTGGATGGCTACGTAGGCGGCCCCGGCATGGTCACCACCGCTCGTCGCTGGTTTCCCAACCAATACCTGCACTATCACCGTGCCGGTCACGGTGCCGTGACTTCACCCTCCTCCAAGCGTGGCTACACCGCCTACGTACTGGCCAAGATGAGTCGACTGCAAGGTGCTTCCGGGATCCACGTGGGCACCATGGGTTACGGTAAGATGGAAGGCGACAAGGACGACCGCGCCATTGCCTACATCATCGAGCGCGACGAATACCAGGGCCCTGCCTATTACCAGAAATGGTATGGCATGAAACCCACCACGCCCATCATCTCCGGTGGCATGAACGCCCTGCGCCTGCCTGGCTTCTTCGAAAACCTGGGCCACGGCAATGTCATCAACACCGCAGGCGGTGGTTCCTACGGCCACATCGACAGCCCGGCGGCCGGCGCCATCTCCCTGCGCCAGGCTTACGAGTGCTGGAAGGCCGGCGCCGACCCCATCGAATGGGCCAAGGAGCACAAGGAATTCGCCCGTGCGTTCGAATCCTTCCCGCACGATGCCGATGCCCTGTACCCCGGCTGGCGCGAAAAGCTGGGCGTGCACAAGTAATACATCCGCTACTTGGCATCATCCCAAAAAGCCCCTGTGCACAGGGGCTTTTTTTCCCCATGCATAAAGGTGATTTCCATGACAGACATCGACACCACCCCGTTTGAGATCAGCAGCGAACCTTTCTACCATCCCCAGGGCAACGAGATCGCACTCTATGAAGCCGCCTACCGTTCTCGTCTTCCGGTGATGGTCAAGGGCCCCACCGGCTGTGGCAAGTCGCGCTTCATCGAGCACATGGCCTGGAAACTGGGAAAACCACTGATCACCGTGGCTTGCAATGAAGACATGACCGCCTCGGATCTAGTTGGCCGCTACCTGCTCGATGCCGATGGCACCCGCTGGCTCGACGGCCCCCTGACCACCGCGGCCCGCATCGGTGCCATCTGTTACCTCGACGAAGTGGTGGAAGCCCGCCAGGACACCACCGTGGTCATTCACCCGCTCACCGATCATCGCCGTACCCTGCCCCTAGACAAGAAAGGCGAACTGGTGGAAGCGCACCCCGACTTCCAGTTGGTGATTTCCTATAACCCCGGCTACCAAAGCCTGATGAAGGATCTCAAGCAGTCCACCAAACAACGTTTTGTCGCCCTGGACTTCGATTATGCCCCGGCCGAACTGGAGCGCGGTATCCTACAGCAGGAAACCGGCATCGATGGCGAAATCGCCGGGAAACTGGTTCAACTGGCCGCCACGGCGCGCAATCTCAAGGGCCATGGCTTGGACGAGGGCGTATCCACCCGCCTACTGGTCTACGCGGCCACCCTCATCGGCAACGGCATGCCGCCCGCCGAAGCCTGTCAGGCCGCCCTGGTGCGCCCCATCACCGACGACCCCGACATCTGCGACACCCTGAACCACGCCATCGACAGTGTATTTGGCTGAACACGCCACGAGGACCTCGTCATGAGCATGAAACTGTGCATCCCCAAGGACGAACTGGCCCATTACCGCGAACGTCTCAACTGTAATTTCGCCGAACTGGAACAGGTTTTCCCCGATTGCATGGAAGAAGCCGTGAGCCTGCTCTCCGAGGCCGGCCTCAAGGACTATCTCGACGGCGCCTCATTGATCTGCATGATCGGCCGCGGCTTCGAGCCCGTGCTCACCTACCTGGAGGAGATGCCTCGTGTAGCAGCCCGCATAGGCGAAAACAGCCTCTCGCTGATCGCCCAAACGGTATGGCAAATCTCACGCACCCCCAATGGCAAAACCATACCTTTTTTTCTGCAGACCATTGCCGAGGCCGCCCGCCGCCTGGGTAGCGAACAACTGCTGCGCCACTATGTCGAGCTGATTCTCGACATGATGGAGCGCACAACCGTTTCCATCCACGGATTTCATGCCACCCACCCCAGCCCTGGCGCCATCGACATGCTGCAGAACATGCCCCTGCTGCTGCGCCAGCTCTCGCTGGAAGGCCTGAAAAACTGGATCGACTACGGCATCCGCAACCATGCAAAGCACCCCGAGCGTCAACGCGACTACTTTGGCCTGCAATCGGCCGACAGCCGCGCCATCATGCAGCGTGAGCGCCAGGGCACCCTGTTCATCGACAACGAACGCAAACTCAACCTCTACCTCAAGGCTCTGTGGAACAGCAAGACCTTCCTGGTTCCCTATTCCGAAGCCTTCGATGAACTGCGCAAGCCACGCCCCTATTACGATGCGCTCGGTATCCGCCTGCCCGACGCCTACGATGCTAGCCACGGTGTCAGCGGCATCGACCGATACCGGGCGCTGTTGGCCCATTGTGCCGCCCACCAGCGCTGGAGCGAGGCCATCATTGCCGACAACTTCAGCCCTTTTCAGCGCCTCGCCATCGAAACCTTCGAAGACGCCCGCGTAGACCACCTGGCCTGCCAACGCTACCCGGGCCTGCGGCGCATTCTTCTCGCCCTGCACCCGCGACCGGACGAAAACGCTTGCAACCCCGAAACACAGTCCTGCATTCGGCATCGCCTGGCCATGGTCTCCTACGCCATGCTCGATGCCGACGGCCACGGCTACCTCAATCCCTTCGTGGTCGAATTCAGCCAGCGCTTTCACCAGCTCATGGCCGAAGGCGCGCAAGACACCCGCACCATCGCCACCCTCGCCCTGGCCTTCGTAGCCCAAACCCGGCGCCAATCCGACCAACTACCCAACATCCATTTTGAAAACACCGAAGTCGGCTATCGTGATGACAACCGTCACCTTTGGCGCTTCATCGAATCCGGCGACGAGGAAGAAAGCTTCGACGACCCCAAACAGCGGACCCAGCAACAAGAAGACATGCAAACCCTGCCACCCAGGCTCTACCCGGAATGGGATTACCACAGCAAAACCTTCCGCCCTGACTGGGTCAGCCTCTACGAAAGCCTTCACCCCAGCGGCGACCCCGACCTGATAGACCGTCTGCTGAACAAGCACGCCATCCTCGCCCGCCGGCTCAAACAACTCATGGAGTTGCTCAAGCCTCAACAATACGTGCGTATACGCTATCAGGAAGACGGCAGCGAACTCGATCTCGACGTCGCCATCCGCTCATTGATCGACTTCAGAAGCGGACATACCCCCGATCCGCGCATCAACATGAGTCACCGCCACGACGGCCGTGATATCGCCGTCACCCTGCTGCTCGATCTCTCCGCCTCGCTCGACGACACCCCACCCGGGTGCGAACAAACCATCCTGCAACTCAGCCAGGAAGCCGTCTCCCTGCTCGCCCACACCATCGAAGGCGTGGGCGACGAATTCGCCATTGCCGGGTTCTCCTCCAATACCCGACACGAAGTACGCTACCAGCATATCAAGGGGTTCAGTGAACACTGGGGCGCCGAAGTCAAGGCCCGGCTGGCGGCCATGGAAGCGGGTTACTCCACCCGCATGGGTGCCGCCATCCGCCATGCAGGCCATTATCTCAAGGCCCGCAAGGCCGACAAAAAGCTATTGTTGGTTCTTACCGATGGTGAACCCTCCGACATCGACGTGGACGACGATCGCCACCTCATTCATGACTGTCACAAGGCCGTTCAGGAACTGGACCAGCAGGGCGTCTACATCCACTGCATCAACCTGGACCCCAAGGCCGACGACTATGTTGCCGACATCTTCGGCCAACACTATACCGTGATCGACCGGGTGGAACGACTACCGGAAAAACTGCCCCAACTGTTCATCTCGCTGACCAAATAGGGAAACACGACAAAGGAACAATGCCCTACTGGTTATTTTGTTGATGTTTTTCAGGCTGTCGGGATACAGTGGCTTGAGTCGCTTGGGCATGCTTCATCCATAACCATTCATTATTTGGTGACTTATCGCTTTATTCAGGTGAGCCGGTGAGCCACCTGGCACATTTTGAACAACGCAAAATACTTCTGCAAGCAAGCTTTTCCACTGTCTGGCTCTTTTACCGTCTCCATTCCGGACAGGGCCATGTGCAAGCCTTGCAATGCCTGACAATGGACCTATATCGAGGGAATAGGATACTCACTTTCTGCCACCAATGGGAAAGCACACAACAGGCGGGAGCATTATCATGAAAGAAACCACCAAGTTTGAAACGTCCCCGAACAAGCCCGAAATAGAGATCAACAAGCCACCGGGCAAGGGCAAGCCCTCGTTTTGGCAGAGCCCGGGGTCGCTGCTGTGGCTCTATCTCGTGTTCATCCTGCTGTCTCTATTCACCTGGCAGGGGCTGCAAGACGTCCCCCCCCAGGAAGAAATCCCCTACAGCGAGTTTCTGCAGCGGGTGGACAAGGGTGAGGTACAAGAGGCCCTGGTAACCGAAAAGGTCATCACCGGCACGCTCACCGAGACCGATCCGCTTACCGGCCAGCCCAAGCGCTTCGTCACCGTTCCCCTGTGGAATACGGATTTGGCCAAGGAACTGGAGGAGAAAGGCGTCAAGTACATCGTACGACCCGGCCACAACTGGCTGAGCAATTTCTTTTTCAACTGGGTGCTGCCCTTTGGCCTGCTGTTTCTGCTGTGGGGCTGGATGGCCAGACGCATGGGCGGTGCCGGTAAGGGTTTCCTCAATATCGGCAATCGCATTCGCATCCATGCCGAAGGCGATGTGAAAGTCACTTTCAAGGATGTTGCCGGCAACGAAGAGGCCAAAATCGAATTGGGTGAAACCATTGCCTTTTTGCGTGACCCCTCCACCATCCAGCGCCTAGGCGGCCATGCCCCCAAGGGCGTATTGCTGGTGGGCCCTCCCGGTACGGGCAAGACCCTTCTGGCCCGCGCAGTGGCCGGAGAAGCCAAGGTGCCCTTTTTCAATATCAGCGGCTCCGAGTTTATCGAAATGTTCGTCGGCGTGGGCGCGGCGCGAGTGCGCGAACTGTTCGAACAGGCCCGGCAGAAAGCGCCTTGTATCGTTTTCATCGACGAACTCGACGCCATTGGTGGTGCACGGGGCATAGCTCCGGCCATGAGCGGTGGCCACGACGAGCGTGAGCAGACACTCAACCAATTGCTCACCGAAATGGACGGCTTCGATCCTTCAGTCGGCGTGGTGGTGATGGCGGCCACCAACCGCCCGGAAATTCTCGACAAGGCTCTGTTGCGCGCCGGGCGCTTCGATCGCCAGATCGTGGTGGACAAACCCGACCTGGAGGCGCGCATCGCCATTCTCGAATTGCACACGCGCAAAATGAAACTAGCCAATGACGTGGATCTGCGCGTGGTGGCGCAACGTACACCGGGCTTCGTTGGTGCTGACCTGGCCAACATCGCCAATGAAGCGGCCATCCTGGCTATTCGTCACAAGCACGACGCCATCACCATGGCCGACTTCGAGGCCGCCATCGACCGTGTCATCGCCGGCCCCGAGAAAAAGAATCGCGGCCTCAGCCCACAAGAAAAACACCGTGTTGCGGTGCATGAGTCCGGGCATACCCTGGTGGCCGAATGTGTCCCCACAGGGGAGCCAGTGCACAAGGTCTCCATCATTCCACGCGGGGTGGCCGCACTGGGCTATACCCTGCAACTGCCGGTGGAGGAAAAATTTCTTTCCACAGAACAAGAACTGAAAGATCAGATTGCCATTCTGCTGGGGGGACGCACCGCCGAGGAAATCGTACTGGGCAATATCTCCAGTGGCGCCGCCAACGATTTGGAGAGGGCCTCCGAAATCGCCCGCGGCATGGTTACTCAACTGGGCATGAGCGAAAAGCTGGGCCCACTCACTTGGGGACGTCGCCAACAGCTCCAGTTCCTGAACCAGAGCACCGAAGAACGCAACTACAGCGAGGAAACCGCCCGCCTCATCGATGCCGAAACCCGGGCGTTGGTAGAGGAGGGACGCCGGCGGGCAGAAAAAATACTGCGCGACAACCGCACTCTGCTGGACAAACTGGCGGCCGAACTGGAGCGCCGCGAGGTTCTCAGCGGTGAAGACGTCACGGCCATACTGGGAAAAAATGCCTGCAAGGAAAAACACACCGAAGAGTGAGCAACAGACCAATGGGCCGGGCCTAGGCCTCGTAAATGGGTCCCGGCCCGCGTATTAAACCATCGACTCCGCCATGCGTCCCAGGTCTCTGTCGACCAGTCTTCTGGCAGGCCTGCTCGTGACTTTCGGCGATATCAAGGCCCTCGTTTTCTATGCCAGCCTGTTTCCCTTGTTTATCGGCACTGGCCCAATGAATACGCTGGATATCGGCATCATTGTGTTTGTCGTCATTACCGCCGTTGGGGGCATCAAAACAGCCTATGCCCTCGCGGCAAGGCGATTTGTCACCCTGGGCCGGAACCTGCCTTACATAAGATTCATGCAGCGAGTTGCTGTATGCTTCATGCTTGGAGCCGGCGTCAGCATGATTGCAAGGGCCTGACAAGACTCGAGTCGCCGAATTCACGATATTACCTGGAACACTATGAGCCGGACCAATAACAAATCAAGGAGGCAAACATGGATGCACGCAAACTGATCCTCACGGCAAAGGATATCGAGAACATGGCGGGCGAGCGCCGCGTCCATTTTCTGAACCCCAATGCCGACAGAATACGCAAATCACTGGGGGATGCCATAGGACTCAGCAAAATAGGTGTTCATCTAATCTATGTCGAGCCCGGGAAGGATACCACCGAATACCACAAGCATTACTACGAGGAAGAATGCATCTATGTTCTCTCCGGGGAGGGGACACTGGTCATAGAGGGCGAGTCTTTTCCTTTCGGAGAGGGAGACTTCGTAGGCTTTCCCGCCAACACCGCCGCTCATTCCCTGAAAAACACCGGAGAGGGAACACTGATCTGCCTAGTCATGGGACAGCGCCTGGAACAGGATGTGGCGGACTATCCACACCAGGGAAAGCGGTTGTATAGAAACACGGGAAACTGGGATCTCGTCGATATCGGGCGTATCATGGACCCGCGTAAACAGAAACAATAGAACAGGTGCAACGATGAGTGATACCATTCCCGGCCCCGATGGCAGGCCGCGATGTCACTGGTGCAGTGCCGCACCCGAATTTTTCGCCTACCATGACCAGGAGTGGGGGTTTCCAGTGGGCGACGACCAACGCCTTTTCGAGAAATTGTGCCTGGAGAGCTTCCAGTCTGGCCTGAGTTGGCGAACCATTCTCGCCAAGCGGGAAAATTTTCGTGCCGCATTCCAGGATTTCGACTTCGAGCGCATCGCCCGCTTCGACCACAAGGACGTACAACGCCTGCTCGGCGATACGGGCATCGTGCGCCACCGAGGTAAAATCGAGGCCGTGATCAACAATGCACAACGGGCCGTGGAACTGGTCGATACCGAAGGCTCGCTGGCGAGCTTCATCTGGCGTTACGAACCCGACCCGGCCAGCCTGCCGCCACCACAAAGCGTCTCCACTTCGGCCGAGTCCATTGCACTTTCGAAAGACCTGAAAAAACGCGGCTGGAAATTCGTTGGCCCCACCACGGTATACGCATTCATGCAGGCCATGGGACTGATCAACGATCATGCGGAGAGCTGCGTCACCCGCCAGGCGGTGGAACAGGCGCGCGCCGTATTCCAGCGACCCTGAGTATCAGTGCCCCGCATGCAGGTGAACATCCTCCGGGCAACACTGCTCGTGGGGCATCACTCCTTCACGTCGTTCATACCATTCCCTCGTGGCATTGACCACATGCACCGCCACGAGCATCACCGGCACTTCGATGAGCACGCCCACCACCGTGGCCAGCGCCGCGCCCGATTCGAAACCGAACAGGACGATGGCCGTGGCCACGGCCAGTTCGAAGAAATTGCTGGCACCGATCAGCGCCGAGGGCCCGGCCACGCAATGGGGCGAGCGAACCGCACGGTTGAGCAAGTAGGCCGTGGTGGCAGTGAAGAACACCTGGATCAGAATGGGCACGGAAAGCAGCAGAATGATCAGCGGCTGGGCAATGATCTGTTGCCCCTGGAAACCAAACAACAGAACCAGTATTGCCAGTAATCCCAACAACGAAACCCGGCCCAGGCGTTTGATCAGACCCGCCAGGCGGGCATACCCCTGTTCCTGGCGCAGGACATGCGCACGCCATAATGCGGCCACCACAAGTGGCACCACAATGTAGAACACCACCGAAAGCAACAGAGTATCCCAGGGTACACTGATAGACGACAAGCCCAATAGCAAGGCAACGATGGGCGCAAAGGCGAACACCATGATCACGTCATTGAGCGCCACTTGCGAGAGGGTGAAATGCGGCTCGCCGCGCATGAGATGGCTCCACACGAAGACCATGGCAGTACAGGGTGCAGCAGCGAGAATGATCAGGCCGGCAATGTAGGAAGAAATCTGTTCTGCCGGCAATAGGTCACGAAACAACACGCCGACAAACAACCAGCCCAGCAAGGCCATGGAGAAGGGTTTGATGGCCCAGTTGACGAACAAGGTCACACCTACACCCCGCCAGTGTTGCTGCACACCCTTGAGCGCCTTGAGATCGATCTTGAGCAACATGGGGACGATCATCAACCACACCAGAACCGCTACCGGTATATTGATATGGGCCAGCTCGATGCCGGCGAGAAACTGAAATATCTCGGGGAAGGCATGCCCCAGGCTAATACCGGCAACGATACACAAAAGCACCCACAGGGTGAGATAGCGTTCAAAGAGATTCATGCCCGCGTCACTCGCCTGCCCGTGCAGAATTCTGCGCCAGATCGTCCAGCAACGCCTGGACCCGCGCGTGTATCTCATCGCGACAGGCGCGGAACACGGCCATGATGTCGTCCTCGCTGCCGGCGGCCTTGGCGGGATCCTCCAATGGCCAATGCACACGGGTGATTCCCTCTGGCAGACTGGGGCAATGCTCGTCGGCATGTCCGCAGACGGTCACCACCAGATCCACACCCTCCAGCATTTCCGGCTCGAGGCGCGTGGACTGTTGTCGGGAAATGTCCACCCCCACCTCGGCCATTACCGCAATGGCGCGAGGGTTCTTGCCATGGGCCTCGATACCCGCCGATTGCACCCGTATGCTGTCACCCGCCAGGGCCCGCACCCAACCCTCGGCCATCTGCGAGCGGCAGGCATTGCCCGTACACAGAAAAAGAAGACTCGTTTTGTTTTCACGCATGGGAATACCCTGACATCAGGTGCAACAGCGGGCGGCGGGGCGCTCCGGCATACTCCGCAAACGCTGCGCATCTTCATGGAAGGGCTGCTGGTCCACAGCGGCCCGTAAGGCGGCGTCGATCACCTGCCGCGCCCAGGCCGGCAGCTCGGGGTGCAGACGGTAATACACCCATTGCCCCGCGCGCCGGTCCTGTACCACGCCATCGCGGCGCAACAGCGCCAGGTGACGCGAAACCTTGGGCTGGCTCAACTCCAGCGCATGGGTCAATTCACAGACGCACAACTCACCTTCCCGCGCCAGCAGCACCACGCTGCGCAGACGACTGGCATCGGCCAGCAGGTGAAACAATTGATACGGTGTGAGCGCCATGCACATAATATATGTTTTTTGATATATTCGGTCAAGCATATATTTACACGCCTCACCGAACAGGGCACTATTGTCGATCAAGCCCAGCCTTGCGAAGGAGACCGAGCACCATGCCAGATACCCGCCCAGCGTCCGATTTCGCCTCCCGCCTGCACGGCAGCTTCGTCGCCTTGCTGAAATGGGAACAATTCGACCAGACCTGGCAAGCGCTGGCACAACGCGCCAACGAGGGCTGGTATGTCTATGCCATCGGCGAGGCGCCGCCCGAAACCCCGGCAAGTCCCGAGGCGTTTCGTCGTTTCCTGGATGAGATCAGCGAACTGCTGCACCGCGAGCACGAGCATGACTATTGCGGCATCGTCTACGTGGACGACAGGGAAAAGCCCGAGTTGGTGAAGATCTATGATCCCAATAATCTTGGCGTGGTATGCGGCTACAGTGAAAGCCCGCCCTTGCCGGGCTGGGTGATCTCTCGATTGAAGCCGACACCGATCGAGACCCCCGCCCCGCCCGCGGGTAACCGCCGGCGCTGGTGGCAAAGACTCTTTGGGAAATAGGAAATGGAGGCTGGGCCCGGAATCGAACCGAGGTCCACGGCTTTGCAGGCCGCTGCATAACCACTCTGCCACCCAGCCAGGAGGTGCGTCAGTATAGCGTCTTGGTGCGCCCATGTCGTGCCGGGCGACAAAAAAACCCCGGCTTTGCCGAGGTTTGGAATTTGGAGCGGGAAACGAGACTCGAACTCGCGACCCCAACCTTGGCAAGGTTGTGCTCTACCAACTGAGCTATTCCCGCGTCGCTTGAGCGAGCTGGTATTGTACTGATTGGCCTGGGGCTGTCAAGCCTCTCTTTTGCCTCGACAATCCCGTGCCTGATCACGGGTGAGGCTGGGCCAGGCAGCTCTGAGGTAGAGAATCATGGACCACAAGGTGAGCACCGCCGCCAGGTAGAGCAGGAACACGCCGGTCTCCATCACTGGGAAATCGAGGATGGGATCGCGGTAGAGCATCATCAAAATGGCAATCATCTGCACGGTGGTCTTGACCTTGCCCATGGTGGACACGGCAACCTGTGCGCTTTCACCGATTTCGGCCATCCATTCGCGCAACGAGGAAACGGCTATCTCACGTCCAACGATGATCAAGGCCGGAATGGCCACCAGGGGACTCGGATGGGTCTGCACCAGCAACACCAGGGCAGTAGCCACCATCAGCTTGTCGGCCACCGGATCGAGAAAGGCACCAAAGGCCGAGGTCTGATCGAGACGCCGGGCTAGGTAGCCGTCGAGCCAGTCGGTGAGTGCCGCCAGCAGAAAGATCAAGGCCGTCAGCTCATTGGCCCATCTGAACGGCAGATAGAACACCACCACGAACACGGGAATCAGGGCGATGCGTCCCCAGGTGAGAACAGTGGGTATGCTCATGGTCTTCATTCTGCGTGAAAGCGGTCATATATTTTCTGTGCCAGGGTACGACTGATCCCCTTGACCCGGGCGAGATCCTCCACCCCGGCGCGCGCAATGCCCTGCAGGCCGCCGAATTGACGCAAGAGCTGCTGGCGCCGCTTGGGACCGAGCCCCGGAATATCTTCCAGGCTGGAACGAGCGCGTTTCTTGCCACGGCGCAGCCGGTGTCCGGTGATGGCAAAACGGTGCGCCTCGTCGCGAATCTGCTGGATCAGGTGCAGGGCCGGAGCGTCAGCGGGCAGTATAAGCGGCTGTTGCCGGCCCAGCAAGAACAAGCTTTCCAGCCCCGGCTTGCGAGTCTCGCCCTTGGCCACTCCCACGAGTGTCACACCGGTGATCTGTAATTCCTCCAGCACATCCGCGGCCTGACGCAACTGTCCCCTGCCTCCATCGATGAGCAACACCTCGGGCAGCTTGCCCTCGCCTGTCTTCAGTCGCCTATAACGGCGTTCCAGGGCCTGGCGCATGGCGGCGTAGTCATCGCCACCGGTGATACCCTCGATGTTGTAGCGCCGGTAGTCGGACTTGAGTGGTCCGCTGGCGTCGAACACCACGCACGAGGCCACGGTTTCCTCGCCTCGGGTATGGCTGATATCGAAACATTCCAGGCGCTGCGGTATCTCGTCCAGTTCCAGGACATCCTGCAGGGCAGCCAGACGCTGGAGCATGTTGCTCTTGTCGGCCAGGCGGGCATTGAGCGCATGCTCGGCATTGCGCCGGGCCAGTTCGAGCCAACGGGCGCGTTCGCCACGCAGGCGATGGCTCAGCCGCACCTGGTGCCCGGCCTGCTCCGCCAGTACCCGGGCCAGCCACGGGGCATCGGCGGGCTCGGCGTTGAGCAACAATTCGCCGGGAATACGGTGGCCGCTGTCACCGAGATAGTATTGGGCGATGAAGGCCGACAACAATTCGGCCTCGCTACCGGCATGGGCGTGACGGGGGAAAAAGGTCTTGTTGCCCAGATTGTGGCCATCGCGAATATAGAATACCTGCACACAGGACAGGCCGTCGCGAATCAGGGCCGCTATCACGTCGAGATTGCCGCCACTGCCACTGATATATTGTTTTTCCTGCACCTTGCGCAAGGCGGCTATCTGATCGCGATAGCGCGCAGCCTGCTCGAACTCCAGTTGCGCCGCGGCCTGTTCCATGCGCTTTGCCAGTTCGTCGATCACTTGGTTGTTCCTGCCCTCGAGAAACATCACCGCGTGGCGCACGTCTTCGGCGTAGTCCTGTTCGCTCACCAGCCCCACACAGGGCGCGCTGCAGCGCTTGATCTGGTATTGCAGGCAGGGGCGCGTGCGGTTGCGGTAGAAACTGTCTTCACACTGGCGCACCGGAAAAAGCTTTTGCAACAGGTCCAGGCTTTCGCGCACCGCACCGGAGCTGGGATAAGGACCGAAAAACCGTCCGGCCTCACGTCGCGCCCCACGATAATAGCTCAGGCGCGGAAAACGCTGGTGGGCCGACAAATAGATGTAGGGATAACTCTTGTCGTCGCGAAAAATGATGTTGTAGGGCGGCTTGAGGCGCTTGATCAGGTTGCTTTCCAGGATCAGGGCCTCGTTCTCGGTGTGGGTAAGGGTGACCTCGATGGCTCGGACCTGCGCCACCATGGCGCGCGTCTTGATACTCTGGTCGGCACGGGTGAAATAACTGGCCACGCGTTTTCTGAGATTGCGCGCCTTGCCCACGTAGAGCACGCGTCCGTTTTTATCCAGCATACGATAGACACCGGGCTGGCCGCTCAGGGTCTTGAGAAAGGCCTGATGATCGAACCCTGCCGTTTCAGGCGCGCTGTTGGAGCAATTCTCGGGCATGCCGGAACACGTCATGAAACATGGTCTCTGTCAGGCGCCGGGTCTGGGTGTTGTAGCGGCTGCAATGATAGGAGTCCAGCAGCCAACGACCGCCGGGCAGGGGGTGACACTGGTTATGACCGAAAACATGGGCGCTGAGTTTCAGCCCCAGGGCCTTGAGCACCGCGTTGTGGGCAATGCTGCCCAAGGCCAGCACCACGCCGCCGGCGGGTACCCGCGCCAACTCCTCGCGCAGAAAATCGTTGCAGGCAGCGATCTCCCTGCCCACCGGTTTGTTCTGCGGCGGCAGACATTTCACTGCATTGGTAATGCGACAATCGAGCAGTTCCAGGCCATCGTCGGCGGCGCGAGACTCGGGACGCGTGGCGAAACCGTATTTGAACAGGGTCTGGTACAGCATGATGCCGGCGTGGTCACCGGTGAACGGCCGCCCGGTGCGATTGGCGCCGTGCATGCCCGGCGCCAGACCGACCACCAGCAGCGCGGCATCCTCGACGCCAAAGGGGGGCACCGGCGCGGCGTGATAGTCCGGATATTGCTCACGCACCCGCTGGAGCAGATCCGCCAGGCGCGGACAACGGCGACAGGCGGCGTCAAACATCGCTGAGTGCTTCCTCGTGCAGGCAGCCGTCTGCCAAACTCAGCACCCGATCCATGCGTCGGGCCAGGCCACGGTCATGGGTGACCACCACGAAACTGGTCTCCAGCTCGGCATTGAGTTCCAGCATCATGCGGTAGACTTGGTCGGCGGTCTGATGATCGAGATTGCCAGTGGGCTCGTCGGCCAACACACAGCGTGGCCGGGTGACCAAGGCGCGGGCGATGGCAGCGCGCTGACGCTCGCCACCGGACAATTCACCCGGCTTGTGATCGAGCCGATGCCCCAGGCCCACCCGTTGCAAGATGTCGGCGGCTGCCCGCCTCGCCCGCTGGACGGAGACACCGCCGATCAGTAAGGCCAGAGCCACATTTTCCAGGGCCGTGAACTCCGGCAACAAATGATGAAACTGATAGACGAAACCGAGATTGCGGTTGCGAAATGCGCCCTTGGCACGTTCACTCATGCGAGCCATGTTCTCGCCCATCACCCGCACCTCGCCACGACTGGGCAAATCCAGCCCCCCCAGCAGGTGCAGCAGGGTACTCTTGCCGGATCCCGAGGCACCGACGATGGCCAGCCGCTCGCCCGCGCGCACCTGCAGATGGATACTGCGCAACACGCTGACCTCCAGCTTGCCATCGCGAAAGGTCTTGCCCAGGCCCCGGCAGTCGATGACCACGTCTGCAGCCGGCTCACTCATAGCGCAAGGCCTCCGCCGGCTGGATGCGCGAGGCCCGCCAGGCCGGATAAAGGGTGGCCAGCAGGCACAGGCCCAGGGCAATACCACTGACGGTGAACACATCGTGCCATTTCATGTCCGATGGCAACTCGCTGATGTAGTAGACTTCGGCCGAGAGAAACTGGGTGCCCAGCATGTTTTCGATAGCCGGAACGATGGTTTCGATATGAGTGGCCAGGGCCACCCCGCCCACCGCGCCAAGCAAGGTGCCAATGACACCGATCAGTCCACCCTGCACCATGAACACCTGCATGATACTGCCGGGCGAAGCCCCCAGGGTGCGCAGGATAGCGATGTCGGCCTCCTTGTCCACCACCACCATCACCAAGGTGGATACCAAGTTGAAGGCCGCCACCGCCACGATCAGGGTGAGAATGACGAACATGGTGGTTTTCTCAATCTGTACCGCGCGAAAGAAATTGGCATGCTGACGAGTCCAGTCGCTGACCCAGTAGTCGCCTGAGAGCTGCGCGATCAGGTCACGCACCACCTGCATGGACTGGAACATATCGTCCAGCTTGAGGCGAATGCCACTCACCTCGCCCGGCATGCGAAACAGACGCTGGGCATCCTCAATGTGCATGAAGGCCAGGGCACTGTCGTACTCGTACATGCCAGCCTCGAACACGCCCACTACGGTGAAACGCTTCAGACGCGGCATGATACCCACCGGGGTGACATTGGCCTGGGGCACGATGAGGGTGATGCGGTCACCGCGCATCACATCCAGCATGCGGGCCAGATCCTTGCCCAGGATGATGCCGAATTCCCCGGGCCGCAGGTCCTGCAGGCTGCCGAACAACATCTTGTTGCCCACATCCGACACCTGGGGTTCCTGGGACGGCAGGATGCCACGAATCAGGCTGGCCTGGACCTGTTGGCCATGGCTGAGCATCCCCTCGGCCTGAATATAGGGCGCATAGCCGATCACCCGCGGATGTTGCGCGGCCAGCTCGGCCACCTGCCGCCAGTTGTCCAGGCGCCCACCGTCGCCCCGGATGGTGGCATGGGCGGTCATGCCGAGAATGCGCTCGCGCAGTTCCTTTTCGAAACCGTTCATCACCGAAATCACCGTGATCAGCGCCGCCACGCCCAGCGCCAGACCCAACATGGAAATCAGGCTGATGAAGGAAATGAAATGGTTGCGACGCTTGGCCCGGGTGTAACGCAGGCCTATGAACAGTTCCAGGGGTCTAAACATGGGCGCATTAAAGCACACTGGCCCGTATTTCTCATCCTCCAATGGGTAGAGAGACAATCCTCACCCAAGAGGTGTGACATTGATTTACTTTGTATCACATATTTGGTAATATTATTTTCCGTGTCGTGTGAAGCCGTCCGAAGCCTCCGGCGTTCACGATGTCACGGTGATGACCGATAACCCGTTTTGATTGTCCGTTCGAGGTAGTGTCATGAACCGCAGCACACGCTTGAAAGCCAGCATCACCGGTATCGTCGGCGCGGCCGTCCTGTTCGCCGGCCAGGCCCAGGCCCATTTCCAGATGATCATCCCTTCCGACGACATGGTCAAACAGCGCGAATCGCGCCAGCTCGACCTGGAGATCAAGTTCTGGCACCCCTTCGAGGGCTTCGGCATCAACATGGCAAAACCCCGCCAGTTCGGCGTGATGATCAGCGGCCGCAAGCACGACCTGCTGGACAAGCTGCAACCGGTTCGCTACCGCGACATGGCCGGCGATGTGTACGATGGCTTCACCCTGCGTTACACGCTGCGTAAACCCGGGGACCACATTTTCTACACCGAGCCGCAACCCTATTGGGAAGAATCCGAGGAATCCTTCCTCATCCAGTACACCAAAGTAGTGGTCAACGGCTTCGGCCTGGAGGAAGGCTGGGACCGCGAGTTGGGCCTGCGCGCCGAAATCGTCCCCCTTACCCGCCCTTATGGTCTCTACGCCGGTAATGTATTCCAGGGTATCGTCAAGGTCGACGGCAAGCCCCAAGCCTTCAGCAAGGTGGAGATCGAATACTACAACCAGGATGGTTCGCTCAAGGCCGAGGCCGATCCGCTGATCACCCAGGTGGTAAAGACCGACGCCAATGGCATATTCACCTACGCCATCCCCCGCGCCGGCTGGTGGACTTTCGCCGCCATCAGCACCGACGACCGTACCATGGAGCACGCCGGCAAGGCCTACCCGGTGGAGCTGGGCGCGGTGATCTGGGTCAAGGCCTACGAGATGAAATAAGAGCGCCACACGAGGACACCGACCATGCCAGCAGCCCTGTTCAAGACCTTGCTTTTCATCAGCCTGCTCATGGCCATGGTCACGCCGGCCCAGGCACACAAGATCAACATGTTCGCCTTTGCCGAAGGTGACGATGTGTTCGTGGAGGGTTATTTCACTGACGGCAAGAAACCCAAGAACAGTCCGGTGCAGGTCTACGATGCCGACGGCAACGTCATCGTCGAGGGCCAAACCGATGAAGAAGGCACTTTTCAGTTTGCCCTGCCCGATTCCGGTCCCATTCGCATCACGCTCAACGCCGGCCAGGGCCACCTGGCGGAATACGAACTGAGCGCGACGGAACTGGGCCTGGGCGATGAAAAGAATGGCGCCACCAGCAGCGCCGTCACCACGAAGCCGGCGGACAGTACAACGACGGATATTCCACAGGCCGAGATCGAGGCCCTGGTGCGCAAGGCGGTGGGACAGGCGCTGCGGCCGGTCATGCGCTCGCTGTCCGAACTCAAGGAACAGCGGGGCTTCAGTGACATCGTCGGCGGCATCGGCATCATCATGGGTATCGGCGGTATTTTTCTCTACGTGAAGGCGCGCAAAATGCTGGCCCAGGCCAAGGGCGACCGACCCGACGCATAAAGAACCCGCCATGAGTTTCCGATATTGCGCCCAGACCCGTAACCACAGAAGGCAACAGCCATGCATATTTCCGAAGGTATTCTGAGCACACCCGTATGGGTGGCCGGCTATGCCGGAGCCGCCGCCCTGGCCGCCGTGACCATGCGCAACATGGACATGGAAGAAATTCCCAAGATCTCCGTGATCACCGCCGTGTTCTTCGTTGCCTCACTGATCAAAGTCCCCCTGGGCCCCGCCAGTATTCACTTGATACTCAACGGCCTGGCGGGCATCGTGCTCGGCTGGCGGGCCTTCCCCGCCATTATGCTGGGTATCATCTTGCAGGCCATCATATTCGGTCACGGCGGCATTACCGTCATCGGCATCAACAGTATCATGCTGGGCGGAGGCGCCCTGGTGGCCTACATGGTGTGGCAATTGCGCCACCGCTTCGACATCCAGCGCCGCGAACTGATTTTCGGCGCCCTGGCCGGCGCCGTGGGCACCATCAGTTCCGGTATCGTCCTGGCCCTGGCCCTGGTGACCACCGGCGAGGCCTTCAATGCCATCGCCGCCACCGTGCTGGCCGCCCATATTCCCATCATGTTCATCGAGGCCGTGGTGGTGGGCGTCAGCGCCCAGTTCCTGTCCAGGGTCAAACCCGAGATTCTCGCCGGCAACACGCCCGGCACAGGCAACTGACCTCCCCATGGCCCTGGATATCGACCGCTATGCCCATGTCGGCTCCGCCATCAATCGCTGGGATGCCCGCTTCAAGCTGGTTTCCATGGGGCTTGTCATCGTCGCCATCGCCCTGCTCAAGACCCTGCCCATGGCCCTGCTGGCGCTTGCCCTCGCCACGGCCTTGCTGCGCGTGAGCAACCTGCCAGTCAAATTCATCTCCCACGGCCTGAGTTTCGTGCTGATCTTTTTGTTGCCCTTCTTTATCGTCATGCCCCTGAGCTATCCCGGCGAACCGGCCTTCACCGTGCTGGGCCTGGGATTCGCCTGGGAGGGTTTGCGCCTGGCCAGCCTGATCTTCATCAAGGCCCTGGCCATCGTCATGGTGAGTTTCGCCATCTTCGGCTCCAGCCGCTTCGATGTTTCCATGCTCGCCCTGCAACATCTGCGCTGCCCCAAGGTCGTGGTACAAATGCTGCTCTTCACCTACCGCTACACTTTCACCTTTCTCGATGAAATGAAGCGCATGCACACCTCCATGCTGGCACGTGGTTTCGTACCACGCTCCGATCTGCGCACCCTGCAGGTCTTCGGCCACTTCGTGGGCACCTTGCTGGTACGCAGTTTCGAACGCACCGAACGGGTCTACAAGGCCATGCTGTCCAAGGGCTACCAGGGTACCCTGCACAGCATGGTGAGCTTCCAGAGCACCCCCGCGGACTATCTCAAGGCCTTGCTGGCCATCGCCCTGGCCGGCGCCCTGGTGGCGGGTGACTTCAGCGGCCTGTTCAGCCAGGCCGAACACGGCTGGTTCTAAACACGAGGCAGGACTTTCAGATGAACGAACGCATCATGATCGACGTGGATGACATTAGCTTCACCTACCCCGACGGCCATGCCGTGCTCAAGGGCTTGTCCTGCCAGATCCGCCAGGGCGAGAAAGTCGCCCTGATCGGCCCCAATGGCGCCGGCAAATCCACCTTCATGAGTCATCTCAACGGGGTACAACTGGCCACCAGCGGACGCGTGGTAATCGACGGCATCGAGGTCGGCAAAACCACCCTGCGGGAAGTCCGCCGCAAGGTGGGCATCGTGTTCCAGGATCCCGACGACCAGTTGTTCTGCCCCACCGTGTTCGACGACGTGGCCTTTGGCCCCCTCAATCTCGGCCTGGACAAGGCCGAAATCGAGGCCCGGGTCAAGGAAGCCCTGCACGTGGTAGGCCTGGAAGGCTTCGAGGAGCGTTCTTCCTTTCATCTGTCCTTCGGTGAGCGCAAGCGCCTGGCGCTGGCCACGGTGCTGTCCTATCAACCGGAGATCCTGGTGTTCGACGAACCCTCCACCAACATGGACCCCATGAACCGGCGCAAGCTCATCAACTGGCTCAAGGCATCCGACAAGACCATTCTGCTGTGCACCCACGACCTCGATATCGCGCTGGAAGTGTGCGAACGCTGCATGATGCTCACCGATGGCCGCATCATCGCCGATGGCCCCAGCAAGAAAATCCTCTACGACCGCCAACTGCTGGAGGAAAACAAGCTGGAACTGCCCCTGGCCCTGATGACGCACGAACTCTTGCACGGCATCCTCTACACCGAGGACATGGACGACGAGCATCGCCAGATCATTTCCAAGTTCCTCCATGCCCATCGCCACGCGCACGGCCCCGACGGCCATGAACACGTCCACCTGCATGTGCACAGCCACGACCACTCCCACTTGCATGAAGAAGTGGACGAAGAACACTTTCACTCACACCCGCAGCACCAGCACGACCATGGCCACAGCCATGGCCACGACACCCTGCCCCATACGCACGACGACTATGATCATAAGTCATGAAACGGCCCGAGAAGCCTAACACATTGAGGAAGTAACGCCATGTTCAACAACACTGTCGATCTGGGGCGCCTGCCCCTTTCCTGGAAAATGCTTTTCACCGGTTTCGTGCTCATCCTCGGCATCGGCTATCTTTCCGCAGTCATCAACGCCACCCTCTCGGTGGGGCTGTCGGTGGAAGCCATCGCCGACCACTACGGTGACAAGAGCCTCAACAAGGAAGAAGCCGCCATCATGGAAAAACAGGGCTTCGTGGAAGAAGAGTTCTCCCTCGACGACGAGGAGGACGACATGAACATGGACAGCATGGACATGGAACACGACGCCAGCGCAATGCAGCACGACATGTCCACCATGGGACACGACATGAGAGCCATGGATCACGACATGGGCGGCATGGACCATATGATGGGTGACGACTCCCTGCCACCACAGATATTCGCCCAGGTATCCCACATCCACCTGCTCAGCTTCTCCCTGCTGCTGCTCGCCATAGGCGGACTGACCTGCCTCACCCGCTTGTCGGAAGGGGTCAAGACCGCACTGGTCACCACCTTGTTTCTCGCCTTCCTGAGCGACATCGCCGGACTCAGTCTCACCCGTTTCGTATCCGACAATTTTGCCTGGATGACCATGATCGCCGGCATCACCGTGGGCGTGTGCCTGGCCTTCATGATCCTGCGCATCCTCTGGGAACTCTGGGGCCCCCGGCCCAGCCATTGAGATCAACCCGCTTTTGGAGCCATCAACCAAGGAGTCTTGACATGAATCGTAGCATCCGTTTCACCACCCCCCTGCTCGTAGCGCTCTCGCTCGGCCTGGGCAGCCTCTGGTCACCCACTGTCGAAGCCCACAAGGGCCACGGCGGCCCCATGGTCAAGTTCATGAAAACCAAGGCCGCTCTCAAGGCATTGCTGCCCAAGGGCGCCAAGGTGGTCAAGCGCAAATCGCGCCTGTCCGACGACAGCACCGAGTGGGCCGAGAGCACCTTCGGCATCGACCTGGACAATCGCATCCATACCTACTTCCTCGCCCGCGACCGCAACAGCGGCAAAACCCTGGCCGGCGCCATCATCATGAAATTCAGCTATCGTCACGGTGACGTCATGCTCGGCGTTGGCGTGGACGCCGAGCAGAAACTCACCGGCGCCGTCATTCAGGGCATCAGTGAAAAATACATCCCCGACTTCGAGGGCACCGTGGGCAAGGGCATACTCAGTGGCTACGCCGGCAAGACCGTCGCCGAGCTGGCCCAGGCAGCCAAGTC
This sequence comes from Gammaproteobacteria bacterium, assembly GCA_015487785.1. Lineage (GTDB taxonomy): Bacteria > Pseudomonadota > Gammaproteobacteria > S012-40 > S012-40 > S012-40. The sequence goes on along the minus strand of WFPC01000055.1, from coordinate 66,756 downwards.
ACACGACGGCGATAAACCCAGCCGCTTCATAGCCGAAAAACTGGCCGAAGAAGCTGCCCTCATGGCGGCCTTCCTGCACCAGAGTAAATAGCCGCAATCCACAACCCGCCTCTTGCAGGGGCGGGTTCTTCTCTTTGGAAAAACACGCCCCGGACTTGCAAGCAGCTTCGTCGCCATTGGCGGGTCAGCGCATGCCCGGCGATCGATCCGACCATTTCTCCGGATCGATATCCAAGGAGTCTGTCGGATACAGACCATCGTAGCGAGCGGGTGGCCGAACAGGCCGAAATATTCCTGCTTTCAAGACGAATGGTGGGTTTATTTAGCGAGAAATCGGGGATATCCTGCCGTGCGGCAGGATATCCCTAAATCCGAAAAGCGCCTAGATACGACACACTGACAAAAGCATTGCTCTGCACCAAAGTATCGCTCACGTCACGCACACCGAAACGCAGCCTGATCCGGCTGATATCCAGATGCAGTGCGAGCCCGAAACCACCACGATCGTAGGCCCCGGCGGCACGCAGAGCACGGTAGACATCCAGCGACAGTCCCAGGTTGCGGCGGGCACCGAAATTCAGCTCGCCTCCCAGGCGCAGGAAATCCCGTGCCGGCTGGTTTCCGCTCAGGCGCCACCAGCCAAGATTGAGCGCCAATACCGGACGATCGAGCACAAGGAAGCGGGGGCGCCAGGCCGCGAACAGGTCGCCGCGCGCGCTGTAACCCAGCCCCACTTCGAAGGACCGGGGCTGCCACTGCCACAAGACCTCGTCGCCGGCCCGAATGTGCAGGGCGCGGGAGACCAGCTTCAAGGACCGATAGAAATAACTCTCGCCCCCCGTCTGCCGATAATCCTGTTCCAGTTGCACCAACCGGTCCACGGAGCGCTGGGCCAGTAACATCCACCAGGTATCGTCGTTAGCCAACAGATATCGGTAATACTCACCCTCGCCGGGATACCCAGCCTGACGCAGGGCCTCTACGAAAGCATCGAAGCCCCGCGCCTGAAACACTCCGTCGGGCCCGAGCCTCGACACCTGCCGGAGGGCTTGCGCCACGCCCTGCACCCGCGCATCGGCGTGCGCCACAGACAACTCGGCAAGCCAGCGCCAATCCGGGGCCGTACCATGCTCCAGGCTCCCCAGACGGGCAAAGACGAAACGGGCATTGGCATCCGCTGCCAAGCCGAGGCGTCGGAACAATTCCTGAGCCACTTCTCCTTTCTGGCAATCCATGAAGGTGGGCGATGTCTGGCGAAAACGACAAGCATAGGCGGCAATATCGTTGACCGCATCATACACGCCGGCGTAATAGTCGAACTCACGAAAACCTCGTTCAAAGAAGGCCCCGAAATGCCCCAGATACTGCCCGCTGATGGGATAGAAGCGAGAGGACAACAGAATACGCCGATCACCCAGCGGCGTGTGCCGCCGGGCCTGTTCCACACGGGCAGCGAGTCCCTCCCAGCCTCGCTCACCAGCAATACGCGCCATGCTGTCCAACAGGGCCGTGCGGCGCGAGCGCAGGTGAGCCTCGCTTTCGGGCACATACTGATAGGCATGCTCCAATTCCGCCAGGCAACGCCGCAAATAGGCAAGCGCCGCACCTGCAGCCAGGTTTCCCTCGGGCAAGGGGCGCAGACAATCCGGCACGGGCAGCGGCCCGGCACCGCTGTCCAAGCGCGCACTCATGCGCTGCACCAGCGTAAACACCGTGTTGTCCCATGCCCCACCGGTCAGCACCTTGTAGAGCTCGTAGCCCTGTGCGGTATCGAAAAAACCGGGGATGAAGCGGGCCTGACTGGCCAGATCGAAATTCAACCTCTCCGGCGCCACGGATTCCGCAGGCGCTGTTTCCGCCTCGCCGTTTTGCAACGCGCGGCGTTTGCCTGGATCCATGAAAACGTAGTTGATCCGGCGCAGGCTGTTCCCCCGCTCACGCTCGGCCAGGGCCCGGGTAGAACCCAGCGGAACATTGTCGAACACGCCACCATCCAGAAATACGTCTTCGGCGGCCAGCAGCGGCGCGGGACAATGATGCGAGGAAGCCACCGACGCCAGCGGGCGGATTTCACGCCAGGGCTCGTAGCAATAGGCCAGGCGCTTGCGTCCAAAGGCGAAGGGAAATGCACTGGAGGTGAGCACGGCATCGATCACGTCGTCCACCGCCACCGGGTATTCAGGCCCCATTGCGTCGGCCCGTGCAGCAGGAAGGTAGATCACCCGGCCCCAATCACCGCCCTGCGCTGCCAGCGGGCGGGACACGAAACTCAGTGAGCCGTCCGCTCTCCCCCGCAGCCACAGGGGAATGAAATGCCGCTGACTCTGCACCTGCAGGCCAGCCACGGTGATGCTGTAAGGTGTCTCGCGGGTTACTACCAGGCCCAGCGGCAGACGACAGTCCGGACGGTAGATCCTGCGCTTGCTCAGGGCCTTGATACGCGCGATCTGGCGCTCGAAGGCCTTGCGCGTGAGCAGACCATCGCCGTCTCCATAGGCCCCCTTGGCCTCGCCAGGCAACAGCGTATCGAAACCCACCTCCACCCAGATGTCGCGAAACAGATTGCGGGTCACCGTGTCGGCGAAATCAGCCTCACGCGGCAAGCGCGTTTCGTCCACGCACCAGCTCAGCGCCGAGAGCAGGCCGTTGATACTGCCGGCGGAGGCACCTGTCACCGCAACCAGCCGGGGATAGACCCCGCTGTCGCCAGCCCCCTGCTTGCCCTGTTTCAGATAACGCAGCAAGGTCCAGTTCAGACCGGCCTCGTAGGCTCCCAGGCTGATGCCACCACTGATGGTGAGGGCGTAGGGAATCTCCCGCTCCACCTGCGCCCGCAAGCCCTGGCTGCCCAGCAACAGTGTGCACAAGATTAAAAGCAACCAGAGCCTTCGGATCATGCTCCCTGCACCCCCGCCTCCCTGCGACGATGATTCACAACACCACGGTGAAACCTTCGAACTGGGGCGGCCCCAAATAAATGTCTTTAGCCGAGCCGGCCTGGGCATGAGCCTTGCGAAAGGCCTCGGAGTGGGTCCAGTCGATGAAGGCCTGCTCCGATTCCCATTGGCTGTGAGAAGCGAACAAGGTGGCCTCCTCGTCACTGGGCCCCTGCAACAGATGAAACGACTTGAACCCCGGCACCTGCTCCAGATGACTGTCACGGTTCTTCCAGATGTCGATGAAATCCTGCTCGCGCCCACGCGCGATGCGAAACCGGTTCATGGCGATATACATGCGCAACCTCGTGAAATCCCGTGGCACGGTGGCCACCCTAGGCCAACCATAGCACAGCCTGGCGCCAGGCCGGAATCTCATGGGTATATCAAAGCTCTTCTTGAGCGTATAATATCGCTCTCACTCCCAGGTTGTAATGCATGAAAATACTCGAATTGATCGACGGGCCCGGTTGGTGCGGCACCAAGGAACAGACCTATCTCGTCACCCGCGGATTGAGCCAGCGCCACCAGGTGGAGATTGCCCTGCACAGCGAGCAACACGAGATGCGCCAACGCCTGCAGGGCATCGTGGCCATTCATCAATACGAGCAACCTGGCGACCGCCGCAACCCACTGACCCGCCTGCGCATCGGCCGACGCCTGTATCACATTCTTCAGCAGGGTCGTTTTGACGCCGTGGTGGCCAATTCCGCCAGATCCTACCAGCAACTTCTGGGTGTATTGCCATGGTTGTCCCGCCGCCCCCTGGTGATCGCCATGCGCCGTTCAGGTTACCTGCCCAATGCCTTCTCTAAGCATCTCAAATACCGCTTTGCCGACAAGATCGTGGTGGTTTCCGACGAGGTCACCGCGCAATTGAAACAACACGGTTTCTGGCCCGGGAAACTGGTTTCCATTCCCAGCGGGATCGATCTGTCGCGCTTCCGCCCTGGCAATGAATACCGCCAGATCAAAAGACAGGAGCTGGGGCTGGCTGAAACAGAGCGGGTTTTCATCAACGTGGCCAACTGGCAGCCCTGGCGCAAGGGACAGGATCTGCTACTGGAAGCTTTCCGGCAACTGCCGGGTGAATGCAAGCTGCTGCTGGTAGGCCAGCAAACCGATTCACCCGAGGCTCGCGATACCCTTGCCCGACTGGGGCTGGAACAGCGCGTCCTCGGCCTGGGCTTTCGCAACGACGTGGAACAACTGCTGCAGGCAGCCGACTATTTCGTGTTCGCCTCGCGCTCGGAAGGCATCGCCGGCGCTGTGTTACAGGCAATGGCCAGTGGTAAGGTGGTATTGTCCACCGCTGCCGGTGGCATTGGCAACTACCTGTGTGACGGCCAAAACGGTTTTCTGGTGCCCGTCGACGACCATGTCGCCTTCCAGCAACGTCTGCAACAAATGCTCGAACTCGATGCAGCGACGTACCAAAAACTGGCCCGGCGCGCTGCGGAAAGCGCCCAGCCTTATTCCATAGAGGTCAACGTGGAGCGATGGCATCGCTTGCTGAGCGACCTGCATCAGCACCGCCATGGTGGTGACAGGCAACCATCCGATTTACGTCCTGGAAAAATAAACTGACCCTGCCACCAAAAAGGCATACAATCGGGGCTCAACCAACACGGCGATTCCAACCGCCACGGGCAGCGAGGTGATGCCATGGCTCCCGAAGCAGTGCAATTCTTCCAGCGACCCGCACAGCCCGAACAGGCCAGGCAGCTCACCCAGTGGCTGTCACAACACAGCACGGGCGGCGTCTTCGCCTGGGTTGCGGAGAGCGATACGGCCAGCATCCCCTGGCTCCAGCAGCAATGCCGGCAAAGAGGCCTGCCCTTGCTCGGCGCCGTGTTTCCCGAACTCATCTGGCAGGGCCGGTTCAGGCAGGAAGGCCTACTGCTGTTGACCCGCGACCCCATGCCGGCCCATTGCATCGTCGAGAACCTGCATGCCCATGCCTCGCCGCAGACCGTGGTCGAACCCGTCAATCGGCTGCTCGCAACGCGAGACGACAGCAAAGGCAAGCGCACCTTGTTCCTGCTCTATGATGCCCTGGTACCCACCATCGCCAGCCAGCTGGCCTGTCTATACGCCACGCTGGGTGACGAGGTACGCTATCTTGGCGCCAATGCCGGCAGCGAAAGTTTCCAGCCCATGGCCTGCCTGTTCGATCAGCAACACCGCTATGGCAACGCCCTGCTGGCCATGCTGCTGGAAGACAGTGGCGAGGCCCTGCTGGAACACGGTTACACCGCCCCGGACGAACCGGTGGCCGCCACCGCCACCGAAGGCAACCGCATCATCAGCATCGACTGGCGCCCGGCCTTCGAAGTCTACACCGAGCACGTGGCAAAACACTATGGCCAGCGACTGACACGCGACAATTTCTACCGCTTGAGCGTACATTTTCCCTTCGGCATGCTGCGGGCCAACGGCGAAACCGTGGTGCGCATCCCAGTGAGGCTGGAACCGGACGGTTCCCTGTTCTGCGTGGGCGAGGTACCGGAGAACGCCGTACTCACTCTGATGGAAGCGGTGGAGCCCGACTCCGGCCATACCATCGAGGCTCTCACCCAGCGGCTTGGCCCCATGACACAAGACGAGATCCTGTTGCACTTCTACTGTGCCGGGCGTCGCCTGCACCTGGGCGAGAAGGCTGCCCACGAACTGGCCACCCTGCAACGGCGCGTCAGCCCGGCCACGCTCGCCGGCGCCCTGTCGCTGGGAGAAATCGCCCCCGCGCGCGAGGGAGACTATCCCCTGTTCCACAATGCCAGTCTGTTGTGCTCGCGCTGGAGGACGCCATGAAACAGGCCTATCTGCTCAATATACTCTACGACCTGTCGCTGAGCATGGGAGGCGAGACCCGTGAACAGGGACTGATCGACAAAATGCTGCAGCGACTGATGTTTCATACTGCGTTTCCCTGCGGCCTGTTCATAGACGGCTTGAGCCACGACGAGCGCGGCGGTGGTACACTGCTGCGCGCCATCGGCAGCCAACGGTTGAAACAGCAGGAAGACCGTTTCATCTCCCTGCCATCCCACCTACTCGGCGGCAAGCCCCGCCTTGTCACGTTGGATGGTTCTGAAGAACAGGCACATGCGCTTCCATCGCACTACCGTTTCGCACTGGTGTTACCGGTGGAGGCACATAGTCTGTTTCTGCTTCTGGGCATCAATCCGCCCGACGAAAATTTACCCGTCGACACCTTGTTCCAGCCGGTACTGGCGAACTTCGCCAAGGCCCTGCAGTTGTGTCGTCACCACGAGGCCTATCTCAAACGCCTGGAGCAGGACCGCGCCCGCGCCGAGTCGGAAAAACGGGAGCGCGAGCGTTTGCTGCAACTCATCCTGCAATCCACCGCCGAAGGCATCCTGGGCCTGGACCCCCAAGGGTGTTTCAGCTTTGCCAATGCCGCCTGCCTGCGCATGCTGGGCTATGAGGACGAACGGGAACTGCTGGGCCAGGACGCATGCCACATCCTCTACCGGAATCAAGCCTTGCAGGATGCGGCACCGAACGGCTTGTGCAGCCTCCGGCATGGCGAGCGTCTGCACTGCGAATCCGACCTCTTCTCACGCCGCAGCGGCGAGTGTTTTCCGGTGGAATACTGGATCCATCCCATATACAGCGAGGGCGAACTCATGGGCTCGGTGATCACCTTCCTGGACATCAGCGAGCGTCTGGCCACACAGGACGAACTGCGCAGGCATCAGCAGGAACTGGAACAACGGGTAGCCGAACGCACCGCGGCCCTGGCCGCGGCCAACAAGGAGTTGGAGGCCTTCAGTTATTCGGTATCCCATGATCTGCGCGCGCCCCTGCGCGCCATCGACGGTTTCAGCCAGGCCCTGGAAGAAGACCTGGCCGAAAAGCTGGAACCGATGCACCTGGACTATCTGCGTCGGGTACGGCGGGCCTGTGGCCGCATGTCGGAGCTGATCGACGACCTGCTCAAGCTCTCGCGCATCAGCCGCCATCCCCTGCAACCCAGAGCGGTGGATCTGGCCGAACTGGCCCGCGATATCGGCCGTCAACTACAGGAAAACGAGCCACAGCGCACGGTCAGCTTCCACATCCAGAAAACCCTGCCCGCTCACGCCGACCCTCACCTGATGCACATCGCCCTGTTCAACCTGCTGGAGAATGCGTGGAAATACACCGCCAGGAAACAGGACGCCCGAGTGGAGGTGGGTATGTCACAGCAACAGGGACAGAGGATATATTTCGTGCGCGACAACGGCGTGGGTTTCGACATGCGCTATGCCGGCAAACTGTTCGGCGCCTTCCAGCGCCTGCACCGCGACGACGAATTTCCCGGTACAGGTATCGGCCTGGCCACCGTGGCCCGCATCATCCACAGTCATCAGGGCCGTATCTGGGCCCAGGCCGAACCCGGCCGCGGCGCCAGTTTCTTCTTCACTCTGGCGCCCACACCCTTGCTGGCATCACCCGATCACAGCATCGACTGAGTCCAGCGCACGATATCGGCCGCGCCCATGGCACCCGCCTGGCGGGCCACCTCCCGCCCGTGCCGGAACAAGACCAGGCTGGGAATACTGCGAATGCCGAATTGCGCACCCAGGCCGGGTTCGTCTTCGGTATTCACCTTGGCCAGGCGCACCCGGGGCTCCAGTTGCGCCGCCGCCTGCTGAAAGGCCGGCGCCATCATCTTGCAGGGACCACACCAGGGCGCCCAGAAATCCACCAGCAAGGGAATATCGTTGCGCGCGAGGTGGCGCTCGAAATTTGTCGCATCGAGGTTTATGGGCAGGCCCTGGAACAGGGGCTGCTTACACTTCCCGCAACGCGGGGCCTGCGCCAGGCGCTGGGCGGGAATGCGATTGACCGCGCCACACTGAGGGCAAACCACATGTACCGCATCACTCATACACCACCTCCTTCCAGCAGGCGCAAGCGCCGCCGCAGGGTTTCCAATTCATCGAGCAGGTCCATGGCCAGGGCCGCACCTGCCAGGTTGACCCCCAGATCACGTTGCAGGCTCAAGGCCACGTGGATACGCCGGATGCTCAGGGGCGAGAAACGCCAGTCTGCCGGACCACGCCCCATCGGTTCCACCACGCCTTCATCGATGAAATCCAGTAATTGCTCGGCATTGAGATGACAACGGCGGGCCAGCTCGGCGAAACTCAACTCGTACATCGCCTCGTCCATCAATTCGCAAATCATCAAGGCCTTGTCTTTCATTATCGCACTCCAAAATGACGCCGTGGATCCAGAGGCGCCGCCTCGGCCAGGCGGCGATAGGCCTCCTTGGCCCGCTCGCTGTCTGCCGGTGGCAGGACGATCTGCAACACCGCATAGAAATCACCCGGTGGCTTGCCCGGCAGCCCCTTGCCCTTGAGGCGGAGCCTGCGTCCGGCCGCCGAGCCCGGCGGTATGCTCAACTCCACCATGCCTCCCGGCGTAGGCACCTTGATACGCGCCCCCAGGGCAGCTTCGGTGGGCGTCAGCGGCACATCCAGGTAGATATCGGCGCCATCCACCCGGTACAAGGGATGAGGCTTGAACTGGACCTCCAGATAGAGATCGCCGTCGGGTCCACCTCCGATACCCTTGCCACCCATGCCGCGCAAACGGATCTGCTGGCCGGGACGCACACCGGCGGGAAGCTTCACGTTCAGGGTGCGGGGATGCAATTGCACATGGCCATCGGGCCCCAGCTCGGGTACCTGCAGGGTGATCTGCCGGGTCCCACCGCGATAGGCGTCCTCGATGTCCAACAGGATCTTGGCGAAATGATCCTCGCCACGCCCGGCAAAACCACTGCCATGCGCACCCGCCCGGTGTGTACCCGCGCCCGGCGCATGGGCCCAACGCCCAAACAGGCTCTCGAAGAAATCGCTGAAGGCCGAGGCATCGGCACCGGTGAACCCACCGCCGCTGAATTCGAAGCCGGCATCCCAGTCGGGTGGCGGCTGGAAATCCTCGCCCATCTTCCAGTTCATGCCCAGGCGGTCATAGGCCGCGCGTTTCTCCGGATCCTTGAGCACCTCGTAGGCCTCGCCCACTTCCTTGAAGCGCTCCTCGGCATCGGGCTCCTTGCTCACATCCGGGTGATACTTGCGGGCCAGCTTGCGGTAGGCTCGCTTGATCTCATCCTGGGTAGCCTCGCGGCCGACGCCCAGAATTTGATAATAGTCTTTATATTTCAATCAGGACCTCCACAGATCAGTGGGCACTGATATGAATGCGCCTGCCACGGGAGTGCTTGGGCAGTTCCACGCGCAACACACCGCGGCGGTATTTCGCCCGCGCTTGATCGCCATCGACCTCCAACGGCAGGGGAATGGCCCGCTCGAACACGCCATAGGCACATTCGGCGATGTGATAGCCCTTTTCTTGGCGCTGGCTTTCGTAGCGCTTCTCGCCACGCACAACCAACATGTTGTCCAGCACCGTGATGTCGAAGTCGTCGGCTTCCATGCCCGGCGCCTCCAGGCGCACCACCAGCTTGTCACCCTCCTCGAACACATCGGCGGTCAACAAGCCCCAGCTTTCGCGCCCTACCGGCACGGCCGTTTCTTCGTCCTGGCGCCGGCCGGGCCGGAAGCGGGTGAGCGCCCCCGATGCCCGCGCCATGATCTGGCGCCAGCCCTCGGCCACGCTGTTCCATACCCGGCCCAGGCCGCTGCGCAATTCTTCCAGGGTAGACATGCGACGACCCTCCTCAGGACTCGACCTTGATGGAATGACGCCGTGCCGGCGCCGCCTTGGGCAGGGTCAGCTCCAGCAAACCGTCCTTCAGGCTGGCCTTGGCCTTGTCACCGTCCACCGGTGCCGGCAAGGCGATGCTGCGGGCAAAGCTGCCGGTGGATATCTCCCGCCGGTGATAGTCGCCCTCGTCCTCACGGCTCTCGTGACGCGTGGTGGCCTTGATGGTGAGCGTGTCCTCGCTCAGGGAAATGTCCAGATTGTCCTTGTCGACGCCGGGCAACTCGGCACGCACCACGATATCCTCGTCACGATCGACCACATCGATCCTGGGCATGCGCTCATTCAGCTCCGCCTCCACCCGGGGCCAGGCCGGCCAGTCCCAACGCAGGGGCCGCAGACCACCCGTGGAAAAGAAACTGTCGAACAGACGGTCCATTTCCTCGAAGGGACTCAAGGCCCGCGTCGCCTGTGGACGGGCAACCGTTTTTTTGGTTTCGTTTACATTCTTTACCTCTGCCATGACACACCTCCTCTGTTGTCCTGCCAATAGCTTCACTCATCAGTTGAAGTGGGTATGACAGAGGTGTTTTTCAATACCCCATAAAGAATCTCCCCGGACTTGCCGGGGAGATCGAATCGTCTTTTCTCAGCGGATGACCAGGAACAAGGCGCCGTCTCCACGCCGGATATTCAGCAACAGCCCCTTGCGGGTACGCTTGACGGCCTTTTTTACATCGGCCAGGTTCTTCACCGGCATGCGATTGACCGACACGATGATGTCGTCCTTGCGCAGGCCGGCGGCCGCTGCCGGAGAACCCGGCTTCACCTTGAGCACCTGCACACCCTCGATCTGCCCGGCCAAGGGATGGTCTTCCTGGATGGTGCCCAGGGTCGCGCCCTTGAGGTAATCGCTGAATCCCCCAGCGGCAACCGCCTCGCCGGTGCGCTCGCTGATCAATACGCGGAACTGTTTTTCACGGCCATCGCGTATCACGTCCAGCACCACCCATTGACCGGCACGCAACAAGCCGATGGCGGCACGCAACTGGGAACCGTTGCGAATGCTCTTGCCATTGACGCCCACGATCACGTCACCCGGCTTGAGCCCGGCCTGCTGCGCCGGCGAGCCCTTGATCACCTGGCTGATCACCGCGCCCTGCAGGCGATCCAGTCCCAGGGCCTCGGCCAGTGGCGGGGTGATGTCCTGGATGTAGACACCGAGCTGGCCCCGATGCACCTCGCCGTATTCGATGAGTTGTTTCATGATGTCGGCCGCCATGTTGCTGGGAATGGCGAAGCCTATGCCCACGTTGCCGCCACTGGGACCGACGATGGCGGTATTGATGCCGATCAGTTCACCATCCAGGTTGACCAGTGCCCCACCGGAGTTACCCGGGTTGATGGAGGCATCGGTCTGGATGAAATTCTCGTAACCCTCTATCCCCAGGCCACTGCGCCCCAGGGCACTGACGATACCCGAGGTCACCGTCTGCCCCAGACCAAAGGGGTTGCCTATGGCCACCACGAAGTCCCCCACGTCCATCTGGTCGGAATCACCGAACGGCACCGCGGTGAGATCCTCCGCCTCGATCTGCAGCACGGCCAGATCCACTTCCGGGTCGGCCCCCACCAACTTGGCCTCGTAATGACGGCCGTCACGGAAGGTCACCGATATCTCGTCGGCATTGGCGATTACGTGGTTATTGGTGAGGATATAGCCCTTCTCGGCATCCACCACCACGCCCGAGCCCAGGCTCTGGCGCTGGCGCTGGGCCGGCCGGTCCGGAAGATTGAAGAACCGCCGGAAGAAGGGATCACGAAACAGGGGGTTCATCTCCATCTGTACCTTCGAGCGGGTGGAGATGTTCACCACGCCGGGCAAGACCTTCTTCACCATGGGCGCCAGGCTGGGGCGACCATTGTTCAGCGGCAGAGCCGCCAGGCCGCTGGCGGACCAGGCCAACAAAAACACCAACAGGGAAAAAACGAGGGATTGCCGTTGCAGTCGAATCATCATGGGAAGGTTCCTTTCTTGTTTTGTGAGTCTGGTAAGATGCGTTTTTTCAGCCAGGGTTCCGTGGTCTCTCATCAGGCTGTTGGTTTTGCAGCGCCAGCAGGCGGTCATCCCGTTCACGCATCAACCAATAGACCACGCCAAGGGCCAGAACGACACCGGCCAGGGCGAACAGGACATCGGCCCCGGTCTTGCTCACATCGATGATGATGAACTTGCGGGTCAGCGCCAGGATGGCGATCAGGACCACGGTCTTGACCTGGATTATGCTGTCACGCCGCTCCACCACCCGCACGATGGAATGCTTGAATTCCATGGCAATCAACAGGGTCATGATGGCGCCGAACACGTTCTGGAACACCTCGTGTTCCAACGGGTCCAGCGCGCCCAGAAGCAACATGCGCACCACCCGCCCCGTCAGCTCGATCAGGGCCACTACGATCACCACCATGATGAGCACGGACAGGATCAGCGCAACGATCTGCTCGAAGCGCTCGTAGATCGTCATCCGCGGCCATTGCTCACCGATTTCCTGCAACCATTTTTCACGTAGTTTCTTCAGCATCTCGACTCCCGTTCAATACCACAGTCCCGTCCATTTCCAGCGTGGCGCGCGCGCCCCGCTCGGCAGGTTCGCCAGGTAGCTGGAGACCTGCTCGGCATCGAAGGGAAGACGCTGCCAGGGCGATGTCTCCTGTTTCTTCAATTCCATCAGCCGCCGCACCCGCTCCTCGGTGGGCGGATGAGTGCGCAACAGGGAGGGCTCGGGCACTCGCCGCCCCGGCAGGAAGACCCGTTCCAACCAAGCGCCCTGGATCTGCTCGATCTTGCGCAGGGCGCTGGCCAGGGCATCGGGATCACCGGTGAGCCGGGCGGCATTGAGATCGGCATCGTACTCCCGGGTGCGCGACAGCCCGAGCTGGGCCAGGGCACTCAGGGTGGGCGCAAACACCAGCAAGGCGATGGCGAACCAGTTGATGCTCACCGGCGCCCATAACAACAGTGGCAGGTTGACCAGTAACAACAATTGCCCGAACAGCGACAGGGCACTGGTGAGGCGGCTGAACAGATCTGCCAGCCCCATCACCCACATGTCGTTGCTGCGAATATGGCTCACCTCGTGCGCCAGCACACCGATGGCCTCGCGCAGATTCAGGTTGCGCAGCAAACCATCGGTGACACCGATGGCGGCATCCTCCGGCCGGCCCACGGCAAAGGCATTGACCATGGCGCTGGGCACATAGAACAGAGCCGGGCGTGCCGGCAAGCCGGCGCGCTCGCTGAGCAGGGATAGCGCCTGGTACAACTCGGGGAACTGGTTCTGCGGCAAGGCTTGGGCGCGATAGAGCCGCATCACCAGGCGCGGTGACAACACCGGGCTGAACAAAACCAACACCACGCCCCCGATCAACAACACGACCAATCCGGTATCGCCGGCGATGAACCAGCCCAACAACGCCAGGAAAGCCACCATCACCGCCAACAGGACAAGGGTATGCAGACGATTCTGCAAGGCATGACGGCGCCATTGCGCCTCATCGATGGTCTGGTTCATGCAATCTCCTGGCAGCATTGGTCTTCATGCTGCAATAATGGGAATGAAATCTTCTTTTTAAACCCTTCTGCCCCGCTGGCAAACCATGCGGAGTTTCATCCCAGCACGTCACGGATGGCTGGTGCCAGGCGTTCCACCGTGGCCTCGCCTACCGCGATCACTTCTTCAGCCAGGTGGAACTCCATCAGGCCGATATGGGCCAGGCGGGGGCTGAGGGTGATGTCCGGCGGATCGCCCGCCATGCGGCTGCGGGTGAGCCTGTCCTGCATGATGTAGAGCGAGCCCAGCACCACGTCCAGCAGACCGGGGGCATCGCGATTGTTGCGCAACAGGGGCAGGTTCAGCTTGTCCACCTGGGCGTTGACCAACTCGGAGACCCGCTGGCTGAACTGCTCCCACAGATCGGCCTCCACCTTGGCCGGCAGGGGCCGGGGCGCGGGTTGCTCGCGGGCACGGCGTTTCTTGAGGATATCGTCGTTGAGATTGACCGCGATCACCACGTCGGCGCCCATGGCCCGACACAGGGACACGGGAACCGGGTTGACCAGCCCGCCGTCCACCAGCCAGCGATCCCCATGTCTCAGCGGGGTGAACAGGCCCGGCAAGGCAATGGAGGCGCGTACCCCCTCCAGCAGAGAGCCCTCGCGCAGCCAGACCTCCTGCCCCGTGTGCAGGTCAGTGGCCACGGCGGCGAAGGGGCGCGACAAACCCTCGATGGTTTCACCTTCCACATGCCGGCGAAACACCTGCATCACCTTGTCGCCATGGATGAAGCCGCCACCCTGCAGGCTGATATCCATGTTCTGCAGGACATCGCGCCAGGTGAGGCGACGCACCCACTCTTCCAGTGCATCGAGCCGACCGGCGGCATAGGCCGCGCCCACCAGGGCGCCGATGGAACTGCCACTGACCACGTGGATTTGCACCCCCATGGCCTCGAGTGCGCGGATGACACCGATATGCGCCCAGCCCTTGGCCGCGCCACTACCCAGGGCCAGACCGATACGCACGCCATGGCGGGTCATTTGCGTATCACCACTGCCGCGCTCACGGGTTGTCGGGGTCACAGCCCCCCATCTGTAACCAGACGCCCCGCTCACAGCGCAGTAGCTCGCCGCTGCCGCTGCACACATAGTCGCCCCGGCGATAGCTCACGTTGTTGAAATAGCACACGGTGTGCTCATCCAGCTCGGGAGAGATGCCCTCGACCTGTTCGTCGTTGGGCTCGACGATGGGTGAGGTGCGCAATTCAGGATCCGGCGCGCCGACCCGGGCGGGTTGTTGCTTGCTGACCATGGACTTACCCCCCTTCGTTGTTGTCTCCACATACTCTAGGATGCGCGCAGCCCCGTGTAATATCAAGCGGTATCGGGCAAGTCGCGCAGCAACAATCCCAGTTCGCCGGTCGTGGCCTGGGGCAATGGAATGCGCACGCGGTAACCGCCGCCCGGCGCCTCCCGCATGGGCCGGCCCTGCAGGTCTTCCATGTGCTGCAGCACGAAACGCCGGTTGCCCGTGGGCAGTATCAGCTCCAGCGAGTCACCCACGGCAAACTTGTTCTTCACCTCCACCTCGGCCAGGCCATGGGCACAGTGGGTGATCTCGCCCACGAAACGCTGCACGCTGCTGGTGGAGCTGCCGGCCTGGTAATTCTGGTATTCCTCCGGCACGTGGCGCCGATAGAAGCCCTCGGTGTAACCACGGTTGGCCAGGCCATCCAGTTCGCGCATCAGCCCCATGTCGAAGGGCCGCCCCGCCAGGGCGTCATCTATGGCGCGGCGATAGATCTGCGCCGTGCGCGCCACGTAGTAATGGGACTTGGTGCGGCCCTCGATCTTCAGCGAATCGACGCCGATCTCGATCAGGCGCGCCACGTGTTGCACCGCGCGCAGATCCTTGGAGTTCATGATATAGGTGCCGTGCTCATCCTCGAAGATGGGCATGTGTTCACCGGGACGATTGGGCTCCTCCAGCAGAAACACCTGGCTGCTCGCCGCCAATGTATTGTCTTGGCTCAGGTCCCGCGCCAGGGTGATATCGCCACTGATATCCTCCCGCGCCGGCTTGAGCTTGTAGTCCCAACGACAGGCATTGGTGCAGGTGCCCTGGTTAGGGTCACGGTGGTTCATGTAACCCGACAGCAGGCAGCGCCCGGAATAGGCGATGCACAAGGCCCCGTGCACGAAGACCTCCAACTCCATGTCCGGACATTGCTGACGGATTTCGGCGATCTCGTCCAGCGACAGTTCACGCGACAGGATCACCCGCTCGATGCCCACCGATTGCCAGAAACGTACCGCGGCATAGTTCATGGTATTGGCCTGGACGGAAAGATGTATGGGCAACTGTGGCCAGCGCTCACGCACCAGCATGATCAGCCCGGGGTCGGCCATGATCAAGGCATCGGGGCCCAGCTCCACGATGGGGGCCATATCGTCCAGGTAGGTCTTGAGCTTGGCGTTGTGGGGCAGGATGTTGCTGGCGACGAAGAATTTCTTGCCCTGGGCATGGGCCTCGGCGATGCCCACGCCCAGGTTGTGCAGATCAAAGTCGTTGTTGCGCACCCGCAAGCTGTAGCGCGGCTGACCGGCATAGACCGCGTCGGCCCCATAGGCGAAGGCATAGCGCATGTTTTTCAGGGTGCCGGCGGGCGATAACAACTCGATGGACATGACGGGAACCAATAACAGATCAGGGGGCAACGGATTCTAGCAGATAATGCCCCGCGGCTGAATCAGGCGCTGGTCTCCCGCTCCCTGGCACCGGGAAAATCGGCCGCATAGCGGGAGATCCACTCCCTCGCCGCCTGTTCGGGATCCAGCCGCCGCCCCTGTTCACGCAGGATGTCCTGACGGTATCGCTCGATGTAGCACAACTGCTCGATCATGCGCGCCTGGAAGGCCTCGTTCTGTTCCAGCAGTTTCATACCCACCTCGAAACCTTCGCCGCGGGGGATGCACCAGGCCACCTGCCCGGTGGCCTGGAATCTTTCATCGATGAGGGGTATGCGCACGGTGACGATGGTCTGCGGCTGGAAGGGCCGGCCGGAATGGAAGGCCAGGCCACCCAGGCTGATATTGGCCAGGTGTTCCTGCAGGACTTCGCCGGCCTCGGCCGGCTCGCATTCGATGGGAATCTCCACCGGATGCCGGATATACAAACGCATCGCCCCGCCTCCTCAGGCACGGTTCCAGTAGAACTATAGTCCACTATCCCTTCCCATGCACAGGTGATGCCGTAATTCAACGCCCCTCTCGTTCCAGCTCCGCCCAGTATTTCTCCAGCCGCTTGGCGGAGACCGGAAAGCGGGTTTTCAGTTCCTGGGCGAACAGCGATACCCGCAGCTCCTCGATCATCCAACGAAAATGCACCAGCTCCGGCAGCAATGGCCGGGCCGGGGACTCGCTGCGTTGCCGGTAGCGCTGCCAGAAGGGCGCCACCGTGAGCATGGCCTGGCGGTCACGGGCCTCGCCCCCGGGCAGCTTGTCCAGGCGTCGCCCCAGGGCCTTGAGATAACGCGGTATCTGGCCCAGCCACTGGGCCGGAGTGGCCAGTACGAAACCGGGATAGACCAGGTGCTGCAATTGCTCGCGCATGTCGGCCACGGCATTGAGCCAGGCCGGCGACAGTTTGCCGGAAAGCCGCTTGTCCAGTTCGCGGTAAAGCGGCAGGATCTCACCCAGCAGCCGGCACAGCTCGTTGGCCCGTTCCACCAGTTTGCCCTTGCCCGCCGCCAGCCGCTGCTCGAAGGTCTGCTGGTCGCGCACCACGCCCTCCGCGAGGAAGAGCTGGTCGAACACGGCAGCGACAATATCCTGCTTCAAGGCCTGGCAATTACCCAGTTTGTGGTAATCCAGGCACAGGCGTTCCATACCCGGCAGGTTGCGCATGAGATAGGCGTGCTCCCGCGCCAGGCTCAGCATGAACAGGCGCCGCACGCCGGCACGGGTCTCGCGGCGCGCCTCACCGGCATCGTTGAACAGGCACAGATCCACCGCATCACCCTTGTCGATGAGGGCAGGATAGGCGATCAGCTCCAGCCCGCCATCGCTCAGGACGAGACGTTCCGGTAGTTGGCCGAAATCCCAGCTTCGCAGGCCCTGGCGCTCCAGCTCGTGTTGCTTGGCCCGGGCAAAGCCTTCTCCGGCTTGCGCCTTCAGTTGTACCTGCAAGGCGGCAAGATCGCTGCCGCCACCCACCACCTGGCCCTGAGCGTCCACCACTTCGAAATACATGCGCAGATGCGTCGGTAGGTCTTCCTCGCGCCAGTCGTCCGCGCACAGCTCGACCCCGCCGATGCGCTTCAGTTGTCGGGCCAGCGCCTCCGTCAGGCTGCCCTCGCCCGGTTCCATGGCCTCGACACAGGCGCGGGCATAGTGGGGTACCGGCACGAAATGGCGCCGCAATCGTTTGGGCAGGGACTTGATCAGCCAGGCCACTTTTTCTTCCAGCAAGCCCGGCACCAGCCACTGGAAGGGCTCCGGCCGCAATTGCGCCAGCGCCGCCAGAGGGATGCGCACGATGACTCCGTCTTGTTCACTGCCGGGGTCCAACCGATACTGCAAGGGCAGCGACAGGCCGTCGATCTCCAGATGATCGGGGAACTGCTTGCCACTCACCAGGGTGGCATCTTCGCGCATCACCGTGGCGCGATCGAGCTTGAGCCGCTCCCCATGGGCAGGATCCTGCTTCAGCCAGCGTTCCAGTTGTATCGCCGAGTAGATCTCCTGGGGCAGGCGTTGCTCGAAGAAGGCGACCAGGGCCTCCTCGTCCACCAGTACGTCCTGGCGCCGGGCCTTGGCCTCCAGACCCTCGATCTGCGCCAGCAGGGCACGGTTGTGGCGGTGGAATTCGGCCCGGGTGTCCAGCTCTCCGTCCACCAGGGCCGCGCGAATGAAAATACGCCGTGCCTCGGCGGGATACAGCGGACCATAGTTCACCTTGCGCCGGGCGACCAGCACCAGGCCATGGAGAGTGACGCGTTCGAACGCCACTACCCGGCCGGCGCGTTTCTCCCAGTGCGGTTGATGGTAGCTGCGCTTGAGCAGATGCGCGCCCACCTGTTCGATCCAGGCTGGTTCAATGCGCGCCACGGTGCGGGCGTAGACCTTGCGGGTCTCGACAATTTCCGCCGCCATCAGCCAGTTAGGCGGCTTTTTCGCCAGCACCGAGCCGGGAAACAGATGGAAGCGGCTGTTGCGGGCACCGAGATATTCGTGTTTTTCATGCTTGAGCCCCACATTGGCCAGCAGGCCGCTGAGCAGGGCACGGTGTATGGCATCGGCCTGGGCCGGCTGAGTGTTGCGACGCAGACCCAGTTCGCCGGCCACGCGCCTGAGCTGACCCCAGATGTCGCGCCACTCACGCAGGCGGTTGTAGGACAAAAACTCCTTCTTGCACAGCTTGCGCAGCTTGTTCTGGCTCAGGTGACGTTCCTGCTCGCGGTAGTAACGCCACAGCGCCAGGTAGGCGAGGAAATCCGAGGCTTGCTCGTTGAAGCGGCAGTGCTGCTCGTCGGCCGCCTGCTGCTTGTCGAAGGGACGCTCGCGGGGATCCTGAATGCTGAGCGCGGCGCAGATCACCAGCACTTCTTCCACACAACCTTCTTGCTCGGCGGCCAGGATCATGCGCCCCAGACGGGGATCCAGAGGCAGGCGCGCCAAGCGCCGCCCCAGGGGGGTAATGGCACGGGAGGCATCCACCGCGCCCAGTTCCTGCAGCAGCTTGTAGCCGTCGCGTATGTAACGGGGATCGGGTGGATCGACGAAGGGGAAATCGTCCACCTCGCCCAGCTTCAGTGCGGCCATTTGCAGGATCACGCTGGCCAGGCTGGTGCGCTGGATCTCGGGCTCGGTGAAGACGGGCCGGGCTTGGAAATCCTCTTCCGCGTACAGGCGAATGGCGATGCCCGCGCTGACCCGTCCGCAGCGCCCGCTGCGCTGGTTGGCCGAGGCCTGGGATATGGGCTCGATGGGCAGGCGCTGGATCTTGCTGCGGTAGCTGTAGCGGCTGATGCGCGCCCGCCCGGTGTCGACCACGTAACGGATACCGGGCACGGTGAGCGAGGTTTCCGCCACGTTGGTGGCCAGCACGATGCGCCGCCCGCGATGGGGGCGGAATACCCGCGCCTGTTCGGCGGCACTGAGACGGGCGTACAGGGGCAGGATCTCGGTGGCTGGCGGATGGTGCTTGCGCAGGGCCTCGGCGGTCTCGCGGATCTGGCGCTCGCCGGCGAGAAACACCAGCACGTCACCCGGCCCCTCCCGCGCCAGCTCGTCCACCGCCTCGACGATGGCCTGCACCTCGTCGCGCTCGTCCTCGCCCGCCAGGGGACGATAACGGATTTCCACCGGGTAAGTGCGCCCGGACACCTCGATGATGGGCGCATCACCGAAGTGGCGAGAAAAGCGCTGCGGGTCGATGGTGGCCGAGGTGATGATCAGTTTCAGATCCGGGCGCCGCGGCAAAAGCTGCTTGAGGTAGCCCAACAGGAAATCGATGTTGAGGCTGCGCTCGTGCGCTTCATCGATGATCAGGGTGTCGTAGTGTTCGAGAAAACGATCGTTCTGTGTCTCGGCCAGCAGGATGCCGTCGGTCATCAATTTGATGTAGCTCTGCTCTCCCACCTGGTCGCTGAAACGCACCTTGTAGCCCACCGCCTCGCCCAGGGGACTGCCCAGCTCCTCGGCGATGCGCCGAGCCACGCTGCGAGCCGCCAGCCGGCGCGGCTGGGTATGGCCGATCAGGCCGGCCACGCCACGCCCTAGCTCGAGACAGATCTGGGGTAGCTGGGTGGTCTTGCCCGAGCCGGTCTCGCCACAGACGATGACCACCTGGTGGTGCACAATGGCCTCGGCGATGTCGTCGCGGCGTTCGATTACCGGCAGCTCGGCGCTGAACCTGGGCCGCGGCCGCTGCGCCGCGCGCCGGGCCCGGCGCGCCACCGAGGCCTCGATGTCGGTCTGCAGGCGCTCCAGCTCATCGCCCGCGGGCCTTTGCCGCAGGCGTCGCAGCAGGCGATGCCGGTCACAGGCCATGGCCTGGTCTATCTGCCGTTTCAGACGGTTGTAGGGAAAACTCATAGGGGCGGTTCAGGCCTTCTCCTCGCGTTTAGCCTGTTGCCAGAGGGCTTCCTGTTGCGCCAAGTCCAGTGTATCCAGCGCCCGGCCGTGTCGTTCACGGGCCAGACGTTCCATGCTGCGGAAGCGTCGCTCGAACTTGCGGTTGGCTCGCCGCAGCACGGCTTCCGCATCCAGCCGCGCGTGACGCACCAGGTTGACACAAACGAACAGCAGATCACCCAGTTCCTCTTCGATGGCCGCAGTCTCACCCGTCTCCAGCGCCTCGCGCACTTCGTCCAATTCTTCTTCCAACTTGACCAGCACGCCGTGATGGCCCGGCCAGTCGAAACCACTGCGGGCGGCCCGCTGCTGCAGCTTGTGTGCGCGGGAGAGGGCCGGCAGGGCATGACTCACGCCGGCCAGGGCGGAGTCATCGCTGTCATCGCCGCGCTCGGCGGCCTTGATGGCTTCCCACTGGGCACTCTGGTCCTCGGCGTCGGCGACCCGGGCATCGCCGAACACATGGGGATGACGACGAATCATCTTGTCCGCGATGGCCGCCGCCACGTCGTCGAAATCGAACAGCCCCAGTTCACGCCCGAGCTGGGCATAGAACACCACCTGGAACAGTAGGTCGCCCAGTTCCTGGCGTATAGCGTCGGCATCGTTGGTCTCGATGGCCTCGGCCAGCTCATAGGCCTCTTCCAGGGTGTGGGGCACAATGCTGGCCAGGGTCTGCTGACGATCCCAGGGGCAACCGTGCTCGGGATCACGCAGGCGCGCCATGATGGCCAACAAACGCTCGATCACGGCCATCAATCCACCCGCCGCGCTTCGAACACACTGTGCACCTGCAGCAGGCGCGCCAGCACCCGGCGCAACTGGGCGCCGTCGGCCACCTCCAGACTCAGGCGCATGCGCGCGGTGTGACGCTGGCGGTTGCTGTGGGTATTGGCGGCCAGCACGTTGACCTCCTCACCGGCCAGCACCGAGGTCACGTCACGCAACAGACCGGGACGGTCCATGGCTTCCACCTCCACATCCACCGGATAATGCCCGCGCGAGCCCACCACCCAGTCCACTTCCAGCAGGCGCCGGGGATGCCGCTTGATCAGATGGGCGAGATTGCGGCAGTGGCGCCGGTGGATGCTCACCCCACGCCCCTGGGTGACGTAGCCGACGATGTCATCACCGGGCATGGGCTTGCAGCAGCGGGCCAACTTGGTGAGCAGGCCTTCGACACCGATGAAGTGACCCGGTTCGTCTTGTGACGCCGCCGTCCGCGGCACGGGCGCCGGCAGGGCCTGTGCATCTTCTGGCACGTGTTCATCGCGGGCGATGGCGTTGTGCAGGCTGTGTAGGCCCAATTCCCCTCGCCCCAGGGCCGCCAGCAGGTCGTCGGCCTCTTGGTAGTTGAACTGCGTGGCCAGGGCCGCCAGATCCAGTTCGGCGACACGCGCCTTGCCCAGCTCCCGCTGCAGGGCGGCACGGCCAGCGGCGATGTGCTCGTCACGGTATTGCTGCTTGAACCAGTGACGCACCTTGGCACGCGCCCGGCGGCTCTTGAGGTAACCCAGCTCCGGGTTGAGCCAGTCGCGGCTGGGACGGGCCTGTTTGGCGGTGAGGATTTCCACCTGCTGGCCACTGCGCAGCGGTGTGGTCAAAGGAACCATCTGCCCGTCCACCCTGGCACCTCGACAGCGGTGTCCCAGCTCGGTGTGAACGCGATAGGCGAAATCCAGCGGCGTGGCCCCGGCGGGCAGCTCCACCACCCGCCCTTGGGGGGTGAGCACATAGATATCTGCCGTCGCCGGGGGCGCCAGGCCGTCGCCCTCGCCGCGGATCAGGGCACGCAGACTTTCGATGCGGCTCTCCAGCGAGGCATCGTGACGCCCGCCCTCCTTGTAGCGCCAATGGGCGGCCACCCCCAGCTCGGCATGGCGGTGCATGGCGCGGGTGCGGATCTGGACTTCCAGGGTCTTCTCCCCGGGACCGACCACCGCGGTGTGCAGCGACTGGTAGCCATTGGGCTTGGGCGCGGCGATATAGTCGTCGTATTCACCCGGAATGAAATGCCATAGACCATGCACCACCGCCAGCGCGCCATAGCACTGCTCCAGCGTATCCACCATCACCCGCAGGGCCCGCACGTCGTAGAGTTGGTCGAAATCGAGCTGCTTGCGCTGCATCTTGCGCCAGATGCTGTAGATGTGCTTCGGCCGGCCATAGACCTCGGCCTCGATACCCGCCTCCCGCAGGGCCTGGCGCAGTTGCTCCACCACCTGTTCGATGTAGCGCTCGCGGTCGCTGCGGCGTTCCTCCAGGGCACGGGCGATCTCGTGATAGCGCACCGGCTCCAGGTAGCGAAAGGCCAGGTCTTCCAGTTCCCATTTGAGCCGGGCGATGCCCAGGCGATTGGCCAGCGGAGCGAACAGGCTGCGGGTCTGGGCGGCGATCTGGCGCTGTTGCTCGGGCGGATGTTGCTTGAGTCCACGCATCAGCAAGACCTGGTGGGCCAACAGCACGAAGACCACGCGAATGTCGTCCAACAGGGCCAGCAACAACCACTGACGGTCTTCGGCCGGCTCGCTGTGTTGCTCCGCCGCCTGCAGCCAGCCGGCGGGGTCGTCGATGAAACGGCGAATCTCCCGGTACAGCTTGCAGACCTCGTCACCAAAGGCCTGTTGCAGCGGACGCTCGTCGGCCAGGCTGCCCAGGCCCTCGCTGAGCATGCCGGCGGCGATCACCGCCTCGTCGGCACCCAGCGTGTCCAGCAGTCGCGCCAATTCACCGGCGGCTTCCCACCCCGTCTCGTCGGCATGCTCGCGCAGCCAGGCACGGACGTGTTCCTGCAGGGTAGGCTGGATTTTGCTCACGGTATGTGTCGTCATGGCGGCTATTGTACCCGCCTTGGAGGCCGAGATGGGCGCGGGGTTCAATCGCCGCTGGCTGATTCCGCCCGCTTGCTGCAGCTCTGGCTCACCGAGACCTGGTTGCGACCGGCACGCTTGGCCTCGTAGAGGGCGCGATCGGCGGCCTCGATCAGACTGTTGGCATC
This sequence comes from Gammaproteobacteria bacterium, assembly GCA_015487785.1. Taxonomy (GTDB): domain Bacteria; phylum Pseudomonadota; class Gammaproteobacteria; order S012-40; family S012-40; genus S012-40. The sequence continues at coordinate 43,448 of WFPC01000055.1, read as the reverse complement.
ATAGCCATCGGCCCCCGGCTGGCAACAGGCCACGCCCAGGCTGATAGTGACGTGGTCGGCCACGTCGGAGAACTGATGCGGAATATGGATGCGGTTGATGTATTCGTTGAGTTCCAGCGCCAGCTTGGTGGCACCACTGAGCAGGGTGTCGGGCAACAAGACCACGAATTCCTCGCCGCCGTAACGGGCCAGCAGGTCGGTGGGACGGCGGAAGCGGGAATTGAGTGCCTGGGCCACCTTGCGCAGGCAGTCGTCGCCGGCCTGGTGGCCGTAGTTGTCGTTGTAGGCCTTGAAGCAATCGATGTCGATGAGAATCAGCGACAGCATGGTCTTCTTGCGCACCGCGCGCATCCATTCGGTGCGCAGAGCCTCGTCGAAGCGCCGCCGGTTGGCGATGGTGGTCAGGCCGTCGAGATTGGTCAGGCGTTGCAGCTCGGCATTCTTCTGTTCCAGTTTTTTCTGCAGTTCGCGCAGCTTGCGGTAGGCCTCGTCGCGTTCCAGGTGGGTGAGATAGTTCTTGGAGTGGGCGCGGATGCGCGCGATCAGTTCCACCCGGTCGGGTAGTTTCACCAGGTAGTCACTGGCGCCGGCGCTGAAGGCCTTGCTCTTTTCCTGTGCCTCCTGCTCCGAGGACAGCACGATCACCGGTACCAACTCGGTGGCCGGGTTGGCGCGGAAGAAACGCACCAGGGTGAGACCATCGATCTCGGGCATGCGCAGATCCTGCAGGATCACGGTGGGCTTGACCTCGGCCGCCATGTCGATGGCCTTGGTGGGGTCGCTGCAATAATGGAACACGATATCACCCTCGGCCTCGAGCATGCGGCGCACCGACTCGGCGAAGATGGCTTGGTCGTCCACCATCATCACCACCGGTGAGCGGATGCAGGTAATCTTGTGCTCGCGCCAGGGCATGCCGGGTTTCCCTTGTGATTCACTGTGGACGGTCGTGCCGCTCGCCATGACGAACGCCCTGCTGGAGGGCTCCGGCCACTGTGGTGATGAATCCTTGTGCATCGAAATCGGTTTTATCCATGTGCCAGACGGCGGCCTCGTCCACTGCCACCCTGCTCTCCCCACCGGGATCACTGTCACGCAACAGGATCACCGGCAAATGTGTCGTCGCTTCCCGCGTGCGCAACCAGCCCAGCAGTTCCCGCCCTCCCATCTCCGGCAAGTCCTCGTCGCAGACGAGAAGATCGAACGTCTGCGCTTCCAGGGCCCGCCGGGCATGTGCGCCATCGGCCACCAGGATAACCTCGTAACCCTGCGCCTCGAGCAAATTTTTCTGCAAAACCCGAGCCGTCATCGATTCATCGGCCACCAGCACGCGGGGACGGGCAGGCCCGTCCTGCCGGCAGGGCATGAATGCCGGAATCTCTCCACGCTCGAAGCCTTCGGCGATCAATTGCCCCAGTCGATCGCAATCCACCACCAGGGTGACACTGCCATCCTCCAGCAGGGCGGCGGCGCTGATTCCCGCCAATTCCCCCAGTAGCGGTTCCAGGGAACTCAGGGCCAGTTCCTGTTCGCCCAGCACCTGTTCCACCACCAGCGCCGTATAGGGCGGCTGCCTGCCGATCACCAGCACCACCAGCTCGTCGTCGAAGTGCCGCGGCAAGGGGCGCCCGAAGGCGCTGCAGGCATGGCACAGGCGGGCCGGCTCGCCATCCACCTCGATACTGTCCACATTGCCGCCATCGGGACGGCACAACACCCGCGCCGGTACCCGCAGCAGGCGGTGAATGTCGGCCAGGGGGAAAGCATAGGGCTCGCCAGCGATCCGCACCTGCAGGGCCCGCAGCACCGATACGCTCAATGGCAGCAGGATCTGGAAGCGCGTGCCCTGGCCCGGGTCGGTGGCGGCGTGGATGCTGCCCCGCAGGGATTCTATGGTTTCCCTGACCACATCCAACCCGATACCACGTCCCGAATAATGGGTGGCCTCGTCGCGGGAGCTGAAGCCGGGCACGAAGAGATAATCCAGCAAGGCCATCTCGTCGAGGCGCAGAAGTTCCTCCGGGCTGCACAAGCCCTGCTGCACCAGCCGTTCACCGAGCGCGGCCAGATCCACACCGGCACCATCGTCGGCCACCAGCAGGAACAGCATGCCGGCGCCCTGGCTCACTTCCAGGCGCAGGGTGCCCCAGGGCGGCTTACCCATGGCGCGGCGGACATCGGGCGGTTCGATGCCATGATCGATGGCATTCTGGATGAGATGCTTGAGCGATACGTCGATGCGTTCGAGGACATCGCGCTCTACCAGGGTCTCGGTGCCCTGCATTTCCAGGCGCACTTCCTTGCCCAGTTGACGTCCCAGGTCGCGCACCAGCCGGGGCAAGCCCGCCACCAGGTCGGCGAAAGGCCGCATGCGGCTGGACAGGACTTCCTGATGCAATTGCTCGTTGAGAGTGACGCTGCGACGATCGAAAGCCTCCAGCTCGGCCAACAGATCGGCGAACTGTTGTCGACAATCGGCCGCCAGCCGCTCCAGTCGCTGCAGGTGGCCACGAGCCGCCTCGTCCAGGCGGGCGGTGGCGGCACATTGACGCAAGCGGTCCAGCTCGGCCACCAGGGCGAAGTGCAATTGCTTCATCTGTCCCAGGCGATCGAGATGACTCCGGAAACGATGACTCTCCACCAACACGCCGCTGGCCAGGCCAAGTATGCGGTCCAGGCGGCTGGTATGAATACGCAACTCGCTCTCCGCTACTCTTTTCCCGATCTCGCCCTCGGGCACGACAGAGACGCCATCCCCTGCCACGGGCCCGGCGTCGCCCCGCTGCAACAGGCGTTCGAGTTGCTCCTGCAGCTGCGCCAGTTCGGTTTCATGGGTCTGTTCCCAGGCCAGGATCTGTTGTTCGTCGTGTCCGACGATGTGCTGGATCGCATCACCCTGGACCAGCAACAGGTCGATGGCGCGCGCATCCAGCGCGACCTCTCCCCGTTGCGCCGCGAGCAGGAATTCCTCCAGGCCGTGGACGATACGCACCACGGCGCCGGCCTGCACCATGCGCGCAGCCCCCTTGATGGAATGCAGCGCGCGCAACAGGGCCTCCCAGTCAGCGGAATTCGGGGCGGCATGTTCCATGGCCAGCAGATGGCGACTGAACGCCGCCAGTTGCGTGGTCACCTCCATGCGGAACAGCTCCAGCATGGAATAACCACTCAGGTCTTCGGTTTTATCATCTTCACTCATGCCAAGACCTCTTGCAGCCGTCTGCTCAGGCGTCCCGGATCACATACCAGGATGTGCCGCCCCTGCTCATCCTCGAGCACGCCCTGCCATAGTTCAGGATACTCCGCCGACATTTCACTCACCGGTACCAGCTTCCGCCGGTAATAACGTTGAGGATCCAACACCCGTTCCACGGCAAAGGCCACCCGCCTGCCTGCCAGCTCCAGTTGCAGGCAGCGTGTGCAATAGAATTTCTCATGTTTCGGCAAGATCGTGGCACCGGCCTCGAGGCCCAGCAGGGCCGCCAGCGAAATCACCAGTACCAGCGCACCTTGCAGCGCCGTCAGGCCCTGTATGGCAGTGGTCCCGAGCCGCGGCAGGGAATGCACCGCCGGCAAGGGCTCCACCGAGGCCACCACCGCCAGCGGAAAACCCAGCCAGTGGCCGGCGACCAGGCAGGGCAATACTGCCGCGTCACCCCGGCGGCGGGCCTCCAGCTCATCGCTGCCCACGGCCAATATGCCGGTCGATGCCCGGTCGCTGAAACGTCGCCGCGCCGCCAGCGCGAACACCTCGCAATTGCGGCAGTGCAACACCTCGTCCAGGCGCGCACAACGGGGACGCTGCCGACCCCACACGCCCTGCTGGCGCCAGCAGGATTCGTCTGCCAGGCGTTCGGCGAATTCAGGCGTCATGCCTTGTGCTCCCCGGTGAAAAAACGGGATACACTGGCATGCAGGGCACGCGCGGCGGCACCGAGTTTCTGCACCTCCAGCTTGACCAGGCGCAGGGACTTCACCGCCCGCTTGCTGTCGTTGTTGAGCTGGCTGATGGCCGCATTGATCTGCTCGCCGCCCTCGGACTGGAAATGCATGGCCTGGCGCACGCTCTCGAAACGCGGACCCAGGGTCTCCACCTGGTTGATGATCTCGGTCTGCTGCCGGCTGACCTCCTTGACCTCGTCCACCGCCTGTTGCACCAGTGCGGTGAAATCCTGCGCGCTGCGTACACCGGAATCCACCGCCCCCTGTACTTCCCGGATCATCTGCTCGATGTCCAGGGTGGCCACCGCACTCTGGTCGGCCAGGCGACGAATCTCCGCCGCCACCACCGCAAAACCGCGTCCTGCCTCGCCCGCTTTTTCCGCCTCGATGGCGGCATTGAGAGAGAGCAGATTGGTCTGATCCGCCACCTTGCCAATAGTGGTGACCACGGCGCCGATGCCACTGGCCTTTTCACTCAGGCCGTCGAGGCGGTCGGCCACCAGGCTGGAATGCTCCACCAACTGGCGCATCATGGCCTCCATGCGAGCCAGACCGGCATGGCTGTGCACCGCCGTGGTGGAGGCCTGCTCGGCCACCTGGGCCACTTCGTCCATAGTGTCCACCAACTCCCCGGTGGTGGCACAAATCTCGGTGGCGGTGGCGGTGATCTGCTCGGTGGCCGCGGCCTGCTTGAGGGCCGATTGCTCGACCTGTAGCATGCTCGATGATATCTCGTTTGCCGTGGTGGCCACCTGGACACCGGCCGACTGGAGCTGGCGCACCAACTGGGCGAGATTGTCGATCATGTCCTGTACGCCCCGCGCCAATTGCGCCAGGGCATCGTCACCCTGCAAGCTGACGCGGCGACCGAGGTCTCCTCTCGCCACCGCCTCCACCTGCGCGAGAATGGCATCCACCCGGCGTTGCAGATGCTCCATGGCCTGTTTCTTCTCCAGCATGTTCTGGCGAATGGCATCGATCATGGCCTGCAGGCTGCTGGCCAGTTCACCGATGGCATCCTCGCCGGCAAAACCCACCTGCACATCGAAATCACCGGCCCGCACGCGCCGGGTCACATGCAACAACTGATCGACCTTCTTCTGCAACTGCATCGCATTCTCGCGCTCGCGCAGACTGACTGCCTTGATGTTTTCCGCCATCTGGTTGAAGGCCCGACCCAGTTGTCCCATCTCATCCTCGCCATCGAAAGCCACCCAGGCCGTGTCGTCGCCGTCGGCGCGACGCTCGATCACATCCATGAAATGCTGCAGGGGCTGGGTGACCCAGCGCCTCAACAACAGATTGGCCAGCAGAAAACCGACCCCGAACACCGCCAGGTTGATGGCCAGATAATGTTGCAGGCTACGCTGGATGTCGGCATCCACCTCGGCCAGGGAATAGCCGATGCGCACCGCCCCATTGACCGCTCCCGGCTCCACCTGGTGGCAACGCAGACAATTTACCCCGCGGGTGTCGGCAGTGGCGCGGAAGGGCGTCACGACCGTCAGCACGCGGCCCGCTGGGCCCTCGCCGAACTCGATCACCTGCTCACCCCGCAAGGCACGCCGGTCCAGCTCGTCGCGGGCTTGCTCGTGTTCCAGTCCGGGACCAAACTGGCGCTTCACCGGTTCACCGCGTATCACCCGCGCCTCGACCACACCCTTCCGCTGTAGAAGTTTGTCACGCAGGATCGACCGTTGTTCCATACTGCCAGTGAGCATCAGGGTATTGAGGCTGTCGAAATACCAAGTGGTGAGATCCACCGCCTGACGCTGGACCAGCGCCAACATGTGCCTGCGTTCATGCATCACGGTGGCCACGGTCACCGCCAGCATCGCGAGCAGGAAAAGACCGGCGAACAGCAGGCTCAGCTTGGTTCGAATGCTCAATACGGTCAATTTCATTACAAAAGGTATTGACTTTAGCCAGGCAACAAACGCCCTCCGCAAACCTGTCCGGGAACAGGTTCACAAAACCGGCAATCTCTTGTCGTTATCGGCCGCTAGAGGAAAAAGATGAGTGTTTCAGGCAGCTTGCGCCGCCAGGCGGGGTTGTTGCCCCACCGCCAGGCCGGGTCAATGGTACGGCTCCTGGCTCACCACCAGGCGATAGCGCGCGCCGCCATCGGCGGAAGCGCCCAGCACCGGCGAATAAGGGTCGAAGCCATAGACCCGGATCGACAGAGCGCCCTGACGCCCCGCATCCACCAGGCACTCGATGGCCTGTCCGGGAAGATGCTCGGTCACCTTGGCCGGCGCCGCGCACAATTCCTCGCCACCGGGCCGGCCCACCCGCAGAACCACGGTTTCAGTGGGCTCCAGCAGACTCACCCGGTAGCGCACCTGGTTGCCACTGCCATCGGTGATGGCGAGACCGTCGATGCGATAATGGCTCAGGGATTCGAAGTTGAAGGCATTGGCCGAGACCTCGCCATCCACGGGCTGATCCAGTTCCAGCGGCCAAGGCGCATCGGGCCGGCCCTGGTTGGCATAAGTACCCGCGCTCAGCCACAGGCGCAGGGGCGTGCCGCCCTGGCTGTCCTCCACGCCCACATGGATCCGACCATCGTCACCCGCCCGCAGGACACAGCTCAGGCGCGCGCGCCCCGCCGCGGCATAAGACAGGCAGGCGCCTCCGCCCTTGACCAGGGCCGGCTCCGGCGAGACCCACAGGCGCGTGGCAGAATCGAGGACACCGTTCAGCGGCCGGGCATGCAGCAGATAATCCTGGCCCGGCTCGGCACCGGTGATCACCGCCTGCAGGCGCCGGCTGTTGCGCGCATCGATGGCCAGGGCGGATGACTCCAGCATGAAGCTGCTGTCGCGGCGCAGGTCGCCGATTTCCGGCAACGCCTCCACCTGCAACACCACGCTACCGCCCACGCGCCCGCCCTGTTCGTCTTCCACGCTGATACTCGCCTCGCCGGGCGCCACCGCCAACAGATCGCAACCACCGGGGGAAAGCATCACCGAAATCACCGTGCTATCGCTGGACCGGCAACTCACCCCGCTCACCGGGCCTATCTCCCCATCGGCCGACATCCCGACCACGCCCAGCCGACGCAACTCCGTGACCCGCAAGGGACTGCGCTCACCACTCAACTGCACGGTGCTCTGTCCGGCCTCCACCACCGTCACCGGCAGACTGGCAGAAATACCTGCGTTGGCCACGGCAACCCGCAATTCCACCGTACCCGGCGCCAGCGCCTCGACCGCCATGCCGGTCTCGCCGCTCTCTCGCAGGGCCAATACGCCCTCCCCGCTCAGACTCCAGTCCAAATTCAAGGGCTGGGTATAAGGGGTGCCATCACTCAGCCAGGCCCTCGCCTCCAACGGCAGGCTTACCCCCGCCGGCAATAGAGTGGAGGCAAGCCCTATTTCCAAGCGTGCCAGGGTGGCCCCCGTGACATTCAATACCAGGGGGGCACTCTCCAGGCGACCGCTGCGCGCCACCAGGCTCACCTCGCCGGCGCTCAGCGCCACCACACGGCCACCCTCCACCGCCACCTGGGCCGTTCCGTCCGCCACGACCACCGTGTAGTCATCCAGAGGCAGATCGCGGCCATCGCTGTAGCGCCCGTTCACCTGCAACTCCAACACGCCTCCCACCGTCACCGGCATATCACCGGTGGCTTGCAATATCACCTCCACCAGGGCCGGTGGATCGATGCTCACCTCCCGCTCGGCACTGAGCTCTCCCAGGCGGGCGTTCACCCGGGTCTGTCCCACTGCCAGCGCCTGCAGGCGCCCTTCCGGTGTAACCCGGGCCACGCTCTCGTCCGCGCTGGACCACTCCACTTGCTCGCTCACGTCCCAATTGCCCCGCAGACTGTAGCGGCCAATGGCACGCAGTTGCACCTCGCTGCCCTGGGGCCAACGCAGGCGGGTGTCGTCCACCACCACGATGCGGATACTCTCCAGCACCTCCTCGGTCACTTTCAATCGCACCGGCTCGCCCACCACCCCGCGATAGCTGGGCCGCAACACCAGTTCCCCGGTCTCGACGGCCCGCAACAGGGGACGCCCCAGCTCGTCAGCCTGCCCCAGGGCTTCCATCCGACCCGCATCCACCAGCCACTGGACATCGTCGACCAGCCGGCGCTCACCATCGGAGAACACCCCCGTCACCTCGACACCGAAAGGCCGCCCCACCGGCACTTCGAACACGCTGGGCAGGGCTTTCACCTGTTGTGGCCGGGCCTGCCGAACCCCGCCATCCTCACCTTCCGGTGGCGGAGCACAGGCCGGCAGCAAGAACGACAGGACGAGGACCAGCGACGGAACTGACAAACGTGACATTGCAACAATAAACATGGACAAAACCGGCGTTGTAACACGAAGCGATTTTTCCTGTCTCAAGGAATTGAACCATCATACCTCAAGCCGAAGTGCTATGATGGCTAAAGATTATCCCCATCCCGACGATCACAAGATATCGCTTTACTTGTGGCGGCAGCCACCGCCCCCAACCAGAGAAGGACCACGACAGCATGGAAAAGAATCCCTTGACTCAATTACGTGAACACGGCCAGAGCTTCTGGTTCGACAATATTCAACGCGGCATGCTGGGCTCCGGCGAGCTCGACCGCATGATCAGCGAGGACGATCTGCGCGGCATCACTTCCAATCCCAGTATTTTCGAAAAGGCCATCAACAGCGGCAGCGACTATGACCTGGCACTGGCCCAACTGGCCCGCAGTCAGCCCGACGCGGACAACCGCGCCTATTTCTACGAGCTGGCCATTGCCGACATCCAGCAGGCCGCCGACCGCCTGCGCCCGGTCTACGACAGCAGCCAGGGGGTGGACGGCTATGTCAGCCTGGAGGTTTCCCCCGATCTGGCCTACGACACCCAGGCCAGCATCGACGAGGCGCGGCAGTTGTTCATTCGCATCAACCGGCCCAATGCCATGATCAAGATTCCCTCCACCCGCGAGGGCCTGCCGGTGATCGAGACCCTGATCGCCGACGGCATCAACGTCAACGCCACCTTGTTGTTCTCGGTGGAGCGCTATGTGGAAGTGGCCCGGGCCTTCGTCCGTGGCCTGCAGAAGCGCCATGCCAAAGGACATCGCATCGACAACGTGCACTCGGTGGCCAGCTTCTTCATCAGCCGGGTCGACACCCTGCTCGACAAGAAACTGGGCGAAAAACTCATCCGCGCCACCGAGGAACAGGCTGCCGTCATCCGCGATCTGCAGGGCCAGGGCGCCATTCTCAACGCCAAGAGCGCCTACCTGCGTTACCAAGAGCTGTTCAAGCAAGACAGTGATTTCGCCGAGCTGGCCCGTCACGGCGCCCACCCCCAGCGCCTGCTGTGGGCCAGCACCGGCACCAAAAACCCTGATTACAGCGACGTGTTGTACGTGGAATCCCTGATTGGTCCGGAAACCGTCAACACCATTCCACCGGCCACCTACCAGGCCTTCAAGGACCACGGCCAGGTCGCCGACACCCTGCTGCAAGACCTGGAGCAGGCCGACAGCCGGCTGGCCGGCTTTGCCGAACTGGGCATCGAACTGCCTCCGCTGATGCAACAACTGGAAGATGAGGGCGTGGCCGCGTTCGCCAAGTCCTTCGACACGCTGCTGGCCAGCTTGGGCGAAAAGCTGACCCGGCTGCAACAGCAGTCCTCCAGCGCCGCCTGAAGCACCCACATCGGACACAGGGTTGCAGTCCTTGCAACCCTGTGTCTTAAATGGGGCATGGAACGCGATATTCACATTTTCGATAACCCCGAGGCGCTGGCGCGGGCCGCCACCGAGGATTTCATCGAACTGGCGTGCAGGGTCATCGCCAGCGAGGGCAGCTTTCACGTGGCCCTCTCCGGTGGTCGCACCCCCAAGCGCCTGTTCGAACAACTGGCACAAGCCGACTACCAGTCGCGTATCGACTGGCCGCACATCCACGTCTATTTCGGTGACGAACGCTGCGTGCCTCCCGATCACCCCGACAGCAATTACCGCCTGGCCCGAGAGAGCCTGCTCGACAAGGTGGCCTGCCCGGAGGAGAACATCCATCGCATCGAGGCCGAGAACGACCCCGAAAAGGCTGCCCTGGACTACCGGCAACTGTTGCGCGACTACCTGCCTCGCAACGAACTAGGCCAGACCTATTTCGACCTGATCTTTCTCGGCATCGGCACCGACGGCCATACCGCCTCGCTGTTTCCCGGCACCAGCGCCCTGCACGATACCGAGCACGATTGCCTCGCCGTCTATGTGGACAAGCTACATAGCTGGCGCATCACCCTCGGCTATCCCGTGATCAACCGTTCACGCCAAGTCTGGCTGCTGGCCGAGGGCGAAAGCAAGGCCGAGATCCTGAGCGCCGTGAGCCGGGCCGCCCCCGGCCCCGAGCCCTATCCCATCAACGGCATCCAGCCGGCCGGCGAATTCCGTTGGTATCTGGACGCCGCCGCGGGCCGCCTGCTGCTGCGCTGAAATGATCTTGCTGGCAGCGGACATCGGGGGCACCCACAGCCGCCTGGCCCTGGCGCGCGAGGCCGGAGACCAGCCGCACATCCTGCGCCAGCGCGACTACCCCAGCACGCACTACGACGATCTGCTGCCCATCCTGCAGGATTTCCTGCGCGATCAACCCCGCCCCGCCGTGGCGGTACTGGCGGTGGCCGGCCCCATCGAGTACCGCGACGAAGGCCAGCGCGTGGCACTCACCAATCTGCCCTGGACGCTGCACAGCCAGCAGCTCCAAAAACACAGCGGCATCACCCGGGTGTGCTTGATCAACGACTTCGAGGCCGTGGGCCATGGCATCGACGCCCTGCCCACAGACGCCCTGGAAACACTGCAACAGGGCCAGCCCCGGGCCCGCGGCCTGCGCGCGCTCATCGGCGCCGGCACCGGCCTGGGCCAGAGTCTCATGTACTGGTGTGACGGCGGCTACCAGGTGCACGCCACCGAGGGAGGCCATGCCGATTTCGCCCCTGCCGACGACACCCAGTGTGCCCTGTGGCAGGACCTGCGCCGGCAACAGGCCCGCGTGAGCTGGGAACACCTGGTCTCCGGCCCGGGCCTGGTACGCATCTACCGCTTCCTCGCCCGCACTCATCCCGGCGCCCCGGTCCTCGACGACCCCGCAGCCATCACCGCCCAGGCCGACGCACCCGGCCCGGCCCGTCAGGCCGTGGAGCTATTTGTCGACCTCTACGGCGCCCAGGCCGGCAACCTGGCCCTGAGCAGTCATCCCGAAGGCGGCTTGTTCATCGCCGGCGGCATCGCGCCCAAGCTGTTGCGTGGCGCACTGGGCCAACGCTTCGTACAAAGTTTCATCGCCAAGAGCCCCATGCAGGCGCTGTTGCGCAACATCCCCATCACCCTGGTGCGCGAGCAAACCACCGGCTTGCTGGGGGCGCTGCGCGTCGCGGCCCGAATCGCAAAGGAACAGAAAAGGACACCCCCATGACCACACCATCCCCACCCCGAATCGAAATCGAGGTCCAGACCACCTTCGTCGAGGAACAATCGGCGCCGGAACTGGATCGCTACGTGTTCGCCTATACCATCACCATACGCAACGCTGGCGAACAGGCTGTACGACTGATCTCGCGCCACTGGATCATCACCGATGCCAACGGCAAGGTACAGGAGGTCAAGGGCTTGGGGGTGGTGGGCGAACAACCCTATCTGCGCCCCGGCGAGGCCTTTCAGTACACCAGCGGCACGGTGCTGGAAACCCCCGTGGGCAGCATGGAAGGCAGCTACCAGATGCTGGCCGACGATGGCACGGAGTTCGAGGCCCCCATTCCACCTTTCACCCTCTCGGTACCCCATACCCTGCATTGAGCCGGCTATTTCACCAGTATTCAGGCTGGCACCCCAAAACCCCTTTGACTTAGAGGGGCTTGGCCGCACGATGCTCAAAAAAATCCACCATCCGCCGCTATAGAGTCGACCCCTGACAGGACAGCCCGGTAACACGACATGGACCACCCCGATATCCTCCAGCGCATCGAGATGCTCAACCAGATCGGCATCTCGCTATCGGCCGAGAAAGACCCCCACAAACTGCTGGAGTGCATACTCGTCAGCGCCCAGAAGATCACCCATGCCGATGCCGGCACCGTCTACCTGATCGACGAGGAACGCAAACATCTGCGCTTCGCCATCATGCGCAACGACTCCATGGGTGTGGCCTTCGGTGGCAGCAGCGGCCAGCCGGTGCCCCTGGCACCGGTGCCCCTGTACCATGCCGATGGCCGGCCCAACATGCAAAACATCGCCGCCTATACCGCGCTCACCGGCCAGCCGGTGAACATCCCCGATGCCTATACCGCCGAGGGGTTTGATTTCGCCGGCACCAAGGCCTACGACCAGAACACCGGCTACCGCTCGCAGTCCTTCCTGGCTATTCCCATGTGCGACCACGAAAACGAACTCATCGGCGTGCTGCAACTCATCAATGCCAGACACCCGGTCAATGGCGCCACCATCCCCTTCACCAGCGCCGACCAGCAACTGGCGGAATCCATTGCCTCACAGGCGGCGGTGGCCCTGACCAACGACCGCCTGATCGGCGAGTTGCGCCATCTGCTGGAGAAGTTCATCGAAGTGATCGCCGAGGCCATCGACGAAAAATCACCCTATACCGGCGGCCATTGCCGTCGCGTGCCGGAGATCGCCATACGCCTGGCCGAAGCCATAGATCGCACCGACAGTGGCCCGCTGGCCGAATTGAAGTTCACCGAGGAACAACACTATGAGCTGAAAATCGCCGCCCTGATGCACGACTGCGGCAAGATCACCACACCGGTGCACGTGGTGGACAAGGCCACCAAGCTGGAAACCATTTTCGACCGTCGCCACCTGGTGGACGCCCGCTTCGAGATCCTGCGCCGCGACGCCGAGATCGCCTATCTGCGCCAGCGACTGGAGGCCCTGGAACAGGGCCACCCCGCCGACCCCCAGGCGGAACGGCATTATCACGAGCAGATGGAACAGCTGGCCGACGAACAGGCCTTCATTGCGCGAGTCAACCTGGGCGGCGAGTTCATGCAGCCCGCCGATCAGGCACGGGTGGAAACCATCGCCCGCCGGCAATGGCGCGACCACAACGGCACCCTGCACCCCCTGCTCACCGAGGAAGAGGTCTACAACCTGCAGGTCAGCCGTGGCACCCTCACACCGGAAGAACGCGAGATCATCAACAACCACATCGTGCGCACCATCAAGATGCTGGAATCCCTGCCCTTTCCCCGGCACCTGAAAAACGTGCCCGAGATCGCCGGCGGTCACCACGAACGCATGGATGGCAAGGGGTATCCGCGCGGCCTCACCCGCGAAGAGATGTCGGTCCAGGCGCGCTTGATGGGCATCGCCGACATCTTCGAGGCCCTCACAGCCGCCGATCGCCCCTACAAAAAGCCCATGACCCTGTCCCAGGCATTGGACATTCTCGGCAAGATGAAGCTGGACGGCCACATTGACCCCGACTTGTTCGACATCTTCGTGGAACAAAAGGTGTACCTGGACTATGCGCTGAAATACCTGCGCCCGGAACAGATCGACGACGTCGATCCCGAACGGATCACCGGCTACCGGGTCTCGCCACCGGCGGCCTGATCCGCGTCGAGCAGGCGACGCACCCGCCGCAACAACTCCTGCGCCCGGTAGGGCTTCCAGATCATGCGCTCGCGCAGGGCCTCGTCGTCGGCGCCGCTGTTCCAGCGATCGGTGAACCCGCTGGCCAGCTGTACCTTCACCCGGGGATATTGCTGGCGCACCAGGGCGGCCAACTGAAAGCCGTTCAGTTCCGGCATGACCACGTCGGACAACAATAGATCCACCGCCTCACGCGCCAGGATCTCCAACGCCTCGCGGCCGCTTCCCGCAACCAGCACCCGGTAGCCTTGTTGCTCGAGAATGAGCTGGCACAGTTCGCGCAAGGCGGGCTCGTCGTCCACCACCAGGATGGTCTCGTTGCCAGCCGGCGCATCGCCCCCTTGTTCCCCGGATACCGGCGCCGGCCTCCTCGCGACCACCCCGTGGTGGCGGGGAAAATAGAGACAGAAGCTCGCCCCCTTGCCAGGCGCCGATTCCACCTCGATGGACCCGCCGGCGCGCTTGACCATGCCATAGACCTGACTAAGGCCCAGGCCGGTGCCCTTGTCACCCTTGGTGGTGAAAAAGGGCTCGAAGATACGCTTGCGCACGGCAGCGGTCATGCCCACCCCGTCGTCGCGCACGCACAGTGCCACATGGTCACCGGCCCCGAGCTGCAGGATGGCGGCCTGCCTGGCAGTCAACTTGCGGTTCTGAGTCTCGATGACGATATGTCCCTGCCCCTCGATGGCGTGCATGGCATTGACCACCAGGTTGACCACGGCATCCTCCAGCTCAGCGGCATCGAGCAACACCGGCCACAGGTCCTCCGCCAGCGCCAGTTCAAGTTTGATGCGCGCGGTGAGCGTCTTTTGCAACATGTCGTGCAACTCCCGCAGCACGGTATTCAGGTCCACCACCGCGGGCGCGCTGGCCGTCTTTCTTGAGAATGCCAGCAACTTGCGAGTGAGTCCGGCGCCACGGGTGCCGGCGCTGAGAATCTCCCGGGCATGGCGCGCCAGCTCGGGCCAGGCGGCCAGGGCTTTTTCCAGCTCCGCCGCATAGCCATTGATTACATTGAGTATGTTATTGAAATCATGGGCGATACCGCTGCTCAACTCACCCAGGGAATCCAGCTTCTGGGTGCGCGCGAGAATCTCCCGGGCCTGGCGCTCGGCCGCGCTCTTCTCCTGCACGTCCACCTGCAACTGGTCGCGCTCCCGGCGCAGGCGGACATTCTGCTCTGCCAATTGGCGACGCTGCTGTTCGATGATGCGCTTCTGCCGCTCCAGTTCCTCACCACGGCTGGCCAGGGTTTCACTCAACACCGCCTTCTCGTGACGGCTGTGGTTCATGTCCCGGATGGTCTCCACCAGCAACTCCGATTTCACCTGGGACAAATAGGCCAGACAGCGCATGCGCAAGGCCTTTTCGATCAATTCGCGATTGATGCCCTGGATGTCGGCGACATGCCGGGAACCGGCCTGGACGATGTTCTCGGTCATAGCGTGGGCTGATCGTCCATCAGGTCGATACCGCAGGGCAGAGCCTTCAGATGCGCAATGGCCCTGGCGATGTCCTCCCCCTCCAGAATGGACCCGTGCTGGGGCAGAACCCGCTCCAGGTCCATTTTCTCGAAGCGTTCCATACAGTGCTTCAGGATGCGGTTACTGGGCATGTAGTGCTGGTGAAAGGGATCCATGGGCGTAAGGAAATCCCCCTCGGCGAACAGCGACCAGTCCTTGGAGATCGCAGCGAAGATATCGCTGGTGAACAGGCTGCGGGAACGCACGTCATAGGTGACGATGGCGCCCGGTGAATGCAGATAGGGGGTGAACAGAAACCTCAGCTCCCGTCCGCTCTGCAGGCCGAGCCGGTAGTCGTGCTCATCCACCAGATAGAATTCCGAACGCAGGCCCAGATGGCGAATGAGGCGGGCCGTGCTGGTATGGGTGACGATCTTCAGGTCGTTGCGGTTGATCACGTCCTCCACCACGGCGAGATTGCCGCACACGTCCGGATCCTGGTGCTGCACCACCACATGGGTGATGTCCTCCGGGTTCACCAGCTCCATCACCTTGCGCATCACCACCGGAAAATGTGGAATGGAGCCCGGATCGACCAGCACGATGTCCTCGTCGTCGATCAGCAGGTAAGGATTGCAATGCAGGTGGGCGGCATCGTCGTAGAAGCCCACCCAGTGGATATCCCGGGTCACCGCCACCGGGCTGTCATAGTCGATTTTCATAGCGTCATCTGGACATTTGGCAAGGCCAATCCAGCGTAACCCATAAGGGAATATTGTCAATACAACGAGCGTATGAGCCAAGTATGACCTACCTTCAGGCTACATTCCGCGCGACGGCGGCCCGTGTTATGCTCAACCCATGAGCGCCGATCCCCTGCTTGCCGCCGACCCGCAACGCAATGCCGTGGTCAGGGCCTCCGCCGGCGTCGGCAAGACCTACCTGCTGGTGACCCGCCTGGTCCGCCTGCTGCTGGCCGGAACCCGGCCCGATGCCATCCTGGCCATCACCTTCACCCGCAAGGCGGCGGCCGAAATGCAGACCCGCCTGGGCGAACGCCTGCTGGAACTGGCCAGTGCCGACGATGAACAACTGCCCCGGCTGCTGCTTCAAATGGGCCTGCAGGCAGACGCCGCCACCCTCGCTCGCGCGCGCCAGCTCTACGAAATGCTGCTGTGCGCCGAACAGACGGTGCGCACCACCACCTTCCATGCCTTCTGCCAGGACATCCTGCGCCGCTTTCCCCTGGAGGCCGACGTGCCGCCGGGCTTCGAGCTGGTGGAAACCACCGCCCTGCTGGTAGACGAGGCCTGGGAAGCCCTCTACAGCGAGGCCAGCCGGCAACCCGACGGCGAACTGGCCCAGGCCCTGGAAGAATTGATGGATAGCTGCAACGGTCTGGACAACCTGCGCCAGGCCCTGCAACAGTTCCTCGAGCACCGTGGTGACTGGTGGGCCTTTTGCGAACACGCCTCCCATCCTGCCGCGCATGCCGAGGCCCTGCTGGAACGGGCGCTGGACATCAGCCTGGAAGACGATGCCCTGGCCCCCCTACGCCAGTCCGAAACCCGCGCTGAACTGACGGAGTTCGCCCACCTGCTGGGCAAGCACGGCAGCCAGCGCTTCCAGAACGCCGCCCGCGCCCTGGCCGCTGGCCTGGCCGATGGCACGCCCGAAGCACTACTCGAGGCCTGCCGCCAGGCCTTGTTGACCAAGAGCGGCAAACCGCGTGACTACAGCCCCAACAAAAGCCTGCAAAGAAGTCTCGGCGGCGAACAGGCTCTGAGCCGCTTCCAGCAACTGCAGCAACAAGCCCTGGAGCGGCTGGAAGCCATCCAGGAACATCTCAATGCCCAGCAGACCCTGCGCCGCAACCGCGCTTGGTACCGGGCCGGTCAGGCCCTGCTGACGCACTATCAACGACTCAAGCGCGAGCAACGCCTGCTGGACTTCGCCGACCTGGAATGGAAGGCCTACCAATTGTTGCGGCGCGACGACAATGCCCAATGGGTGCAATACAAGCTGGACCAGCGCATCGACCACCTGCTGGTGGACGAATTCCAGGACACCAATCCCACCCAGTGGCGCCTGCTGCTACCCCTGCTGGAAGAAATGGCCCAGAGCGATGCACAACGTCTGCGCAGCGTATTCCTGGTGGGGGACGAGAAACAGTCCATCTACGGCTTTCGCCGCGCCGATCCCGCCCTGTTCGGATACGCCGACACCTGGCTGCGCCGGCACATGCATGCCCAGACCTTCCCCATGGCCAAATCGCGACGCTCCGCCAGCGCCATCATGGACATCGTCAACCAGGCCTTCGGCCAGCCTCCCCTGGACCGCCTGCTGGAGAATTTTCAGTCCCACCAGACCTTCCAGGAAGGACTCCCCGGCTGGGTGGAACTGTTGCCGCTGGTTCGTCAGCCCGAACGGCCGGCGACCAAGGAAGCGCCTGACAAACTGCGTAACCCCCTGCAGCAACCCCGCCGGCAGGACGCGCCATCCATGGAGGAACTCGAAACCCGGCAGGTGGCGGAAAAAATCCGCCAGCTACTGAGCCAGAGCCCGCTGCTGGGCAGCGGCGAACAGGCACATGAACTCACCGCCGGCGACATCATGATCCTGATGCGCTCGCGCAGGCACGCACCACACATGGAACGCGCCCTGCGCGAGGCCGGCATTCCCTACCTGGGCATGGACCGCGGCACCCTGCTGAGCAGCCAGGAAGTGGACGACCTGCTGGCCCTGCTGAACCTGCTGGCCATGCCCTTCGACAACCTGGCCCTGGCCCAGACACTGCGCTCGCCGATCTTCGGCTGCGCCGACGAGGACCTGCTGCGCCTGGCCCAGGCCGGCCGGCACGGCCGCGACTGGCTGGAACGCCTGGCGGGCCTGGCCCCGGAACTGCCCGCGGAACACCCCCTACGCCAGGCCTGGCAAAAACTGCGGGCCTGGCGAGACCTGGCCGGCAGGCTACCGGTACACGACCTGCTGGACCACATCATCCACCAGGGCCAGGTGATTGAACGCTACCGGGCCAGCTACCCGCCCCACCTGCGCCCGCGCGCCGAGGCCAATCTGGAGCGGCTGCTGGAACTGGCGCTGGAGATCGACAGTGGCCGCTATCCGGCCATGGGCCGCTTCCTGGCCGCCCTGGCCCAATTGCGCCAACATGCCGACGAGGCTCCCGACGAAGCCAGCCCCGCCAGCCGCCAGGCGGTGCGCCTGCTGACCATTCACGCCGCCAAGGGGCTGGAGGCGCCGGTGGTGTTCCTCATCGGCACCGGCAGTAGACCCCACAGCCGCAGTCATTACCAGGCCCTGGTGGACTGGCCCACCGAGCAGTCCCGGCCGAGCCACTTCCTGCTCACCGGCACCCGTGCCGAACACGACCGCCTCAGCCGCAAACTGCTGGCCAAGCAACAGCAACGCGAACAGCAGGAAAGCGCCAACCTGCTCTACGTGGCCATGACCCGCGCCCGCCAGCGGCTCTACATCTCCGCCGCCGAACAGGCCCATGCCGACGAGAGCTGGTATCAAGCCCTGCTGCAAGCCTGGCCCCGCGACGAACAAGACCAGCCCCGCATCCTGCGCTCGGGCGTGGAAGAACCAGATCGTCCGGCCACCCCATCCGCCCCGGCCACACAAGAACTCTTCCCCCCCTACCCCCGGCTGACACGGGCCTCGGAAACCACCACGGACAGCATCAGCCCCAGCCAGGAACAACACGACCCGGAATACGACGATCCCAGCGCCCGCCGCCGCGGGCTGCTGATCCACCGCCTGCTGGAATTGTTGACCCAAGACCAACCGCCGCCACGGCAGGCCGTGCTGCACCAGCTCGGCTTCGAACTGGGAGTGGACGATACGCCCCTGCTACAGGCGTGCTGGGACGAAGTGACGCAGGTACTCAGCCGCCCTGAACTGGCCGCGGTATTCGAGCCCGGGCATTTCATCCGCGCACTCAACGAAGTGCCCATCCACTACCACGACGCCCGGGAAGACAAGCCCGTGCACGGCATCATCGACCGCCTGGTATTCGACCATCAGGGCATTCACATCATCGACTACAAAACCCATGCCCAGGCCCGCCCCGCAGACCTCGCCCGCCTGGCCGAGGCCTATCACCAGCAAATGGCACGCTACGTCGAGGGAGTGCGGCAACTCTGGCCCGGCACGGCGGTGCGCGCCTCCCTGCTGTTCACACACTGCGCCGAACTCTACCCGCTGCACCTGGATACTTGAAAAATACCGGTATATCATTAAATACTGATTTATACCCATACTACACGACAAAGGCTTGAACCATCATGTCTCAATCACCCTATATCATCGATGTCAGCGCCGAGACTTTCGATCGCGAGGTAGTGGAAAAGTCCCGCCAGGTTCCCGTGATGGTGGACTTCTGGGCCGGCTGGTGCGCACCCTGCAAGATGCTGATGCCCATCCTGGCCAGCCTGGCCGAGGAATACCAGGGCAAGTTCCTGCTGGCCAAGGTGGACACCGACCGTGAACAGGAACTGGCCGCCCGCTACGGAATTCGCAGCCTGCCCACGGTGCGCATGTTTCGCGATGGCGAGGTGGTGGACGAATTCATGGGCGTGGTGCCCGAATCCAGCGTTCGCGAAATGATCGAGCGTCACATCGAGCACGAGGAAGTTCCCGTCTACCAGGAAGCCCTCGCTGCCCTGGCCGCCGGCGACGAAGACACTGGCCTGGAAAAATTGCGCCAGGCCCATGACATGAATCCGCAGAACAAGCCCATCGCCCTGGAATTGGCCCGTCTCCACCTGCGCCGGGGAAATCATGAAGAAGTAGAAGCCATCCTGCGCGGTCTGGGCCCGGCGGCGGTGGACGATCCCCAGGCCCGGGCCCTCAAGGCCCAATTGGAGTTCATCCATATCGTGGACCAGGCCGCGCCCAAAGAAGATCTCGTCCAGCGCCGCCAGCGGGGCGAAGCCGACAGTGCCACCCTGTACCAGCTCGGCGCCTATTACACTCTGGACGGGGATTTCGAGCAGGCCCTGGAGTGCTTCCTGGAACTGCTGCAGCGCGACCGCGGCTACGCCGACGACGGTGCCCGCAAGGCCATGCTGAAGGTATTCGACATCCTGGGCAACAAGGATCCGCTGGTGTCCCGCTACCGTGCCCGGATGGCGCGGGCGCTGCACTGAAGCCGCCCCCGCGAGGAGATCAGAGACGGGCCTGGCTACTCTGCAGGATGCTCAGCAGGCGCCTGGGCGGCACATAGCCCGGAATCACGTCACCGCTCTCCAAGACCAGGGTGGGTGTGCCGGTGACGCCGAAGCGGTCACCCAGCTCCAGTTGCTCGCGCACCGGATTGTCACAATCGATACGGGGCTGGGGCTTGCCCGCCTTGGCCTCGGTGAGCGCACGCTTGCGGTCCTTGGAGCACCACACGGTCACCGCCTTGTAATAGGACTTGGTGTTCAGGCCCGAGCGGGGAAAGGCCAGATAGCGGATCTCGATACCCTCGGCCAGGTAGTCGTCGATCTGCCGGTGCAGCTTGCGACAATAGCCACAGTCGATATCGGTGAAGACGTTGACCCGGTACTTGGCCGGCCGGTCCTTGGGAGAGAAGATGATCATGTCGGCCTCGTCCACCTCGTGGATCAGCCTGGCCCGCTGTTTGGCACGGGCATTCTCGGTGAGATTCTCCCGCGCCTCGAGATCGATGATGTCGCCCTGGACGATGTAGCGGCCATCGCCGGAGACATACATCACCTGGGCTCCCATCACCACCTCGTACATGCCCGGCAGAGCCGAGACGCGAATACTGTCGGGCCGCTCCCCCGGAATGATCTTGGCGAGCACTGCCCGCACCGTGTCCATGTCCTGCTTTTCACCGGCCCAGGCAGACAGCCCGAGCGAGAACAGCAAAATAACCAGTAAAACTCTTTTCAACACACTTTTCTCCCGGCCGGCACGGCCACGCCATTGTTTCGGATACCCAAGTTGGACCTTCGCCGGCGACAATGGTTGCCGCGAAAGCGGGCCATTCTAGCAATATCTCGGGGTCGCCGGCTATCCCCGTGGATGATGTCTGGCGTGCAGGGCCTTGAGACGCTCCCGCGCCACGTGGGTATAGATCTGGGTAGTGGAGAGATCGCTGTGCCCCAGCAGCAATTGCACCACCCGCAGGTCGGCACCGTGGTTGAGCAGGTGGGTGGCGAAGGCATGACGCAGGGTATGGGGCGAGAGCCCGGTCTCGATGCCGGCGTTGCGTGCATGGCGCTTGATCAATTGCCAGAAAGCCTGGCGCGTCATGGCCTTGCCGCGCGCGGTGACGAACAAGTCGTCGCAGCGCCGCGCCCCCAGCAATACGGGGCGGGCCTGGCGCAGGTAACATTCCAGCCAGTGCCAGGCTTCGTCGCCCATGGGCACCAGGCGCTCCTTGTCCCCCTTGCCCAGCACCCGTACCACGCCCTGGCGCGGGTTGATCTGCTCCAGCCGCAGGCCGGTCAATTCCGATACCCGCAGGCCGGTGGCATAGAGCAGTTCCAGCATGGCACGGTCGCGCAGTCCCCGTTCGGTGGTCACATCGGGCGCCGCCAGCAAGGCCTCCACCTGGCTCTCGCCGAGACTGGCAGGCAACGGCCGGCCCAGCCTGGGGCTGTCGATCAGCCGGGTGGGATCGTCCTGGCGCAGGCCCTGGCGCAACAGATAACGATAGAAACGCCGCGCGCTGGACAAGAAGCGCGCCAGCGAGCGCGAACTCACCCGGCGCTGCCCCATATAGGCCAGCAGATGCTCGCGCCGGGCGGCCACCAACGCCACATCCCGCTTCGCCAGCCAATCTTGCAGACCCTGCAAGTCGCGCCGGTAGGCGGCCAGGGTATTGTCGCTCAGGCCATGCTCCAACCACAGGGCGTCGAGAAAACGGGCCAACTCGGGGCAGGGCTCATGGGCCATGGAAAAACCTTTTCTCGTGGGCCAGCAACCACTGCTTGAGCGCTACTTGCTCACCTCCCCGCTGGCCGGCGAAACCACCCGGACCCGTGCGCGCCACCACCCGATGACAGGGAACCACCAGTGGCAGTGGATTTGCCCGGCAAGCCCCTCCCACGGCCCGTGGACTGCTGCCCAGCATCGCCGCCAATTCGCCATAGGTGCGTTGCCGACCGGCGGGAATAGCCTGCAAAGCACTCCACACCCGGCGCTGGAAGGAGGTGCCTCCCGTCTGCAGGGGTAGATCGAAACGCGCCAGCCGGCCCGCCAGGTAGGCTTCGAGCTGGCCCACCGTCTCCGCGGCCAGCAGCGTGAGCGGCGCCAGTGAAGCCGTCGTCACAGGCAGGAAATCAATACCCAGCAGACACTCCTCGGGGCAGCGTATCCCCAGGCTCAGGGGCAGACCATCGGTAGCGAGTATGGCCTGATAGGTGGCGAGGGACTGTGGTGTGCTCTGCATGAAGGATACCGGTCGGCGCGGAAACTCCAATGTAGCCCCATCCCGCAACGGAAACAATGCCGGCATGCGTGGCCCAGCAAAGCAAAAGGCCGCATAAAGCGGCCTTTTGCCTGGCACCGGAATCGGCGAATCAGAGTTTTTCCTTGATCCGCGCCGCCTTGCCGGTACGCTCGCGCAGGTAGTACAGCTTGGCCCGGCGCACCGCGCCACGGCGCTTGACCTTGATACTGGCGATCAGGGGACTGTGGGTCTGGAACACCCGTTCCACGCCCTCGCCATAGGACATCTTGCGCACGGTGAACGAGGAGTTCAGGCCGCGATTGCGCTTGGCGATGACCACGCCCTCGAAGGCCTGCAGACGCTCGCGGTTACCTTCCTTTACCTTCACCTGTACGGTGACGGTGTCGCCCGGACCGAATTCCGGAATGTCGGTTTTCAGTTGTTCGGCTTCCAGTTGATCGATAATGTTGCTCATGGCACACCCCATTCACTCTAGTGTCAGTTGTTCCGTCGTTGCCGTTCCCGGCGGTATTCGTCCAGCAGTTCGCGCTGTTCCTCGTCGAGCTGCAGTTGCTCCAGCAGATCCGGACGCCGCTCCCAGGTGCGCCCCAGGGCCTGTTTCAGACGCCAGCGGGCGATGGCCCGGTGGTTTCCGCTGAGCAACACCTCGGGCACCGCGCGACCGGCAAAGTCCTCCGGGCGCGTATAGTGCGGATGATCCAGCAGACCCTCGGCGAAGGAATCCTGCGCAGCGGAATCCTGGTGCCCCAGCACCCCGGGCAACAGGCGGCTGAGGCCGTCGATCAATACCATGGCCGCCAGCTCACCACCGCTGAGCACGAAATCGCCCAGCGAAATCTCGCGCTCCACCTCCAGCTCGATCAGACGTTCGTCCACGCCTTCATAGCGCCCCGCCAGCAAGATCAAACCCTCGCCAGCGGCCAGCTCCCGCAGCAAGGCCTGGTTCAGGCGCTCGCCCTGGGGCGAAAGATAGATCACCGGCCGCCCCGCGGGCCCCGCCGCACGGGCCTGGGCAATGGCTCCCTGCAGCGGCCCGGCCATCATCACCATGCCGGGACCACCGCCATAGGGTCTGTCGTCCACCGTGCGATGGCGGTCGCGGGTGAAATCACGGGGGTCGTGCAGCCCAAGCTGCAAGCATCCCCGCTGGATGGCCCTGCCCACCACGCCATAGTCCCGGATGGCATGGAACATCCCCGGGAAAATGCTGACCACATCGATACGCAAGACGGTTCCTTGGCGCCTAGTCGTCTTCCTGCCAGTCGACCCGCATGCGGCCGGCCACCAGGTCGATGTCCTTGACGATGGGTCCCACGGCATAGGGAATCAGACGCTCCCTCTGGCCACGCAGTACCAGTACGTCGTTGGCACCGGTCTCGAACAGGTGGTCCACGGTGCCCAGCTCCACGTCCTGCAGATTGACCACCCGCAGCCCGATCAGCTCATGCCAGTAGTATTCGCCCTCGCCCAGCGGCGGCAACTGCTCGCGGCGAATGGCAATCTCGGTGCCGATCAGGGCCCGTGCCTGCTCACGGTCGTCTATGCCCTCGATGCGGGCGACGACACCCTTGCCCTGGCGCCGGCCACCGAGCAATTCCCGCGCCTGCCAGCCCTGCCCTTCCAGGTCCAGCAGCCAGGGGTTGTAGTTCAGTATGTTTTCCCGGGGCGAGGTATGGGAGTGGATCTTCACCCAACCCCTGACACCATGGATGCCGGCGATATGGCCCATGAGGACGACGCCGTCGTCATGTCGTGCCTCGTCGGATCGCCGCCGTGTCACCGCCACGCGCGCACCCCGGCCACTGGTTTCAGGCGCCGGCCTCTTTCAGCAGCTTGGCCACCCGCTCGGAGGTATGCGCGCCCTGTCCGACCCAGTAGTCGACCCGTTCCTTGTTGACGTTCAGGCGAACCTCCTTGCCCGTCGCCACCGGGTTGAAGAACCCAACCCGCTCGATGTAACGGCCGTCACGCCGGCTGCGACTGTCGGTCACCACCAGGTGATAGAAGGGACGTTTCTTTGCGCCCCCACGTGCCAAACGAATCGTTACCATATGCTGTAAATCCTCAAATCGTCTCGTGCAGCCTGCAGTGGCTGCCCAAAGGAAGCGGCGGATTTTATACCATGCCGCGCTGGAATTAAAGGCCAAATGGCCTTTTTTGGCTATTTGAAGGGCAACCCCCCGGGCAATCCCCCGCCCAATTGCTTCATCATCCGGCCCAGGCCGCCCTTTTTGTTCATTTTCTTCATCATTTTCTGCATCTGGGTGAACTGTTTGAGCAAGCGATTGACATCCTGCACCTGGGTGCCGGAGCCGGCGGCGATGCGGCGCTTGCGCGAACCCTTGATGATCTCCGGACGACGACGCTCTTCCCGGGTCATGGAGTAGATGATGGCCTCCACCCGCTTGACCTCCTTGTCGTTGACCTTGTCCCTGGCCGCCTCGGGCAGGTTGCCCATGCCCGGCAGTTTGTCGATCAGGGCAGTGATCCCGCCGAGCTTGTTCATCTGCTGGATCTGGCTGAGAAAATCCTCCAGGTCGAAGCCCCGGCCCTTCTTGAGTTTCTTGACCAGTTTCTCGGCTTCACGCTTGTCTAGCTTGTGCTCGGCCTCTTCCACCAGGGTGAGCACGTCGCCCATGCCGAGAATACGCGAGGCCACCCGGTCGGGGTGAAAGGGCTGCAGGGCGGTGGTCTTTTCTCCCACCCCCATGAATTTGATGGGCTTGCCGGTGATGTAACGCACCGAAAGCGCCGCACCGCCTCGGGCATCCCCATCGGTCTTGGTGAGCACCACCCCGGTCAGCGGCAGGGCATCGTTGAAGGCCTTGGCGGTGTTGGCCGCATCCTGGCCGGTCATGCTGTCGACCACGAACAGGGTCTCGGCAGGGTCGATGGCCTGGTGCAGCCGCTTGATCTCCGCCATCATTTCGTCGTCGATGTGCAGACGCCCCGCGGTGTCCACCAGCACCACGTCGATGAAATGCCGGCGCGCGTGAGCCACCGCCGCGCGAGCGATGTCCACCGGGTCCTGGCTGGCCTCGCTGGGATAGAATTCCACCCCCACCTCGTCCGCCAGGGTCTCCAGCTGCTTGATCGCCGCCGGCCGATAGACATCGGCGCTGGTCACCAGCACCTTCTTCTGCTGGCGCTCCTTCAGCCAGCGGGCCAGCTTGGCCACGCTGGTGGTCTTGCCCGCCCCTTGCAGACCAGCCATCAGGATCACTGCCGGCGGCTGCACGTTAAGGTTGAGCGCCTCGTTGGCCTCGCCCATCACATGCACCAGCTCGTCGTTGACGATCTTGACGAACACCTGGCCCGGGGTGAGACTCTTGAGCACTTCCTGGCCCACCGCCCGTTCCTTGACCCGGCTGACGAATTCCTTCACCACCGGCAAAGCCACATCGGCCTCCAGCAGGGCCATGCGCACCTCGCGCAGGGTGTCCTTGATGTTGTCCTCGGTGATACGGCCCTGGCCGCGGATCTTCTTCAGGGTATGACCCAGGCGATCGCTGAGACTATCGAACATACACCACCTAAGAAAAAATGAGTTATGGGATCGGACGCCGGCGCACCGGCACGCCATTATAGCTGGAAAACCTCGCCGCCGACCAAGGCTTTCAGCTCGAAACGCTGGATGGCGACGCGAACCTCGGAGAGAATGGCCATTTCCTCGCCTGGCTTGAGGTGGGTGAGATAGACCTCGGGCGCGTGCCGCAACTTGGCCAGGTCCTCGGCCAGGGTGGCGGGACAATAATGCTTGGACAGGGCCGCCAGGTCCTTCTGGCGATTGGCAAAAGCGGTTTCCACGATCAGCAGATCCAACCCCGGATGGGCATTGAGGGCCTGCCAGAAGGTATCGTTGGCACCGGTGTCGCCACTGAAGGCGAAGGCGGCCTGCCCGCTGGCCACCCGGTAACCCACGCTGGGCACGATGTGATTGACCGGAATCATCTCCAGCTCGCGCCCCCCCACCGTCACCACCTCTCCAGGCAACATGGGCTGGAAGCGCAACACCCCCTGCTCGCGCTTGGGCAGCTCGGTGAAGTCCGGCCAGATGGCCCAGTTGAAAATATGCTTGCGCAATACCTCGATGGTGTCGGGATGGGCATGCACCACGATGGGCTCGCCCACCAAACGCTCGAAAATACTGTCCACCAGCAAGGGGATGAAAGCATGATGATCGAGATGACTGTGGGTGAGAAAAATATGCTTGATGTGGCCCATTTCCGCATGGGACAGATCGCCCACGCCACTGCCCGCATCGAGCAGGATGTCGTCGTCTATCAACAGGGAAGTGGTACGCAGGCCGGCGCCGATACCGCCGCTGCAACCGAGAATCCGGATCTTCATGTCGTCGTTACTCGCCGCTCCCGGGTCTCACCCCGTATCCTTGCCTCTTCAATGCCACCCCCGGATATGCCATCATTCGCCCTTTGATTTCAGGCAATATCCCGGGGTGCCAAATACAATATGATCGATTTCGCCGCAACCCTGCTGGCCGTGGCCGGCTATCTCGCCGCCACCTGGTTACTGATCCAGCGCCTCACACGACGTGTGGAACAACCCAAGTCGAAGCCCCTCCTGATCGGCACCATCGGCATCGTCGTGCACGCCTACCTGTTGCAAACCAGCATGTTCACGCCGGCCGGCCTCAATTTCGGCTTCACCGAAGTGGGTTCGCTGGCCGCCTGGTTCGTGGCCGGCCTGCTGCTGCTCTCCGCCTGGCGAAAACCGGTGGAAAACCTGGGCATCGTCATCCTGCCCATCGCCGCCCTCAGCCTGCTGTTGCAGGAACTCCTGCCCACCGTGCACGTACTCTCCACCGAGCACGAAAAAGGCATCGGCGTGCACATCCTGTTTTCCATCCTGGCCTACAGCATGCTCGGCATGGCCACGGTGCAAGCCCTGCTGCTGTCGGTGCAGGAACGCCACCTGCACAACCGCAACCCCGGCGGTTTCATCCGCGCCCTGCCTCCCATGGAGACCATGGAGAACCTGCTGTTCCAGATGATCATCATCGGCTTCGTGCTGCAGAGCATGTCCCTGGCCAGCGGCGTAGTCTATCTCGACGACATGTTCGCCCAGCACCTGGTGCACAAGACCGTGCTCTCCATCCTCGCCTGGATGGTGTTCGCCATCCTGCTGTGGGGCCATTGGCGCTACGGCTGGCGCGGCCGCACCGCCGTACGCTGGACCATCAGCGGCTTCATTACTCTGTTGCTGGCCTATTTCGGCAGCAAGTACGTGCTCGAGATCCTGTTGGCAAGGTAGAACGGTCAGCCCCGGGGAAACTTTAACCAGATGGCCTGGCGGCGCGCCAGCTCAACACTAGCAGCCCCCCATAGACCAGCACCGCCAACACGACCAGGCCGGCGGGAATCACCAACTTCCCCGTGGTGAGCAACAACCAGCGCCCATAGAACCAGACTGCAACCTGATAGGCCAGGAACAACAACGGCACGGCCCACGCGTCACGCCGCGTGACATTGGCCGCGACAAACAGCAGCGACACCGGCACCCAGAGCATTTCCAGCAGAGAGAAGGCCTGCCGGAAAACATGCCCGCCCGCCAGCCCCAGCAACAAGGCATCAGCCAGGCCCAGCCCGGCGATCACTGCGGTGGCCAGAAAATACTGCCGCTGCCAGCCAAAAGCCTTCATTCTCCCTCCTTGCCGGCGCAGCTTACCCTGTTGCAGCCGACGGCGAAAGCCGCCCATTGAAGTCAATGACCTTTTGAATTATAGTGGCATGTATCGTCGCGATGTGTGGCCGCTGTGTTCGTCAGCAGAAGCTGTCTTGCGTCCTGCACAAACACAGACAGGAGTCTCACCATGAAGACCTTGCACCCCCATCGCATCGAGCCAGGCCAGATCCTCCTCTGGTTCATCGAGGCGACGCGGCTGATCCGACGCCGCCCGCTCTGCTTCCTGGCCATCGAATTCATCTTTTTCGCCCTGTTCTATCTCATCATCCAGGCCACTGCTTCCATCGCCCCCTTCACACCCATCATGGTTTTGCTGGCCTTCTTCTTCAGCGCCAGCGCCATCGTGCTGTATTTCGTGGTGGCCGAGCTGGTCATCGGCGCCCACGAAGCCGACCACAGCCGCCCCGTGCGCCCGCTGACCCATCTGTTCGCGCTCATGGGCTCACAGCGGGCACTGGTCAAAACCGCTGTCATCGCCCTGTTCATCGGCCTATTTTTCTGGGTGGTGAGCCTCACCGTGGCGATGGACAAGAGTGTGCTCAGCGGCAGTCAGCGACTACTGGACAGCATGCTGGCGGAACAGGCCGCCCCCTGGCTGCTGGAATGCAAGCTGGCCGCGGGTTTCCTCTATTTCCTGGTACTGGCCATGTTTTCCCTGCGGGTATTTTTCTCCATCCCCCTGATGCTGTTCCACGATCTCGACGGCGACGCCGCCCAGGCCTTGAGCCACCGGGCCATCGTGATCAACATCCAGCCCATGAGCCTGGTGCTGCTGGTGTGGGCCATGCTGCTGCTGGGCAGTATGTTGTTCACCCCCTTGCTGAGCCTGGCCCTGCTCCCCCTGCTGGGTGCCTTCATCTATGTGGGCTACCGGCACGTTTTCCTGGGCGAGCCCAGCAATGCGCCGGCCCGGGCAGTGAAAACCACCGCGATGGAAACCGGCACCGCGGCATAGTCCTGTGCCGTGCCGGCCGAAATGCCGCGGCCGGCACGGCTTGACATCCCTTAGCCCTTCACTCAACATTGAGCCCATGCGCAAGCTGATTTCCTATCTGCTTCTGTTCACCATCCTGGGCAGCAGCCTGGTGTGGGCCAACAACGGCCAACTGGACGAGTTCATCGACCAGACCGTGGCCGCCGCCGTGGCACAAACCGACACCGGCACCATAGACCCCCCCCATTGCGATCACAGCGGGCATTTCTCGGCCCACATGCTGGGGCTGGACTGCGCGGGCTGGCCCCAGCGGATGGTTCAGGGCAGCCCGGCCTATCCTCTGCCGGACAGCCATTTCGATTCGCCTCGCTTCGCACCACCCGCCAAACCTCCGCGGGCCTGAATCACTCTTCACCCTTGAGCTAAAGATTGCGCCGTGCGCAATCGTCAATAATCCTGTCGTGTTGTTTTTGGGAGTGATTCATGTCGAAGTCTTTTTTTGCCCGTGCCTGCCTCGCCACCGGCTTGGTTCTGTGCGGCCTGGACACGGCCCAGGCCGAGTCTCTGGATAAACTGGTTCAGCAGGTATGGCAGCAACATCCCCAGGTGCAGGCCGCCCAGGCCCGCGTGGAAGCCGAGCGTGCCCGGGTCGATGCCGCCGGCCAGGCCTTGTACAACCCCGAACTGGAACTGGATCTGGAACAGGCCTCCGCACGCACCAGTACCCTGGGCATCAGCCAGACCCTGGACTGGACCGACAAGCGTGGTGCCCGCACCGAGCTGGCCACCAGCTCGCTGCAGGAAGCGGAGAACACACTGGCACTGGTACGCCAGCAGATCCTCGGTGAACTGCTGGGCCTGCTCAACCAGTACCACACCGCCCGCCAGACCGCCGAGCTGACCCGGCAGCAAAGCCACCTGCTGGAGGATTTTCTCGACCTGGCCCAGCAGCGTTTCGCCGCCGGCGACATCAGCCAGCCCGACGTGGATCTGGCCCGCCTGAGCCTGGCCGAGATACGCATGCGTGCTGCCGCCCGCGCCACCGAGCGCGCCCTGGCCGAGTCACGCCTGCGCGCCCTGGTCAGCGAACCGGTGGACCAATGGCCTCCGCTGCCGGATCTGCCGGCGGCCATCGCACAACAGGACCAGGAACGACTCCTGCGCAACCACCCCGCCCTGCGCCAGCTCGCTGCCCGCCTGCAGGCCGCCCGCCATGCGGTCACCCTGGCCAAACGCCAGCGCCGTGCCGATCCCACCCTGGCCGTGCGCGGCGGCAAGGAGGACAGCGACACCCTGCTGGGGCTGACCTTTTCCATGCCGCTGAATGTGCGCAACACCTTCCGTGCCGAGGTGCAAGCCGCCCAGGCCGAGGTCACCCAGGCCCAGCAGGCCTATCGCAACGCCTATCTGCGCGCCCGCGCCGAACTGGCCGCGGCCGAGGAACAATTCCGCCTCAACCGGGCGGCGCTGGATGCCTGGCAACAGGGCGGCCAGGCCAGCCTGCAGGGCCGCGTGGAATCGCTGGAACGACTCTGGCGCAGCGGCGAGATCAGCACCACCGACTACTTGGTGCAACTGGGCCAGGCCCTGGACACCCGCATCGCCGCCGCCGAACTGGTCGGCGCCAACTGGCAGGCTTGGCTTGCCTGGCTGGATGCCGCCGGTCAGACCGAAACCTGGCTGGGCCTGAGCGAGCACCCGGCCCGCTGATCCACTGATTAAGACCAACCGAATTTAGAGAGACTCATCATGCGTTACATTACTTTGCTGTTTCTACTGGCCGGCCTCGCCACCACCCCTCTGAGCCGAGCCGCGGAAGATCACGACCACGAACAGGCAACGGCCTCCGCCCCTACCGGAGAAGAAGACCACGCAGAAGCCCATGAGGCGGAACATGAGGATGAACACGGCCATGGTGACGAAGGCCATGAAGAGGGCCTGGCCGGCCTGGATGCCCAGCGGCGCGCCGCCCTGGGCATCGTCACCGCCAAGGCCGAGATGCGTGCCCTGTCGGGACTGATCAGCGCGCCGGGCGAAGTCACCATCAACGCCTATCGTTCCAGCCAGGTCACGCCCCGCATCAGCGCCCAGATCATCCGCCGTCATGCCCGCCTGGGCGATCACGTGCGCAAGGGCCAGCCCCTGGTCACCCTCTCCAGCGTGGCCATGGCCGAGGCCCAGGGCGAGCTGATGGTGGCCGACCGTGAATGGGCCCGGGTGAAGAAATTGGGCCGCAAGGTGGTCTCCGAACGCCGCTACATCGAGGCCGAGATAAAGCGCCAGCAGGCCTATGCACGGGTGCGCGCCTACGGCATGACCCATCGCCAGATCCGTACCCTGCTCAAGAGCGGTGACGTGGCCAAGGCCAGCGGCTCCTTCGACCTGCTCAGCCCCCAGGACGGCACCGTGATCCGTGACGACTTCATCGTCGGCGAAATGGCCGAGCCCGGACGGATCCTGTTCGAGATCACCGATGAGAACACGCTTTGGATCGAGGCCCGCCTGGCCCCCGAGGATGCCGCCCGCATCGCCCTGGGCAGCGAGGCCCGCGTCAGCGTGGACGGCAGCAACTGGATCACCGGCAAGGTGGTGCAGCGTCATCACAGCCTGGACGAAACCACCCGTACCCAGTCGGTGCGCATCGAGCTGGACAACAGCGCGGATCTGTTGCATCCCGGCCAATTCGTGCAGGTGATGCTGCACAGTGGCGCTGCCCCCGCCAGCGTGGCGGTGCCCAGCTCGGCGGTGCTGCTGATGCAGGGCACGCCCACGGTGTTCAAGGTGGAGGACGACGAAATCCACCCGCAACCGGTGGAAACCGGCATCACCCGTGGCGGCTACACCACCATCACCAGCGGGCTGATGACCGGGGAAGAAGTGGTGGTGCAGGGCGCCTTTCTGCTCAAGTCCTTGTTACTGAAGTCACAAATGGGCGAAGGCCACGCGCACTAGGAGGCGAGCACTATGTTGAACAAACTCGTTGAAGCGTCGCTGCGCTACAAGTTTCTGGTCATCGTCGCCTTCGCGGTGGTGGCCTTCATGGGCTGGCGCGCGGTCACCACCGTGCCCATAGACGCCTTCCCCGATGTCACTCCGGCACAGGTGAACATCTACACCGAATCACCGGGCCTGGCGGCCGAGGACGTGGAACAACTGCTTACCTTTCCCATCGAGTCCGGCATGGCCGGGCTGCCCAAGGTGAAGGAGATCCGCTCGGTATCCCTGTTCGGCCTGTCCTACGTGGCGGTGTATTTCGAAGATGACATGGACATCTATTTTGCCCGCCGCCTGGTAATGGAACGCCTGCAGGAGGTGGCCGACCGCATTCCCGAGGGCTATGGCACACCGGAGATGGGCCCCAACACCTCGGGCCTGGGCCAGGTGTTCTGGTATACCCTGGAGCGGGCCGATGAAAAGCTCAGGGACAGCATCGACGACATGGATCTGCGCACCCTGCAGGACTGGACCGTGCGCCTGATCATGCGCACCGCCCCCGGGGTGGACGACGTGATTTCCTGGGGCGGCCAGGAGCGCCAGTTCCAGGTTGTCCTCGAGCCACTGAAGCTGATCGAATACGACCTCAGCTTTCGCGAGGTGATGGAACTCATCAGCGGTAACAACCGCCAGGTGGGCGGCCAGTACATCAATCTCGGCCCGGAGCAATATCTGGTGCGGGGCCTGGGACTGGTACGTGACGAGCACGACATCGGCAACATCGTGGTCAAGGTCAAGGACGGCACCCCGGTCTACCTGCGCGACGTGGCCCGCATCGAGCAGGCTCCCTCGCTGCGCTTCGGCGCGGTCACCCGCGATGGCCGCGAGGTGGTACTGGGTATGGCGCTGTCGCGCATCGGCGAGAACGCCAAGAACGTGGTGGACGCGGTAAAGGAAAAGGTGGACATCATCCGCTCCGCCCTGCCCGAGGGCGTGGTGCTGGAGCCCGTGTACGAGCGCACCGACCTGGTGGAGAAGGCGGTCGACACCGCCACCCGGGCGCTGATCGAGGGCTCCATCCTGGTGGCCATCGTACTGTTCCTGTTCCTGGGCGAGCTGCGCTCGGCCCTGGTGGTGATCGCCGCCCTGCCCCTGGCCATGCTGATCGCCTTCATCATGATGGGCGAGGCGGGACTGTCGGCCAACCTGATGTCGCTGGCGGGCCTGGCCATCGGTATCGGCATGATGGTGGACGGTGCCGTGGTGATGACCGAAAACGCCTTTCGCATCATGGCCGAGCGACGCGCGCAAGGGGAAAAGGTAGACCGCACCGCGGCAGTGCTGACCGCCGCCCGCGAGGTGGCCAACCCCATTGCCTTCGCCATTCTCATCATCATCGTGGTGTTCCTGCCGCTGTTCTCTCTGGAGGGCCTGGAGGGCAAGCTGTTCAAGCCCATGGCCTTCAACATCAGTTTCGCCATGGCCGGCTCACTGATTCTCACCCTCACCATCATCCCGGTGCTGGCGGCGCTGATCCTCAAACCCAAGGAAGAACGCGACACCCTGCTGGTGCGCTGGATCAAACGCGGCTACCTGCCACTGTTGATGTGGTCGCTGGCCAACAAGAAAACCGTGGTGGGCGGCGCCATCGCCCTGTTGCTGGGCAGCCTGGCCCTGTTCCCCCTGCTGGGCAAGGAATTCATGCCCGAGTTGCAGGAGGGCTCCATCATGTGGCGAGTCACTTCCATTCCCTCCACCTCGCTGGACGAGTCCATCGAGATCTCCAAGAAAATCGAGCACGCCCTGGGTGAGTTTCCCGAGGTAAAGACCACCGTGGCCATGATCGGGCGCGCGGAAAAGGGGGAAACGGCCGACGTCAACTACATGGAGATCTACACCGAACTCAAGCCGCATGACGAATGGAATTCGGATCGCAGCATCGAGCAACTGGCCGACGACATGCGCGAAGTACTGGAGAAAGCCGTGCCCACCGCGGTGATCGCCTTCACCCAGCCCATCCAGATGCGCGTGGAGGAACTGATCTCCGGCGTGCGCGCCACCCTGGCCATCAAGCTCTATGGCGAGGAACTGTCCGAACTGGACCGCCTCAGCCAGGAGATCAAGAACGTAGTGGCCCAAGTGCCCGGAGTGGCCGACCTGTCGCTGGAGGCCAACATCGGCAAGCCCCAGGTGCGCATCCAGGTGGACCGCGACAGCCTGGCCCGCTACGGCATGAACGCCGACGAGGTGCTCACCGTGGTGCGCACCGGCATCGGCAACGAACCGGTCTCCACCCTGATCGACGGCGTCAAGCGCTTCGACATCACCGTGCGCCTGGCCGACAGCGCCAAGCAATCGGTGGAGGCCATTCGCAACATTCCCCTGCGCACCGCCGCCGGCGCTATCATACCGCTGTCGCGGGTAGCCGACATCTCGGTGGCAGAGGGTTATTCCTTCGTGCGCCGGGAACAATTGCAGCGTTATGCGGTGATCCAGATGGACGTGCGTGGACGTGACGTGGACGGCTTCGTGCAAGAAGCCAATGCCCTGCTGGAGCAGAATCTCAAGCTGCCTCCCGGTTACTGGATCGAATGGGGCGGCGCCTTCGAGAATCAGCAGCGCGCACTCAAGCGCCTGTCCATCATCGTGCCGCTGACCATCTTCTTCATCTTCGTGCTGCTCTACACCGCCTTCAACTCGGTGAAATACGCCACCCTGATCATCGCCAACGTGCCTTTCGCCACCATTGGCGGTATCGTGTCGCTGTGGATCTCCGGCCAATACCTGTCGGTGCCCTCGGCCATCGGCTTCATCGCCGTGTTCGGGGTGGCCATGCTCAATGGCATCGTGCTGATCAGCTTCATCAACGAGTTACGGGAAAAGGGGCTGGGCGTGCGCGAGGCGGTCTGCCGCGGCGCCGAACTGAGGCTGCGGCCGGTACTGATGACCGCCAGCGTGGCCATTCTCGGCCTGATTCCCATGCTGCTGTCCAGCGGTGTGGGCGCCGAGACCCAACGCCCCCTGGCCTCGGTGGTGGTCGGCGGGCTCATCACCTCCACTCTGCTCACCCTGGTACTTTTACCGGTGATCTACGAATGGCTGGAA
Organism: Gammaproteobacteria bacterium; assembly: GCA_015487785.1. Taxonomy (GTDB): domain Bacteria; phylum Pseudomonadota; class Gammaproteobacteria; order S012-40; family S012-40; genus S012-40. The sequence goes on along the minus strand of WFPC01000055.1, from coordinate 8,298 downwards.
TCCCGCAAGGAGAAAAAATCATGAAAGAGATCAAGGCATTGATCCATTGCAACCGGGCCGCCGACGTGGTCCACGCGCTGGAACAGGCCGGTTTCCGCAATCTCTCCCTGGTGGACGTGCGCGGCACCCTGCCGGCGCTGGACAACCAGGAGCGAAACTACTCGCTGGAACTGGGCGAGAGCATCATTACCGAGGTCAAGCTGGAACTGGTCTGTGAGGACGATCAGGCCGAGGAGGCCGTGCGCCTGATCCGCCAGTATGGCCGCACCGGCCAGGAAACAGCGGGCTGGGTCTACCTCAGCGAGGTCGACGCGGCCTGGCCCATCCCATGAGTAGCTGCTGCACCAGCCAGGAGGACTTCGACGGCCCCTGGTGGCGCTTTCCGCCCCTGCGCAACGCTCTCGCCGCCGGCGCAATGGCGCTGGCGGGCTTTGCCCTGTACTCACTGGGCTGGATTCCCGCTGACGGCGCCACCCTGGCCTACCTGCTGGCCATTCCCGTAGGCGCCTGGTACTGGGCGCGGGAAGCCCTGGAAGAACTGTTCCACGAGCGGACCATCGGCATCGGCATCCTGATGCTGGCGGCGACCCTCGGCGCGGGGATTCTCGGGCTGTGGGAAGAAGCCGCCGCGCTGGTGATCCTCTACGCCTTCGCCGAGGGCGTGGAGGAACTCACCTTCGCCCGCACCCGACGCGCCATCCGCGCCCTGCTGGACCTGGCGCCGAAGACGGCGCACAAGCTCGACGGAAACGGCGAGACCGTCACCGTGCCCGCCGACACCCTCAAGCCCGGCGATCGCTTCGTGGTGCACCCGGGCGAATCGCTGCCCACCGATGGCGTGATCGTCGAGGGCGAGTCCAGCCTGGACGAGTCGCCGGTCACCGGGGAATCGATGCCGGTGGACAAGGGCCCGGGTGACAAGGTATTCGCCGCCAGCATCAACGGACCGGCCGCGCTGGTGGTGGAAGCCACCGCCGCCTTCGCCGACAACACCCTGTCGCGCATCATTCATCTGGTGGAGGAAGCCCAGGATCAGAAAGGCCGCGCCCAGCAGTGGATGGAACGCTTCGGCCGCCGCTACAGCCCCGTGGTGCTCATCACTGCCATCGGCATGCTCATCGCGCCGTGGGCGTTCGATCTCGACGTGCTGCTGTGGAGCGAGCGGGCGGTGATCCTGCTGGTGGCCGCCGCGCCCTGCGCGCTGGTGATCTCCCTGCCCATCGCCATGTCGGCCGGCATCTCCGGCGCCGGCAAGCGCGGGATCCTGATCAAGGGCGGCGCCCATCTGGAGCATCTGGGTGTGATCCGCACCGTGGCCTTCGACAAGACCGGCACGCTCACCTATGGCAAGCCACGGGTCACCGATCTGCTGGCCATCGAAGGCGACGAGGCCACCCTGCTGGGCATCGCCGCCGGTCTCGAACAGCATTCGGAACATCCCCTGGCCCGGGCCATCCACCAACGGGCCGAGGAACGGGCCATCGCGCCCCGCCCCATGCGCGACACCAAGGCGCTGACCGGCGCCGGCGTGCAGGGCCGGGAGGACGACACCGTCTGGTACCTGGGCAAGCCGGGGCTTTTCGAAAACATGGGGCTCGACATCACCCTCTGGGCGGAGACCATCCGCCGCTGGCAGGAAGAAGCCAAGACCGTGGTGCTGGTGGGCACCGAAGCGCGCATCGTCGGCATCCTCGCCCTGCAGGACGTGCTGCGCGAGAACGCCCCGCAGGTGATCGCCGGCCTGCATGCACTGGGGATCCGCACGGTCATGCTCACCGGCGACAACGAGGCCACCGCCCGCCGCATCGCCCGGCAACTGGGCATCGACGACGTGCACGCCGGCCTCAAGCCCGAGGACAAGGTCGCCGCGGTGCAGAAACTGCAGCAATCGGGCCCCGTGCTGATGGTGGGCGACGGCGTCAACGACGCTCCCGCGCTGGCGGCGGCCACCTGCGGCATGGCCATGGGCGCCGCCGGCACCGATGCCGCCATCGAGGCCGCCGACATCGCCCTGATGGCCGACGACCTGGGCAAGCTGCTCGAAGCCATGCGTCTCGGTCGCAAGGCCCGCAGGGTCAGCTACCAGAACATCGTGTTCGCCATCCTGATCCTGGTGATCCTGATTCCTTCAGGCGTGCTGGGTTACATCACCATCGCCACCGCCGTGCTGGTACACGAGGCCAGCGAGCTTCTCGCCGTGGCCAACGGCCTGCGCGCCGCCCACCCCGACAGGGAGGCCTGATCCGGCGCAACAGTGGCCTCGATGGCGTTTTTGCGAGTACAATAGCGCCTTTTCCAACACCGGCCCACGCGCGCGAGGAAGCTGCATGAAAGAGGATAAATTATTCTCTGAGCCCAAGGAGATCACCGACTTCAACTTCGGCGAGGAAACCGCCGAGGTGTTCGACAACATGCTGGAACGCAGCATCCCCCTCTACCGCGAACAACAACGCATGACCGGCGAAATCGCCAACGAATTCGCCGTCGACGGCAGCAACATCTACGACCTGGGCTGTTCCACCGGCATCACCCTCAAGACCCTGTGCGATGCGGTGGAGAAAGACGTCAAGTTCATCGGCGTGGACAACTCCGAGGCCATGTTGGAGAAAGCACGGGACAATTTCCGCAAGCTGGGGGTTACCCGGGACTGCCAGTTCGTCTACGGCGATCTCAACGAAGGCGCCAGTATCGAGAATGCGTCCGTGGTGGTGCTCAACCTCACCCTCCAGTTCGTGCGCCCGCTCTACCGCGACCTGCTCATCAGCAACATCTACCAGGGCCTCAAGCCCAACGGCTGCCTGATCCTGATAGAGAAAGTGCTGGGCAACGACTCCCTGTTCAACCGCCAGTTCATCAAGTTCTACTACGACATGAAAAAGCGCAACGGTTATTCCGAAATGGAAATCGCGCAAAAGCGCGAGGCGCTGGAGAACGTGCTCATTCCCTACCGGGTGGACGAGAACATCGCTCTGCTGAAGAAGAACCACTTCGAACACGTGGACATCTTTTTCAAATGGTACAACTTCTGCGGCTTCATAGGGGTCAAGTGAGCATGGTTCGCATCGGCAACTTCCTGTTCCACTATCGCAACGGCATTTTCCCCGTCGCCTTCCTGATCCTGGTGCTCATCGGCCACCCCAGTTTCCCCTTCGGCAGCAAGAGCTGGGACATGGCCCTGGACATCCTCGGTCTGCTGGTGAGCCTGGCCGGCCAGACCCTGCGCATCGTCACCATCGGCTTCGACTACATCCGCCGCGGCGGCGTCAACCGCAAGATACACGCCGACCGCCTGGTAACCGGCGGCATGTTCTCCCATTCGCGCAATCCGCTGTATCTTGGCAACCTGCTGATGTTCATCGGCCTGACCATGGTGATCAACTCCCCCGTCATCTACCTCATCGGCATTCCGCTGGCTTTTTTCGTCTACGCCGCCATCATCGCCGCAGAGGAAGATTTCCTGCGCAAGAAATTCGGCCAGGACTATATCGACTACTGCAACAGGGTCAACCGCCTGTGGCCCAACCTCAAGGGTTTCTCCCACTCCATCGCCGAGATGGAATTCAACTGGAAACGCGTGCTGGTCAAGGAATACAACACCACCTTCGCCTGGCTGCTCACTGCCCTGGCCCTGATCTACTGGGAAAACCAGGCGCTGCTGGACAACGCCCAGGCTGAGCTCTACAACCAGTGGATACCCGCCGCCTTCGCCGGCCTGCTGGTGCTCTACTTCATCGTCTGGCGTCTGAAGAAAACCGGCCGCCTGCGGGCGGACTGAGCGTCCCACACAGAGGCAGGAGAAAACATGCGCCAGACACCATTGATCATCGACTATTTCTCCGACCTGCTGTGTATCTGGGCCTATGCCGCGCAAATCCGCATCGACGAATTGCAGCGCCAGTTCGGCGACGCCATCACTGTGCGCCCCCGTTTCATGACGGTCTTCGGCGACACCGGGCAGCGCATTGGTGAGGGTTGGCGGGAGCGTGGCGGCTTCACCGGCTTCAACCGTCACATCCAGGAAGTCGCCGCCCGCTTTCCCCATGTGGAGGTTCACCCTGAGCTGTGGCAACGGGTGCAGCCGGCCAGTTCCGGCACTGCCCACCACTATCTCAAGGCGGTAGGCCTGTGGCAGGAAACCGGCGACGCGCCCGCCAACGTATTGGAGCACGCCGCTTGGGCCCTGCGCCTGGCCTTCTTCCGCGATGCACGCAACATCGCCGACCAGGACACCGTGTTCGAAATCGGTGAAGAACAAGGCATTCCACATCGCGAGGTGGAGCCCTATCTGCGCGACGGGCGCGCCATGGCGGCCTTCTGCCGCGACGTGGAAGACTGCGAACACCACCGCATCGAGGGTAGCCCCACCCTGTTGCTCAACGAGGGCCGGCAAAAGCTCTACGGCAACGTGGGCTACCGGGTGATCGAGGCCAACGTCCAGGAACTGCTCAAGCAACCCAACGGTGAACAGGCCAGTTGGTGCTGAAAGGGACTCAAGTCGGCCGCCGCAGGGCCGACATCCCGGATGACTAATCCGCCACGCGCAGCGCGCAGGAAAAGCGAATGAAGATCCGCAGCAAACTGCTCATTCACCTCTTGCCGGTATTCTTTGCCGCCCTGCTCACCTTCGCGGGTGTATCTTTCTTCTACACCAAGCAACTGGCCACCGAGCAGGCACTCAACCACCTGGAATCCGTGGCCGCGATCCAGAAACAACGCATCGCCGCCATCCACACCCAAAACATCGAGCGTCTGCGGCTCGTTGCCGGACGCACCCAGATGCGCTACCTGTTCGCCGAGATTCAGCGCGACCCCGACTCCGAAGCCCGCATCCTGCTGGAACAGGCACTCATCGACGCTCTCAATTCCATCGACAGCTTTCAGGAGATCGCCCTGCTCAATCCTCAGGGCGACGTGCTGGCCTCCACCGACGACAGGCTGCTGGGCCAGAACTTCAGTCTCGACGATGCCTTCAAGAACGGCCTGCGCAGCTTCAGTGCCAGCAGTTTCGCCCTCGACGAGGACGAGCAACTGTTCGTACGCCTGTCCGGACCACTGTACATGGACCAGAGGCTGATCGGCGTGATCATCGTCAAGGCCGGCGCCGACAACCTCATACGTACCATCAGCGACTATACCGGCCTGGGCCAGAGCGGTGAAACCACCCTGGCCATGCGCGACGAATTCGGCGATGCGGTCTATATCACCCCGCTGCGCTTCGCCCCCGAAGCCGCCATGGACCTGTACGTATCCGCCGATGAAATCGACCGTCCGGTGATCCAGGCCCTGCAAGGCAAGAGCCGCCTCTATACCGACGTGGTGGACTATCGTGGCGAACCGGTATTTGCCGCCACCCAATACCTGGAAGCCACCGGCTGGGCCGTGGTCACCAAGATCGATCGTGCCGAAGCCCTGGCACCGGTCAATCGTTTTGCCGTGATCCAGGGTGGCTTCATCACCGCCATCCTGTTTCTGGTAGCGGTGGTCAGTGCCTTTTTCGCCAACCGCCTCACCCAGCCCATCCGGCAACTGCAAGATATCATCACTCGCATCGAGCAGGGCGAGACTACCCTCCAGGCCAAGGTCCACAGTCAGGACGAGATCGCCGAGCTGGCCCAGAGTTTCAACCACATGACCCACCGGCTCAACCAGTCCCACCAGGAATTACAGCACAAGATTGAGGAACTCAACCAGGAAATCAAGTCCCATGAACAAACCGAACTGGCGCTGGAAGAAAACATCCTGAAACACAAAACCATCATGGAAACCATGCTCGACGGCCTGATCATCATCGATGACCATGGCATCGTGCAATCAATGAATCCGGCGGCAGAAAAGATGTTCGGCTATCGCGCCGACGAAGTCATCGGCTGGAATGTCTCCATGCTCATGCCTGAGACTCTGCAACATCATCACGATCAGTACCTGCACAACTATCTCGACAGCGGCAAGCCCCGCATCCTCGGCATCGGCCGGGAAATCGAGGCCAAGCACAAAGACGGCCACGTGTTTCCGGTGGAAATCAGCGTAGTGGAAATCCAATTCGGCAACAAACGCATATTCAGTGGCGTGCTGCGCGATCTCACCGAACAGCGCCAGACCGAGCGCCTGAAGCAGGAATTCGTCGCCATCGTCAGCCACGAACTGCGTACCCCCCTCACCTCCATTCGTGGCTCACTCAACCTGCTGGTCAACCAGCTCGCCGGCAAGCTCGACCCCAAGTCGGCCGAACTGCTGGAAGTGGCCAATCGCAACTCCGAGCGCCTGAGCACCCTGATCAACGACTTGCTGGACATGGAAAAACTGCAGACCGGCCGCTTCGAACTCAACTGCAAGCCGGTGGACAGCTACCAGCTACTGCAACGAGCCATGGAAAACAACCAGGGCTATGCCGACAAATACAACGTCAAACTCGAACTGATCCACAAACCGGAAGAGCCCCTGTGGGTCTACGCCGACGAAGACCGTATCCAGCAGGTTCTCTCCAACCTGCTGTCCAACGCCATCAAATTCTCGCCGGAACACGGCACGGTGCAGGCCGAAGTCAGCGAGCACGGCCAAATGGTGAGGTTCAGCATCCGTGACCAGGGCCCTGGCGTGCCGAAGCAATTCGAGCGACGCATTTTCCAGAAATTCATGCAGGCCGACAGCTCCGACAGCCGCCAGAAAGGTGGCACCGGACTGGGCCTGGCCATCAGCAAGAACATCGTCGAACTGCACCAGGGTCAGATCGGCTATACGCCCGGGCGCAAGAAGGGAAGCTGCTTTTTCTTCGATCTCCCCCGCTACCAACACGGACCCAACAAGAAAAACAGCGAACAAGAAAGGGGCCTGCCAGACCCGGACAATGCATGAGAGAGGGAACAGGATCCAGGCCTGGCAGAGCCATTTGACCGGCGACCCGAAAGCGGGCCAAAAAACTTGGCCGGTGGCTCTCGCCACCGGCCAGTTGCGTCTCAATCCACCGACAAATCAGTCATGTGGCTTCGACTCGTCTCAACTGCCGAAACCATAGTTCCAGCCCAGGCTGAAACGGTATTTCTCATCGTTGGAAATACCGCCCAGCTTGTTATACACGAACGAGTAGTTGGCATAGATGCTCTGACTCTTGCTGATCCGATAGGTGAGACCCGGCGACAGATAGAAAGAAGTGCCACCGCTGTTCTTCTTCACCTCGTACTGCTCTATGTCTTTCTTGAAATCGATGATATTCAGCTCGACCACCGGGGTCCACTTGTTGTGGTGACCATAACTGATGGCCACATCGAACTGGGTGGAGTTACCCGGACGAAACTGCTTAGCACCGATGGTGTTCGCGCGGTGGATGAGATCGGCATCAACGGCGACCTTCTCGGTAATGTGACCACTGTAGGCGATACCACCCTGGATGGTGAGAGCGCCGCTTCCCGGCTGGTTGTGGGTACCGATGATCTCGCCGTTATCCGTTCTGTTGGTGATGGTACCGGTGGGTATGATGATGCCGAAAACCGATGCAAACTGATGGTCACCATTGTTGAAAAAGCGGTAACGGCCGGTTACCAGCGTATCACCGGCTCCAGGAGATTCCTTGGTGGGTGAGAGACACTTGATCGAACTGGGATCACCTTTCTTTGGCGGGTTTTTGGCAAAACATTCATTGGCAAAATCATCGCCATTGTCCTTGAACCCCTTGAAGTTGTTGTATTGCCACATGATGGCAATATCCATGTCCTCGTTTACCGGGAAACCATAGGTGATGAAATAGGCGTCCTCGCTGGAGTGCATGTGGACATCTTCACCGTCTGCCTTGAAGTCGACCATTTGCTGGTCGGTAAACACCGCATAGCGGCGCGCATCCCAACGCAGGCCAAGCACCTTCTCTTCCAGGATGGCCGCACCCACGGCATTGATACTACCGGCACCACCACCACGGATCGATTCACCGTGGGCCCAGGCGGCCGACGACGCCAGCACCATGGAAATACCCGCGGCCACGGGAATCAAGCTCTTTTTCATCAATGTGTTACCCAACATCTAAACAAACCTCCACATAAAAGTAATTGATTGCACTCAAAAAAACCCGCTCCAGGGGGAAGCCGGAAGTCCCACGAAGATGAACTTTTCAAATATCGTAATACGGAATTATGAAAAACTCAAGTTTCGTACTACCACGGTATGAATAATATTTCGTTTAGCTGAAAAAAATCTTAAGAGTATTTTTTTGATCATAAACCTGGCGTGCCACGGCATTAGCGCATCGATGGCCTATACTTGAGAATACAGGCTGTCGCAAAAACACCGATACCCGGCCTGTATTTTGCT
>WFPC01000054.1 GCA_015487785.1 Gammaproteobacteria bacterium | reverse complement strand
TGGAGCTTCCGGAAGGTGTGGAGATGGTGATGCCGGGCGACAACGTGAACATGAAGGTGGACCTGATTGCACCCATTGCGATGGAAGAGGGTCTGCGTTTTGCGATTCGCGAGGGCGGGCGCACGGTTGGCGCCGGTGTCGTTGCAAAGATTATCGAGTAAGAGGCTATGACGAGTCAGCGTATACGTATTCGGTTGAAGGGTTTCGATCACCGCTTGATCGACCAGTCGACCAGGGAAATTGTGGAAACGGCGAAGCGTACGGGAGCCCAGGTGCGCGGCCCTATTCCGCTGCCGACCAAGATCGAACGTTTCACCGTCTTGATTTCGCCGCATGTTAACAAGGATGCGCGGGACCAGTACGAGATCCGCACCCACAAGCGGCTGCTGGATATCGTGGATCCCACCGACAAGACGGTAGACGCCTTGATGAAGCTGGATCTGGCTGCCGGCGTCGACGTTCAAATAAAGCTGAATTAATTTCGGCAATCTGCTAAAGTCCGCTCGCCGCCGGTGCTGGCGGCGGGTTGTTTTGTTTTTAATGAGCAACGCCGGTCAATCGAAATCGGCGTGGTGAGGAAAGAAAAATGACTATAGGTGTCATCGGGCGCAAGCACGGCATGACACGCATTTTCACCCCCGAGGGTGAATCTGTGCCTGTCACCGTGATCGAAGTCGAACCCAATCGCATTACGCAACTGAAGACCGAGGAAACCGACGGCTATCGTGCCCTGCAGGTGACCGTGGGAAGCCGGCGCGCAAGTCGTGTCACCAAGCCCATGGCGGGTCATTTCGCCAAGGCCGGTGTCGAGGCCGGGCGCGGGTTGTGGGAGTTTCGTCTCGCCGATGGCGAGGGTGACGATCTTGCCGTGGGCGGTGAGATCACCGTCGGCATCTTCGAGGAAGGGCAGAAGGTCGATGTGACCGGTACTACCATCGGCAAGGGTTTCGCCGGTACCGTCAAGCGTCACAACTTCGCCATGAAGGACGCCACTCACGGCAACTCCCTGTCGCACAGAACCCCGGGTTCCATCGGTCAGAACCAGACCCCGGGTCGCGTGTTCAAGGGCAAGCGCATGGCGGGCCACATGGGCAATGTGCGGCGCACGGTCCAGACCCTGGATGTGGTGCGTGTGGATGTGGAGCGCAACCTGTTGTTGGTCAAGGGGGCTGTCCCCGGTTCCAAGGGCTCCGACGTGATCGTCCGGCCCGCTGTCAAGTCTCGCGGTTGAGGAGGGCGATCATGGAATTGACTGTTACCAGTAATGCCGGCGATCGTTCGGTGGAAGTTTCCGAGCAGGTTTTCGCTCGCGATTTCAATGAAGACCTGGTGCACCAGGTGGTAGTGGCTCATCTGGCTGGCGCCCGTGCCGGCACCCGCGCGCAGAAATCGCGCTCCCAGGTCCGTGGTGGTGGGGCCAAGCCCTGGCGCCAGAAGGGCACTGGGCGTGCCCGCGCGGGCACCATTCGAAGCCCGCTGTGGCGTAGCGGTGGCAAGACCTTTGCCGCCGTGCCGCAGGACTATTCCCAGAAGGTCAACAAGAAGATGCGCCGTGCAGCCATGCGTTCCATCGTTTCCGAACTGGTGCGCCAGGAGCGGTTGCTGGTGGTCGATGAGTTGTTGCTGGAAGCGCCCAAGACCAAGCTGCTGGTGGCCCGGTTGGCGGAGTTGGGTGTGAGCAATGCCCTGTTGTTGAGCGAGCAGTACGACGAGAAACTACACCTGGCCTCGCGCAACATCCCCAACGTGGAGGCGCGCGAAGTGGGTAAGGTGGATCCGGTGAGCCTGGTGGCCCACGACAAAGTTGTGTTGACCGAGGCGGCGCTGAAGAAACTCGAGGAGATGCTGGCATGAATCAGGAACGTTTAATGAAAGTGCTGTTGGCGCCGCATGTTTCCGAGAAGACCACGGGCCTGGCCGATGGCCAGAACCAGTTCGTGTTCAAGGTGGTGACCGATGCCAGCAAGGCCGAGATCAAGAAAGCTGTCGAATTGATGTTCGAGGTCAAGGTCGACAAGGTGCGGGTGGTCAACATGAAGGGTAAGACCAAGGGACGCCTGCAGGCGCGTGGCGGACGTCGCCCCGACTGGAAGAAGGCCTATGTGTCACTGGCTGAAGGCCAGGAAATCGACTTTCTGGGCGCCGAGTGAGCAGCGAGAGGTAGAGAAGAATGGCCGTAGTTAAATCCAAACCAACATCCCCGGGCCGCCGTTTCGTGGTCAAGGTCGTGGGTGACGACCTGCACAAAGGGGCGCCCTATGCGCCGCTGCTGGAAAAGCAGAAACAGAATGCCGGGCGCAACAACAATGGCCGCATCACCGTGCGCCATCGTGGTGGCGGTCACAAGCATCATTACCGCATCATTGATTTCAAGCGCAACAAGGACGGTGTGCCGGCCAAGGTCGAGCGGCTCGAGTACGATCCCAATCGCAGCGCCCATATTGCCTTGCTGTGCTATGCCGACGGCGAGCGCCGCTACATCATCGCGCCCAAGGGTGTGAAGGCGGGGGCTCAAGTGGTTTCCGGCGCCGATGCGCCTATCAAGCCGGGTAACTGTCTGCCGCTGCGCAACATTCCCACCGGTAGCGTAGTGCATTGTGTGGAGCTGAAGCCGGGCAAGGGTGCGCAGATCGCGCGTAGTGCGGGTGCTTCGGTGCAACTGGTGGCCAAGGAAGGGGCTCATGCCATGTTGCGTCTGCGCTCCGGTGAAATCCGCAAGGTGCCGGCCGACTGCAAGGCCACCCTGGGTGAGGTGAGCAACTCCGAGCATAACTTGCGGTCCCTGGGCAAGGCTGGCGCCAAGCGTTGGCGCGGCATTCGTCCCACCGTGCGAGGTGTGGCCATGAACCCGGTGGATCATCCCCACGGTGGTGGTGAGGGCAGGACCTCGGGCGGGCGCCATCCGGTGACGCCCTGGGGGGTGCCGACCAAGGGCTACAAGACTCGACACAACAAGCGCACCGACAAGATGATCGTGCGCCGTCGCAAGTAAACAGGAAGAGGATTAATCATGCCACGTTCAATCAAGAAAGGCCCGTTTATCGACGAGCATTTGTTGAACAAGGTCCGGCAGGCGGTGGAAACCAACAATCGGCGCCCTATCAAGACCTGGTCACGCCGCTCCATGGTGATTCCGGAGATGGTCGGTTTGACCATCGCGGTGCACAATGGCCGCCAGCACGTGCCGGTGCTGATCAATGAAAACATGGTGGGCCACAAGCTGGGCGAGTTCGCCTTGACGCGAACCTATCGCGGGCACGCGGCCGACAAGAAGGGTAAATAAGGAGACTGTCATGCAGGTCAATGCAAAACTGCGGTATGCGCGCATCTCTCCTCAGAAGGCCCGTCTGGTCGCGGATCAGATGCGGGGTCAGCCTGTGGAGAAGGCCCTGCAGTTGCTGTCGTTCAGCAACAAGAAGGCGGCGGCCATCATGAAAAAGGTGCTGGAATCCGCCATCGCCAATGCCGAGCACAACGAGGGCGCCGATATCGATGAGCTGGTGGTCTCCCGCGTGACCGTGGACGAGGGGCCTACCTACAAGCGGATCCAGCCTCGCGCCAAAGGGCGTGCCAATCGTATTTTGAAGCGCACCAGTCACATCAATGTGACTGTGGCGGATAGTTGAGAGGAAGAATCATGGGGCAAAAAGTACATCCCACCGGGTTTCGTCTGGGCATCGTCACCGATTGGAATTCCAAGTGGTACGCTGAGAGCAAGGACTTTGCCGGCTTCCTCAACACAGATCTGAAAGTTCGTGATTTTCTCAAGAACAAGCTCAAGCACGCCTCGGTCAGCAGGATCGAGATTGCGCGTCCGGCGCGCAACGCCCGTATCACCATCCATACGGCGCGCCCCGGCATCGTGATCGGCAAGAAGGGTGAGGACGTGGAGCGCCTGCGCAACGAAGTGGCCAAGATGATGGGTGTGCCGGTGCACATCAATATTGAGGAGATTCGCAAGCCCGAGCTGGATGCCACCCTGGTGGCCGAAGGTGTGGCGCAGCAACTGGAAAAACGCATCATGTTCCGCCGTGCCATGAAACGCGCGGTATCCAATACCATGCGTCTCGGTGCCCAGGGTATTCGTATCAACGTGGCGGGACGTCTCAACGGTGCCGAGATCGCGCGCACCGAATGGTATCGCGAGGGTCGTGTGCCCTTGCATACCTTGCGGGCCGATATCGACTACGGTACCGCGGAGGCGCACACCACTTATGGTGTCATCGGGATCAAGGTCTGGATCTTCAAGGGTGAGGTTTTCGACAAGAATGCTGCCGATGCCGAAGAAGGCGCCAGCAAAGCAGCAGCGAAGGCATAGGGGTAGCGAGAGATGTTGCAACCTAAACGTACAAAATTCCGCAAGGTTTTCAAGGGGCGTAACCGTGGCTGGGCCGCCAATGGCAACAAGGTCAGCTTTGGCGAGTTCGGCCTGAAGGCGACCACCCGTGGGCGCATTACCGCGCGCCAGATCGAAGCCGCCCGTCGTGCCATGACGCGTCACATCAAGCGGGGTGGCAAGATCTGGATTCGCATTTTCCCCGACAAGCCCATTACCAAGAAGCCGTTGGAGGTCCGCATGGGTAGCGGCAAGGGTAATGTGGAATACTGGGTGGCCGAGGTTCAGCCTGGCAAGATGTTGTATGAAATGGAAGGGGTGTCCGAAGAGCTTGCTCGTGAAGCGTTTCGTCTTGCGGCTGCCAAGCTGCCGGTGAAGACAACCTTCGTGACGCGTACGGTGATCTGATGAAAGCGAGTGAACTGAGAGAAAAGAGTGTGGCTGAGCTGACCGAGGAACTGCATGGTCTGCTCAAGGAGCAGTTCAACCTGCGGATGCAGAATGCAACCGGGCAGTTGGGCCAGAACCATAGTTTGAAAGCCGTTCGCCGGGATATCGCCCGGGTTAAGACTGTTTTGAATGAGAAGACCAAGGGTGGCGCAGAATGAATGAGCAAGCAAAAGCCGCGCGCACGGTGACCGGGCGTGTAATCAGTAACAAGATGGACAAGTCCATCACGGTGCTGGTCGAGCGCAAGGTGCGTCATCCCCTGTATGGAAAGTATGTCAAGCGCTCCACCAAGCTGCATGCCCACGACGAGGAAAATGCCTGCGGTGAGGGGGATATCGTGGTGATCGAACAGTCGCGCCCGATTTCCAAAACCAAGCAATGGCGCCTGGTTTCCATCGTCGAAAAGGCGAGCTGATACCCTCGCGGGTGCTGGCCCGGACAACGGGGCGCATGCATGGCATTCGGAAGGCCTGCTTTTATGTTCCGGTGAATTGTGCTAGAATCCTGCGCCTTTTTCGGGTCGAGATGAACACGGTTGGAGAATATCCATGATTCAAATGCAGTCCATACTTGACGTTGCCGACAACAGTGGCGCGCGGCGGGTCCAGTGCATCAAGGTGCTGGGTGGGTCCCGGCGCCGTTATGCGGAAATCGGTGATGTCATCAAGGTGAGCGTGAAGGAAGCCATTCCTCGCGGCAAGGTGAAGAAGGGCGATGTGTTCAATGCCGTGGTGGTGCGTACCCGCAAGGGTGTGCGTCGGGCCGATGGCTCGCTGATTCGTTTCGACGGCAACGCCGCCGTGTTGCTCAATAACCAGTTGCAACCCATTGGAACCCGTATCTTCGGCCCGGTGACGCGTGAGTTGCGCACCGAGAATTTTGTCAAGATTATCTCGCTGGCGCCGGAAGTTTTATAACTTGCAGAGAAGAGACTTAGGTCATGCGTAAGATTCGCAAAGGTGATGATGTGATCATCGTCACAGGAAAAGACAAGGGCAAGCGCGGCAGTGTGCTGAGAGTGACTGCGGATGATCGCGTTTTCGTGGAGGGGCTCAACATGGTCAAGCGCCATGTGAAGGCCAATCCGAACATGAACCAGCCCGGTGGCATCATCGAGAAGGAAGCACCGTTGCACATTTCCAATGTGATGCTCTTCAATCCCCAGACCAACAAGGGTGATCGTGTGGGTTTCAAGGTGCTGGAGGACGGCAGCAAGGTGCGCGTCTTCAAGTCCACTGGCGAAGTTGTAGACGTTTAAGGTTTGATCATGGCAAGACTCAAAGAGTATTACCGGGATGCCGTCGTCAAGGAGCTGCAGGAGAAGTTTGGCTATTCCAGCGTGATGGCGGTGCCTCGTATCGAAAAGATCACCCTGAACATGGGGGTCGGTGAGGCCGTGGGTGACAAGAAGGTGATGGAGCACGCGGTTTCCGATCTGGCCAAGATCGCTGGTCAGCGCCCCATCGTGACCACCGCGCGCAAGTCCATCGCGGGCTTCAAGATCCGCGAAGGCTGGCCCATCGGCTGCAAGGTGACCCTGCGCAACGAGAGGATGTACGAGTTTCTGGATCGCCTGATCAATATTGCGATTCCGCGCATTCGTGACTTTCGTGGCATGAGTCCCAAGTCCTTCGATGGGCGCGGTAACTACAGCATGGGGGTACGTGAACAGATCATGTTTCCCGAGATCGATTACGACAAGATCGACAAGCTGCGTGGTCTGGATATCACCATCACCACCACCGCGCGTACCGATGAAGAGGGTCGTGCGCTGTTGGCGGCATTCAAATTTCCGTTCAAGGGATAAGCTTATGGCGAAGAAAGGTATGATCAATCGGGAGTTCAAGCGCCAGCGCACGGTGGCCAAGTATGCTGCCAAGCGGGCCGAGCTCAAACGCATCATGAGCGATGTCAATGCGAGCGAGGAGGAGCGGGCCGAGGCGCGCAGGAAGTTTCATCGCCTGCCGCGCAATGCCAGTCCCTGTCGGGTGCGCAATCGCTGCAAGCTGACCGGTCGCCCGCATGGCTATTACCGCAAGTTCGGCCTGGGGCGCAACAAGCTCAGGGAAGCCGCCATGCGGGGGGACATTCCCGGCCTGGTGAAATCCAGTTGGTAAGAGAATTTAGGGGGTAGACGCTGTGTCTATGTCAGATCCGATCGCGGACATGCTAACGCGCATTCGCAATGCGCATGCCGCGGACAAGGCCGAAGTCAGTATGCCGGCTTCAAAGATTAAACGGGCGATTGCCAAGTTGCTCAAGGACGAAGGCTATATCCTGGATGCCGTGGAGTCGGAGCAGGACGGCAAGCCCACCTTGACCATCAAGCTGAAGTACTACGATGGCAAGCCGGTGATCGCCGAGTTGAAGCGGGTGAGTCGCCCGGGGCTGCGCATCTACAAGGGTGCCGAGGAACTGCCCAAGGTGCGCGGTGGTCTGGGTATTGCCGTGGTGTCCACCTCGTCCGGCATTATGACCGATCGCGCCGCCCGCAAGGCGGGTATCGGCGGCGAAGTGATCTGCTACGTCGCGTAAGAGGAGCCAGCCATGTCGCGTATTGCAAAGAAACCAGTGAGCGTGCCTTCCGGGGTCGAGGTGAAGCTGGAAGGGCAGACCCTTTCCGTCAAGGGGCCCAAGGGTCAGATGACGCTGGACATCCATGGTGACGTGGAAGGAGTGTTCGAGGACAATGTGCTGAAGTTTGCGCCCCGCGTGGAAGGCAAGAGTGCCATGGCCCTGACCGGCACCACGCGCGCGCTGGCCGACAACATGGTTACCGGTGTCTCCAAGGGTTTCGAAAAGCGCCTGCAACTGGTGGGCGTGGGTTATCGCGCCCAGGCACAGGGCAAGGTGCTCAACCTGACGCTGGGTTTCTCCCATCCGGTGGAATTCGCCGTGCCGGAAGGAGTGAGCATTGAAACGCCCAGTCAGACCGAAATCGTCATCAAGGGCATGGACAAGCAGTTGGTTGGCCAGGTTGCCGCCGACATTCGGGCCTATCGTCCGCCGGAGCCCTACAAGGGCAAGGGTGTGCGTTATGCCGACGAGCATGTCGTGCGCAAAGAAGCCAAGAAGAAGTAAAGGCGGGAATCATGGATAAAAAAGCAGCTCGTCAGCGCCGGGCCAAGAAGACCCGGGCGAAGATCAAGGAACTCGGTGTCACGCGCCTGTGCGTCAATCGCACACCGCGGCACACCTATGCGCAGGTCATCGCGGCCGACGGAGGCAAGGTCATTGCCTCTGCCTCCACCGTGGAGCCTTCCGTGCGCGAGTCCCTGAAGAGTACGGGTAATATCGAAGCGGCGGCCTTGGTGGGCAAACTGGTGGCCGAGCGCGCCAAGGAGAAGGGGGTGAGCAAGGTCGCTTTCGATCGCTCGGGCTTCAAGTACCACGGCCGCGTCAAGGCATTGGCCGATGCTGCGCGTGAAGCCGGCTTGGAACTGTAATCATTAAGGTGAATCATGGCTAATTTCGACGCAGCATCAAATGAAGACTTGCTGGAAAAGCTGGTAACGGTCAATCGCGTGGCCAAGGTGGTCAAGGGTGGCCGGGTATTCGGCTTTTCTGCCCTGACCGTGGTTGGCGATGGCAAGGGCCGGGTTGGTTTCGGTACCGGCAAGGCGCGTGAGGTACCCGTTGCGATCCAGAAGGCAATGGAAAAGGCGCGCAAGAACATGGTCAAGGTGAAGCTCAAGGACGCCACCCTGCAATACCCGGTGACCGCTACCCACGGCGCGGCCAAGGTGTTCATGATGCCGGCCTCCGACGGTACCGGTATCATCGCCGGCGGCGCCATGCGCGCAGTGCTGGAAGTGGCCGGAGTACACAACGTGCTGGCCAAGTGCATTGGCTCCAACAACCCGGTCAACGTGGTGCGTGCCACGGTCAAGGGTCTGGCCGAGATGAATTCCGCCGAGGAAGTCGCGGCCAAGCGTGGCAAGAGCGTGGAAGAAATACTGGATTGATCGACATGAGCCAGAACAAGACACTGAAAGTAACCCTGGTGCGCAGCCCCATTGGACGCCTGGCCTCCCATCGTGCCTGTGTCAGTGGCCTGGGACTGCGTCGCATGCACCAGACCGTGGAAGTGGTCGATACCCCGGAAAATCGCGGTATGATCAACAAGATCAACTACATGCTGCAAGTGGAGGAGGGCTGAGATGCGTCTGAACGATTTGAAACCTGCCCCGGGTTCCCGGCCTTCCCGCAAGCGAGTGGGGCGGGGCATGGGCTCCGGCCTGGGCAAGACCTGCGGTCGTGGCCACAAGGGCTTGAAGTCCCGTTCCGGTGGCAAGGTGCCGGCCGGTTTCGAAGGCGGGCAACAGCCCCTGCAGCGTCGTCTGCCCAAGGTGGGTTTCGTGTCCCGCAGCAAGCGTTACAGCGCCGAGGTACGCCTGCACGAACTGGCCAAGGTGGAAGGTGACGTGGTGGATCTCGAAGCGCTGATCAAGAGCAACATCGTTGGCAAGTCCATCAAGCGGGCCAAGGTCATCGCATCCGGTGAAATCGTGCGTGCCGTGACGGTCAAGGGCCTGGCTGTGACGCCGGGCGCCAAGGCGGCTATCGAGGCCGCCGGCGGCAAAGTGGAAGCCTAAGGCGTGGCCAGGTCGCGTTCGGCAATGGCTGGGGCCGTGGGTAGCGGCGGTCTGAGCGAACTGCGGCAGCGGATCCTGTTCGTCATCGGTGCGATGATCGTGTTTCGCATCGGGGCGCACATTCCCGTTCCAGGTATCGATCCGGAAGCGCTGGCCGGCCTGTTCGAGCAGCAGCGGGGCACTATCCTGGACATGTTCAACATGTTTTCCGGGGGCGCCCTGGGTCGTCTGTCGGTGTTCGCCCTGGGCGTGATGCCCTATATCTCGGCCTCCATCATCGTACAGTTGCTGGCAGCGGTGGTGCCCAAGCTGGAGCAACTCAAGAAAGAGGGCGAGGCCGGGCGGCGCAAGATCACCCAGTACACCCGCTATCTGACCCTGGTATTGGCGACCTTCCAGTCCCTGGGTGTGGCCATCGCCCTGCAACAGCAGCGCATCGGCAATGTGTCCGTGGTGGTGGACCCCGGCCCGATCTTCATGCTGACTGCGGTGGTGACACTGGTTTGCGGCACCATGTTCCTGATGTGGCTGGGTGAACAGGTGACCGAGCGGGGCATCGGCAACGGTATATCGATCATCATCTTCGCCGGTATCGTGGCGGGGCTGCCATCGGCCGTGGGCGGCACCATGGAACTGGGTCGTACCGGCGAATTGAGCTGGTTCGCGATTCTGTTCCTGTTCGTGCTGGCGCTGGCGGTGACCTTTTTCGTGGTGTTCATCGAACGGGGACAACGGCGCATCACGGTGAACTATGCCAAGCGCCAGCAGGGTAACCGGCTGTATGCCGGCGGCAGCAGCCACCTGCCGCTGAAGGTGAACATGGCGGGGGTCATTCCGCCCATTTTCGCTTCCAGCATCATCCTCTTCCCGGCTACCCTGGGGGGGTGGTTCGGTAGTGGCAACGAGAGCATGGAATGGCTGAAGGATCTGGCGTCCACCCTGTCGCCCGGTCAGCCACTGTATGTGCTGTTGTATGCGGTGGCGATCATCTTTTTCTGTTTTTTCTACACCGCCCTGGTGTTCAACCCCAAGGACACGGCGGACAACCTGAAACGTTCCGGGGCCTTTATTCCCGGGGTGCGGCCAGGCGAACAGACGGCTAAGTACATTGACAAGATCATGTCGCGGCTGACTCTGGTGGGTGCGCTCTACATCACCGCGGTATGTTTGTTGCCGGAGTTCTTGATCCTGTACTGGAGCGTGCCTTTCTATTTTGGTGGCACCTCGCTGTTGATCGTGGTGGTCGTGGTAATGGATTTCATGGCGCAGGTGCAGGCCCACATGATGTCGCATCAGTACGAGGGCATCATGAAAAAGGCCAATCTGAAGTCCCATGGCCGTGGAAGCGGAATGATTCGATAAGTATTGCGTTAGGAGTTGGGCATGAAAGTTAGAGCTTCGGTAAAGAAAATGTGCAGGAACTGCCGGATCGTGAAGCGCAGGGGCGTAATCCGTGTGATCTGCAAGGAAGCCCGCCACAAGCAGCGGCAAGGTTGATCAAGGTCTTGAGTTAGTATGCTTTTGAGAGTAGAATTCGCCGGCTAACGCCGGGTAGCAGGAGAACAGTGGTAATGGCGCGTATTGCCGGAATAAACATTCCAGACAGAAAACATGCGGTCATCGCATTAACCTATATCTATGGTATCGGCCGGACCCGTGCCCAGGCGATTTGCGCCGAGGCGGGCGTCGAGCCCACGGAGAAAATCATCGACCTTCCCGAAAACAAGCTGGAAGCGCTGCGTGCGGCCGTGGGCAAATATACCGTGGAAGGCGATTTGCGCCGCGAAGTTTCCATGAATATCAAGCGCTTGATGGATCTCGGTTGTTACCGAGGCATTCGCCATCGTCGAGGCCTGCCGCTGCGAGGGCAGCGCACCCGCACCAATGCGCGCACCCGCAAGGGGCCGCGCCGCCTCGTTAAGAAATAAGCAATAGGTAGAGAGCATGGCCAAAGCAACGACACGCGCCCGCAAGCGCGTCAAGAAGAATGTTTCCGATGCCGTGGCACATATCCACGCATCGTTCAACAACACCATCATCACCATAACCGATCGCCAGGGCAATACCCTGGCGTGGGCGACGGCCGGAGGATCCGGTTTCCGTGGCTCGCGCAAGAGTACGCCGTTTGCGGCCCAGGTGGCCTCCGAGCGCGCCGCGCGCGCGGCCCAGGAATTCGGGGTGAAGAATGTGGATGTGATGGTCAAGGGGCCAGGCCCGGGACGTGAGTCCGCCGTGCGGGCGCTCAATGCCGTTGGCTTCAAGATCAACACCATCACCGACGTGACGCCCATTCCGCACAATGGTTGTCGTCCGCCCAAGAAACGCAGAGTCTGAGCCGGGAGAACGAACGTGGCGAGATATATAGGTTCCAAGTGCCGCTTGTGCCGGCGTGAAGGAGAGAAGCTGTTCCTGAAGGGTGAAAAGTGCTTCACCAGCAAGTGTGCTTTCGAAAAACGACCTTTCCCGCCGGGCCAGCATGGGCAACGGCGTACCCGGCTGTCGGATTATGCGACCCAGTTGCGCGAGAAACAAAAGGTTCGCCGTATCTACGGGGTGCTGGAGAAGCAGTTTCGTCTCTATTACAAGGAGGCCGACCGGCGCAAGGGTTCCACCGGCGAAAACCTGCTGCAACTGCTGGAGAGTCGTCTGGACAACGTGGTCTACCGCATGGGCTTTGGTTCTTCCCGCGCCGAGGCGCGGCAACTGGTGCGTCACAAGGCCATTACCGTCAACGGGCGTACGGTGACCATTCCGTCCTACCAGGTGCAGCCGGAGGATGTGATCGCCGTGCACGAACGGGCCAAGCAGCAGGCGCGCATCAAGAGCAGCGTCGAGGCCCAGCAGCAGCGTGGCACCAGCGAGTGGATCACGGTGGATGCGAACAAGCTGGAAGGCGTGTTCAAGAGCGTGCCGGATCGCAGCGATCTGCCCGCCGACATCAATGAGCAGCTCATCGTAGAACTGTATTCCAAGTAATAGCTGACGGGAAGAGGACATTCATGCAAGGCGCATTAGGAGAATTACTCAAGCCACGTCTGGTCGACGTGAAGAAAATCTCGGATACGCGCGCAAAGGTGACGCTGGAGCCCCTGGAGCGTGGTTTCGGTCACACCTTGGGCAATGCCTTGCGCCGGATTCTGCTGTCCTCCATGCCGGGCAGCGCGGTGACCGAGGTGGAGATCGAGGGCGTGCTGCATGAATACAGCACCATCGAGGGTGTGCAGGAAGACGTGGTCGAGATTCTGCTCAACCTCAAGGAGCTGGCCATCAAGATGCACGCGCGCACCGAGGCCACTTTGAGCCTGAGCAAGAAGGGGCCGGGTCCGGTGACTGCCGGCGACATCGAACTGGATCATGATGTGGAAATCGTCAATCCGGAACATGTTATCGCCAATCTCACCAAGGCCGGCGAGTTGAACATGAAGCTCAAGGTGGCAATGGGGCGAGGTTATGAACTGTCCAGCAACCGCCAGGGTGACGAAGATCGCGCCATTGGGGTGTTGCAGCTCGATGCCACCTACAGCCCCGTCAAGCGCGTGGCCTACAGCGTCGAGAGCGCGCGGGTGGATCAGCGTACCGATCTGGACAAACTGATCATCGAGCTGGAGACCAATGGCACCATCGAGCCGGAGGAGGCCATTCGTGCTGCGGCCACCATCCTGCAGGAGCAGCTCACCCATTTCATCGATCTCAAGGGCAAGGCGCAAGAGGAACCCAAGGCTGAGGAGCCCAGTGTGGATCCGATCCTGTTGCGCCCGGTGGACGACCTGGAGCTGACCGTGCGTTCGGCCAATTGCCTGAAGGCGGAGAACATCTACTACATCGGCGACCTGATTCAGCGCACCGAGGTGGAGCTGCTGAAGACGCCCAACCTGGGCAAGAAATCGCTCACCGAGATCAAGGACGTGCTGGCCTCCAAGGGGCTGTCCCTGGGTGTGCGCCTGGAGAACTGGCCGCCGCCACAGTTGAAAGACAAAGAATCTGCTTGATGTGCGAGCAGAACTAGACTTGGGAAGCAACGAAAATGCGTCATAGAAAATCAGGTCGCCCGTTGGGCCGCAACAGCAGCCATCGCCAGGCCATGTTCAAGAACATGTCGGTGTCGCTGCTGCGTCATGAAACCATCAAGACCACTTTGCCCAAGGCCAAGGAGTTGCGCCGTGTGGTGGAGCCCTTGATCACGCGGGCCAAGAACGACACCGTGGCCAATCGTCGCATCGTCTTTGCCCGCTTGCGGGACAAGGAAATCGTGGGCAAGCTGTTCAGCGAGATAGGACCGCGTTATCGCCAGCGTCCCGGCGGTTATCTGCGCATTCTCAAATGCGGCTACCGCGCCGGTGACAATGCCCCCATGGCCTTGGTACAGCTCGTGGAGGCCGACATGCCTGCCACAGGCGAGGCTGGTGGCGACAGCGCGGGGGCCGCGGCCGAGTAAGCCGTCTTGGCCTGGTCGCCGCAAGCCAAAGCCGGAGCCGGGTGCTCCGGTTTTTTCGTTTGATCCCGTGATCGTTCTGTTCACCGACTTCGGTTGGCGCGGCCCCTACGTGGGCCAGATGAAGGCGGTGCTGGCAGAGGCGGCGCCGGAGCAGCCGGTGATCGACCTGTTGCACGATGCGCCGGTCTTCGATCCCTTGCTGGCGGCCCACCTGCTGGCAGCCCATGTGGATTGCTTCCCCGCGGGTAGTGTATTTTGTGCCGTGGTGGATCCTGGCGTGGGCAGCGAGCGCGAGGCCTTGGTGGTGCGTGCCGACAGCCGTTACTTCGTGGGGCCGGACAACGGTCTGTTCGATGTGCTGGCCGCGCGAGCGGCCGAGGCGGCGTATTTTCGCATCCACTGGCGCCCGGAGCATCTGTCCAACAGCTTTCATGGTCGCGACCTGTTCGCGCCGGTTGCGGCGCGCCTGGCTCGTGGTGAGGCCCCCGAGGCGCTGGCGCTACCGCTATGGCGGCATTTCGAGTCTTCCATGGGCGCCGATCTGGCGAAGATCATCTACATCGACGAGTTCGGCAATGCCATGACGGGATTGCGCGCCCGCACGTTGTCCTGCAGCGACCGAGTACGCGTGGCTGGTCAGCGCCTGGCCTATGCGCGGACCTTTGCCGAGGTGTCTCCCGGGCAGCCCTTCTGGTATCCCAACAGCGTGGGCCTGGTGGAGATCGCAGTGAACCGGGGCAGCGCGGCGGACCTGTTGGGGCTGGCCTTGGGAGACGCCCTGTCGCGCGCCTGAGTCAGGCGCTTCATACGGCCTCGCGCACCTGGCTTTTCAGTACCTGCTGCAAAAATCGGCCGGTATGGGAGTCCGGACATGCGGCCACATCCTCCGGGGTGCCGCTGGCCACCAGATGGCCGCCGCCGGCACCGCCTTCCGGGCCCAGGTCGACGACCCAGTCGGCGGTCTTGATCACATCCAGATTGTGTTCGATCACGATCACCGTGTTGCCGTGATCGCGCAGACGATGCAGTACATGCAGCAATTGCCTGACATCGTGAAAATGCAGCCCGGTGGTGGGTTCGTCGAGGATGTAGAGGGTTTTGCCGGTGTCGCGCTTGGACAGCTCCTTGGCCAGCTTGACGCGTTGCGCCTCGCCGCCGGAGAGGGTGGTGGCAGGCTGGCCGAGGCGGATGTAGGCCAGGCCCACTTCGGCCAGCATGGCCAGTTTGCGCTTGATGGCGGGGATGGCGTCGAAGAATTCCAGCGCGTCTTCCACCGTCATTTCCAGCACTTCGTGGATAGTCTTGCCCTTGTAGAGAATATCCAGGGTCTCTCGGTTGTAGCGCTTGCCCTTGCACACATCGCACTGCACATAGATGTCGGCCAGGAAGTGCATTTCCACCTTGATCAGGCCATCGCCCTGGCAGGCTTCGCAGCGGCCGCCCTTGACGTTGAAACTGAAGCGGCCGGGGCCGTAACCGCGGGCGCGGGCCTCGGGCGTGCCGGCGAACAGCTCGCGAATGGGGGTGAACAGGCCGGTGTAGGTGGCGGGATTGGAGCGTGGCGTGCGGCCGATGGGGCTCTGGTCGATGTCGATGATCTTGTCGAAGTGCTCCAGGCCCTCGATGGCGCGGCAGGGCGCGCTTTCACGGCTGGCGCGGTTGAGTTCACTGGCGGCACGGGCGTAGAGGGTGTCGTTGATCAGGGTGGACTTGCCGGAACCGGACACGCCGGTGACGCAGGTGAACAGGCCCACGGGGATGGCCACCGTGATGTCTTGCAGGTTGTTGCCGTGGGCTCCGACGATGCGCAGCCAGCGCTGTTCATCGGGACGATGACGCTGTGCCGGTGTCTCGATTTTCTGTTTGCCGCTGAGATACTGACCGGTGAGTGAGGCCGGGTTGTTGGCGATGTCCGTGGGGCTGCCCTGAGCCACGATGTGGCCGCCGTGTACTCCGGCGCCAGGCCCGATGTCCACCACGTGGTCGGCCTGGCGAATGGCGTCTTCGTCGTGTTCCACCACAATCACCGTATTGCCCAGGTCGCGCAAGTAGTGCAGGGTGTTGAGCAGGCGCTGGTTGTCGCGCTGATGTAGCCCGATGGAAGGTTCGTCGAGCACATACATGACTCCCACCAGGCCGGCACCGATCTGGCTGGCCAGGCGGATGCGCTGGGCCTCGCCGCCGGAGAGCGTATCGGCCTTGCGGTTGAGGTTGAGATAGTCCAGTCCCACGTTGACCAGGAAACTCAGCCGGTCGTTGATTTCCTTGATGATTTTCTCGCCGATCTGGGCGCGTTTGCCCTCCAGGCGCAGTCGTTGGAAGAAATCACGCGCGTCGGTGATGGGGAGGGCGGTAATTTGCGGCAGGCTGTAGCCGGCCACCAGCACATGGCGGGCGGCGCGGTTGAGGCGGCTGCCGTGGCACTCGGGGCAGGGCTGGGTGCTGAGGTATTTGGCCAGTTCCTCGCGCACGATGTTGGAGTCGGTTTCCCGGTAGCGCCGTTGCATGTTGGGGATGATACCCTCGAAGGGATGGCTCTTGGGGCGGGTGCCGTGGCGGCTGCCGGCGTAGCTGAAACGAATCTTTTCCTTGCCGCTGCCATAGAGCACGATTTGCTGAATTTTCCCGGGCAGGTCCCGGAAGGGTGTGTCCAGGTCGAAACCATAGTGCTCGGCCAGGGATTCCAGCAGTTGGGCGTAAAAACTGTTGCGGCGGTCCCAGTTGCGCACGGCGCCCTCGCGCAGGCTCAGTTCGGGGTGGGAGACCACCCGTTGGGGATCGAAGAATTCCTTGTTGCCCAGGCCATCGCAGGCGGGGCAGGCGCCATGGGGATTGTTGAAGGAAAACAGTCGCGGTTCCAGCTCGGAGAGACTGAAACCACAGCGGGTGCAGGCGAACTTGGCGGAAAAGACCCTGTCCTCGCCGCCGTCCATGGGGGCGACTATGGCCAGGCCGTCGCTGAGTTGCAGGGCGGTTTCGAAGGATTCCGCCAGGCGTTGTTTCAGATCGGGGCGTATCTTGAAACGGTCCACCACCACCTCGATGCTATGTTTTTTCTGCTTGTCCAGCTCGGGCACGGGATCCAGTTCTACCACCGCGCCATCGATGCGGGCGCGAATGAACCCCTGACTGCGCAAGGCATCCAAGCATTGTAAGTGCTCACCTTTGCGGCCGCTGACCACCGGTGCCAGCAGCATATAACGGCCCTCGGACGGCAGTTCCAGCACTTGGTCCACCATCTGGCTGACAGTCTGGGCCACCAGTGGCTGGCCGTGATCGGGACAATGGGGCTCGCCGATGCGCGCGAACAGCAGGCGCAGATAGTCGTAGATCTCGGTGATGGTGCCGACGGTGGAGCGCGGGTTGTGCGAGGTGGACTTCTGCTCGATGGATATGGCCGGCGAGAGGCCCTCGATATGGTCGATGTCGGGCTTCTCCATCACCGAGAGGAACTGGCGGGCGTAGGCCGACAAGGACTCCACGTAGCGCCGTTGGCCCTCGGCATAGATGGTGTCGAAGGCCAGGGATGACTTTCCGGAGCCGGACAGGCCGGTGAATACGATCAAGCGGTCCCGGGGCAGGTCGAGATCGATGTTCTTGAGGTTGTGGGTGCGTGCCCCACGAATGCGAATTGTATCCATTTGAGTTTCTGCCAAACAGCGAACCTGATAATATACGGTCTTTCCCATTCCCTGGGCAAACACCCCGTGCCGGTCACGGGGTGTTTCGGTTTGGCAGATTGACACGAGGTTCACTTTGCAAAACACCATGCTAGAAGAAGTGCAGCAGGACGCGATGACGCCGCTGGAGAAGCGGGCGTCTACTTCCCTGGCTAGTATCTATGCCCTGCGCATGGCCGGTCTGTTCATGATTCTGCCGGTATTCGCCCTGTATGCCGAGCAGCTCGAGGGGCACACGCCCACCCTGGTGGGGTTGGCGGTGGGTATCTATGGTCTCACCCAGGCGGCGTTGCAGATTCCCTTCGGCATGTTGTCCGATCGTTTCGGACGCAAGCCTGTGATCGCCAGTGGATTGCTGATCTTCGCCGTGGGCAGCATGATCGCGGCCATGGCTGACAGTATCCACGGGGTGATTCTCGGTCGCGCCCTGCAGGGGGCCGGTGCCATCGCCGCCGCCATCATGGCTCTGACCGCCGATCTCACCCGCGAGGAACATCGGGTCAAAGCCATGGGCATGATCGGGGTCAGCATCGGCTTGTCCTTTGCTGTGTCGTTGGTGGCGGGGCCGGTGGTGAGCCGTTGGATCGGGGTCGACGGCATCTTCTGGCTCACCGCGGTGCTGGCGCTGGGAGGGATCTGGGTGTTGTACAAGGTAGTGCCCACGCCTTCTGTCAGTCGTTTTCATCGCGATGCCCAGCCCGTTCCCAGCCAGTTTCGCACCGTGTTGCGTGATGAGGAGTTGTTGCGGCTGGATGCGGGGATTTTCATCCTGCACATGGTGCTCACCGCCACTTTCGTGGTCATGCCCCTGGCCCTGCGTGACCATGCCGGACTGGCGCCCGAACACCATTGGTGGATCTATCTGCCGGTCCTGCTGATCGCCATGGTGGTGATGGTGCCCTTCGTGGTGCTGGCCGAGAGCCGGCGCAAGATGAAACAGGTCTTCGTGGGTTCCATCTTCGTGTTGGTGCTGGCCGAGCTGATCCTGATGGGAGACAGCGATTCGGTCTATGCCGTGTTCGGCGCCCTGTTGCTGTTTTTCGTCGCCTTCAACGTGTTGGAGGCCACCTTGCCCTCGCTGATCGTGAAAGTGGCGCCTCCCGATATCAAGGGCACCGCCATGGGTGTGTATTCCAGTTCCCAGTTTCTCGGCGCCTTTCTCGGCGGCCTGGCGGGCGGGGCGATCTATGGTGCCTTCGGCTATAACAGTGTGTTCCTGTTCGCTGCGGTGATGTTGTTGCTGTGGTTGGCCCTGGCGGTGACCATGCGCAATCCGCGTTACCTGGGCAGCCTGATGATCCGGGTGGGGCCGGTGAGCGAGGAGCGCGCCAACGAGCTGGTGCTGGCGCTTACCAGCATCACCGGCGTGGCCGAGGCGGTGGTGATCGCCGAGGAAGGCATCGCCTATCTCAAGGTGGACAACAATGCCCTGGATCGCGAGGCTCTGATGCGTTACCGCTGGCAGGGCGAGGCACCGGAAAAGGCGGATGCCGGGGATGGAAAATGATACACTGGCCCCTGTCGGCCACCAAGTGAGCGAGAGGAACAGACATGGCACGAGGCATCAACAAAGTCATCTTGATCGGTAACCTGGGACAGGACCCGGAAGTGCGCTACATGCCCAGCGGCGGTGCGGTGGCCAACCTGCGCGTGGCCACCTCGGAGACCTGGCGTGACAAGCAGAGCGGAGAGCAGCAGGAGCGCACCGAATGGCACCGGGTGGTGATGTTCGGGCGCCTGGGCGAGATCGCCGGCGAATACCTGCGCAAGGGTTCCAAGGTCTATATCGAGGGCAAATTGCAGACGCGCAAGTGGCAGGACCAGAATGGCCAGGACCGCTACACCACGGAGATCGTGGCCAATGAAATGCAGATGTTGGACAGTCGCGGCGCCGGGGGAGAAGCCGGGGGAGGCTATGGAGGTCGTCAGCAGGCACCTGCCCAACAAGCAACCCAGCCCAGCGCCGCGCCTGTAACAGAAGATCTAGGCGATTTCGACGACGACATCCCTTTCTGATACCGTCCTTTCCTTCGCCCTGGGGAGCAGAGGCTCCTCAGGGCGTTCGTTCGACCACCTGCCCTGCCTGCGCGTGACCTCCAGGGTGGTGGGTTTTTCCTCCATGCTCAATGATGATGAGCCATTTCCTCCTGGTGGGCCAGAACCTCCTTGCCCTTGTGGCTGTTGAGGCTGACCATGTCAAGATTGCCGCACTTGGGGCACTTCACGGTGTTGAAGCGGGCGATGTGATAGATCGTCCAGGCCAGCGGCAGGAACATGATGTACCACTGCTGGCTCATGCCGGACAGGGCCAGGGCGATCAGCCAGAAGAACAGGTCCAACATGAAGCTGTCCTTGGCTTGGGGAATGGGCTTGCCTACATAACCGCAAGATTTGCATACCTTGGTTTTCATGATGCACCTCCATTTTTTGCTACCTGCATTATAAAGATAGATCCCGAATACAGTATTTTCCAGGTATGGGAGAAATTTTTTTATTTTAATAACAAAGCGTTATGCTTATATATTCAGGGGCTTTTTGCGCTGCAAAGGCGGGTCGGCGATGTCGCCAAGCGGCAAAATGCGCTATCATGGCGCCATTTTTCAACAGGGTAATCAACACCATGCAAAGCCCTATCGAACGCAGGAAGACAGTGCCGGTGCGCATCGGCCAGGTCGTGGTGGGGGGCACGGCGCCGGTGGTGGTGCAGTCCATGACCAACACCGACACCGCCGATGTAATGGCCACGGTGGTGCAGGTGGCGCAGTTGGCCCGGGCCGGTTCCGAGCTGGTTCGGATCACGGTGAACACCGAGGAAGCCGCCGCCGCGGTGCCCGAGATTCGCCAGCGCCTGGAGGCCATGGGCGTCGAGGTGCCACTGGTGGGGGATTTCCATTTCAATGGCCACAAGCTGTTGCAGAAATATCCGGCCTGCGCCGAGGCTTTGGCCAAATACCGCATCAATCCCGGCAATGTGGGCAAGGGCAGCCGGCGTGACAGTCAGTTTGCCGAAATGATCGAGTTTGCCTGTCGCTATGACAAGCCGGTGCGCATCGGCGTCAACTGGGGCAGTCTGGATCAGGATCTGCTGGCGCGCCTGATGGACGAGAATGCCCGCCTGGCGCAGCCGCGCGAGGCCACTGAGGTGATGCACGAGGCGCTGATCCGTTCCGCCCTGGACAGTGCCGCCCGGGCCGAGGAGCTGGGTCTGGGTCACGACCACATCATTCTGTCGTGCAAAATGAGCGGGGTGCAGGATCTCATTCGCATTTACCGTGACATCGCCGCGCGCTGTGACTATCCCCTGCACCTGGGCCTTACCGAGGCCGGCATGGGGGCCAAGGGCATCGTTGCCTCCACCGCGGCGCTGTCGGTGCTGTTGCAGGAAGGCATAGGCGATACCATTCGCATCTCGCTCACTCCCGAGCCCGGCGGTGATCGCAGCGAGGAGGTGCGGGTGGCGCAGGAGATCCTGCAGGCGCTGGAACTGCGTTCCTTCACCCCGGTGGTGATTTCATGTCCTGGTTGCGGGCGCACCACCAGCACGTTTTTCCAGCAACTGGCGCAGGATATCCAGGATTATATCCGTACCCAAATGCCCCAGTGGCGCAGCCAATACCCCGGGGTGGAGAACATGACCGTGGCGGTGATGGGGTGCGTGGTCAACGGGCCGGGGGAGAGCAAGCATGCCAATATCGGCATCAGCCTGCCCGGTACCGGCGAGAAGCCGGTGGCTCCGGTGTACGTGAATGGCGAAAAGACCGTCACCCTCAAGGGCGAGGGTATCGCCCGTGAATTCCAGCACATTGTCGAGCGCTATGTGGCGGAGCACTATTCGTCGGCATGAGCGAGCGGCTGGAGAAAAAACTGCTGCATTACGCCGGCAAGGCCATTGCCGACTATCGCATGATCCAGCCCGGCGACCGGGTGCTGGTATGCGTCTCCGGCGGCAAGGATTCCTATACCCTGGTGCGCCTGCTGCACCTCCTGCGCATGCGCAGTGGCAAGGACTTTCACCTGCGCGCGCTGACCCTGGACCAGGCCCAGCCTGGCTGGGACGATGCCGGGCTGCGGCGCTGGATGGCGGCGCAAGGCTATGAGTACGAGGTGATCCGGCGCGACACCTACAGTATCGTCACCGACAAGATCCCCCCCGGCAAGACTTACTGTTCCCTGTGTTCGCGCCTGCGTCGGGGGATCATCTATCGCTATGCCCGCGAGCACGGTTTCAACAAGATCGCCCTGGGGCATCATCGTGACGATCTCATCGAGAGTTTCCTGATGTCGGCGCTCTACAGTGGCGAGGTGCGTTCCATGCCGCCCAAACTGCTCACCCGCGACCGGCGTCACATCGTCATCCGGCCACTGGCCTATTGCCAGGAACGGGATATCGCCCGTTACGCAGAGGTGCTGGGTTTTCCCATCATCCCCTGCAATTTATGCGGTTCGCAGCAAAACATGACTCGTCAACGGGTCAAGCAACTGATTCGCACCTTGGCCGCCGACAACCCCAAGGTGCCCAGCAACCTGCTCAATGCCCTGGGCAATGTCAAGCCCAGTCAGCTCATGGATCACGACCTGTGGGACTATCGCAACCTGGAGCAGGGTTTGTGCGCCGAGGGCGAGGCGTGTGATCCCGGCCCCCTGGGGGTGGCCGGCCTGGACGGTGACGAGAGGCAAGCCGGACCCACGATCATGGCCTTCGAGGGAGGACGAAGATGATCGAGATCTACGACAAGAAAGGCTTCGAGAAACTGCTGGAGCTGGATGCCTATACGCTCCGTGGAGCCGATCTGCGCGGAGTCAATCTCAAGGATGCCAACCTGGTGCAGGTGGATCTCAGTGGCGCCGACCTGCGCGAGGCCAACCTGGAGGGTGCCGACCTGCGCCTGGCCGATCTGCGCGGGGCCAATCTCAAGGGTGCCAGCCTGCGCGATGCCGATCTCACCGGTGCCCGGCTGGAGGGCGCGTTGATGGATCCGCGCCAGAAGGTGATTCCTATCGTGTCGGGCTGAAGCGCAGCGTCTGCCCGTCCAGGTCGAGCTCCAGCTCGTCGGCCAGTACTACATAGCCAGGCAGCTCCACCACGCTGAGTGCTCCAAGGGCCGCTATGTATTGTTGCAGGCTGCTGCGCAGCTGCTGAAGGTTAGGTGCATACAGATAGGCGCCGTGCTCACCGGCACGCTGGCGCAATTGTTTCTCGTTGGCCAGCAGGCTGCCCAGCATGAGCACGAACACATCCTGTGTCTGGGCCAGGCTCGCCAGTTCCTGGGGAGTATAACTGCTGGAGGCGTTCTCTCGTCCATCGGTAACCAGCACCAGCAGGTTGAAGGGATCGCCATGGGCCTGGATCTGGCTCAGCGCCAGGCCCATGCCGTCATACAGTGCGGTGCGGCTGCGAGGCATGTTGTCGTTGCGGGCCACCGCTGCCAACAGGGTGGCGCGGTCGCCGGTGAAGCTCTGCTGGGTCATGGCATTGGCCGAGAACCACACCACCTGGCCATGGATGCCATCGGGCAGGGCCGTGACGATGTCGCGGAACAGGGCCGCCATGGCGTCGAGATCCTCGTCACGCATGCTGGCGGAGTAGTCGCCCACCAGTGACAGACTCAGGCCCTCGCCCGAACCCAGCGGACCGATGTTCAGGGCCGAGGTTGGCAGGGCGCGGCGCTCGCCGTCTTCCACCGTGAACACCTCCAGCCTGGCCAGGTTGTCGGCATCCAATGCGTTGCCGTTGGCGTCTAGCCCATGGATCAGGATACGGTAGCGGTCGCTGGCTTCGTCGTAACGGCTGCCCAGACGCAGCAGGCGATCCAGGAGGCCTTGCTTGACGCCGGGTAGTTCGGTCGCGATGGCATTGCGGCAGGCCTCGTCGAAAGCGCGTTCGTCGCGGGCCAGCTCTTGCAGGCTTTGATCGTTGCAGGCGGGCAGGGTGGTCAGGCTTTCTGCATTCTGATCCGAGCCACGGTTGCAGGCAGGGAGCGCCAGCAACAGGCTGGTCAGCAGGAGGGCGCGGGGCCAGAATCTGTTCATGGTGATGGCTCTTGGAAAAGACCCGCCTATCTTGCCGTTTTTGTTTGTGCTATGCAATTGCCTCGCTTGCGTCCCGGTGCTCTGCGGGCAGTCGTGCGCGGCAGGTGGGGCAATAGTCCCGGCCACTGTGATCCAGTGCCTCCAGGCTGGCGCTGAAGCACATCACGCAGGTGTTTTCCGGGCAATGTTCCAGGCCATGACAGTGTCCCAGTTCGTGCAGGGCCAGCTTGAGCAGGCGCTGGTACAGGATGTCGCCTGCCTGTCCCAGCCGGTAGTGGGAAATCAGGGCCCGGCGGCCTGGCAGATCGGCCAGGCCATAGACGAAGCGGCACACGTAACGGTAGAGGTCGACGCCGGTCACCCCGAGCACGCGCTCGCCCTCCAGGCGGCCCAGGCGGTTGAGCAGCGGGTCGGCGGCATACTGGCCGCGGCGGGGATTGAAGGCGCGCCCGGGAAGGTTTTGCACGGGGCTGACCCGGATCCGGTAGCCGTGTTGCTCCAGGGCCTGCGCCAGGCACGATGCGATGTCGGGCGACAAATCCTCGAACGGGACGAGTCTCAACTCCATGGTGTACTTCCCTGTGTTCGCATGTGGTCGATGTAAAGAAAGTAGTACAAATTTCACCTTACCGCGTAACATGACGTCTGTTTGCGGGTCTGGAGTGCAGTGAACAACGGGAGAGCACATCATGCTGATCAAGATCCGACGTCGTTCCCATTGCCGTGAATGGGAAGTGACCGATGCGAGGGTTTTCGCACAGCGCCGGAGCATCATCCGCCAGAGTGGGCGCATCGCCCTGCTGGGCCTGGCCGGTGGCTTGCTGGCACCGGCGGCAGTGGCGGGCCGGCGGCTGGCGAACGTGCGCAAGACGGCCTATGGTCGGGGCGAGCAACTCACCAGTTATGAAAATGTAACCCGCTACAACAATTTCTATGAATTCGGCACCGACAAGGAGGATCCCGCCCGCCTCGCCCGACATTTCCAGCCACGACCCTGGCAGGTGGAGATCGCCGGTGAGGCGGAAAAGACCGGCGTGTTCGATCTGGACGATCTGTTGCGGCCTCACTCCCTGGAGGAGCGCATCTACCGTTTTCGTTGCGTAGAGGCCTGGTCCATGGTGGTGCCCTGGGTGGGCTTTCCCCTGGCCGATTTGATCAAGCGTTTTCGCCCCACCTCGCGTGCCCGTTACGTGGCCTTCACCACGCTGCACGACCCCGAGCGCATGCCGGGGCAGCGGCGTGCGGTGCTGGACTGGCCCTATCGCGAGGGTCTGCGCATGGACGAGGCCCTGCATCCTTTGAGCTTGTTGGCGGTGGGGCTCTATGGCGAGGAACTCCCCAACCAGAATGGTGCCCCCCTGCGCTTGGTGGTGCCGTGGAAATACGGCTTCAAGAGTATCAAGTCCATCGTGCGAATCGAGTTCACTTCACGCCAGCCGGTCACCAGTTGGTCGTTGGCTGCGCCCCATGAATACGGTTTCTATGCCAACGTCAACCCGGCGGTGGATCACCCGCGCTGGAGTCAGAAGAAGGAACGGCGCCTGGGCGCGTTTTTCAAGATCCCCACGCAGCCTTTCAATGGCTATGCCGAGGAGGTGGCCGGTTTGTACGCAGGTATGGATCTGCGGCGTTATTTCTGATGTCCGGCGGGCCCGGCATGCGCGTGCTCAGGTTGGGGGTATTCCTGCTGGGCCTGGTGCCGTTTGCCTGGCTCGCCTGGCTCACCTGGCAACAGCAGCTTGGCCCCGAGCCGGTGGAGACACTCACCCACGGCACCGGCGACTGGGCCTTGCGTTTTCTGTTGCTCACCCTGGCCATGACACCGGCGCGGCGCTTGACTGGGCGTGGCGAATTCATTCGCCTGCGGCGCATGCTGGGTTTGTATGCCTTTTTCTATCTCTGCCTGCACTTCGCCATTTATCTCTGGCTGGAGCACGCCTTCGACTGGCAGGAGATCCAGCGCGATATTCTCAAGCGGCCCTATGTCACGGTGGGCTTCGCCGCCTGGGTGCTGATGATCCCCCTGGCCTTGACCTCCACCCAGGCCATGATGCGGCGCCTGGGGCGGCGCTGGAAACAGTTGCACCGGTTGGTCTATGTGATCGCCATTCTGGCGGTGTTGCATTTTCTCTGGCTGGTCAAGGCCGATCTGCGCGAGCCATTGCTCTATGGCGCGGTGCTGGTGCTGTTGCTGGGCCTGCGGTTGCGTTGGCAACCGGTGCGTGGGCGGGGTTTCAGATGACCTTGGAAAAGCGTTGCGCACTCTGCTGGCGCAGGTAACGGTCGAACACCATGCAGATATTGCGTATCAACAGGTGACCCGCGGGGCTGACCTGGATGCGACGATCGCCTATCTCGAGCAGGCCGTCGTCGGCCATACCGGCCAATTGTTGCAACTCGGTGGCGAAATAGTCTTCGAATACGATGCCGAAACGCTGTTCGATATCGTCCATGTGAAGCCGGAAATGGCAGATGAGCTGGCTGATGACCTCACGCCGCAGCAGATCGTCGTCGCTGAGCGCAACCCCGCGGAAGATGGGTAGTTCGCCGGCGTCGACGAGCTGGTAGTAGCTGTCCAGGTCTTTCACGTTCTGGGCATAACAACGGTGCACCTGGCCGATGGAGGTGATGCCCAGGGCGATCAGGTCACACTCGGCATGGGTGGAATAGCCCTGGAAATTGCGATACAGGCTGCCCTGGCGCTGGGCGACAGCCAGTTCGTCGTCGGGCTTGGCGAAGTGGTCCATGCCGATGTAGACGTAGCCTGCCCCGGTGAGACGCTCGATGGTCATCTTGAGAATGTCGAGTTTTTCCGCCGGTGAGGGCAGGTCGGCCTCGTTGATGCGCCGCTGGGGCTTGAACATTTCCGGCAGATGGGCGTAGTTGAATACCGAGAGGCGGTCGGGGGAAAATGCCAGCACCTGTTCGATGGTGCGCTCGAAACCGGCCACGCTCTGGAAGGGCAGGCCATAGATCAGGTCGATGCTCACCGATTTGAAGCCCTCGCGTCGGGCACTGTCGATGGCACTTTGGGTGATTTCGTTGGGCTGGATGCGGTTGACCGCCTTCTGTACCCGGGGATCCACGTCCTGTACCCCCAGGCTGAGGCGATTGAAGCCCAGTTCACGCAGCAGGGCCAGGGTTTCCGCCTGTACCTCGCGCGGATCGATCTCGATGGAATATTCCCCGCTGTCGTCGTCACACAGTGGAAAATGCCGCCGGGTCACCTGCATCAGTTCACGCATTTCGTCGTGGCTGATGAAGGTGGGTGTGCCGCCTCCCCAGTGCAGTTGTTCCACTACCCGGTCGTCGTCGAACAGGGCGCTTTGCAGGGCGATTTCCCGGTGCACGCGCTCCAGGTAGGGGCGGGCGCGGGAGCGATCCTTGGTAACCACCTTGTTGCAGCCGCAATAGAAACATACGGTGTCGCAAAAGGGAATGTGGAAATACAGCGACAAGGGGGTGGGACGGGACTGGCTGCGGCTGTGTTCGTTGCTCAGGCGCACCTGCTCGCGGTAGTCGTCGCCGCCGAAGCCGGGATGGAACTGCACCGCGGTGGGGTAGGAGGTGTAGCGGGGGCCGGATTTGTCGTAGCGGCGGATGAGATCGGGATCGAAGCGAACGGACTGGTCCATGGCGGTGCCTGAAACGATGTGACTGCAACTGCGGGCAAGTATACCGACAGCGGGAGGGGTTTTCCACCGTGCCGGCAACCGGTAAGCTAGGATCATGAGTTTAGAATTTTCCAAGATGCACGGCCTGGGCAACGACTTTGTGGTGATCGATGCGCTGAGCCAGTCGGTGACGCTGGACGCGGAGCAGATCCGCCGCCTGGCCGACCGGCACTTCGGTGTCGGATGTGACCAGGTCCTGCTGGTGGAGCCGGCGCAGACGGCGGAGGCGGATTTCCGCTATCGTATTTTCAATGCCGATGGCAGTGAAGTGGAGCAGTGCGGTAACGGGGCGCGTTGTTTTGCCCGTTTCGTCTACGATCACGGTCTGACCCACAAGCGCCGTATTCCGGTGGAGACCCGCGCGGGCCTGATGGAGTTGCTCATCCAGGACGATGGCCAGGTCACCGTGAACATGGGCGTGCCCCGGCTGGATCCGGACGAGATTCCCCTGCAGGCGCCCGAGCGGGCCAGTCATTATACGGTTGCGCTGGCGGACGAGACGGTGGAGTTCGGCGCGGTGTCCCTGGGCAACCCCCATGCGGTGCTGGTGGTGGAGGACGTGGGCCGTGCGCCGGTGACGCGGCTCGGTTCCTTGCTGGAGACCCATGAATTGTTTCCCCAGCGGGTCAACGTGGGTTTCATGCAGCGGGTGAATCGTGGCGAGATCCGCCTGCGCGTGTTCGAACGCGGCGTGGGTGAGACTCTGGCCTGTGGCAGCGGGGCCTGCGCGGCGGTGGTGGTGGGACGGCTGTGGGGCGAGTTGGACGAGACGGTGAAAGTGCATCTGCCGGGCGGGTGTCTGCATATCCGCTGGGCAGGAGAGGGGGAAGCGGTGTGGATGACCGGCCCGGCGACAGAGGTTTTCCGCGCGCGGTTGACCCAGCCCCTGTAGACGGGACGAATACGGTTTCATTTCACGGGGGAACTGGCTACCATGTAGCCAGTTTTGTTTGAGCACGAGAAGGCCATGAGCAGCCAGAAAAATCGAGACAAGAGCGTGTTGCCGGTGTCCTGTAGCGACGAGGAGGTGGCCGAGTACCTGCGCAGCCATCCGGACTTCTTCGAGCGCCACCCCGATGTGCTGAGCCGGCTCAACATCGCGCACCAGACCGCCGGCGCGGTTTCCCTGATCGAGCGTCAAGTGGCGGTGCTGCGCCAGGAGGCGCGGGAGTTGCGGCAGAAGATTCGCGAACTGGTGGATATCGCGCGGGAGAACGATGCCCTGATGGCCCGGTTGCACAAGCTGTCCATCGCCCTGTTGGAAGCGGATTGCCGCGACAGCTTCATCGAGCTGCTCAGCGAGCGCCTGGAGCAGGACTTCGAAGCCGATATGGTGGCGGTGCGATTGCTGGTGGCCCCGGAGTGTCTGTGTGGACGGCCCGAGCTGATCACGCGCGACGCCGAGGGACTGGAATTGTTCGAATCCATTCTCGCGCGGCGCAAGCCGGTCTGTGGGCGTTTCAACCGCCAGCAGCGTGAATTCCTGTTTGGCGAGCGGGCCGGCCAGGTGGGCTCGGTGGCCTTGGTGCCTCTGTTCGACATGGAAAGCCGGGGGCTGGTGGCCATCGCCAGCAGCGATGCCGAGCGTTTTCGCGCCGGCATGAGCACGGTATTCCTCGGCTATCTGGGCGAGGTGGTCTCGGCGGTGCTCAAGCGGGTGGTCTGAACGGTCATGCAGGCGGAGGCGCTGGGTTGGCTGGAGCGTTTCCATCGGCACCTTCGCAGTGAGCGCTCGCTCTCGCCTCACACCTGTGACGGCTACCGGCGCGATCTGCTGGCCCTGGTGATCTTCCTCGACCGAGAGGGTGAGGTGAGTCGATGGTCAGAAGTCCAGGCCCGGCATCTTCGGCGCTATGTGGCGGCCCGTCACCAGGCGGGGATTTCCGGCCGCAGCATCCAGCGCAATCTCTCGGCCCTGCGCGCCTTTTTTCGTTATCTCCTGCGCGAAGGACAGTTGCAGGCCAACCCGGCCGAGCAGGTGGCGGCGCCACGTGCCGAACGTCGTCTGCCGGCGGTGTTGGATGTGGACCAGGTGCAGCAACTGCTGGAGCAGCCGGTCAGCGGGCCCCTGGAGGTGCGTGATCTGGCCATGCTGGAACTGTTCTATTCCTCCGGGCTGCGCCTGGCCGAGCTGGTGGGCCTGGAGCTGGCACAACTGCGCCTGGACGAGGGGTTGGTGCGGGTCACCGGCAAAGGGAACAAGCAACGCGAGGTACCTGTGGGGCGACGGGCGGTGACGGCGCTGCGGGCCTGGTTGCAGGTACGGCCGGAGCTGGCCGCGCCCGACGAGCCCGCGGTATTCGTGGGTCGCGGCGGCGGCCGCCTGGGCCGGCGGGCGGTGGCGGCCCGCTTGCGGCGCTGGGAGAACCGGGTGGCGGGGATGGGGCGTCTGCACCCCCACCGCCTGCGGCATTCCTTCGCCAGCCATCTGCTGGAATCCAGCGGTGATATCCGCGCGGTGCAGGAGTTGCTGGGCCATGCCAATCTCGGCACCACCCAGGTCTACACCCAACTGGATTTTCAGCATCTGGCCGCGGTATACGATCAGGCCCATCCCCGGGCGCGCAAGAAATCCCGCGACCAGTGAGCGGGCGCGGCTGTCGCCGGCTCCCGTATGGTGTAGAATTGCCGCTTTTACGAGGCGAGGAGTGTTTCTTTGGACCAGTTTCGAGGCACCACCATTCTTTCCGTGCGCCGTGGAGGCCAAGTGGTCATCGGCGGTGATGGCCAGGTGACCCTGGGCAACACGGTGATGAAGGGCAATGCGCGCAAGGTGCGCCGGCTCTATCACGAGCGCGTGCTGGCGGGCTTTGCCGGCGGCACCGCCGATGCCTTCACCCTGTTCGAACGCTTCGAGGGCAAGCTGGAGAAGCACTCCGGCAATCTAGTGCGCGCGGCAGTGGAGCTGGCCAAGGACTGGCGCACCGATCGCGCCCTGCGGCGTCTGGAAGCCCTGTTGGCAGTGGCCGACAAGACGGCTTCGCTGATCATCACCGGCAATGGTGACGTGATCGAGCCCGAGCGCGACGGTCTGATTGCCATTGGCTCTGGTGGTCCCTTCGCCCAGTCGGCGGCCCGCGCCCTGCTCGATAACACGGAGCTCGATGCCCGGGCCATCGTGGAGAAGGGCTTGCAGATCGCTGGCGACGTGTGCATCTACACCAATCACCATCTCACCATCGAGAGCCTGGATCTCGAGGACTGAACAACACAGGATCGCCTATGTCGCAAATGACTCCCCGCGAAATCGTGCAGGAACTGGACAAGCACATCATCGGCCAGAGCGAGGCCAAGCGTGCAGTGGCCATCGCTCTGCGCAACCGCTGGCGCCGCAGCCAGCTCGACGAGACCCTGCGCAACGAGATCACGCCCAAGAACATCCTCATGATCGGTCCCACCGGCGTGGGCAAGACCGAGATTGCCCGCCGTCTGGCGCGCCTGGCCAATGCGCCCTTCGTCAAGGTGGAGGCCACCAAGTTCACCGAGGTGGGGTATGTGGGGCGCGACGTGGAATCCATCATCCGCGACCTGGTGGACGTGGCCATCAAGCTCACCCGCGAGAACGCCATCAAACAGGTGCGACACCGTGCTGAGGAGGCCGCCGAGGAACGGGTGCTCGATGCCCTGCTACGCCCGGCGCGGGGCGATTTCTATTCCCAGGGGCCGGACCAGGGCGAGAGTTCGGCCACCCGGCAGCGGTTCCGCAAGATGTTGCGTGAAGGCAAGCTCGATGACAAGGAAATCGAGATCGAGGTCAGCGAACCCGGCGTGGGCGTGGAGATCATGAGCCCGCCGGGCATGGAGGACATGAGCAGCCAGTTGCAGAGCTTGTTCCAGAACCTCGCCAGTGGCCGGCGCAAGGCCAAGAAGGTGTCGGTCAGGGAAGCCATGAAGCTGCTCACCGACGAGGAAGCCGAGAAAATGATCAACGGCGACGAACTCAAGGCCCAGGCACTCAAGGCGGTGGAGCAGAACGGCATCGTGTTTCTCGATGAAATGGACAAGATCTGCAAGCGCACCGAACACAGTGGCGCCGATGTCTCCCGCGAGGGGGTGCAGCGTGACCTGTTGCCCCTGGTGGAGGGGTGTACCGTCACCACCAAGCACGGCATGGTCAAGACCGACCACATCCTGTTTATCGCCTCCGGTGCCTTCCACCTGGCCAAGCCCTCCGATCTGATCCCCGAGCTGCAGGGCCGCCTGCCCATCCGGGTGGAACTCAATGCCCTGGGGGTGGAGGATTTCGTGCGCATTCTCACCGAGCCCGATGCCTCGCTCACCGAACAATACGTGGCCTTGATGAAGACCGAGGGCGTCGAGCTGGAGTTTACCGACGACGGCGTGGCGCGTATCGCCGAGGTGGCTTGGGAAGTCAACGAGCGCACCGAGAACATCGGTGCCCGGCGTCTGCACACGGTGATGGAGCGCCTGCTGGAGAACATCTCCTTCGAGGCTTCCGACCGTTCCGGGGAGAAGGTCACGGTGGATCGTGCCTATGTGGACCGGCACCTGGCCGAGTTGGCCCAGGACGAGGATCTCAGCCGTTATATCCTGTAATGCGAGGAAGCCGATGAGCAAGCACATGCCCACGGAGATCAAGCTACACCAGAAATCGCGCCAATTGGAGATCCGTTTCGACGATGGCGCTCGTTTCACGTTCAGTTGCGAATTCCTGCGAGTGTATTCCCCCTCGGCCGAGGTGCGTGGTCACGGGCCCGGTCAGGAGACCCTGCAGGTGGGCAAGGAAGAGGTCAACATCGTGCAGATCGAGCCGGTGGGCAACTACGGTATCAAGCCGATTTTCGACGATGGCCACGACACCGGCATCTACGACTGGGACACCCTCTACGACATGGGACTGCGCCAGCAGGAGCTGTGGCAGGCGTATCTGGACAAACTGGCCCAGGCGGGACATACCCGCCAGGACTGACTCCGAACCCAAGGCAGCGAACATGAGCCAAGAACAGGACAAACAGGATGCCCTCACCCACTTCGGCTACCAGAAGGTGGCGGTGGAACAGAAGGCCCGCAAGGTGGCCGAGGTGTTCCACTCGGTGGCGGAAAAGTACGATCTCATGAACGACCTGATGTCGCTGGGCATTCATCGCATCTGGAAGCGCATCGCCATCGAGTTCGTGCGTGCCCGCCCGGGCCAGCGCATCCTCGACCTGGCCGGTGGCACCGGTGACCTGGCGGCGCGTCTGTCGCAAGCGGTGGGCGACAATGGCCAGGTGGTGCTGGCCGACATCAACAGCTCCATGCTGGAGGTGGGGCGCGAACGCCTGATCGACCGGGGTATCGTCGGCAACGTGGAATACGTGCAGGCCGATGCCCAGTGTCTGCCCTTTCCCGACAACCACTTCGATGCCGTCACCATCGCATTCGGCCTGCGCAATGTCACCGACAAGTCGCGCGCCCTGGCCTCCATGCTGCGGGTGCTCAAGCCCGGTGGCAAGGCCTTGGTGCTGGAATTCTCCAAGCCGGTGTTGCCCGGACTCAAGCCGGTCTACGATGCCTATTCCTTTCGCCTGTTGCCGCGCCTGGGCAAGTGGATCGCCGATGACGAGGCCAGCTACCGCTACCTGGCCGAGTCCATCCGCATGCATCCCGACCAGGAAAGCCTGCGCCAGATGATGTGCGAGGCCGGGTTCTCCCGTTGCGACTTCTTCAACCTCTCTGGCGGCATCGTCGCTCTGCACCGGGGCTACAAGTTCTGATGCAGGTTGTGCCCCGCTATGCCGGTTTCTGGCGCCGCCTGGGCGCCTGTTTGCTCGATG
This sequence comes from Gammaproteobacteria bacterium, assembly GCA_015487785.1. Lineage (GTDB taxonomy): Bacteria > Pseudomonadota > Gammaproteobacteria > S012-40 > S012-40 > S012-40. Next base: position 59,243 of record WFPC01000054.1, on the reverse strand, counting down.
CCCTGCTGTTCACCCTGCTGCTGGGGCTGTTGCAGGGCGTGCTGGGCGCCGGGGGGCTGAGGCTGAATGCGGGCGAAGGTACGCTGTGGCTGTCCGCGCGCATCGATGCACTGCACAACCTGCTGGCGCTGGCACTCACGGTGTTCATGTGGATGCGTTTCATGGGCACCCCGGGCAAACTGTTATTGGGCTGCCACGTGGTGGACGCCCGCAGTGGCCGTCCCCTGCGATTGTGGCAGGCGGTATTGCGCTACCTGGCCTATCTAGCCTCGCTGCTTCCCTTGGGCCTGGGTTTTCTCTGGATCGCCTGGGATCGCCGCAAGCAGGGTTTTCACGACAAGCTGGCGGGCAGCGTGGTGGTGCTGGGGCAGGAGCCCCACTGGCCGGGCGGCGAAGAGAACAAGAGCCTGCGGCAACTGCTAGAGGAATTGCGATGAAGTTGCCGTCATCTTTGCTGGGGTTGCTGGAAGTGGGACTCAATCGTGCCCTGCAACTGGATCCCGATGCCCTGGAACGCATGATCGCCCTCAGCGGCAAGACCATTGCCATCGAAATTCGTGGCCTGGAACTGGTGTTCTACCTGCTGCCGGCGCTCGATGGCGTACAATTGGCCGACGAGATCGAGGGGCGGCCGGATGCGGTGATTCGCGGGGGGCCGTTTTCCCTGTTGCACACCGCGCTCACCGGCGAGCGCAGCCGTTTGTTCGAGGGCGCGGTGGAAATCGAGGGCGACATGGAGCTGGGCCAGCGGGTGCAGCGCCTGCTCAACCGGTTGCAGCCCGATTGGGAAGAACCCCTGGCGCGACTGCTGGGCGAGGTGCCGGCTCACCAGCTCGGGCAAGCGGGGCGCGAGCTGTTCGCCTGGCTGAAGCGGGCGGCCGACACCCTCGTCCGTGATGGCGCAGAATACCTGCAGGAAGAGCGCCGTGAACTGCCTTCGCCTTACGAATTGGAGTACTTCATGCGCGGGGTGGACGATTTCCGCGACGCCGTGGAGCGCCTGGAGCAGCGCTTGCGGCGGCTGCAGGAGCGACAGGCATGATCGTGCGTTCGGGGCGGCAATTGCTGCGCCTGGTACACATCAACCGGGTGCTGGTGCGCCACGGACTGGACGAGATCATCCTCGCCACCCACCTGTTCCGGCCGTTGCGTTTCCTCATCCATCTGCTGCCCTGGAACTGGGGCCGCAAGCCCCGCCAGCGTCCCCGTGGCGAGCGCATCCGCCGTGCGCTGGAAGATCTCGGTCCCATCTTCGTCAAGTTCGGCCAGATGCTCTCCACCCGTCCCGACCTGTTGCCACCGGACATCGCCCGTGAGTTGGCCCTGTTGCAGGACCAGGTGCCCCCGTTTCCCGGCAGCCAGGCCCAGGCCATCATCGAAAAGGCTTTGGGGCAGGGGGTGGATGAATTGTTCGCCGAATTCGATGCCGAACCCCTGGCCTCGGCGTCCATAGCCCAGGTACACCCGGCGCGCCTGCACGACGGTCGCGCGGTGATCGTCAAAGTGGTGCGGCCCGGCATCGACAGGATCATCCGGCGCGACATCGCTCTGCTCTATACCCTGGCCGAGCTGGCCGAGCGCTACTGGTCCGAGGGTAAGCGCCTGCGCGCGGTGGAGGTGGTGCGCGAATACGAAAAAACCATTTTCGACGAGTTGGACCTGCAACGCGAGGCTGCCTCGGCTTCGCAGATCCGGCGGGACTTCGAAGGCTCCGAGTTGCTCTACATTCCCGAGGTCCACTGGCCGCTGACCCGCCCCAACGTGATGGTGATGGAACGCATCCATGGTATTCCCATCAGCGATATCGAGGGGCTCAGGCAGGCGGGTATCGACCTGGTGACCCTGTCCGAACGCGGGGTGGAGATTTTTTTCACCCAGGTGTTCAAATTCAACTTTTTTCATGCCGACATGCACCCGGGCAATATCTTCGTTTCACCCCAGGGGCAATATATCGCGGTGGATTTCGGCATCGTCGGCAGCCTCACCCCGCAGGACCAGCGTTATCTGGCAGAGAACTTTCTCGCCTTCTTCAACCGCGACTACCGCCGTGTGGCCCAGTTGCACGTGGAATCCGGCTGGGTGCCCGAGGACACCCGGGTGGACGAATTCGAGTCGGCCATTCGCACCGTCTGCGAACCCATTTTCGAGAAGCCGCTGAAGGAAATCTCCTTCGGGCAACTGCTGTTGCGCCTGTTCCAGACCGCGCGCCGTTTCAACATGGAAGTGCAACCCCAACTGGTGTTGTTGCAGAAGACTCTGCTCAATATCGAGGGGCTGGGCCGGGAACTGAATCCGGATCTGGATCTGTGGCGCACCGCCAAGCCTTTTCTGGAAGACTGGATGCGCCAGCGTATGAGCCCCGCCGCGCTGTGGCGCCGCCTGCGTCAGCAGGCGCCCGACTTGCTCGAGCGCCTGCCCGAATTGCCCGCCTTGCTGGACGATGTGTTGCAGGCACAACGGGATTATTACGGTCACCGGTTGCGCCAGCGCCAACAACAGGAACAACTGGTGTTGGAGATCCGCCGGGCCGGTCGCCAAGCCTATGGCGTGGTGCTGGGTGTGGGTCTGGTTCTGGCCTCCGGTTTGAGCTATACCCTGGCCGTGCCGCCGCTACTGCCCTGGGCCCTGTTGCTCGGCGGCGTGGCGACACTGATCTGGTTCAGGCCGCTGCCACGCAATGGCATGGCGGCAAAGTAAGGAGCAGACCATGGGCAAACGCTTGTTCTTCCTGTTTTTCGGTTTTACCCTCATCACTGCGGTGGCGGCCATGCTCGTCATCGGCAGCGCCAAGGACTCGTTGCAGCAATCGGTGTTCAACAAGCAACGCTTCGACCAGAAAATATGGCAGAGTTATCATCAGACCCAAGACCGCGACAGTCCCCGCGGGCTGATGGCCAACGACCTGCGGCAGAAACTGCTTGCCGAACGGCCCACACGTGAGCAGGTGATCGAGCTGCTGGGGCCGGCCGACCTGGCCGACGAGCCGGACCGGCTCAGCTACCACCTGGGTATGTGGAGCCACAACCGGGGCCGCATCGACACCTTCGATATTTTCTTCGGTGCCGATGGGCGGCTCGCGCGTATCGTTTTCAGTGCTCACTGATGAAGCTGCACGAATACCAGGCCAAGGCCCTGTTCCGGGAATACGGTATTCCCACTCCCAAGGGTGTGCTAGTGGACGCGCTGGACAAGCTGGAGCAGGCCGCGCGCAGTCTGGGTGGGGACGAGTGGATCGTCAAGGCCCAGGTGCATGCCAGTGAGCGCTCCCAGGTTGGAGGCGTACGCTGGGCCCATGGCATGGATGAGCTGCGCAAGGCCGGCGAGGCTCTGCTGGGCCAGCGCCTGCATACCGGTTACGGGGGGCCTGGCGGTCAGCGGGTCGACAGACTGTTGCTGGAGGCTCCGGTGCAACTGGAGCAGGAAATCTATTTCGTCATGCAGGTGGATCGCAGCCTGGAGAGAGTGGTGTGCCGGGTATCGCAATCGGGTGGCAGCACCGGTGCGGAGCGAGCCGGGGGCGAGATTGAAATCGTCCAGGTAGAGGCCGATGCGGTGCTGGGATTCATGCCGTTTCACTATCGTCAGCTCAGCCTGGAACTGGATCTGAGCCGGCAGGCCCGTCGCCGCCTGGCCGAGCTGATGCAGAACGCCTATCGTCTGTTCCGCGACAAGGACCTGGTGATGCTGCGTATCAACCCGCTGGCGCTCACCGGCGCGGGTGAACTGGTGGCTTTGGACGCCAAGCTCACGGTGGACGACAATGCTCTCGACCGACAGCCCGATCTGCGGGCCTTGCACGATGCCGAACAAGTGGACGCGATCGAACGCGCAGCGGAAGAACATGGGCTGCATTATGTGCGCCTGGACGGTGATATCGGTTGCATGGTCAATGGTGCGGGCCTGGCCATGGCTACCATGGACCTGCTCAAGCTGCACGGTGGCGAGCCGGCCAATTTTCTCGACGTGGGAGGGCATGTCTATGGCCCGGAACAAGTTGCCAAGGCCTTGCGGCTGATTCTTTCCGACGGGCAGGTCAAGGCCGTGCTGGTGAACATCTTCGGCGGCATCGTGCGTTGTGACCTCATTGCCCAGGGCATGATCGAGGCGGCCGGGGGGCAAGGCCTGCGCGTGCCGGTGGTGGTGCGCATGCAGGGCACCGAGGCCTACGCCGGCCTGCAGGCCCTGGCCGCCAGCGACCTGGGTTTCATCACCACCCACAAGCTGGAAGATGCCGCCAGGCTGGCGGTGGAGGCGGCGCGCGCAGGAGTGGCGGCGTGAGCATCCTGGTCGGTCGCAAGACCCGGGTCATCTGCCAGGGACTGACCGGCCGCCAGGGGCGTTATCATGCCGAACGCATGTTGCGCTACGGCACCCAATTGGTGGCCGGGGTGACGCCCGGAAAGGGTGGCAGCGAGGTGTTGGGCCTGCCGATATACGACCTGGTGCAGGATGCCGTCGACGAAACCGATGCCGATGCCAGCATCATCTTCGTGCCACCGGCCTCGGCGGTGGATGCCATCATGGAAGCCGCCAAGGCCGGTATCGGCCTGGTCGTGTGCATCACCGAAGGCATTCCGGTGCAGGATATGCTGAGGCTCAAGGCGGCATTGAGTTTCTACAATACCCGTCTGATCGGGCCCAATTCGCCGGGCATTATCACCCCCGGTGAGTGCAAGATGGGCATCATGCCGGGGCAGATTCACCAGCCGGGTATCATCGGCATCGTTTCGCGTTCGGGCACGCTCACCTACGAAGCGGTGCAACAGACCAGCAAGGTGGGCCTGGGCCAGAGCACGGTGGTGGGGATAGGCGGTGATCCGGTGCATGGCCTGGGTTTCATCGATTGCCTGGAGATGTTCGAGGCCGACCGCAAGACCAAGGGTATCATCCTGGTGGGCGAGATCGGTGGCAGCGAAGAAGAGGAAGCCGCTGCCTATATCCAGCGCCATGTGCGCAAGCCGGTGGTGGCCTATGTGGCCGGTATCAGCGCGCCGCGCAACCGGCGCATGGGGCATGCCGGCGCCATCGTCTCGCGAGCCCAGGGCTCGGCGCGCAGCAAGTACGCCGCGCTGGAAGAAGCCGGGGTGATGGTGGTGTTCAATCCGGCGCTCATGGGCGCCAAGATGCTGGAATATTTCAGGGGTTAGCAATGGGGCAGAGCCGCTTGCGTATAGCCATGGCGCAATTGAATTTCCTGGTGGGCGACGTTGCCGGCAATGCCAGCAGGATTTGCCAGGCCCTGGCGCGTGCGCGTGATGAGCTGGCCGCCGACGTGGTGGTGTTCCCCGAGTTGAGTCTCACCGGTTATCCACCGGAAGACCTGCTGCTGCGCGAGGGTCTGCACCGGCAGGTGGAACGGGCATTGCGGGACATCGCCGGGCATTGCCGGGGAATCACTGCCGTGGTGGGGCATCCGCGGCGCTGGCAGGGGCACTTGTACAATGCCGCCAGCGTGCTGGCCGAGGGTGCCGTACTGGCGTGCTATCACAAGCAACACCTGCCCAATTACAGCGTGTTCGACGAAGTGCGCTATTTCACCCCGGGCCAGGATCCCTGCGTGGTGATGCTCAAGGGGGTGGCGGTGGGCATCACCCTGTGCGAGGACATCTGGTTCACCGGGCCGGCGCGCCAGGCACGCGCGGCCGGCGCGCGCCTGCTGCTCAACCTCAATGCCTCCCCCTTCCATCTGGGTAAGGCCGTGCAGCGTCAGCAAGTGGTGGCCGAGCGAGCCCGCGAGACCGGATTGCCGGTGGTCTATGTCAACCTAGTGGGAGGTCAGGACGAACTGGTGTTTGATGGTGCCTCCTTTGTCATGACGCCCGCGGATGGCGAACCCTGCCTGCGTCTGGCGGCGTTCGACGAGGCCCTGGAAGTGGTCGAATTCGACATCGTTGCCGGGGAGAGTCCATTACGGGTGCGGCCGGGCACGGTGCAGGAACTGCCACAGCACGAGGCCGCCGCCTACCGGGCGTTGGTGTTGGGGGTGCGTGACTATGTGCGCAAGAACGGTTTTGCCGGCGCCGTTCTGGGGCTGTCCGGCGGCATCGACTCGGCCCTCAGCCTGGTGGTGGCGGCCGACGCCCTGGGTGCGGAGAATGTCGAGGCGGTGATGCTGCCCTCGCGCTATACCTCGCGCATGAGTCTGGAAGACGCCGAAAGTCTGGCGCGGGCGGTGGGAGTGGAATACCGCGTCATTTCCATCGAGCCGGTGTTCGAGAGCTTCACCCGCGTGCTGGCGGAAGAGTTCGTTGGTACCGATCCCGATGTCACCGAGGAAAACATCCAGGCCCGCAGTCGAGGCGTGATCCTGATGGCCATTTCCAACAAGAAGGGCAAGCTGGTATTGTCTACCGGTAACAAGAGCGAGATGGCGGTGGGTTATTCCACCCTCTATGGCGATATGGCCGGCGGGCTGGACGTACTCAAGGACGTGCCCAAGACCCTGGTATTCCGCCTGGCGGAATACCGCAACCGGCAACGGGCCCTGATTCCGCGGCGCATCATCGAGCGGCCGCCATCTGCGGAGCTGGCGCCAGGGCAGAAGGACGAGGACAGTCTGCCGCCCTACGCGCTGCTGGATCCCATCCTGGAGCGTTATGTGGAGCAGGACCGCTCGGTGGCCGATATCGTGGCCGAGGGTTACGACCCGCAAGTGGTGAGTGCGGTTGCCCGCATGGTGGACCGCAATGAATACAAGCGCAGGCAGGCGCCGCCGGGTATCCGGATCACTTCGCGTGCCTTCGGCAAGGACCGGCGCTATCCGATCACGTCCGGTTTCGTGGATGATTGAGTTTGCAACAAAAAGATACTACTGCCCAGACAAGAGGTGTAGCCATGAAGAAAATAGAAGCCATTATCAAGCCCTTCAAGCTCGACGACGTGCGTGAGGCCTTGTCCGAGATCGGTATCACCGGCATGACCGCCACCGAGGTGCGCGGTTTCGGTCGCCAGAAGGGACATACCGAGTTGTACCGTGGCGCGGAATACGTGGTGGACTTCCTGCCCAAGATCAAGATCGAGATCGTGGTCAGCGAGGAGCAGGCGGAACGCTGCGTGGAAGTCATCACCAATGCCGCCCGTACCGGCAAGATCGGTGACGGCAAGATCTTCGTCACCTCGGTGGAGCGCGTCATCCGCATTCGCACGGGCGAAGAAGACGCCGACGCCATTTGAAAGCGCTTTGATCGATTCATGGCAGGAGGCCATGAGCATGAATTAAAGAGAGCCCACCTCTGCGCTTCGATTGGTTGGCGTTTTCAGCGCGTGACGAGCTCGATATCGGGTAGCCTGTCCAATACCGCCTGGTAGCTGCCAGCCGTTTGCAATACCTCCGTGACGACGGGCAAGGGCTCGGGCCAGACTTCCGGTAGGTCGGCCTCGCCGGCGATAGTGATGGCAAAGGCCAGCCGCTCCACTGGCGGAGTGAATTGGGCATCGATGCCGGGCCTGTTGCCGCGGGCGTCCATGCGATACCAGCCGTGGCCAGGGAGATGGACGGCGTTGAGGCCATGCAGACAGAAGGACTGCTGCTCGTCGTCCATGCTCAGGCGTTGGTAGCATAGTCCGGCGGGAATGCCGTTGGCGCGCAACAGTGCCGTAAGCAGGTGGCTCTTGGCATAGCAAAAGCCCGTCTTGTATCGCAACACCTCGGAGGCCTTGCAGGTGACCGGGTTCAGTCCATGATCGCTGCTGTGCTTTATTTCGTCACGCACATAGGTGAAGCAGGCGCGGGCGATGGCTGCGGGTCCCGATGCTCCGTCGGCCAGCTCCCGGGCCAGGGCCTGGATGCCAGGATGTTGCCAGTCGATGATGTCGCTGGAGGCGAGGTAGGCCCTCATCACATTTATTTTCTGATGACCATTTCCGTGATGGGGCGGCGCGGGGTCTGCTCTGGCAGCTCGGCGGGATAACCCAGGCTCAGCAGGGCCACCGGTGTGAGGTGCGTGGGCAGCTCCAGGGCCTGGCGTACCTTGTCTTCATCGAAATAGCCCACCCAGGTGGAACCCAGGCCGGCGGCCACGATGGCCAGTTGCGCGTAGGCCGCGGCGATGGTGGCGTCTTGCAGGGCATAGAGGGTGCGGCCGCGTTCGCCGAACTGGCGTGCCGAACGCTCGCCATCGCTGCAGAACACCAGGCAGACCGGTGCCTCGGCGATGAAGCTCTGATTTTCCGCCGCTTCGCACAGGGCGTTGCGCAGGCCTTGGTCTTCCACCGAGATCAGTTGATAGGACTGCAGGTCGCCGGCCGAAGGGGCGGCGCAGGCCATTTCCCAGATGGCGTGGAGTTTCTCCTCCTCCACCGGCATGTCGGCCTGGTATTTACGAATGGAGTGGCGGTTGCGCACGGTGGCGAAAAAATCCCACATAGGGTGTTCCTCAGAGTATGTCGTCGCCGCTGTCGTCTGGCAGGGTCCGGGTCAGGCGGGCCAGTTGCGGACTGTCGGGGTAGTTCAATTCTAGCACCCGCAGGCTGTCGGCGGCCAAGCGCGGCAGTTCCAGCTTGCGGTAGGCGCGCACCAGCAGGGCCAGGGCATCGGCGGTGGCCGGTGCGCGCTGAAAGGTTTCGATGACATATTTGGCTCGGTTGGCCGCGGCCAGATAGGCTTCGCGTTTCATGTAGAACTCGGCCACGTAGAGTTCGTGCCGGGCGAGTTGGTTGCGCAGGTAGATCATGCGCTGGATGGCGTCTTCGGCATAGTCGCTGTCGGGGAAGCGTTGTACCAACTCGGAAAAATAGGCGAAGGCTTGGCGCGCGGCACCGGGGTCACGCTTGGCCGGATCCTGCGAGGGTAGCTTGTCGAATACACTGCGGCCCTGGTTGAACTTGATCACACCGCGAATGTAGTAGGCGTAGTCCACTCGCGGGTGGCGTGGATAGAGCTTGATGAAACGGTCGGCGGCGGCGATGGCGGATTCCGGTTCCTCGAACTTGTAATAGGCGTAGGCGATGTCGAGCTGGGCCTGCTGGGCGAAGCGACCGAAGGGAAAGCGGGCCTCCAGTGATTCCAGCCGCGAGATGGCGGTTTCGTAGTCGCCGGCATCCAGGGCTTCCTTGGCATCACGGTAGAGGCTGGCGGCGGTGCGTTCATCGTCTTCGTGTTCGTCGCCGGTGGTGGCGCAGCCGGCGAGCAGCGCCAGGGTCAACAGCAGCAGAAGGGCTCGGGTCATGGGATGGGAAATCGGCTTCGTTGCTAAACAGGCCATAGTATAAACTGTTCTGCTCCGATTTCGATCAGGTGAGCACAAAATATGTCGCGAGAGCAAGACGAGATCGTCAGGTGGGTGCCCGCGGGCGGCAGCCGCCGGCTGGATCAGGCGTTGGTGGAGCTGTTTCCCGAATATTCCCGCAGCCGCCTGCAGCAGTGGCTCAAGCAGGGGCTCATCACGCTGGATAGGCGCCCGGCCCGGGCCAAGGACCGGGTGTTCGGTGGCGAGCGTGTCGTGTTTTGCCAGGGCCAGGCCCTGGCGGAGGCGGCCACCGGCGAATGGGCGGCCCAGGCCTTGCCGCTGAATATCGTCTACGAGGACGAGGCTCTCCTGGTGATCGACAAGCCCGCTGGCCTGGTGGTGCATCCCGGTGCCGGCACGCCCGACGGTACCCTGGTCAATGCCCTGTTGCATCATGCGCCGGAGCTGGAGGCCCTGCCCCGGGCCGGGGTGGTGCATCGCCTGGACAAGGACACCACCGGGTTGTTGGTGGTGGCGCGCAGCCTGGCCGCCCATGCCGAACTGGTGCGCCAGCTCCAGGAGCGCCGTTTCGAACGCCGCTACCAGGCGGTGGTGGTGGGCGTGATGAGCGCCGGCGGCGTGGTGGACGCTCCCCTGGGCCGGCATCCCCGCCAGCGCACCCGCATGGCCGTGGTGGCGGGGGGCAGGCCGGCGCGTACCCATTACCGGGTGGCACAGCGTTTTCGTGGCCACAGCCTGCTGGATCTGCGCCTGGAGACTGGGCGTACCCACCAGATCCGGGTGCACATGAGCCATATCCATCATCCCATCGTGGGGGATCCGGTCTACGGCGGTCGTCCGCGCCTGCCGGCCGGTTGTTCGGAGGGCTTGCGCCTGGCTTTGCAAGGTTTTCGGCGCCAGGCCCTGCATGCCCGCCTGCTGGGCCTGATCCACCCCCTGAGCGGCGAAGTCCTGCAATGGGAGTCGCCCTGTCCGGCGGACATGGTGGCCTTGCTCGGTGCATTGCGCGAGGACAGCGAGCGGCAGCATGACGACTGAGATAGAGATCATTCGTCCGGACTGGCCCGCGCCCACGCGCGTGCAGGCCTTGACCACGACTCGCCGGGGCGGTGTCAGCCGGGGGGCTTATGCCAGTCTCAACCTGGGTGACCACGTGGGGGATGCGCCGCAGGCTGTGGCCGAGAATCGCCGCCGCCTGCGCCAGGCGCTGGCGTTACCCGCCGAACCTTGCTGGTTGCGGCAAGTGCACGGAGCCGAGGTGGTGACGGCCACGGCCGGGGCACGGGCCGACGGCAGTTTCAGCGAGGCAGTGGGTGTGGTGTGCGCGGTACTCACCGCCGATTGTCTGCCGGTGTTGCTGTGTGATGAGGCGGGTCGCTGGGTGGCGGCCCTGCATGCGGGCTGGCGTGGCTTGGCGGCGGGTGTGCTGGAGCGAGGCGTGGCGGCCTGGCCCGGCGAACCGGCGGCCTTGCTGGCCTGGCTGGGCCCGACCATCGGGCCGGCGCGCTTCGAAGTGGGGCCGGAGGTACGCCAGGCTCTGCTGGAGGGGGATGAGGGCGCGTATTCGGCCTTCCGGCCCGGGCGGGCCGATCGCTGGTTGGCCGATTTGCCCGCCCTGGCGCGGCGCCGCTTGTTGCGTGCCGGCGTGGGCGCGGTCTATGGCGGGACGTATTGCACCCATGATGAGCCGGAACGTTTTTTTTCCCATCGGCGCGACGGCATCTGCGGGCGCAATGCCAGCCTGATCTGGCTGGAGTGATGTGGCATCCGGGTGCAAGCATGGAGCGAATGCCGTATGATGCGCGGCCGGAGGACTTATGAGCTTATTTGCCTGGATCCTGTTGTTCAGCCTGCTGGGCGGTGTGCTGAGCGTGCTGGCCGCGGCGCTGTTTCTGGTGCTGCCGGAGAGGCTGCGTCAGAGAACCCTGCCCCACTTGGTGAGTTTTGCCATTGGCGCCTTGCTGGGAGCAGCCTTTCTGGGGCTTTTGCCCCATGCTCTGGAGTCACCCGCAGTGGAGGATGCGCACACCCTCAGTGCCACCGTGCTGCTGGGACTCTTGGGCTTTTTCCTGTTGGAGAAAATGGTCTTGTGGCGCCATTGCCATACCAACCACTGCGAGGTGCATGGCGCGGCGGAGGAAGCACACGCGCACACACCCGCGCCGGCCGGCCATCTGGTGTTGCTGGGTGATGCCTTCCACAATTTCATCGACGGTGTGCTGATCGCCGCGGCCTTTCTCACCGACGTGCACCTGGGCGTGGTCACCGCGCTGGCGGTAGCGGCCCACGAGATCCCGCAGGAAGTGGGGGATTTCGCCATTCTGCTGCATAGTGGCTTTTCACGTCGCAAGGCGTTTGTGTTCAACGTGCTGTCGAGCATGACCACGGTGCTGGGCGCCCTGCTGGCCTATTTCGCGCTGGCCCTGGTGCAGGCCTGGCTGCCCTATGTGCTGGCCATTGCGGCCTCCAGTTTCATCTACGTGGCGGTGGCGGATCTCATTCCCACCTTGCACCAGCGCACCGAGCTGCGCGTCAGCGCTCAGCAGATCCTGTTGATATTGCTGGGGGTGTTGGTGATCTTTCTGGCGCATTCCACCTTGCATTGAATCTGCCCGGTTTGCTCGCATCCCGAGAACCGGCGCAATTCTCGGCTGTTGTGGTGTTTGGGGATGGTGGATGGAGGGTTTCGAGCCATTGCGCGGGGGTTGGATCGAACGCCGGACCTGCCCGATGGGCGACGCCCTCTTTATCAAAGGGGTCAGTATCAAAGGGGTCAGAGTAATTGATTTGCTATCTGCCCGCAGTAGGGTAGGGGAAACTCAGTTGAAAGGGCAAAACGATGGCGCGACTTTCTCGCCTGAGCCTACCCGGTATAGCACAACACGTCATCCAGCGCGGCAATAACCGCCAGGTCTGTTTCTTCACGGAAGAGGACTACCCGGTCTACCTGGACAAACTCAAGGAGATTCGGGATGCGGTCAACAAAATCTGGGTTCTCGGCGGGGAGGGGACCGGAAATCCGCGAAATATCGGGAATCGGGCAAAAATCAATTACTCTGACCCCTTTGTTCCTCTGACCGCTTTGTTCTGTTCCCTTTGTTCCCCTGGGTTGCCGGGACAAAAGGGAACGTATTCGTGCTGGCCGGAGGCTTGGGACAGAGTATGCTGATCGCTTGGTGTGGCCGGTGGGTGGCGCGGGTTATGGGTTTTCTTCCAGGGAAGCTGTATCGGGGGGGGTGATGCGGGCGGTCTTGACCATGTTGTCCTGGGTCTGTACCACTTCGATGGGATAGCCGGCGATCTTGATGCTGGTGCCGGGCTTGGGAATATTCTCCATGTATTCGGTGATCATGCCATTGAGGGTCTTGGGGCCGTCGGTAGGCAGGTGCCAGTTCATCAGACGGTTGAGTTCGCGGATGTTGGCGCTGCCGTCCACCAGGAAACTGCCGTCGGGCTGGGGGTGGACCTCCTTGATGGTGGAAGCCAGGTCGGTGGTGAATTCACCGACAATTTCCTCCAGGATGTCTTCCAGGGTCACCAGCCCCTGAATGTCGCCGTACTCGTTCACCACCAGCCCGATGCGTCGTTCCTGGCGCTGGAAGTTCAGCAACTGGGTGGTCAGCGGGGTGCCCTCGGGGATGAAGTAGGGCTCGCGCAGGTTGTCCTTGAGCATGTTCTTGTCGAAATCGGGCTGGCTCACCAGGTGCAGCACATGGCGCAGGTTGATGAACCCGACCACGTGGTCGATGTCGCCCTTGTACACCGGCAGGCGGCCGTGGGCGCTGTGGCGCATCTGCTCCAGAATGTGCTCCAGCTCGTCCTCCAGGTCGATGCCGACGATCTCGTTGCGAGGCACCATGATGTCTTCCACGGTGACCTTCTCCAGGTCGAGGATGCCCAGCAGCATGGCCTGATGGCGCTTGGGCAGGCGGCTGCCGGCCTCGTGCACCAGGGTGCGCAATTCCTCGCGGGTGAGGTGTTGCTGTTCGTTGCCCTTGACCGGATGCACGCCGAACAGGCGTAGCACGGTATTGGCCAGGCCATTGATCACCCAGACCAGGGGATAGCTGATTTTCAGCAGCGGTTGGTAGACATAGGCGGCGGGGAAGGCGATGCGCTCGGGGTGCAGGGCGGCCAGGGTCTTGGGAGCTACTTCGGCGAAAATCAGGATCACCAGGGTGAGCAATCCGGCACCGATGGCAATGGCGGTCTCCCCTCCCAGGCGCAGGGCGATCACGGTGGTCAGCGAGGAAGCCAGGATGTTGACGAAATTGTTGCCCAGCAGGATCAAGCCGATCAGACGGTCGGGACGCTCCAGCAGTTGTTGGGCGCGCACGGCGCCGCCGTGCTTGTTGCGGGCGAGGTGGCGCAGCCGGTAACGGTTGAGAGTCATCAGCCCGGTTTCCGAACTCGAAAAGAAGGCGGACAGAACCAGCAGCACGATCAGGGCGCCGAACAATACGCTCAGGGGGATGTCGTTCAAGGAGGACGCGGCTCCGAGTGGGAAACTTCGGCCCATTACAAATCCCCGTCCCGGGACTGTCAAGTGTTTGCCGGGCCAAAAGTGTCAGATTCCCTCGCGGCTCTTGGCGGCAAGCGTTGGGGCGCCGAGGTGGTGTTTCACGGCCGCCGTCGGCGCCGGGCGAGGATGGTGAGGATCAGTCCCGCCAGCAAGGGCAGGGGACCGATGGCACCAAACAGACCTCCACCTCCGCCGTTACCACCAGGCCCGCCGGTATTACCTCCTCCACCGCCAGAGCCAGCGGATCCACCGGAACCACTGGTGTTGCCGCCACCGGGGCCAGCGGATCCACCGGAACCGGCTTGGCCGCTGCCGCTCAGGCGCAGGGCCACCCAGGTACCGCCGATCGTGTCGGCGAAGTCCAGGATGGCTTCATGGGCACCGGCGCTGACGGGTTGGTAGCGGACAGTGACGGTGCAACGGTTACCCTCGTTGAGGGTTTGACCGCTACAGGTGTCCGTGTCGACCGAGAAGGGGCCCGAGGTGCCCAGCGTGATCTGGCCGAACTGGAGGCCATCGATGCGCGAGCGGGCGGTGACGGTGCGCTGCTCACTGTTGCCCACATCCGCGATGCCGAAATCCAGCCCTTCACCCAGGTAGTCGATGGCACTGATGTAACTGCCGCTGTAGGTGAGGAGCACAGGGGTGGCGCGCACGGTGATGTCAGGGCTGGTGAGGATGGCGCCGTTGGGGTCATTGGTGACCAGGTGCAGCCGTGCCCGGAAGGTGACCGGGTCGGTGACGCTGCTCATTGCATTCACGTAGATCACGCAACTCGCCCCGGGGTTGAGGATGAAGGGTTGGGGCAAACAGCTGTTGACACCGTTGGTGAAGCCCCAGCTGGCTCCCAGGCCGTTGTCTTCGAAGTATCCCGTATACAAGGTAAGGGTGTCGTTGCTGTTGTTGACAAGGGCGGGGAGGGCGGCTGGGGCCGTGGTGGTACTTCCGGGCAGGTAGCCGAGATCGACGGATTCGGTTGAGGCGAATACGAGGCTGGGGGCATCCCCTGCGGAAAGATTCGGATCCAGGGCAATGATGAAGGGACCCGCATCCCTGAAAGGCACGCCGAAGACATCGGTGCCATCAGGCCCGGCGAAGCCTTGTGGGTGTTGCAGGGCATAATATGCGCTGAACCCTGCGTAGATACGCGGATCGCTCTGGTTTCTGCTGCCATCGAAGTAGGTCTCTGAGAAGGCCAGGTGAGGAAAGTCTGCGGTTGTCCAAAAATCAGTGGCGGCGAGACGACTCGAGAGATCCTCGCTCAGGCGATGCAGACTAAGATTGCCAAGAAACTTCATACCCCAGGGCAGACTCATGTAGGCCCCGGGACGGCCCACGGTCAATCCAAATTGTGAATAGGCGACGAAGATATCGCGACGGGTCTGACCGTTGTCATCATAATAGCTGTAGAAATCCACCGCGGTGGCATAACCGCTACCACCTTGTTCACAGTCCGGCATTCCTTGATCGCCAGTGGGGCAAAGATGCAGCAGGGTGGCGGCCTGCAGTTGCAGACTGTTGTCCAGACGGGCGACGTAGCCAACGTTGATATTTGACGGGGCCGATGAAGTTTGCGTAATGAGGGCACCGGGCGTGGTGGGGAACAGGGTCAACTCAGGCTTGTCGGCTGGCGGGATGGGGGTCTCACCCACCAGGATGACCTCGGCGGCATCGGTGATCACCATGTCCCAGGGGCGATCGGGATTGTCGCACTCGAAGCAGCCGTTGGAGGCGCCCAGGAAGGTGCCGTTGTGCAGGGTGCGCAGATCGGCGGAGAAACGGACTACGATCGTATCCTGCAGATCGCCATAGACATTGTCGCCGGGATTCTGGCTGGTGGCGTGGCCCGTGATACCGTCTTCGAACTGACCACGGCCATAACCGGCCACGAACACCGAACCGATGCTGTCGGTTCCAACGAGATAACAACTCATGGCCCAGTTCCCGTTATTGTTGCCGACCCAGGTGGCGTTGACTGTGGTGAAATCCAGGGGAAGCTGTGCCAAGTAACAATCGTAGCCGTATTGCCCTGGATGGGGATCCACGGGCATGTAGGCCGGCGGATTGGCGTCGCCTGCGCTGCCCTGGTTGGTGGGCAGATCCGTTGAGCTGGAGACGCCGGCCAGATAGAGAGTCTGTTCGTCCGGGGCCAGAGCAATATCTACCTGGCCGACATAACTATCACGAGAAAAAGAAAGACCGTTAGAGCCCTCGTTGCCTTTGCCGGAGAGATAAGCGCTGGCGGTGAGCTGGTCGAGATCGTTGGAGAGGCGGGCGACGACGAACTCGTAACCACCGAAAGACTTCCTCAGGGCGATGGTGCTCTTGCTAGTCGGATTCACGATGGGGAAGTCCTCGGTGTTGGTATAACCGGCGACGAAGACATCGCCCTGGGTATTGGTGGCCACGGCAGTGAGATGGGTGTAGGCATCGTAGGCACCTTTGTCGACATTGTCCCGTGCGCCGCCCAGGAAAGTGAGAGCAAGGAGCTGGGTCAGGTCGCGCGAGAACTTGGCGATGAAACCGGCCGTTTCCCCGGTGTTGCCGCCGTCGGCAGTGGTGTCGTAGGTGCCGGAGGCCAGGGCTTGCAGGTTGGAGCCGTGGGTGCTGCCGACGATGAATACGTCGCCGAAGGGGTCTACGGTCAGATCATCCACCGATGCCGCGGACTCGCGCAGCAGAGCAGTTCCCAGCAGGGGGTCGATGACCACCTCCCGTTTTGGGTCATGCGGCCCGAGACGGAAGCCGTAGCGCTCGCCGCGCACCACGTAGGCCACCTCCACGGGATCCCGGCCGCCGCCGGGGCGGGTCTGCCAGGCCACCGGGGCGGTGAAATGCACGGTGCCTTCCGCGGTTTCCACCCGCAGCCGGCCGTCTTGCTCCACGCTCAGACTACGGGCACCTTGCAGGCGGATGGAGACGGCGTCGGGGTTGGTGCCCGGGGCGAGGTGGAAGCGCTTCTCCAGGTTGCCCGGTCGCGCCAGGAGCTGGACGCGCACCCCCGGCACCGCCTCTCCCAGTTCGATGGCTCCATGGGTGGGAATGTCGCGGTGCCAGGCCTTGGGCTTGGCGCCGGTGAAAAAGCTGACCCGGGCCGGCGCCTTGGACAGGGAACGGGGTCGCAGCGGCTTGCGGGAGAAGCGTTCCTCGAGACGGACCGGCCGGCCGTCTCCGGTACGGATCTGATGAATCAGGCGGCCATCCCGGGTGACCTGACTCAACCCGGCACGGGTCGGCGTATAGGCGAAGACCGCTTGCGGGGCCTGCCCACGGTTCTCCACGAAGCCCAGCAGGGCAAAAGGATCTGGAGGCGGGGTGTTGGCATGGGTCAAGGAGGGGAGGAGTATGGCCACCCAAGTCAGAATCAAGGGCCAGGGGAGGAGTGTACGCATGATCGGCCTCCTTCGTTTCATTACAAAAATAATAGTTAATAAGCTTGTTTCGGGCAAGGTGGACGCGTCGAGCTCGGTCAGGCGAGGTGATTCGGGCTATACAAGACTGAAATGGTCGGTTAAAATATTAGAGTTTACTAATGTTTCTGCCAGAGGAGATTGCCATGTTCATTCCCGCCAACGAGTTGCGCAAACTGCTGGCCCAGGGGGCGCAATTGGTGGATGTGCGTTCCCCTGCCGAGTACAGTCGTGGCGCGGCGCCGGGGGCGAAGAACATCCCGGTGCAATTGCTGCCCCAGCAGGCCGCCGAACTGGACCGGGACAAGCCGGTGGTGGTGTATTGCATGACCGGCGGACGCAGTGCCCAGGCGCAGATGATCCTGCGCAGCATGGGCTTCGACCAGGTCCACAATGCCGGCGGCATCAACAATGTACTGAGCGCCTGAATGGATGCCAACTCGATCTTGTCCAGGCGGCTGGAGGCGTTGGATGAGCAGTTGCAGGGGCTGGAGCAGGCCGTGAGCGAGCAGGCCGCGCCGACACTGGAAGACATCCTGCCCCAGGTTCAGCAGGTGGTGGCCGGCCTGCTCAATGCCTATGCGGCACACTGTGGCAAGTCGCCCTGTGACAGTGACGATCTGCTGGAGGTGTTCAAGGCTTTCGTCAAGGGCGACCCCAGCCTCAATACCGTGCGCGACAATGTGCGCGAACTGGTCTATTACCACAATTGTCTGCAACTTGGGCGACTCGATGCCCTGCCCCGGGCGCCGGCGCGCATGGCGGTGCGTACCGCACGCCATATCTATCTCTACCTGCGTTCCCGGTGCGAACAGGAAGGGCGGCTTGACTGAGACCTGGCCGGCCCGTTTCATTGCCGCCGAGCGCTATCGCAGGCATCGCTATGCCGCCAACCATCCCCTGGCCATCCCGCGGGTGTCGCTGACCCTGGATCTCATTCACAGTTATGCGGCCCTGAGCGCGGAGGAATATCTCGTTTCACGCCGGGCCAGCGAGGACGAGCTGGCCTGGTTCCATACGGCGGAATATATCGAGGCCATGCAGGCGGCCGAGCGGGCGGGCAAGGTCAGCCGGGCCAGTCGTCAGCGGCACAATATCGGTAACCTGGAAAATCCCTATTTCCACGATTTCTTCACCACGCCGGCCACTGCCACCGGTGGCAGTATCCAAGCTGCCGAGCAGGTGCTGGCGGGGTATCTGGCCTTCAGTCCCGCCGGTGGCATGCACCATGCCTTGCCCGACCAGGCGCGGGGTTTCTGTTTCTTCAACGACCCGGTGCTGGCCATCATGCGCTTGCGCAGGGAAGGCTGGCGGGTGTTGTACCTGGATATCGATGCCCATCATGGCGACGGTGTGGAGCTGGCCTTTCGCGACGACGAGCAGGTGCTCACCTTCTCCCTGCACATGGACACCGCCTATGCCTATCCCTTCATCGGTGGCGGCTGGCGCGACTGGGGGGTGCTGGGCAATGCCCTCAACGTGCCCCTGCCCAAGGCAACGCGCGATGGTGAATACCGCTGGATTTTCGGGCAGTTGTGGCCCCGGGTGTTGCGCGCCTTCCAGCCCGATGCGGTGGTGTTGCAGGCGGGCACCGATATCCTGTTGCCCGATCCCCTGGGCAAGTTCGCCATTTCCACCGGCTTTTTCCTCGAGCTGGTGGAAGAGGTGTTGCACAGTGCGCCGCGACATCCCCATGGCGTGCCTCGACTGGCGGTGTTGGGTGGTGGTGGCTACCATCCCCTGACTCTGGCACGTTGCTGGACCGGGGTGTGGGGGTTGCTGTCCGGGCGGCGGCTGGACGAGGCCTTGCCGGAAGCAGGGCGCCGGGTATTGCAGGCGGTAGGTTGGGACGAGGACGAGGATGAAGACTATTATCCGGTGCTGTTCGAGCGCCGTGTGGAAGCCGCCGGTGACGGTCCGCCGCGCGAGGCGATTCGCCGCCTGGCCGGTGACTTGCTGGAGCAGCACCCACTGTGGCGGGGGATGACATGATGCAGATGATTCCGGGGCATGCCGAGGCTCAGGCCACCCAGCTCTATGCCGAGCAACAGGGTGCAGGCTGCGGCAAGGGGCATTACAGCGAATTCCTGCGCACGGGCATCCAGCTCAGCTCCATCGGTGCCGGCACCTTTCCCGGCGAGGCCAGTCCCGCCCAGGACGCCCGCCTGGGGCAGTTGCTGATCCGGGCGGTGCGCCAGGGTATCAATGTGATCGACACTGCCAGTCACTACCGCTATGGCCGTTCACTGGCGGCGGTAGGCGCGGCGGTGCGTGCCCTGGTGGCTGGGGAAGTGCCGCGTCAGGCCCTGTTTCTGGTGTCGAAAGGCGGTTTTTTGACGCTTCGCGGCGGCAAGCCGACGGATTTCGCCGCCTGGTTCCAGCGCGAGATCGTCGATCGCGGCCTGGGGCGGACGCAGGACCTGGCCGGCGAGGCACATCTGCTCAGCCCGGCCTATATCGATTATCAACTGGATTTGTCACGCCGCTTGATGGGGGTGGAAACCCTGGATGCCTTTTTGGTCGACCAGCCGGAAGTGCATATCCCGGTGATCGGCAAGGAACGGCTCAACCAGAAGCTGTTGCCGGTGTTCGCGGTATTGGAGCGGGCGGTGCGCGAGGGGCGTATCCGCAATTACGGCATTGCCACCTTCAATGGGTTTCGGGTGGAGACCGATCACCCCCTGTTCGAATCGCTGGCCTCTTTGCTGGGCCTGGCGGAAAAGGCGGCCCGCGAAGTGGACGGCGAGAGCGCGGAGCATCACTTCAGATTGATTCAACTACCCTTCAACGCGGTGATGAACGAGGGCTTTACCCGCTTCAACCAGGCCACCGGGCAGGGCAATATCGCCTCCACCCTGCAGGCGGCCTATCAGCTCGGGCTCTATGTCATGGGCAGCCATGGCATGATGAAGGGGCATCTCGCCCGCCAGGGGCTGGATGTGCTGCGCCAGGCCCTGCCCGAACTGGCCAACGATGCCCAGCGGGCGTTACAGTGCAACCGTTCCACGCCCGGTCTGGGCACCACCCTGGTGGGGTTGCGTAGCCAGCAACACCTGGACGATGTCCTGGCGGTCTGCCGCCAGCCGGTGATGTCGAAAAAGAGCTATCTGGCGCTTTATCAGCGTGCCGGGTGATCCGGCGCGGAACTTGCTAAACCTCGAACAGAGTATGGTTGAAGCCGTTGGCAGTGGCCGGCGGGGTGATGTTTTCGAGGTGAGCAGGATGAAACAGGCAGCAGTGAGCATGGGCAACGATGCCGGGGAAGTGCTGGCCGCCATCGCGGCCATGACCCGGCAGAGTCAGTGGCTGGCGCTCAATGTGACCCTGGAGGCGGCCCGTGCCGGCGAATCGGGTCGCCAACTGGCCCAGGTGGCCGAACGGGTGAGCGAGTTGGTGGAGCGTATGCAGCGTTCCGGGCAGCGGATGCAGGCCTGTCTGGACGACCCCTGTGCCGACGACACGGAGGTGGCGCGCTGCATGGCCCAGGCGCGCCATACCCTGGGCGAGGTCTCCGCCCATTTGCGCGAGCTGGCGGTTCAGTTCCGCGGCTGAGCCTTGCGCGGCTTCGGCCGTTGCTGCTGCATTTCCCTGAGCAAGGCCTCCTGCTCGGCAAAGGAAAACACCTTTTTCCCTTCCACGGTCGTGTTGCCCGGAGCCGTCGGTGCCTGGTGGCCGGGGCGTTCCTGTTCCTTTTCCTCCAGGTAGTCTTCCAGGATGTGCTCTTCCTCGCCATAGCGGCCGCGATACCCCGGCGGCGGCGTGGCACCCTGTCCCAGGTAGAGTCGCATGCGCAAGGCCTTGTTGAAAGCGTTCACCTGGGCCTCCAGGGTGATCAGGTCGTAGATCGCGAACCCGGCCAGGGGCAGCGTGAGGGCCACGGCCCAGGCCGGCCCCGGGCCGGTGGCGGCGATCCCGGCCGCCAGGCTCAGGCCGGGGTAGAGCCAGGCCAGGGGGGAACGCAGGTAGAAACGATGCAGGCCCAGGGGAAAGCCCAGCCACAACAGGTAGGCGCGGCCTCGGCGGCGCTGGTGACGGGTCATCAGCAGGTTGAGGGTCTGCAGGCCACCGCCCTGCAGGTCCAGGTGTTTCCATGCCTCGCTCATGCCGGAAGATACTCCTTGGGGTTGCGTGCTTGCCGCCGGGATAAGCTGTTTGATCCCGGGGAATTAACTGATATTATCGCCCGATAGAGCAACTTATTAGAATAATACCAGAATGGCGGATCGCAGACTGCAAGTTTTCCACACGGTAGCCAAGCTGCTGAGCTTCACCAAGGCGGCGGAAACCCTGCACATGACCCAGCCCGCGGTGACCTTCCAGGTGCGCCAATTGGAGGAATATTTCAATACCCGCCTGTTCGATCGCACCCACAACCGCATCAGCCTCACCGAGGCGGGCAAGCGGGTCTACAGTTATGCCGGGCGTATCTTCGAACTCTATGCGGAAATGGAGAACGAAGTGCGCGCACTCACCGGCGAGGTCAGCGGGGTGTTGGTGATCGGCGCGAGCACCACCATTGCCGAATACATGCTGCCGGCCTTGCTGGGGGACTTCAAGGCCAAGTACCCCGATGTCAACGTGCGTCTGAAGGTGTCCAACACCGAGGGCATCGTGTCCATGGTGGAGAACAACATCATCGACCTGGGTGTGGTGGAGGCCACCGTGGGCAACAAGAACCTGGTGGTGGAGCTGTGCAAGAAAGACCAGTTGGTGGCCATCGTGCCGCCGGGGCACGAGCTGGCCGGGGAAGAGGTCATCCCTGCGCACAAGTTGCTGGAATATCCGTATATCTGCCGTGAAGAGGGTTCGGGTACCCGCGAGGTCATCATCGAGTATCTGCACCAGGTGGGGCTCAACCCCAATGAGCTGGACGTAATCATGGAGCTGGGTAGTCCCGAGGCCATCAAGGGCGCGGTGGAGGCCGGCATCGGCATTACCATTCTGTCGCGGGCGACCTTGGTCAAGGAGCTGAAGCTGGGCACGCTGAAGGCGATCCAGCTCGATCCGCCGCTGGAACGGCCGTTCTCTTTCGTACACCAAAAACAGAAATTCCGTCAGCGGGCGATGGACGAGCTGCTGGAGTTCGCCCGCCAATACTGTCTCGAACATCCCGGCATCGAAGGTTGATGGCCGGGACACGGTGCTGTCGCGTGCTCGTTTTGCTTTCGTCGATGGTGGGGCCTGTAACATGAAGAAATACGCTGTCATCCAGCACAGTTACAGTGAGTTCCTGGGGGCCATCGAGGCCCAGTTGGAAGCGCGCGACATCGGTTTCACCTATTTCCGGCCCTTCGTGGACCAGGATGTGCCGGGTACGGCGATTCATTACGATGCCCTGTTCCTGCTGGGCGGGGCGTTTCCTCCCAGTGACGAAGTGCGCAACCCCTGGTTGGCCGACGAGCAGCGCCTGCTGAGCCAATTCCAGCAGGCCCGCCGGCCGGTGGTGGGCCTGGGTTATGGCGGTTTGCTGGTGGCCGCCGCGGCCGGTGCCGAACTCTCCGGCGAGCCGTTCCACAATGCCTACTGGACCCGTGCCCGCAAGACCTCGGCCGGCAGTGGCGATCCTCTGGCCGAGGCGGTGGACGGTCGGCGGGTGCTGGTAATGTACAACGGCTCGGCCACCCTGCCGGCAGGGCTGGAGCCCTTGCTGGTGGACGAGCAGGGGCGTTGGCTGGCCATTCGTCCCAACAGCCTGAGTTACGGCCTGCTGTTTCGCCCCGAACTCAAGCCCGGCATGTTGGAAGACATGATCATGGAAGAGGACCGGCCCCTGCCTAACGATATGGGACAGTTGCTGGAGACCGCGCGCACCGAATGGGCTGACAGCCAGCAGACCACCGACCGGGTGGTGGTGGCCTTGGTCAAGGCGCTGGATCTGATGCGGGAGCGGCGCAAGGCGCCGGTGTTTCGCCTGAACGTGGAAAAGCCATGAAAGCCGAGGAAAAGAAACTGCTGGCGTTTTTTCGCAAGCTCGACGAGAGCCAGCGGCGCAGCTTGCAGGACTTCGCCGAATTTCTCGCACAGCGCACGCCGAAACCGGCCGAGCCCCTGCCCGAGCCGGTGTTGCTGCCGGCGGCCGAGGACGAGTCCGTGGTGGCGGCCATCAAGCGCCTGGCGGCGTCCTACCCCATGCTGGATCGTGGCAAGATGCTCAACGAGACCTCAGTGTTGATGACCCAGCATGTGGTCCAGGGGCGGGATCGCAAGGAGGTCATCGAAGAGCTGGAACTGGTGTTCCAGCGCCACTACCAGGATCTGAAGGCGCGGGAGGATGGCGCCACATGATCGACGTGTTCCGCAACTGGTTCCAGCGTTATTTTTCCGATCCCCAGGTGGTCATCCTGGCGGTATTGCTGGTGGCCGGTTTCGGGATTGTCATTTTTTTCGGCGACATCCTGCTGCCCTTGCTGATCAGCATCGTGGTGGCCTATCTGCTGGAAGCCATTGTGCTCAAGTTGCAGGCGCGGGGCATGCGGCGTACTCCGGCGGCCATTCTGGTGTTTCTGCTGTTCGTGGCGGTGGTGGGTATTTCCCTGCTGGTTCTGATCCCCCTGCTGTCGGAACAGGTGGTGCAGTTTCTGCAGGAGTTGCCGCGCATGATCAAGCGCACCCAGCAGGCCTTGATGTCGCTGCCCGAACTCTATCCCCAGATCATCACCGAGGAACAGATCCGCAACATGATGGCGGCGGTGGCGGCGGAGCTGGCCACGTGGAGCCAGACCATCCTGTCGCTGTCCATCGCTTCGCTGCAGCGCGTTCTCACCTGGGCTGTGTACCTCATCCTGATCGCCATCCTGGTGTTCTTTTTCCTCAAGGACAAGGACCGCATCATTCAGTGGTTGAGCCGGTTTTTCCCCCGCGAGCGGGCCCTGGTGTCACAGGTGTGGCGGGAAATGGACCTGCAGATCGGCAACTACGTGCGCGGCAAGATCGTGGAAATCCTCATCGTCGGCGTGGTGAGTTGGCTGGTGTTCGCTCTCATGGGGCTGGACTACGCCGTGTTGCTCGGCCTTTTGGTGGGCCTGTCGGTGCTGGTGCCCTACGTGGGCGCCACGGTGGTGACCCTGCCGGTGGCCCTGGTGGCTTTCTTCCAGTGGGGCTGGACCGAGGAATTCTTCTATCTGCTGCTGGCCTACGGCATCATCCAGGCCCTGGATGGCAACGTGTTGGTGCCGCTGTTGTTTTCCGAGGCGGTCAATCTGCATCCGGTGGCCATCATCATCGCCATCATCGTGTTCGGTGGCTTGTGGGGGTTTTGGGGCGTGTTCTTCGCCATCCCCCTGGCCACCCTGGTCAAGGCGGTGCTCAATGCCTGGCCGGCGGGGGGAGAGCAGGCACCGACGACGGACAGGGATTAGCCCGAGCGTTGCATGGAACCGCTATAGATCAGAAGCCAGCCTATGTTCATGGTGGATATTATTCGCATATTGGCAGATGACGAAGGGTTGTCGGCTGGCGTCTGCACCTCAGGTACACATCCATCCAGCCGTTTCATGCCACGCCCGGGCTCGCCATGGGAGAGTTGAGCAGGCTCAAGGGGCTGGGTCCGAAGTCGGAAAAAAGCCTCAATGAAGTGGGAATTCATACCCGGGAGGATCTGGAACGCATCGGACCGGTGCGTGCGTTCATCATGTTACGTCAGGCCGCCTCTACGCCGCCCAGCCTGAATTTCCTCTACGCCATGGCCGGCGCGCTGGAAGACCGACCTTGGACCGAGATCGCCAAAAGCGAGCGTGGTCGTCTGCTGCTGGAACTGGAGGCGCTGTTGGAAGCCGGGGCTCACAATACCTCCGAGGCATAGTCGGCCAGGCGCGAGCGCTCACCCCGCTGCAGGGTGATGTGGGCGGCGTGGGGCCAGTCCTTGAAACGGTCCACCACGTAGCTCAGTCCGGAAGTGGTTTCGGTAAGATAGGGACTGTCGATCTGGGCGATATTGCCCAGGCAGACGATCTTGGTGCCGGGGCCAGCGCGGGTGATGAGCGTCTTCATCTGCTTGGAGGTGAGATTTTGGGCCTCGTCGATGATTACGAAGCGGTTGAGAAAGGTACGTCCGCGCATGAAGTTGAGCGAGCGAATCTTGATCCGCTTCTGCAGCAGGTCGTTGGTGGCGGCGCGCTCCCATTCAGTGCCGTCGCCGGGCTGGGTGAGCACTTCCAGGTTGTCCATCAGAGCGCCCATCCAGGGTGTCATCTTTTCTTCCTCGGTGCCGGGCAGAAAACCGATATCCTCGCCCACCGGGATGGTCACCCGGGTCATGATGATTTCCTGGTAGCGCTTGTCCTCCAGCGTCTGTTGCAGGCCGGCGGCCAGGGTCAGCAAGGTCTTGCCGGTGCCGGCCATGCCCAGCAGGGTGACGAAGTCAATGTCCGGGTCGGTGAGTATGTTGAGGGCAAAGCTCTGTTCCGGATTGCGTGCATGGATGCCCCACACAGCATGGCTCTGGCGTTGGTAGTCGGTGAGGATCTCCAGGGTGGCCGTGTCGCCCTCCAGATGGCGCACGATGGCATTGAAGTCATGCCCTGGGCTGTAGATGTACTGGTTGGGATGCCATTGCAGGACCTGTTCGCCGCGAATACGGTAGAAGCTGCGGCCGTTTTCCTGCCAGGAACTCATGCCCTCGCCGTGGTGCTCCCAGAAATCCGTCGACAGACGTTCCGCGCCCACGTAGAGCAGGTCGGCGTCCTCGATGGCGCGGTCGTTGAAATAGTCCTCGGCGTCTATGCCCAGGGCGGCGGCCTTGATGCGCAGATTGATGTCCTTGGTGATCAGGGTCACCGGCAGGCTGCCGGGATTGTCGCGCAGGGCGATGGCGATGCCGAGAATGGTGTTGTCGGGTTTGTTGCCGGGCAGGCTGGCGGGCAGGGAGTAGTTCAGTGCCTGGGTTTGGAAGAACAAGCGGCCGCTCGCATGACCGCTGTCGGCTGGATTGGGCAGGGGTAGGCCCTGTTCGATGTGTTCGCCGGTGGCCTCTCGGATCAATTCCTCGAACAAGCGGCTGCTCTGGCGGGCATTGCGGGCGATCTCGGTATGGCCGCGTTTGTTGTTGTCCAGCTCTTCCAGCACTACCATGGGGATGAACAGGTCGTGTTCCTGGAAACGGAAAATGCATCCCGGGTCGTGCATCAGCACATTGGTGTCGAGCACCAGCAACCGCTTGCCGTCGGGGGCGTTCATGGCAGCGCCCGACAGGCTTCCAGCACCTCCTCCACGTGGCCTTTTACCTTGACCTTGCGCCATTGCCGGCGCAGCACGCCCTCGCTATCGATCAGGAAGGTGCTGCGCTCGATGCCCATGACCTTGCGGCCATACATGTTCTTTTCCTTGATCACATCGAACAGCCGGCAGAGTTTCTCTTCCGGGTCGGAGATCAGCTCGAAGGGAAAGCCGTGCTTGGCCTTGAACTTTTCGTGACTTTCGAGACTGTCGCGGGAGACGCCGAGGATTATCGTATTGGCGGCCTGGAATTCGGCATAATGATCGCGAAAGGCCTGGCCCTCGGTGGTGCAGCCGGGAGTGTTGTCCCTGGGATAGAAATAGATCACCACCTTGTGTCCGCGCAGATCGGCAAGGCGAAGGGTATGCCCTCCGGTGGCCTCGGCGGTGAAGTCGGGCACCGGTTGGTCCAGGGCGACTTGGCTCATCGTGTTCTCCTGTGTTGAGGGTTTGGGTCATCATAGCACCACCCCGAAGCGGGCTCCAAGACGTTGCCGGGACGTGTTCCGGTTGCCTTGTGTGGGCTGGCTCAGTACCATTCGCGTTTGGCTTTGCATTGCGGGAGAGAGCAGATGTTTCACGGCAGCATGGTGGCCATGGTCACGCCGATGCGCGGGGATGGCACGGTGGACGAGGCGGCCCTGGAGCGCCTGGTGGAATTTCATGTGGAAGCGGGCACCGATGCCATCGTTGCGGTGGGCACCACGGGTGAATCGGCCACCCTGAGCGAGTCTGAACATTGCCAGGTGGTGCGCCAGGTGGTGGCGCGCGTGGGGGGGCGGGTGCCCGTGATCGCCGGCACCGGTTCCAATAATACCCGCGAGGCCATCGACCTCACCCGCTGCGCCATGGAGGCGGGCGCCGATGCCTGCCTGTTGGTGACGCCCTATTACAACAAGCCCACTCAACGCGGTCTCTACGAACATTACAAGGCGGTGGCCGAGGCGGTGCCCATTCCGCAGATTCTCTACAACGTGCCGGGACGCACCGCCTGCGATATGTTGCCCGACACGGTGGAGGCCCTTTCCAAGTTGCCCAATATCGTCGGCATCAAAGAGGCCAGCGGCAACCTGGAGCGGCCCCAGGAACTGATTGCCCGTTGTGGCGAACGCCTGGATGTGTACAGCGGCGACGATGCCCTGGCCCTGGAAGTAGTGGCGGCCGGAGGCAAGGGTGTGATTTCGGTTACCGCCAATGTGGCGCCCGGGCCCATGCACGAGGCCCTGGCGGCGGCCCTGGGAGGAGACCTGGAGCAGGCCCGGCGCATCAACCTCCCCCTGGAGGCGTTGCACCGGGATCTGTTTCTGGAGGCCAATCCCATTCCGGTGAAGTGGGCGCTGGCGGAAATGGGCCTGATCGAGCCCGGTATCCGATTGCCATTGACGCCCCTGTCCGAGCGTTACCATGAGCCCCTGCGTCAGGCCATGCGCCAGGCGGGGGTGATCTGATGGCGGTCGAGCGCGCCCGGGGCGTATTGCTGGCCCTGGCCAGCCTGTTGCTGGCGGCCTGCGCCAGCAAGGACACCGGTTTCTACAAGCACGCCCCCAGCATGCCGCTGTTGGAGGTGCCGCCGGATCTCACCCGCCCCGAGGTCAAGAACGAATTCGAAATTCCCCAGATCGGCGCCCTGCTCAACAAACAGGCCCTGCTGGCCGGCGGCGCCACGGTAAGGCTGGTGCGCGATGGCCGCCTACGCTGGTTGGTCTTCAACCGTCCGCCAGAGGCGGTATGGGCCGCGGTGCGAGACTACTGGGTGGCCAACGGCGTGCATCTCGCCTGGGAGAACAAGGGGCTGGGCATCATGGAGACCGCCTGGTTGCCGCACTACGAACTCAGCGAGTTTGCCAAGGACAGATTCCGCGTGCGCATCGAGCCGGGGAGCGCGCCCGGTAGCAGCGAATTGTACTTGAGTCACCGGGGCTTGCAGGAGGCCTTCGTGGGCGGCGAAATCGTGCCGGTATGGACTGAACGCGCCAGTGATCCGGAACTGGAGGTGGAGCTGTTGGGGCAGATGCTGGTGTTCTTCGGGCTGGACGAGAAGCGTGCTCGCGCCATCGCGGCCGAGGCGGGTAAGCCCGGGGCCCGGGCCGAGCTGGCGCAGGAAGGGAAGGTGCCGGTGTTGTACCTGACGGAGACCCGTGAGCGCGGCTGGAAATTGCTGCTGCAGGCCGTCGACCGTCTGGGCTATGTGCCCCGGCAGCGCGAGCCCGAGCAGGGCCGCTTGTTGATCGAGCTGGACGAAAACGGTGACGGCGGCGGTTTCGTGCCCGGTTTTGCCATGGCGGGCCTGGAACGCAAGCGCTATCACTTGCAACTGGAAGAGGCCGGACAGCGTCTGCGTATTACCGTGCGAGATCCGCAGGGCCGGCCGGAGGCTTCCCGCGATGCCCATCAGTTGTTGCAGCGGTTGCGCGAACAGCTCCAGTGAGTTTCTACACTTCGATGAGGGTATGACATGAACAGAGGCGCAGAACTGTATGCCGGCAAGGCCAAGTCGGTCTATCTCACCGACGATCCCGATCGTCTGATCCTGTTTTTTCGGAACGACACCTCCGCTTTCGATGGTGAAAAGACCGACCAGCTCGACCGCAAGGGCATGGTGAACAACAAGTTCAATGCTTTCATCATGGAAAGGTTGGAACAGGCGGGCATTCCCACCCACCACGAACGCGTGCTGTCGGCGCAGGAATCGCTGGTGAAGAAACTGGACATGATCCCAGTGGAATGCGTGATTCGCAATATCACTGCCGGCAGTATCTGCCGCCGCCTGGGGGTGGCCGAGGGGATGGACCTGACCCCGCCCACCTTCGAGTTCTTCCTCAAGAACGACGAATTGCACGACCCCATGATCAACGAGTACCACATTCGTTCCTTCGGTTGGGCCAGCGACGAGGAAGTGCGACGCATGACCGAACTCACCTTCCAGGTCAACGATGTCCTCAAGCAATTGTTCCTCGACGTGGGATTGCTGTTGGTGGACTACAAGCTGGAGTTCGGACGCTATCATGGCGAGATCGTGCTGGGCGACGAGTTCACCCCCGATGGTTGTCGCCTGTGGGATGCCGAGACCCGCAAGAAAATGGACAAGGACCGTTTTCGCCAGGGACTGGGCGGGGTAGTGGAGGCCTACGAGGAAGTGGCCCACCGGCTGGGCGTCGAGCTGGACTGACTGGTCCGCCCGTGCTGTCGCGCCGGCGGCGGATGCAGTATCATAGCGCCCTTTTTGGGTCCTTGAGCGAGACGTGACATGTTTTCCATCCGTGGTGCTGCGGCACTGTCAGACTTTCGCCGTTCCCGCCTGCTGGCGCGGTTGCAGAGGCGGGTCGCGGGCCTGCTCGACGTGCAGGCGGAGTTCGTCTACTTCGTCGATCCCGAGCAAACCCTGAGCGCGAGCGAGCAAGCGCTTCTGCACCGCCTGCTGGACGATGGCGAGTCGGTGGCCAGCCAAGCTCCCGCCGGCCTGCTGCAACTGGTGGTGCCGCGCCTGGGCACCATTTCACCCTGGTCCAGCAAGGCCACCGACATTGCGCATAACTGTGGCCTGGGTACGGTGCGGCGCATCGAGCGTGGTATCGCTTATTATCTGCAGTTTGCGCCGGCGGTGGTCGAGGACGATGCGCTGGAAGCCGTGCGCAGCGAGATCCACGACCGCATGACCGAAACGGTGCTGGCCGCGCTGGACGAGGCCGAGGCCTTGTTCCTGCAGGCCGAACCCGCGCCCATGCGTACGGTGGACATCCTCGGTGCTGGCCGCGCCGCCCTGGAGCGGGCCAATGGCGAGCTGGGCCTGGCCCTGGC
Organism: Gammaproteobacteria bacterium; assembly: GCA_015487785.1. Classification (GTDB taxonomy): domain Bacteria; phylum Pseudomonadota; class Gammaproteobacteria; order S012-40; family S012-40; genus S012-40. The sequence continues at coordinate 29,112 of WFPC01000054.1, read as the reverse complement.
CGAGGACGAGATCGACTATCTGGTGGAGAATTTCACCGGTCTGGGGCGCAACCCCAGCGATGTGGAACTGATGATGTTCGCCCAGGCCAATTCGGAACACTGCCGGCACAAGATCTTCAACGCCGACTGGGTGATCGACGGCCAGCGCCAGCCCCATTCCCTGTTCGGCATGATCCGCAACACCTATCAGGCCCATCCCGGCGATATTCTCTCGGCCTACAAGGACAATGCCGCGGTGACCCGCGGCGTGGGCGGAAGCTGGTTCTATCCCGCCGGCGAGCAGGGGGAATACGTGCACGACCCCCGTCCCATGCAGATTCTGATGAAGGTGGAGACCCACAACCACCCCACCGCCATCGCCCCCTTTCCCGGTGCAGCCACCGGCTCGGGCGGAGAAATCCGCGACGAGGGGGCCACTGGTCGTGGCGCCAAACCCAAGGCCGGCCTGACGGGTTTCTCCGTGTCCAATCTGCGCATTCCCGGCGCCGAACAACCCTGGGAGGTGGACTTCGGCAAGCCGGAGCGCATCGCCAGCGCGCTGGAGATCATGCTCGAGGGCCCCATTGGCGCGGCTTCGTTCAACAATGAATTCGGTCGTCCTGCCATTTGTGGCTATTTCCGTACTTTCGAGGAAAAGGTTTCCGGCCCCACCGGCGAGGAGGTGCGGGGTTATCACAAGCCCATCATGCTGGCCGGGGGGCTGGGCAACATTTTCGAGGAGCTGGTGGCGAAGGGAGATATTCCACCCGGGGCGCAACTGGTGGTGCTGGGCGGGCCGGCCCTGCTGATCGGCCTGGGGGGGGGCGCCGCCTCTTCCATGGCCACGGGCAGCAGCGACGAGGAACTGGATTTTGCCTCGGTTCAGCGAGGCAACCCGGAGATGCAGCGGCGTTGCCAGGAAGTGATCGATCGTTGCTGGCAGCAGGGCGAGAACAACCCCATCATCAGCATTCACGACGTGGGTGCCGGTGGTCTGTCCAATGCCATGCCCGAGCTGGTGGACGACAGCGACCGTGGCGCCCGTTTCGAGCTGCGCGCCATACCCACCGACGATCCCGGCATGTCGCCCATGGAGCTGTGGTCCAACGAGGCCCAGGAACGCTACGTGCTGGCCATCGCCAGCGAGCGCCTGGCCGAGTTCCAGCGCCTGTGCGAGCGCGAGCGCTGCCCCTTCGCGGTGATCGGCGAGGCCCAGGAAGAGCGTCGTCTGATCGTCGGCGACGGCTACTTCGACAATTATCCGGTGGACATGCCCATGGAGGTGCTGTTGGGCAAGCCACCCAAGATGCTGCGCGAGGCCCACCATCATCCCTTTCCCAAGCATGATTTCGACCCCGCGGGAGTCGACATCCGCGAGGCGGTCTATCGCGTGCTGCGCCTGCCAACGGTGGCCGACAAGCGCTTTCTCATCACCATTGGCGATCGCTCGGTGAGCGGGCAGGTGGCGCGTGACCAGATGGTTGGCCCCTGGCAGGTGCCGGTGGCTGACGTGGGAGTGACCTGTGCCGGCTTCCAGGGCGTGGCCGGCGAGGCCATGGCCATGGGTGAGCGCACTCCGGTGGCCCTGTTGCACCATGCCGCATCAGCGCGCATGGCGGTGGGCGAGGCGCTCACCAACCTGGTGGCGGCCCCTGTCGAACGGCTCGATCAGGTGGTCTTGTCGGCCAACTGGATGGCGCCGGCGGGACATCCCGGCGAGGATGCCGGACTCTACGACGCGGTCAAGGCCGTGGGTCTGGAGTTGTGTCCGGCCCTGGGGCTGGCCATTCCCGTGGGCAAGGACTCCATGTCCATGAAGACCGTATGGCACCAGGATGGTGAAGAAAAGGCGGTCACCGCCCCGCTGTCGTTGATCTGCTCGGCCTTCGCCCCGGTGAGTGACGTGCGCCGTGTTCTCACCCCGCAACTGCGTCTGGATCGTGGCGATACCGACCTGATCCTGATCGACCTGGGCAAGGGCCGCAACCGTCTCGGCGCCAGCGCCCTGTGCCAGGTCTATCGTCAGCTCGGCCATCATCCGGCCGACCTGGACGACCCTCAGGCGTTCAAGGCTTTCTTCGAGACTGTTCAGGCGCTCAACCGCAAGGGGCTGTTACTGGCCTATCACGATCGCTCCGATGGCGGTCTGCTGGTGACCCTGGCGGAAATGGCCTTTGCCGCCCACTGCGGCCTGGAAGTGAGCCTGGACGAGGTGGACGACGACCCGATCAAGGCCTTGTTCAGCGAGGAACTGGGGGCGGTGATCCAGGTGCGTCACCAGGACACCGACGAGGTGCTGGGCTGGTTGCGCGATGCCGGTCTGGGCCGTTGCAGCCATGTGTTGGGGCGCCCCGACGAGGGCGGCGAACTGGTGTTCCGCCACGCAGGCCGGGAAGTGCTGCGCGAGAGCCGCGTGGCGTTGCAGCGGGCCTGGGCCGAGACCAGCTTCCATATGCAGAGCCTGCGCGACAACCCCGAGTGTGCCCGCGAGGAATTCGACGCCTTGCTGGATGCCGGTGACCCCGGCCTTAACGTGAGTCTGACTTTCGACCCCGGGGAGGATGTGGCCGCGCCCTTCATTCAGCGTGGTGCCCGGCCGCGGGTGGCGGTGTTGCGCGAACAGGGGGTCAACGGCCAGATCGAAATGGCCGCGGCCTTCGATCGTGCCGGTTTTGCCGCAGTGGACGTGCACATGAGCGATATCCTGCACGGGCGGGTTTCCCTGCGCGAGTTTGCCGGTCTGGTGGCCTGCGGCGGTTTTTCCTATGGCGATGTATTGGGGGCAGGCCAGGGCTGGGCCAAATCCATTCTCTATCATGAGCGCGCGCGCGACGAATTCGCCGCCTTCTTCACGCGGGGTGACAGCTTCGGGCTGGGGGTGTGCAATGGTTGTCAGATGATGTCGCAGTTGCGCGAGCTGATTCCCGGTGCCGAGCACTGGCCACGTTTTGCCCGCAATCGCTCGGAACAGTTCGAGGCTCGTTTCAGCCTGGTGGAAGTAGGCGAGTCGCCCTCCCTGTTTCTGGCCGGCATGGCGGGTTCGCGCCTGCCCATCAGCGTGGCCCACGGCGAGGGACGGGTAGTGTTCCGCAGCGAGGCGGACCGGCAGGCGGTGTGCGAGCAAGGACTGGTGGCCCTGCGCTACGTGGACAACCACGGTCGGGTCACCGAGCGTTACCCGGCCAACCCCAACGGTTCGCCGCAAGGCATCACCGGCTTGACCAACCGAGATGGGCGTTTCACCATCATGATGCCCCACCCGGAGCGGGTATTCCGTACCCTGCAGTACAGTTGGCATCCCGGTGAATGGGGTGAGGACGGTCCCTGGCTGCGCCTGTTCCGCAATGCACGGGTCTGGCTGGGTTGACGAGGACGTGACAGGGAAGACACGCCATGGAACTGAAAAAAATCCTTTATGTGGAGGACGAGCCCGATATCTCCCAGATTGCCAAACTGGCCCTGGAGAGCGTGGGTGGCTTCGAGGTGGCCATCGCCGTCAATGGCCGGCAGGCCCTGGAAATGGTGCGCGATTTCCGTCCGCAACTGATCCTGCTGGATGTGATGATGCCGGAGATGGACGGTCCCACCGCCCTGGCCAGGCTACAGTCCATGGACGATCTGGCCGATATTCCGGTGGTATTCATGACCGCCAAGGTGCAGGCCGAGGAGGTCAGCCGCTATCAGGCCCTGGGGGCGGCCGATGTGATCGCCAAGCCCTTCGATCCCATGGCGCTGTCCGAGCAGGTGAGACAGATATGGCGGGCTTGGCACAGCGGATGATGCGCCCGGCGCAAGGGGGTTGCCATGGTTTACTATCTCGGGCGTTTTCTGTTGCGGCTGCTGCTGTTGCTGGACTTCGCCGTACTGACCGGGTTTATGTACCTGTTGAGTTTCCTGCCCAGAGCCTGGCTGGACCGATTCTATCCGACGTTGTTTCGTTTCTGGTGCAAGGCCTTCGTGCATGCTCTGGGTGTGGAGCTGAGCCTGCACCAGAAGAACCGCCACGACCTGCCCGAGCGCTATATCCTCATCGCCAACCATCCTTCGGCCTTCGAGGACATCGGCGTGCCGGCCCTGTTTCCGGTGTACTCCCTGGCCAAGGCCGAGGTGCGTGACTGGCCGGTGTTTGGCCGTATAAGCTGGGCTGCCGGTACCCTCTACGTCAAGCGCGAATCCCGCCAGTCGCGTCGCCAGGCCGCGGCGCAACTGGCCCAGGCCCTGGCCGAGGGCAAGAATATCGCGTTGTATCCGGAAGGCGGTTGCAAGGGGCGGCGCCTGTTCCGCTCCTTTCGGCATGGCGCCTTCGACATCTCCCTGCAGACCGGCGTGCCCATCCTGCCGGTATTCTTGCACTACGAGGCTCAGGAAACCTTCGAATGGCGAGCGCCCCACACCTTGCTGCACAAGATTTGGCATTTCATGACGGCGCCCAACAAGCGAGCCAATTACTATGTCTTCGATGCCATCGATCCTGCTGGCTTTGAGGACGTGGAAAGCTACAATCGCTACGTTTATCAGTGTTACCTGCAATGGCAGGAAAAATACCTCGAATAGATCAGGACAAGTCATCCATGCGCAGCAAAGAAACCAGTACCCGTATTTTCTTCGTCCGCCACGGGCAAACCGATTTCCCGCTCGATCGCATCTATTGTGACGAGCACGAGGATCCGCAACTCAATCGCAGCGGACGCCTGCAGGCCAAGAGCGCGGCGGTATTCTTCCAGGATCTCGCCATCGACGCCCTCTATGTGAGCCCGGTCCGGCGCACCCGCATGACGGCCGCCGAGATCGCCGAGGTGACCGGTGTCGAGCCCCAGTCCCGGCCGGAACTCATGGAGCGCCGCTTCGGCATCTGGGAAGGCCTCTATTTCGACCAGATCGAACGGGAGCATCCCGAGGACTATCTGCGCTGGAAACAAGACCCGGTGAACTTCACGCCCGCGGGGGGTGAAACCGTGCCCGAACTGGTGGCGCGGGTGGGTGCGGCAATCGACGACATCGTGGCGCGACACCCGGGAGGTACGGTGGTGGTGGTGACCCATGTGGGACCTATTCGGGTGTTGGTGACCCGCGCCTTCGATATTCCCTTGCCCATGTACCGCCAGTTGCGCATCGATTATGCCTCGATCAATTGCATCGATTATGGTGAAACTCGTAACAACCTGATTTTCCTGAATAGAACCCAGTATCGCGCGGATCCGTCAAAATAATGGCGAAATTTAAGCGAGAGTAAATATTGAAGCGCTAAAGTAGCACCCAGAAGAGGTCGGGAGCCGTTGGGTATCCGGCCGGGAACAGCGGCCAGGGGAGCGGCGGTCGAGCGGGTTTAAGCGAGACGTAAGAAAAAAACGTTAGGCTTAACCCCAGATTATCGGCCGATGGCCGGCAGACTTTAGCCCCGATGTATTGACGGGGAAATGTCGGCGTGATAGCTTGTCCGAAATTGCGACTGCCACCGGGCGGTCATTGATGTTCGCGGCGTGACGGGGTCACAAGGGACAACCGCGCAGGATACAGAATTAAAGATAAACCAGGAGGTTGCTATGCGTAACAGCTTTAACTTGGCATCTGTTGCAGGGGCGATGCTGGCAATGAGTGCCGCGGCCAATGCGCAACTGCCCGCGGGTGCGTTCGATCAGCTTGCGGTTGATCCGACCACCAAGGCAGTCAGCATGCCCAGCTACTGTCAATCCCAGGGCGGGACCGAGCAGTGTAGCGTAATCGCCTCCGGTGAGGGTTTCCTGCAGATCATGGTGGGTGCCACGGCCGGTGTGCCGGGCGGTACCGCTCCGGGCCAGGACACCTACGTGATGACCTTCGTGGCCGACCAGACGGCTGCCAAGTCCTTCTTTGACCAGAGCTATGTGAAACTCTCCAACAACACGCCCACCGGCGCGGTCAATCAGACCAATCCGGGCATTGCCGCGGTACAGACCATCGTCGAGACCGATGCCGTGCGCGGGGGTGGTTTCGAGTCTACCACTCAGATCGCCACCTCCAGTTGGGCCAAGACGGCGCTGAACACCACCGCCGACATCAAGATCGGTCAGAACCTGGTCGATCTGGGCGGCACCTTCACCGGGCAGCCCACGCCCACCGTATCGCCCACCGCGGTCAACGACGACGGTGACAACTTCTTCAGCGATTTCAGCTTCGAATCCATTGCCGGCGGCAACGGTGGCATGAAGATGGAAATCGGCCAGATTGCGGGTCTCTATGCCGTGGGTGGCGACCAGGCCGACAAGCAGACCTTCGCCTTCCGTGAGAAGCGCGGGGTGGCCTACACCACCACGGCCAATGCCACCGGTATCACCATCGGTGCCGACACCATGACCTGGGCCGCCGGTGACGACATCAAGGCCATCTGGATGGGGCAGCGCATTGTGATTCCCAACATCACCAATGCCGGCGACTCCATGACCAGCAACTTCGGCTATGTGGCCTTCGACAACCTGAGCGATACCAATCCTGCGATCTCCGCCAGCGGCTTTGGCGCCGGCAATGCGGCGGGTCCCTGGGATGGTCTTTGGGATGGCGAGTTTGGCACCGCGCCTTGCTTGAGCGATCCTTCCGGGGCGGGCTGTATCTAAGCCACCCGGCGAAACCGCGAAACGCCAAAGGAAGGGCTATGCCCTTCCTTTTTTTTTGTTTATCATCCCTCTTCGGTCTGTGAGGATCGTGTTGTCGCCGTGAACTCCGGGGCTGTCCCGCCTGTCTACTGGATCTATCGTGTAGATGTCTCCATTCGCCGGACTTGCGCGATGAAATTCATGCAAGCGATTGCGGGGTCGTGCGACGGTGTTGGCGTAACCGTCGGGCAGGTTAAGTTTTTCCGTGGGCAATCGCTATAGGTGTAGATGTTTTGTTTTGCCAAGTGCGGGCCTGCGCGTGTCTGGCAGGAAAGCATGCGTGGCAGCCGCCAAGTTTTGAATCATTTGTGAGGAGTGTATCTGATATGCATGACGTGCTGAGACGGAGCAAGTTGCTGGCCGCCCTGGTATGTGCTGGCAGCTTGCTGTTGACCGGGGTTGCCGGTGCGGTTGATATCACCGGTGACGAGGTGGTGCGCAATTGTGATTACAAATATCCCGGTGACGATCAACGCTCCACCCTGAGCATCACGCTCAAGGACAAGGCCGGCAACGAGCGCAAGACCGTCTACGCACGCTACTGGAAAGACATGAAGGGCAAGGACAATGTGCTCGACAAGATGGTGTTGTTCACCATTTTTCCGCCCGATGCCAAGGGGGCGGCCTTCATGCGCTGGGCCTATGCCGCCGACGCCAACAAGAATGCCGAGCAATGGATCTATCTGCCGGTGCTGCGCAAGATTCGCCGGGTCTCGGTGCGGGACCTCAGCGACAGCTTCCTCGGCTCGGATTTGACCTATGGCGATATCAGCTATCGCCCGGTGGAGGCCGACAAGCATGAGTTGATCCGCATCGACCGTGACAAGCAGGGCCAGCAATACTATGTGGTGGTCAGCACGCCCAAGGAAGATGATCCTCAGTACAGCAAGCGTGTCTCCTGGTTCAAGCGAGCCCAGGACTGGGAAGGCTGTGTGAAGGTGCGGGTGGACTACTTCGACACCAAGGGGGCCTTTCTCAAGCGGCAGATGCTCAAGTGGCAAAAAGTAGGGCCGGCATGGGTGTGGGACAAGGTCTTCGTGCAGAATGTGCAGACCTTTCATTCTTCCTTCTTCGAAGTCTCCGATGTGGTGATCAACGGCGGTGTGAGCGACGACTGGTTCACGGAGCGTCGCCTGCGTCTTGGTCTGAAGTAGAAAGAAGCCCATTCGTTGCCTGTTGCCACGCACCCCCTGGCCGTTCTGGTCAGGGGTCGAAAAGCATTTCCTTCATGAAACATCCGGGCTAAAATTCCGCTTCCCGTTTTGGATTGGAGGTGAGCATGACATCACCTTTGCACAGGGTGCGGAGCACACCGTTTTTCGCCTTGGCCCTGTTTTTGTTGTGTGTGCCGCCGGCAGGTTTTGCCGCCGACGTGTTCAAGGGCCGGGAAGTCTATCTGAGTCGTTGCCAGTCCTGCCATGGTGCCGGTGGTGAGGGTGTCATGGCGGGGACGCCGAATTTTGCCCGCGGCGAGAGCCTGTTTCAGACCGACCAGGAACTGATCGACGGCATCCGCAGGGGCAAGGGCATGATGCCGGGTTTCGGTGGCATGCTCAGTGACGACGACATTGCCAACGTGGTGGCCTATATCAGGACCTTCTTGTGAGCGTGCGGGCGTGCCTGCTGCTTGTCCTGTTACTGGGCCTGGCGGGATGTGACGCCGGCACCCCAGCGAACGAAAGGGCCGGGGGCGAACCTCCAGCCCGGCCAGCGGCTCCGGTGATTCCCCACTACCAGGTGGCCGAGACCTTCAACGTGGGCGACAATGTCTTCGTGCGGGCGCTCGCCTTCAACGCCCGCGACGGACACTTGATCGTGGGTACCTCGGTGGGTGCCCTGGAAGTGGATACCCGCAGCGGCGAGGTGCTGCATACCTATACCCGTGACAACGCCCTGGCCAACGAGTACGTGTTTGCCGCCATGGTGGACAGCGAGGGTGGCCTGTGGTTGGGCACCAACGGGGGCGGTGTGTCGCACAAGACTGCCCGCGGCTGGACGACCTATTTCCCTTTTCACGGGCTGGCCGATTACTGGGTGTATGCCTTTGCCGAGCAGGCTGATGGTCGCATCTGGATAGGCACCTGGGCGGGCGTGAGCGTGCTGGATCGGCGCACGGGCAGCTTTCGCAACTATGTGAAGGAACTGGTCAACGAGTGGGTCTATGGCCTGGCGGTGGACAGCCGGCAACGGGTCTGGCTGGGCACCGAGGGCGGGGTCAATATGTTCGATGGCGAGCGCTGGCATGTCTGGACCCATGCCGATGGCCTGGGCGCGCCCAATAGCGACAAGCTGCCGTTCAGCAGCAATACCGGATTGGGCACGCGCGCGCGCCATGACCTCAGTGTGCTGGCCGCGGGCCGCGAGACCTACAATCCCAATTATGTGTTCAGCATGCTGGTTACTGACGAGGATCAGGTCTGGGCCGGTACCTGGGGCGGCGGCGCCAGTCGTTTCGACGGCCAGCGCTGGCACAATCTCACCACCGACGACGGCCTGGCCGGCAATATCGTCTACAGCCTGGCCGAGGGTGCCGATGGTGGCCTGTGGTTCGGTACCAATCATGGCGTGAGCTATTTCCGGCAAGGACATTGGCAGCATTTCGGCAGGTCCGAGGGTTTGCTGGATCAACATGTCTATGCCATCGCGCTGGACGACCGGGGTGATGTCTGGGTGGGTACCCGTCATGGCGTGGCCCGCCTGACAGCAACGACAGAGAAGCGAGAACAATGAACAGTAGAATGAAAAAAACGGCCATAGGCGGGGCGGTTGTTCTGGCCGTGGTATTGGCCTATGTGCTGGGGCGTTCCCAGGGTGAAATCCCGCCGAGTCCGCGCGCTGATGCCCAGGCACCGGTCGCACCGGCCAAGGCACCGGGGGCCGAGGACAATACATCGCACGATACCCCCCTGAGTCAGGCGCAGAAGCCGCGGTTCAGCCATTTCCGGGTGGGCAATCGCAATGTCAAGGGCATGTTGGCCGACGGCAAGTGGGTGTGGGTGGGCACCTCCGGGGGGGTGTTGCGCTATGACCTGGACAAGGACGAATACACCCTCTACGACGTGGCCGGTGGTCATCTGCTCTCCAACGGCGTGTTCCACCTGAGCAAGCTCGACGACAAGATCGCCGTGGGCACCTATGGCGGTGGCTTGTCGATCTACGACCCGGCCAAGGATAGCTGGACCAATTACAATATTCCCCAGGGCCTGGCCGACCAGTTCGTCTACGATGTGCAAAAGGTGGCCGATGGCGATGTGTGGATCGCCACCTGGTCCGGGGTCAACCGTGTGCGTCAGGGCAAGCTGGACGACCCCAGCCAGTGGCGGACCTTTAACCTGGAGAACACCGATGGGGGCTTGCCCAACGACTGGGTCTACGGCCTGGAGCAAGGGCCCGACGGTGCCATGTGGTTCGCCACCGAGAACGGCGTGGCCCGCTACAAGGACGGCCAATGGCAGAACTGGCAGCATGATGCCGGGCTGGGAGCGCCGTTCGAACGGGTGAAGGACGATATCGAATTCAGTTCCGACCCCGGCAAGGCGTCCCGCCATCATGCCCAGCAGAAACAGGAACAGGGTTTATCGCGGGTGAACGTGGCCTATAACCCCAATTACGTGGTGTCGCTGGCGGTGGATGAGCAGGGCGTGGTGTGGGGTGGTACCTGGGGTGGCGGCCTGGCTCGTTTCGATGGCAAGAGCTGGCGTAACTTCACGGTCAAGGACGGACTGCCTTCCAATCACGTGTTCATGGTCTATGTGGATCCCAAGCAGCGTCTATGGATAGGCACCAGCCGTGGCTTGGCCCGGCTCAATCCCGATGGCGAGAGTTTTACCGTCCTCACCCGTAATGACGGCCTGTTCGCCGACAATGTGTTTTCCATGGCCGTGGCCCGCGACGGTAGTCTGTGGGTGGGCAGCTTTGGCGGGGTGGCGCGCCTGTATGGGCGCTACTGATTCTTGTCCTGCAATGGTCTCGTTTCGGCGGGGCTGCTGAAAATGCCTTTTGCAGCCGATCGCGCTTTGGCTCTGCGCCGTGCGTTGTCGTCGTGCCTGCTTCTGCTGTGCGTTCTGTTGCTGAATTCCTGCGGCGGCGAGGACGGCGCTGCGCCGGTGGTGGAAGATACGGTGTGGCTGCCGGAGTGGGAAGCGCTCGAACCCATGACGGTGATGCGCGCTGGTGCCGCGGCGGTGGTGCACGATGGTCGTATCTACATGATCGGCGGCGTGGATGGACGCATCTATCTGCGCACGGTGGAATCGGCGCGCATTCTGCAGGATGGGCGTTTGTCGTCCTGGCGGCCCCGCCGCCTGTTGCCTGAGGCGCGGGGGTTTGCCGACGCGGTGGTGCATGGGGGATATCTCTATGTGATCGGTGGCGCCAATGGACGGCATGGCGAAAACCTGCTCGCCAGCGTGGTGCGGGCCAGGATCCAGGCCGATGGCGAACTGGGGGAATGGGAGACCCTGCCCCAGACCCTGCGATTGCCCCGGCGCTGCGCCAAGGTCTGTCTGTATGGTGACCGCCTGCTGGCCCTGGGGGGGTATGCCGGCAGCCTGCTCGACAGTGTGGAGTGGACCCTGCTGGGGGGTGATGGCAGTGAGCCCTGGCGCCTGGCGACGCCTACCCTGACCCGCCCGCGCTACGTCAATGCGGTGAAACGTCACGGTGATCACGTGTACGTGCTTGGCGGGCACGATGCCGAGCACGGCGTGGGTCTGGCCGCAGTGGAGTTCGCTCCCCTGGATGACCACGAGCCGCGTTGGCGGGAAACCACGCCCCTGCAACAGGGCCGCTATGGCCTGGCGGCGGCGAGCTGGGGTGAGTATCTTTATGCCCTGGGGGGTATCACGGGTAGCGAATATCTCGATCGTGTCGAGTTCGCCCGTCTCGGCCCGTCGGGTGACGTGGGCCCTTGGCGGGACAACACCTCCTTGCCCGAACCCTTGTCCAATTTCAACACCCTGGTGGTGGGCGACGTCCTCTATGTGCTGGGCGGTGCCGGGCCGGGGCGCTATTCCAACCGGGTTTACCGCGCCAGCATTCGCGCCGATGGCCGCCTGGGTATGCTGTTGCCCGCCGCCCGGGCCGAACAGCGTCGCCTTGCCCGGCAGCAGGACCGCCCCCGGTCGCAACAGGCCTCCCTTCCCCATCGTGGTCGAGTCATGGAGATCTTGCAGACACCGGCCTACAGCTATATCCGGGTGCGGCGCGCCGATGATGCCGCGGAACAGTGGCTGGCGGCACCGGTGACAGATGTGCGGCCAGGCCAGGAAATCGCCTATAGCCAGGGTGTTTCCATGGGGAACTTCTACAGCAAGACCCTGGCGCGTCATTTCGACCGTATTCTGTTCGTCGGTACGGTCAAATCATTGACTGGTGGAGGGAAATAAGAGAACGTCGTATAGTGTCACAAGCTGTGAGCCGGTGTGAGGTAGACGGGTGATACGACAAGGCAGGGACGAGCAATGCGCAACAGTCTGAGCGCGCGTGTGGCCTTGGCCATTGCGTCGGTGTTGTTGGGGCTGGTGTTGTTGGTGGGTATATGGTTGGAACGTCAACTGGCGATGGCCATCGAGGACGAAGCGGTGGAGCAGGCTGAGTTGCATGCGCAGACCCTGCTCGGTAGTCTGCAGACCCTGATGCTCAATGGCAATGGCACCTTGGCTCAGCAATGGCTGGATCGCCTGCGCGCAGTAGATGGCATCGAACAGGTTGCCGTCTGGCGCCGCAACGGCCGGCCCGCCTTCACCGACCTGGAGACTGTGCAGGCAGTCAACCGTTACCTGGGTGAGGAGCGGTTCCGCCGACAGCCGGTGGAACTGCCGTCGGCCCGACCACCGCCGGCGCTGTTCGAACGGGCCCTGGCGGGAGAGAACGTCTATGATGTGCAGGCCCGTGCCGGCCTGACTTCGGTGGCCCTGCCCATTGTCGCCGAGGTGGAATGTCTGGCGTGTCATGGTTACGATGCGGGCAGGTTGCGCGGCGTGTTGACTCTCACGGTTTCTTCGCAAACCCTGCAAAAACGCTTGCTGGGTATGCAGTTCAATCTGCTGGCCGGTGGCGTCTTCCTCGTTCTGTTGTTGACGCTGGCCCTGTGGTTTGCCCTGCGCATCCAGGTGCTCAAGCCTCTGGCCTCCCTGCATGGGGCGATCAAGGCCGCCGCCGGAGGGGACCGCGAGGCACGGCTGCCGGTGGCCCGGCCCGATGAATTGGGCGAGCTGGCGCGGGTGTTCAACGAGATGCAGACCGCCCTGCGCATCAGCGAAGATCGCATGCGCGCAGTGATGGATCATGTCATCGACGGCGTGGTGATGTTTCGTGAAAACGGCATCGTCGAAATGATCAACCCGGCGGTGGAGCAGCTTTTCGGTCATGACCGGCAAGCCCTGCTGGGTCAGTCCATCACCGAGATCATCCCCGATATCTACCCACCCCGAAAGGACGGGAAGGGGGAGCCGCTCCAGCCCGTGCTGGGCCTGGCGCGCGAAATGTCGGGGCGGCGGCGCGGTGGAAGAGAGTTTCCCATGGAAGCCAGTATCGGCGAAATGTGGCTGGGCGATGTTCGCTACTATATCGCTGTGGTGCGCGACATCACCCGGCGCAAGGCGCGAACTGCGGCGTTGCGCTACCAGGCCTTGCACGATGCCCTGACCGATTTGCCCAACAGGGTTCTGCTTTACGACCGGCTACAGCAGTCTCTGCGCGAGGCACAACGGGAAAAACGTCCCCTCGCCCTGTTGCTGATGGATCTCGACCGTTTCAAGGAGGTCAACGACACCCTGGGACATCATGTGGGAGACAAGCTCTTGCAACAGCTTGCCCATCGCCTGACCTCGTCGCTGCGGGAATCGGACACCGTGGCCCGCCTGGGGGGGGACGAGTTTTCCGTGCTGCTGCCGTTTGCCGATGCCGAGGAGGCAGTGTTCATTGCGCGCAAGATCATCGCCGCCATGGAGCCGCCAGTGGTGGTGGAAGGACATGCTCTCAGCGCGCGCCTGAGCGTGGGCGTGGCGCTCTATCCCGAACACGGCGCCAGTGCTTCGCTACTGATGCAGCGGGCCGATGTGGCCATGTATCTGGCCAAGCGCACCGGTGGTGGCGTGGTGGTGTACAACGAAAACAAGGATCCCCACAGCCTGCGGCAGTTGGAGATCAGCAACGAGTTGCAGGAAGCCATTCGCAAGGGCCAGTTGCGCCTGCACTATCAGCCCAAGGTGGATCTCAGGCGTCACCGGGTCATTGGCCTGGAGGCCCTGGTACGCTGGCAGCATGCCAAGCACGGCCTGTTGATGCCGGACGAATTCGTGCCCCTGGCGGAACAGACCGGTCTGATCAAACCGCTCACCCTATGGGTGGTGCGTCAGGCATTGAAGGATTACCAGGCCCACTTGCAGGGCCAGGCCTTGCCGGTTTCCATCAATTTGTCCATGCTGAACCTGGCGGATCCGGATTTCGCCGAGAGCCTCAGGCGGGTGCTCGAGGATGCGGCCAGCCCCACCGTGCAACTCAAGTTGGAGATCACCGAAACCTCCCTGATGGACGAGCCGGAGCAGGCCATCGGCGCCATGCAGCGGTTGCGTGAGCTGGGGCTCGCCTTGTCCATCGACGACTTCGGCACCGGCTATTCGTCGCTGGCCTATCTGAAACAGTTGCCGGTGAGCGAACTCAAGATCGACAAATCCTTCGGCCAGTCCTTATTGAAGGACGAGAACAGCGAGGTCATCGTGCGTTCCACCATCGAGTTGGCACATCAGTTGGGTCTGGAAGTGGTGGCCGAGGGTGTGGAGTCACAGGAGAGCTATCGCCGCCTGGAGCAATTGGGTTGTGATCTGGTCCAAGGCTTTTATGTGGCGCGCCCCATGCCCTTGGAACGTTTCGACGAGTGGCTGGCGACACAGGGTTGGCGTTTGGGGCGGCGCGCCTGAGAGCAGGATGGTTTCAGAACTTGGGAATATGGGGTAGCGGTTCGAGCCCGGCGGGGCGAAAGATGTCCACCTTGCGGAAGAACTGGTCCACCACGTAGACCCGACCTGCCTCGTCCACGTCGATGCCGGCGGGGAGCATGTAACGGGCCGGGCCACCGCTGGTGCCGCGGTAACCCACGAACAACAGCAAGCGGCCCTCGGGGTCGAAGATCTGGAAATTGCCGAAGGCGGTGTCCACCACGTAGACATTGCCCTGGGGATCCACGGCAATGCCCTTGGGGCGGGAGAACTGGCCGCTGCGACGCCCCAGGCTGCCGAAACTGCGGGCAAAACGGCCATCGGGGGTAAAGGCCTGGACTCGGAAGTTGCCGCTGTCTACCACGTAGAGGGTGCCGTCGGGCGCGGTATCGGCCTGCAGAGGGATGTTGAATTCACCGTTGGCGGTGCCACGGCGGCCGATGGTTTGCAGCAGTTCGCCGCTGACAGGATTGAAAACCCGGACATGATGCTCGTCACTGTCCAGGCCGCCGGTATCCACC
Source organism: Gammaproteobacteria bacterium (assembly GCA_015487785.1). Taxonomy (GTDB): domain Bacteria; phylum Pseudomonadota; class Gammaproteobacteria; order S012-40; family S012-40; genus S012-40. Next base: position 14,043 of record WFPC01000054.1, on the reverse strand, counting down.
ACATAGAGTCGACGGTCGTCGGGACTCAGGGCCACGCCGCTGGGACGCCGCAACAGGCGTTTGTCACCGATGCTGCGCAGAAAGCGTCCCTCGGCATCGTAGACCTTGATCTGGCGCGCCGTGATGTCGGCCACATAGAGGTCACCGTTACGGGCGATGTCTATGCCCATGGGCTTGATCACCCGTCCGTCGCCTTCGCTGGCCAGCAGGCGGAAACGCCTGGCTGACAGGTCGAACAGCACGATGGCCCGTTGCTGGGTATCAGTGACGTAGATGCGTCCCTTGTGTACCGCGACCCCGTAGGGTTTGCCCAGTCCGGCGGGGTCTATCTGCACCCCGGTGGCCACCTGTTGCAGTACGTCCTTGAAACCGCGGGCCTCGATGTCCTTGCTACTGCGCAGGCTGCCATCGTAGATCAGCCGGGCTTCCTCCGGTGGTGGCGGGAAGACGGGGGGGGGCACGCGATGCTCGGGCGAGGCGGCGCAGCCGGCCAGCAGCAGCCCCAGCAGGGCTAGGCCGATTACTTGGTATGGCATGTCTGACAGAGCAGATCCGAGTTGACCCGCAGGAACAGGTCTTTTTCCGGGTTATGCACATTGTGGCAACTGGCGCACTCCACACGGCCCTCATACAGCCGCACGCCATTGCTGAAGCCCTTTTCGGAATGGGGCAGGCGGAAGTCCGGGTCGGATACGAAGCCCTTGGGCGCATCCGGGAAACCGGCGTAATGGGGAGGCAGCCCGGCGTAGCGCATGGAAATGGGATGGTCGTTGCGCAGATCCTGGCCGATGTGCTTGATGGAAATGTCGTGAGCCACCCGGCCATTGTGGCATTTGCCGCAGCTAATGGTGTTGTCGGCACCGTTGATACGCATGTGCATGGCGGTGTCGGCGGCATTGTCGAAATTGCCCGGCTTGAACACCACCATGTCCACCGCCATGGTGCCATCGTGGCAGGACAGGCAGAGCAGGCTGATGGGGCTGGGTGTGCGGGTCTTGGAATCCAGGTAGGTGCTGTTGTAGAGCTGGAACTCGTTGGTGGCGGGCTGGTAACGGTTCCAACCATCGATGGCGCCCAGGGCACTGGCATCCACATCGGCTTGTTCCGGCGGGATATGGCAGTATACACAGGGATTGCCGTAGTCGCTGAAGGCGACGGTGGGCATGGCCACCACGCCAGCGCGCCGGTTCAATCCGCTGAAGTCGTGTTTGGAGCCAAGGATGGGATCATTGGCGCCCTGAACCGGATCACCGATGATGGCCTCGCCATGGGTGGCTTGCAACCAGGCACCACAGAGCAGCCCCAGCGTGGCCACCAACGGCCAGCGCAGAGCGCGCCTGAGGTTCCGAAGACCTGTTTTTACCACCTGCATGCTGTTTTCCGAAGGTATTGTTGTTCTGGTTCTGACCGTGTCGTCGAGCACGGTAAGGTTCACCCGGCCTTAGGGTAGCGTAAAACCTGTTTTTGCGCCACACTACGAAGCCAATCAGCGGCCGCTCTGGGGCCGCCTTCGAAATCTATTGTGCGGTACATAATGAAAAAACGCTATTGGGTCCTGTTGGCCAGCCTGTGGCTGCTGGCCGGCCCGGCCGTCGCAGCCGTTGCGGTGCAGACGCTCTATCAGAAATACTGTGGCACCTGTCATGGAGACGAGGGCGATGGCCGGGGCCGGGCTGGAGTGCAGTTGTCGCCACCGGCCACCGCATTCACCCGGGCCGATCCCGCCCGCTTGACCGAACAATACATGCTGCGGATCATTCGCGATGGCAAGCCGGGTACCGCCATGGTGGGTTATGGCCGTCGGCTGAGTACGGAGGAGATCCAAGCCCTGGCGCGGTTTATCCGCACCCGGTTCGTGGCCCCGGCCGAGAATGCCGCGCCGGCAGCCGGGGATCCGCGCCTCGCCGCCGGCAAGGCCATCTATGTGAAGCATTGTGCGGCCTGCCATGGTGACAGGGGCAACACAGCGGTGTGGGCACGCAATGGACTCAATCCGCCTCCGCGTGACTTCACCCGTCCCGAGGCGCGGGAGGAGCTGTCGCGTGAGCGCATGATCACCTCGGTGAGCTATGGACGCCCGGGCACTGCCATGATGCCATTTCGCTCGCGCCTGAGTCGCCAGGAGATCGAGCAGGTGGTGGACTATGTGCGCAAAGCTTTCATGGGGCTGGGAACGGATGGCGATGCGACGGCTTCGGCCCCTGTCGCCACGTCGCAGGAGAGTCCGCCGATGGTGGACATGGACCAGCCCATGCCTGGTGGTTTGCAGGGTGATGTGGCGCGGGGACGGGCATTCTACCAGCAGAATTGTTTCACCTGCCACGGCCGCAAAGGTGACGGCCGGGGGCCGCGGGCTCATTTTAACTATCCCCGTCCGCGTGATTTCACCAGTGCCGACAGCCGCAGCCGCTTCAACCGGCCCCGTCTGTTTCGCGCTATCGCCCAGGGCAAGCGGGGCTCGGTGATGCCGGCCTGGCAACGGGTGCTGGATGCGCAGCAGATTGCCGACGTGGCCGAATACGTGTTTCAGACGTTCATTCGGGCGGAGACGGAAAAAAAAAGCCCGTCCTAGCGACGAAGGCCGGTTTGGAGCAAGGGCGCCGGATCTATAACTACCGGTGTTACTTCTGTCACGGTTATGCCGGTGATGGTGATACCCTGGCAGCCAGTTTTCTCGATCCGCCGCCCCGGGCATTCACTCGGGCCGACCCTGACGTGCTGACTCGCCAGCGCATGATAAAGGCGGTGCGTGATGGTCGGCCCGGCACCGCCATGATGGGCTTTGGGGGCGTGCTCAGCGAAACGGAGATCGCGGCGGTGGTGGATTTCGTGCGCGAGAATTTCATCTTGCGGCGGCGGCCCAATACCCGTTACCACACACCGGAAAACGGCTGGCCGGATCATCAGCGTTACCGTGCCGCCTATCCCTTTGCCCTGGGCGAGATCCCTCTGGACACGCCTTGGGAGCAATTGAGCGAGACTCAGCGGGCGGGCAAGCGCTTGTATCTCAGCAGTTGTGTGAGTTGTCACGACCGTGCGCGGGTGACGGAGGAAGGGGCGATCTGGCAGGCGCGGCCGTTGTCGTTTCCGCGCAACGGCTATTCCCATCGTGCGCCGGACAGCATCAGCGGGGCATCGGTCTATGCCTTGCATGAACAGCCCCCCAGACTGACCGGGCTCGATGACCGTGAACGTCGCGGCGAGCGTCTCTATCAGGCCAATTGTGCTTTTTGTCATGCGCCCGATGGCAGCGGGCGACACTGGGTAGGGGCCTACCTGGAGCCGCGCCCGCGTGATTTCACTCATGCCAGGGATTTGGCAGTGTTGTCCGACGAGGCGTTGCGGGAGCGGATTCGTGAGGGTGTGCCGGGCAGCGCCATGCCGGCCTGGAAATGGGTTTTGAGCGATGGGCAGATCGATGACATCATCGCTTATCTGCGGCGGGCCTTCTTGCCGGGCGAGCCCTGAGGCTTGCTGGTTTCTCTGTGCGACCAAAAGGCATACAATCGCCACTCCAATCACCTGAATTTTTTGGATGCCAATGAACAAGATCGCAGTGGTGGGGGGGACGGGCTATACCGGCGTGGAGCTGCTGCGCCTGCTGGCGCGTCACCCAGGGGTCGAATTGCAAGCCATCACCTCGCGTGCGGAACGGGGGCGGCCGGTGGCGGAGTTGTTCCCCAGCCTGCGCGGGCAGGTGGATCTGTGCTTCAGTGCGCCGGATGCCGAGAGTCTCAAACAGTGCGATCTGGTGTTTTTCGCCACGCCCAACGGGGTGGCCATGCAACAGGTGCCGGAGTTGCTGGCGGCCGGTGTGCGGGTGATCGATTTGGCGGCGGACTTCCGCCTGCGAGATGCCGATCAGTGGGCGCATTGGTACGGCATGGCTCACGCCTGTCCCGAGTTGCTGCAGCAGGCCGTCTACGGCTTGCCCGAGCGCAACCGTGAGGCCATACGCCAGGCTCGCCTGGTGGCCAACCCCGGCTGCTATCCCACCGCCACCCAACTTGGCCTGCTGCCCCTGCTGGAGCGAGCGCTGGTCCATCCCGAGGGTTTGATCGTGGATGCCAAGTCGGGGGTGAGTGGTGCGGGCCGCCAGGCCAAGGTGGGCAGCCTGTTGTGCGAGGCCAGCGAAAACTTCCAGGCCTATGCCGTCTCCGGGCATCGTCATTTGCCGGAGATTCGCCAGGGCTTGAGCGAGGCCGCCGGGCAGCCGGTGGAGTTGACCTTCGTGCCTCATTTGATCCCCATGATTCGGGGTATCCACGCTACACTCTATGCCCGTCTGCGCCAGCCGATGCAACTGGAAGACGTGCAGGCGGTGTTCGAACAACGCTATGCCGATGAACCCTTCGTGGACGTGATGCCCATGGCCTCCCACCCCGAGACCCGTAGCGTCAAGGGTGCCAACCACTGTCGCCTGGCGGTGCATCTGCCCCAGGGGGGAGACACCGTGGTGGTGTTGGCGGTGATCGACAACCTGGTCAAGGGAGCCGCGGGCCAGGCGGTGCAGAACATGAACATCATGCTGGGGCTGGACGAAAGCGCCGGCCTCGATGGTTTGGCCCTGTTGCCCTGAGACGGCCCGGATCGTGAAGAAAGCCGGCAATCTCACCATTGTGCACCGCTCCTCAGGCTCTGGCGTATGGCAACGAGTGTTGGGTTTCCTGTTGTTGCTGGGCCTGGGGGCCGGGCTGTTCTTCGCCGGTCAATGGTATGCGGGCCACGAGCGCGAAAAAGCCCGTCAGACCGAACAAGGCCTGCGCGATGCCCTGGCCGAGTTCGAGCGCCAGAATACCGTGTTGCGGGATCGGATAGCCGTGCTGGAGCGTTCCAGCGAGGTGGACCGGCGCGCCTATGAGCGAGTGGGCGAGGAATTCCAGGCCTTGCAGCGGGAAATCGCCGAGCTGCGCGAAGAAGTCAACTTCTATCGAGGTATCGTCTCGCCGCGGGAGAACTCCACCGGTTTGCGGGTGGAGCGCTTCGAGCTGGAAAAGGCGCCTGGACAGGAGCGTATGTATCATTATCGTCTGGTGTTGACCCAAGTGTTGAAAAACCAGCGTTCGGTGCGGGGTACGGCGTTTTTCAGCGTCGAGGGCCTGCAGTCGGGCAAGCCCCGGGTGCTGAAGTTGAAGCATATTGCGGCCGACAAGAAGACAGCGTTGCGCTTTCGCTTTCGTTATTTCCAAAAATTCGAGGGGGATATCGTCTTGCCCAAGGGCTTTCAGCCACGCCAGGTCACGGTGACCATCCAGCCGCGCAAGCGCAAACAGATTCGGCGCAGCTATCCCTGGCCCAGTAGTGAGGATGCGTCCGTGCCCGAGGAGCGCGTGTGAAGCGCTGGCTGGTCTGGCCCCTGGGGCTGCTGCTGGCGTTGCCGGCCTGGGCCGACTTGCCCGAGACCAGGGCGGATACCCCCGAGGTGGAGAGCGTTTGCGGCAAGATCGCGCGCAAGCTGGCCAGTGTGAGCCTGCGGGAGTGTCGCGGGCGGGGACTGCGGGTCGCTACCCACTCGGTGCGGGGGTTGCCCATCCTGGTGAAGGAATATCCCCCCCTGCCCGGGCGCAAGCCCCTGGGCCGGGTGTTGTTACTGGGCGGTATCCATGGTGACGAATATTCCTCGGTGAGCATCGTGTTCAAGTGGATGAATACGCTCGATCGCCACCACAGCGGGCTGTTTCACTGGCAGGTGGTGCCCTTGCTCAACCCCGATGGCCTGCTGCGACGCAAGTCCCGTCGCATGAACCACAACGGGGTGGATCTCAATCGCAACTTCCCCACCCCCGACTGGCAGCGCAAGAGCCGTTATTACTGGGAGGTGAGAACCCGCCGCAATCCTCGCCGTTATCCCGGTCCCGCGGCGCTGAGTGAGCCGGAAACCCGCTGGCTGGTGGAGCTCATCGAAACATTCCAGCCGGATGTCATCGTGTCGGTACATGCGCCCTACGGGATTCTGGACTTCGACGGCCCCAAGACGGCGCCCCGGCGGCTGGGGCATCTGCACCTGAACCTGCTGGGTACCTATCCCGGTTCGTTGGGCAATTATGCCGGTGTTCAGAAAGGCATTCCGGTGGTGACCATCGAGCTGCCCTATGCCGGTATCATGCCGAAGAAACACGAAATCCGGCGCATTTGGCTGGACCTGGTACAGTGGCTCAAGCGCAATACCCGGGAACCGGCGCGTCCCCGCCTAGAGGCTGATGCCGCCCAGTCGCCGGGTGACCGCGCGACGGTGCGACCAGACGCCTAGCAGAAAGCCCACGCCGAGGATGCCCAGGCCCACCAGCACAGCGATGACCACTGGCTTGTAATTGCTGGACTGAGCGGGTGTTGGTTCGCCGGGAGGCGGGCTGGATGAGTCCTGTCGTCTGAGCAGGCGATTTTCCTGTTCCGCAGTGGCCAGGCGTTGCTGCAGTTGGAGCAGACGCGCCTGTTCCTCCTGGCGGGTTTGCTGCAGTGTCTGTAACTCGTTGCGCAGTTGGCGGAATTGTTGCCGGAGTTCATCCAGTTGCCGGCGGGCGGGTTTGTCCTTGCTGAAATAGGCGCTTTTCACCCAGCCCTCCACGCCGTTGGGGATGCGCACCTTGATGAACTGTTTTTTGCGTTTGAGGACGTTCACCTCGGTGCCGGTGGCGATGACAGCCAGCGATGGAGCCTTGCTGGAAGGGGTGGCACGTACGCCCACACGCAGGTTGTCGGCCACGTACAGGGTTTCGGCCCATGTCAGCGGGGGCAACAGGAGCAGCAACAGGGCCGCTGCCAGCCGGCGGCCGATGGGTGCTGGATGTGTGTCGAGCATGGTCGTTCCCTGCTTGGCCTCTCGTGTTCATACGTTACCGATGACATCCCAATCGGCAGGGCGGCCAAATAGTTGAGTCGGCGAAATCGCAACAAAAAAGAGGATTTGCCGGTGGAGTTAATATATTAAGCTATCGACCTGGCCACAAGCCATGCTCTGTGCCATGGTCTCAATGAAGCGAGCCTGGGCACGATATAGTATGCGTCAGGCGGGGCCTGGCCCATAGCCCGCTGCCGTCGGCAGACGAGGAACCCGAGCTGAAATACACGAAAGAAGGTGAAGCATGTTTTTTGGTAAAAAGCGTCAAGTGGCAAGAATCGAATCCCTGATCGGGCAGCACACGGAGATCCGTGGCGACATCGTGTTTACCGGTGGCTTGCACGTGGACGGACACGTCAAGGGCAATATCCTTGCCGAGGACGAGGGAGCCCTGTTGACGGTGAGCGAACAGGGCGAGATCGAGGGCGAGGTGCGGGTGCCGAACATCGTGCTCAATGGCAAGGTCATCGGCGATGTCTACGCCGAGCGCCGGGTGGAGCTGGCCGGCGAGGCGCGGGTGGTGGGCAATGTCTATTATCACTTGCTGGAAATGTCGATGGGCGCTGCGGTCAATGGTAAACTGATCCACAGTGACGGCAAGGAGAAAGCCGCCCTGCCCCATCTGGAGGGACGGGATGGCGACGAGGCGAAAGCCGAATAGTTGACTGAATAACTCGACTATAATAGGATAGACAGCAAGGTTATTTCGAGAGGTAGCACACGATGACGGAAGCAGCAGAAGACATGTCCAGCCCGCTGGAGTTTTCCGAGGCGGCGGCAAACAAGGTCAAGGCCCTGATCGAAGAGGAGGGCAATCCCAATCTGATGTTGCGGGTGTTCGTGACCGGGGGTGGGTGCTCCGGTTTTCAATACGGCTTCACCTTCGACGAGGCCGAAACCGAGGGCGACACCCGGGTGGAGAAGAACGGCGTGACCCTGTTGATCGATCCCATGAGCTTTCAATACCTGGTGGGCGCCGAGATCGACTACACTGAGGGCCTGGAGGGCGCGCAGTTCGTGATTCGCAATCCCAACGCCACCACCACCTGCGGTTGCGGCTCGTCGTTTTCGGTCTGAGCGAGCCGACGGCTGCGGCCGTGTAGGCAGGCTTGCAAAAAAGGAGGTGAAAACCTCCTTTTTTGCTGCCTCGCCCGGGTTGTTTGATTTCATCCGTTTGAACCTGTGAGGGAAAGAGGCATGGGTGAGTACTTGCCGGGCCTGGAGGGGGTTCCCGCCACCCGGTCGAATATTTCGGACATCGATGGTGAACACGGCCACCTGTATTACCGGGGGTATCCCATCGAGCAGTTGGTGGAACACAGTACCTTCGAGGAAACCGCGTTGCTATTGCTCGATGGCCGCCTGCCCACCCGAGACGAGTTGGAGTTGTTCGACAGCCAGTTACGACGCAACCGGCGGGTGAAATTCAATATTCGCACCCTGATGAAGGCTCTGCCCGCCACCGGGCATCCGATGGAAATGTTGCAGACCGCCGTGGCCAGCCTGGGCATGTTCTATCCCGGCAACGAGTGCCTGACCGATCCCCAGGTGTGCGAGGACCTGGACTACATCCACAACATGACGGTGAAGATCCTGGCGCGGATGCCGGTCATCGTGGCCATGTGGGAGCACATCCGGCGAGGTTATGATCCGGTGGAGCCACGCGCCGACCTCACCTTTGCCGAGAATTTTCTCTACATGATGCTGGGCGAGGAACCGGATCCCATGATGGCGCGCATCATGGACGCCTGCCTGATCCTGCATGCCGAGCATACCATCAATGCCTCCACCTTTGCCGCCCTGGTGGCGGGCTCCACCCTGGCTTCGCCCACCGGCGTGATCGCCGCCGCCATCGGTACCCTGTCGGGCCCGCTGCATGGGGGGGCGAACGAAAAGGTGGTGAAGATGCTCGACGAGATCCACTCGCCCGAGCAGGTGCGCCAGTGGCTGGACCGGAAGCTGGCGCGCAAGGAAAAGATCTGGGGCATGGGGCATCGTGAATACAAGGTCAAGGACCCGCGCGCGACCATTTTGCAAGGACTGATGGAACAGTTCGTGCGCCAGCGCGGTGGCAACATCAGCCGGCGCTTCGAGATCGCCCTGGCGCTGGAGGAGGCCGCCGAGGAACGCCTGGCGGCCAAGGGGGTCTATCCCAATGTGGACTACTATTCCGGCATTCTCTACGCCGAGATGGGCATCCCAACCGATCAGTTCACTTCCCTGTTCGCCGTTTCCCGCGCCGCCGGCTGGTTGGCGCACTGGCGCGAGCAACTGGCCGACAACCGGATTTTCCGGCCCACCCAGGTCTATATCGGAGAGCCCGTGCGCGACTATCAGCCCCTGTCGGAGAGAGGCTGATAGATCCCGCCGAGAACCACCGCGCGGCGGGCGCCGGTCACCGCGGGCAGATTGCCCGGCAAGCCCAGCAGACGTTGTCGGGCCAGCCAGGCGAAGGCCATGGCCTCCATGAGGTCGGGGTCGATGCCTTGCGCGGCGGTGCTTTCCACGCGCAAGTCCGGCAGGTGGTAGCGTAGGCGTTGCAATAGGAAGGCATTGTGTACCCCACCCCCACAGACCAGCACTCGCTCGCACTCCGGAGCGTATTGGCGAATGGCCTGGGCCATGCTCTGAGCGCTCAGTTCGGTGAGCGTGGCTTGCACATCGGCGGCCTCGACTCCCGCAAAGGTTTCCAGGTGGTGCTCCAGCCAGGCGAGGTTGAAATATTCGCGGCCCGTGCTCTTGGGTGGCGCTTCCCGGAAAAAAGGATCGTGCAGCATGGCCTGTAGCAAGTCGGCATGCACCCTGCCGCTGCGCGCCCATTGGCCATTTGCATCGAAGACCTGGCTGCGATGGCGGGCGACCCAGGCGTCGAGCAGCAGATTGCCGGGCCCGGTGTCGAAACCGCCGCTCGGCGCAAGATCCCCGGCGGGCAGGATGCTGATATTGGCGATACCGCCGATATTGAGCACCACGCGATGTTCCTCGGCCTGGCGCAACATGGCCTGATGGAAGGCGGGCACCAGGGGCGCGCCCTGGCCCCCGGCGGCGATGTCGGCCTGGCGAAAATGGGCCACGGTGGTGATACCGCTCTCCAGGGCCAGGGTTGCCGGGTCGCCGATCTGCACAGTGAAAGGGAAATCGCCCTGGGGACGGTGACGCACGGTCTGACCATGGCAGCCGATGGCGGCGATTTCCGTGGCCCTCATGCCGGCCTGTCGCAGCAGTTGGGCGACGGCATCGGCGAACAGCAAGGCCAGTTCACGATCGAGCCGGCCCAGGCGTTCCAGCTCGTTTGCGCCGTCTTGGCACAGCATGGCGATGCGTCGCCGGGTGGCCGCGGGAAAGGGGGGCGCAACGCTGGCGAGAATGCGTGGCGGGTGGCGGGAAAAGTCCACCAGCACAGCGTCTATGGCGTCCAGGCTGGTGCCGGTCATCAGACCAATGTAGGGGCGGGCCGCAAGGGTCTCGGAATCCATGCCCGGTGTCCGGCGTTACAGTTCCAGCGCGGCGTAACTGGTCTTGCTGATCAGATTCAGTTGTACCAACAAGGGCCGGGTCTGGCGCTGAAAATCCTGCTTGTGACGTTTGTCGATGGATTTGGCCTTGGGCAGTTTCACGGTCAACGGATTCTTGTGTATGCCATTGACTCGGAACTCGTAATGCAGATGAGGTCCGGTGGCACGCCCGGTGCTGCCCACATAGCCGATGATTTGCCCCTGCTTGACATGGCTGCCCAGCCGCGCCTTGCGGTTGTAACTGTTGAGGTGGGCGTAGAGCGTGCTGTAACGGTTGCCATGTCTGATCACCACGGTTTTGCCATAACCACCCTTGCGAGCGCGCCAGATGATCTTGCCGTCGCCGGCGGCCCTGACGGGGGTGCCGCGGGGTGCCGCGTAATCCACACCGGTGTGGCGACGCCAGGATTTCAGAATGGGATGATGGCGGCGGCCGAAGCGTGAGCTGATGCGGGTGAAATCCACCGGGGTGCGAAGAAAGGCCTTGCGCATGCTGCGACCCTCGGGAGTGTAATAGTCGGCGTGTCCTTGCGCATCCTGGTAGCGTACGGCCTGATAACTCTTGCCCTGGTTGATGAACTCGGCGGCGATGATGTTGCCATCACGAATTTTCTTGCCGTCGAGATACAGTTCCTCGTAGAGCACGGTGAAACGATCGCCTTGTCGGATATCCAGCGCAAAATCGATGTCCCAGCCGAAGATATAGGCCAGATCCATGGTCAGTCCCTCGGACAGGCCAGCTTGCTGGGCCGCCTCGAATAGGGACGTTTCTATGACCCCCTTGGCAAAGGCCATGCGCCTTTCATAACTGCGGACTTCGGTGTCGATCACATAACCTTCACCGCTGCGTCTGGCGCGGGTAGCTGTAACCAAGTCCTGCTGGTGGATCAATTGCAGTAACTCTCCATCGTCGCCGATTTGCAGGGCGATCTGTTGGCCGGGATTGAGCCGGGCGAGTTGGCGTTCCAGTTTTTTGTCCTGCTTTAGCAGGCGATAAAGTTGCTGGGCGGAGAGCCCCGCTCGCTGGAAGATCATCGCCAGAGTGTCTCCCGCAGAGACCTGGTGGCGAAACCAGTGGCCCTGACGGGAGCCGCTATTATCGTTGTCGTCGCGGGCCGGTTTGCTGGGCAGGGGCAGGGTGATGATGCTGTGCTCCACTTCCCCGGCCAGGGTGGTGCCGGCCTTGCCTGCGGCAATGCCGAAAGGCAGGATGAATGCCACCAGCAGCAGGAAGGGCAGGCCCAGGCGCCTGGCACGCCTCGGCATGGCTAATTTTTTTGGTGCAGAGCCCGACAGCAGCATGAGTCTGAATACAGTAGGTTTGGTTAGTTCGGCGCTGTGACCCGTAAAGCCTATTGGATTTGCGCCATGATATCCAGTACCTGATATCGGCGGCAAACCGGCCGGGGTTGAGCCCGCATTGCCGGAACAGGCAAATGCGTCACACTATCTGTTTGGCCAGGTCGTGGTCGCCAGCGCCTCGGTGAATCGCTAGAATAGCGGCATTTGCAGCCCGGCTGCCGGGCGAGACAGTCGAGGAACAAGATGGCGAAGACCGAGGTGAGGGAAAGTCTGGCCCTGCTCAAGCGGGGCACGGAAGAAATATTGTTGGAAGATGAACTGGTGCAGCGCCTGGAGCGAGGTGAGCGGTTGCGGGTGAAAGCTGGTTTTGATCCCACCGCTCCCGACCTGCACCTGGGGCACACCGTGTTGATCAACAAGCTGCGCCAGTTTCAGGAACTGGGCCACGAAGTGATGTTCCTGATCGGTGATTTCACCGGCATGATCGGGGATCCCACCGGCAAGAGTGCCACCCGGCCACCGCTCACGCGCGACGAGATCATAGAGAACGCGCGAACCTACGAAGAGCAGATCTTCAAGATCCTCGACCCGGCCAAGACCCTGGTCATGTTCAACTCAAGCTGGATGAGCGCCATGAGCAGTGCCGAACTCATCAAGCTGGCGGCCAAACATACCGTGGCACGCATGCTGGAGCGTGATGATTTCAGCAAGCGCTACAAGTCGGGCCAGCCCATCGCCATTCATGAATTTCTCTATCCTCTGATTCAGGGGTACGACTCGGTGGCCATGAAGGCCGATGTGGAAATCGGGGGTACGGATCAGAAATTCAATCTGCTGGTGGGGCGCCAATTGCAAGAGGCCTATGGGCAACGGCCCCAGGTGGTCATGACCCTGCCTATTCTCGAGGGGCTGGACGGTGTGCAGAAAATGTCCAAGTCGCTCAACAATTACATAGGAATCAACGAGCCGCCGGAAGAAATGTTCGGCAAGATCATGTCCCTGTCCGACGAACTCATGTGGCGTTATTTCGATTTGCTCAGCTTTCGCTCCAACAGTGAACTCGAGCAATTGCGCCGCCAGGTGAGTGAGGGCGCGAATCCGCGTGACATCAAGTTTCTGCTGGCAGAAGAGTTGGTGGCCCGGTTCCATACGCAACAGGTCGCGAGCAGGGCGCGAGAGGCTTTTATCGCCCGTTTTCAAAGAGGCGCGCTGCCCGATGACATTCCGGAAAGAAGATTGCGTGCGCCGGCAGGGGGCTTGCCCATTGCCAATGTGCTGCGCGATGCTGGGCTCACGGCAAGTACCTCCGAGGCCATGCGTCTGATCCGGCAGGGGGCGATCAGAATAGATGGCGAACGCATAGCCGATCCCAAGCGGGTGATACCGCCGCAAAGCACGCATGTCTACCAGGTGGGCAAGCGTCGTTTTGCCCGTGTGAGCCTGGAAGAAGAAAAATAACAGTTGCTATTGGCGCGCAGCGCTCTATAATGCGCAGCCTTCCTGTTCGGCGGCGCCCTGGTGGCGAGGCACGACGGGAGGGAGAAATCAGGGCTTGCGCTTTTTTCTGCGAGATTTATAATGCGCGCCTTGTCCACGGAGCAGCGGCGAAGCCGTTGAGGCCGGGGAAAAGTTTGACAAGGACTTTTTTGGCTGTATAATAGCCGCCTCGTCGAGACGTTGAGCAGCTAATAACTGCTTGATAATAAAGGAAATAGAGGGTTTTGGTGAGTTTTCGTTCCTCCGTTGGGGAAGCGAAAAAAGCCGAAAAAGAGTCTTGACAGACAAAAGGAGTCGCGTAGAATACGCGCTCCCTGCCGAAGAGAACCAGCGGCAGTGCTCTTTAACAAGCAAGTAACCAAGTAATTTGTGTGGGTGCTCGCGTCGATGATTGGGTTTACCAAAAATTCGGCGTAAGCATGAGATTACCAGTAATCGATTGTTTATGCTGAGCTATATTTGATCGGTTCGCCGATCGTAAAAGATTAAACTGAAGAGTTTGATCCTGGCTCAGATTGAACGCTGGCGGCATGCCTAACACATGCAAGTCGAACGGAAACGATGGTAGCTTGCTACCAGGCGTCGAGTGGCGGACGGGTGAGTAATGCGTAGGAATCTGCCTCGTAGTGGGGGATAACTTGGGGAAACTCAAGCTAATACCGCATACGCTCTACGGAGGAAAGCGGGGGATCTTCGGACCTCGCGCTATGAGATGAGCCTACGTCGGATTAGCTAGTTGGTGGGGTAAAGGCCTACCAAGGCGACGATCCGTAGCTGGTCTGAGAGGATGATCAGCCACACTGGGACTGAGACACGGCCCAGACTCCTACGGGAGGCAGCAGTGGGGAATATTGGACAATGGGGGCAACCCTGATCCAGCAATGCCGCGTG
>WFPC01000053.1 GCA_015487785.1 Gammaproteobacteria bacterium | reverse complement strand
GGGTCGGGCCGGGTTGCCGCTTCACTGGCCGGCGATTTGTCGGGCTGGGCGTTGCGCGCACTGTCGCGGCGTTGGGCGTTGCCGCCGCGGCGCCGGCCACGGCCGCCACGATTGCCGGTTTTTTCCCGTTCCTGGGGCCTGGTGGCGGGCTGCTCGGTTTTTTCCTGGTCGTTATTGCGTTGTTGCTGTTGCGGTTTGGCCGCGGTCTGGGCGTTGCCGTTGTCGCTGTCGCCGTTGCGTTGCGAATTGGCGCGGGCGCGGCGCTGGCTGCCACTGCCCCGGCCTCCGCGGCGCCCCCGTGATCGGCCATTGCGGGTGCGTTCCTGGCGGTTGCCGGTTTCGCTCTTGCGCGCGGCCGGTTTGCTGGCTTGTTCTATGGGGGGCTCTGGTGCGGGTTCTGAGGCCGATTCGCCTCCGAACAGGGAGGAGAGGAAACGCCGCACCAGGCCGATTTCCTGGGGTTTCTTGAGGATGCCACCACTGCTTTGGGGCGCGGCTTGCTGGGTGGGGGCGGGCGCGTTGGGTGGTAGGGTCTTGACCGCGGGTTCCTCGCTCTTGTACTCCTTTTCCTTGCCCATGAGATCCACGCTGGGGTCGGGCTTGGCTTCGGCATACTGGTAGCTGCGTTGCCGGGCCTGGTTCTTGTCGGCATCAGACTGCTTGATGCGCTGGATTTCGTAGTGGGGCGATTCCAGCGACGGGCTGGGTACGATCACCACCTGGATATTCTGACGTTCTTCCACTTCGTTGATGCTGCTGCGTTTTTCGTTGAGCAGATAGGTGGCCACGTCGATCGGCAGCTTGGCCAGGATTTTGCCCGTGTTCTCCTTCATGGCATGTTCTTCGATGATGCGGAGAATGGACAGGGCCAGTGATTCGGTGCTGCGGATGGTGCCATGGCCCTCACAGCGTGGGCAGGGGATGTTGCTGTGTTCACCCAGCGAGGGGCGCAGGCGCTGGCGCGACATTTCCAGCAGGCCGAAGCGGGAGATGCGCCCCACCTGCACTCGGGCCCGATCCATGGACAAGGCCTCGCGCAGGCGGTTTTCCACTTCGCGCTGGTTGCGCGCGGGGGTCATGTCGATGAAGTCGATCACGATCAGACCGCCGAGATCACGCAAGCGGAGCTGGCGGGCAATCTCGTCG
Organism: Gammaproteobacteria bacterium; assembly: GCA_015487785.1. Classification (GTDB taxonomy): domain Bacteria; phylum Pseudomonadota; class Gammaproteobacteria; order S012-40; family S012-40; genus S012-40. The sequence continues at coordinate 19,484 of WFPC01000053.1, read as the reverse complement.
GCGGCCTCCAGGTTGGTGTTGAGGGCGGTTTCCTCGATGTCGCTGCCCTTGGTGGCGCGGGCGGAGTTGATGTCGATGGATACCAGGGCCTCGGTATGGTCGATCACCAGGGCGCCGCCGGAGGGCAGGCGAACCTCGCGCTGGAAGGCCGACTCGATCTGGCTCTCCAGTTGATAGCGGGTGAACAGGGGGATGGGGTCCTGGTAGAGCTTGACCTTGTGCAGGTTGTGCGGCATCACCTGGCGCATGAAGTCCTGTGCCTGGGCGTAGACTTCGGGGTTGTCGATGAGGATCTCGTGGATGTCCTTGCGCAGGTAGTCACGGATGGCGCGGATGATGATGTTGCTTTCCTGGTAGATCAGGAAGGGCGCGCGCTTTTCCTCCGCGGCTTTTTCGATGGCCTGCCAGAGCTGCACCAGGTAGTCCAGATCCCATTGCAGTTCCTCGGTGTTCTTGCCCACACCGGCGGTGCGCACGATCAGCCCCATGTTCTCGGGGATGTCGAGGTTGCTCATGGCCTCGCGGATTTCGTTGCGCTCGTCGCCTTCTATGCGTCGTGACACCCCCCCGGCGCGAGGGTTGTTGGGCATCAACACCAGGTAGCGACCGGCCAGGCTGATGAAGGTGGTCAGTGCCGCGCCCTTGTTGCCGCGTTCCTCCTTGTCGATCTGCACCACCAGTTCCTGGCCTTCCTTGAGCACCTCCTTGATGTTGGGGCGGGCGCCGGCCTCGGGCTTGGTCTGGAAATAGGAACGGGCGACTTCCTTGAGGGGCAGAAAACCATGGCGCTCAGCGCCATAGTCGACAAAGGCGGCATCGAGGCTGGGTTCGATGCGGGTGATCTTGCCTTTGTAAATGTTTGATTTCTTTTGTTCCCTTGCCGCTGTTTCGATGTCGAGGTCGTACAGTTTCTGGCCGTCGACCATGGCCACGCGCAACTCCTCGGGCTGAGTTGCGTTGAACAACATTCTTTTCATTGTGACTCACTTGCCTTTGCTCAACCACGCGCGGTGGCGCATCGGCGTGCTGACAACGGTTGCCGCGCCTGGCAGCCCGGGAGTCTGCCGGTTCGGGGGTGTTTCCGGGAGGCGGGGAAACGCTGTGTCTCCCCGCCGCCATTGGCGGAACTTCCGAATCCGGCGGCCTCCAGGGGGGCCGCGATGGAACAGTCCGGCTGCGGCGTGCTGAAACGGGGCGTCGCACGCATCGGCTAAAAGCCCACTCGGGGTTGAGTATGTTAATCCACGCTTGTCAGGTATCTTGACAAGTCATTCATTACGCTGATTTTCCTGCCGCTTGAAAATGGCTTGAACAGCGTCGTTCAGTATCTGGTACACTGCGCTGCTCGTGGGGCTCTCGGGACGCGTGAACGGTGCAACGGTGGTCGTTGACTTTGCCACGTTTGAGGCCTGTGGCCGCGCGGGTCTGCACTGAGTGCTTTTTCGACAGCGGCTAATATAGCAAAAAACCTTCCCGGCTCAAAATCGTTTGCTTCCGATGGCACAATTAAATGATTGAAAACAGGAATAAAAAGAAACCTGCCCAGGGAGTCGTCGAGCGTCTGATCGAGCCGGATCTGGCTGGCCAACGTATTGATAACTTTCTATTAACCGTCTTGAAAGGCGTGCCCAGGAGCCATATCTACCGAATTCTGCGCAAGGGCGAGGTGCGGGTGAACCGGGGGCGGGTCAAGCCCCAGTATCGCCTGCAGGCCGGTGACCGGGTGCGCATTCCCCCGCTGCGCCTGGCGCCGGCCAAGACGCCGCCGCGTGTCGATCATCCGGCGCTGGCGCGCCTGCAGGCGCGCGTTCTGTATGAAGACAAGGATCTGCTGGTGGTGAACAAACCGGCGGGGATGGCGGTGCATGGTGGCAGTGGGGTGGATTTCGGCGTGATCGAGGCCTTGCGCCAGCTCTACCCGCGGGCGCGGCGGCTGGAGCTGGTCCACCGTCTGGACCGGGACACTTCCGGTTGCCTGGTGGTGGCCAAGAAAACCAGTGTATTGCGCTCCCTGCACGAGGCACTGCGCGGCGAAGGCATGGAGAAACGCTATCTGGCCCTGGTGGCGGGGCGTTTTGCCGCTGGCGAGACCGTGGTGGACCGCCCCCTGCGCAAGAACGTGTTGCGCTCCGGCGAACGCCTGGTGAGCATAGATGCCGGCGGCAAGCCGGCGCAGACCGTGTTCAGCCTGCAACAGGCCTTTGCCGGGGCGAGCCTGCTGGAAGTGCGGCTGTTGACCGGGCGTACCCATCAGATCCGGGTGCATGCGGCCAGCCTGGGCCATCCGCTGGCGGCCGATGACAAATATGGCGATGCAGCATTCAATCGCCGCATGGCCCGGCTGGGCTTGAGGCGCTTGTTCCTGCATGCCCGTTCGCTGCGCTTTGCGCATCCGTCCAGCGGCGAGTCCCTGTATTTGACCGCGCCGCTGGACGAGGATTTGAAACAGCTCTTACAACGTTTGCAAGGCACAGAGGATTTATGAGCCGGAAGTACAGATTGCTGGTGTTCGACTGGGACGGCACCCTGATGGACTCGGCGGCGGAGATCGTGCACTGTTTTCAGTCGGCGGCCACCGCCATGGGCCTGCCAGCGCCGGAGGCCGCGGCGGTGCACGACATCATCGGCCTGGGCATGCGCGAGGCGGTGGCGCGGCTGTTTCCCGGGCTCGAGGGCGCCGACTTCGAGCGCTTGATCGCCGAATACCGGCGATTCTATTTCGATCCCGAGCGGCCGCCGGCGGAGCTGTTCGAGGGCTCGCTGGAGTTGATCGAACAACTGGCCCGGCGGGACTACCTGCTGGCGGTGGCCACCGGCAAGGGTCGTCGGGGACTGGACCGGGCCTTGGCCCGCACCGGTCTGGAGCGGTTTTTCCACATGAGCCGCTGCGTGGACGAGGCGCATTCCAAGCCCCATCCCCAGATGCTGCTGGATATCATGGACTTTCTGGGCGCTACCCCTGGCGAGACCCTGATGGTCGGCGACACCGAATACGATCTGCAGATGGCGGCCAATGCCGGCGCCCATGCCCTGGCGGTGTGTTGCGGGGCCCATGGGCGCGAGCGCCTGCAGGCCCAGCGGCCGGTGGCCATCCTGGATCATACCCGTCAATTAATGGACTGGCTGGAGGCTTGAAGAACCCATGAGCGACGAGAAAACCCCTGTGGGGGAGACACCGGAAGCGCGCAAGCCGGTGGATCCCTGGACCGACAACCCGCCGGTGAGTGAATCGCCCGACAATACGGCCCCGGCCGCCAAGGCGGCAAGGGACGAGACGGCCTGGGAGCGCGATCTGGTCAATCGCCTGGCCTTTGCCGCGCTCAATGAACAGCGCCGCGCAAGGCGCTGGGGAATCTTCTTCAAATCATTGTTTTTCATCTACCTGTTCGCCTTGCTGGTATGGTACTTCCCGAGTGAGGAACGTGACATCAGCCTGGGTGGACCGCATACGGCGCTGGTGGAGATCAAGGGGCCCATCGCCGACACCGCCATGGCCAGCGCCGACAATATCACCCGGGGTTTGCGCGCTGCCTTCAAGGATGGCAATACCCGCGCGGTGATCCTGCGCATCAACAGTCCCGGTGGCAGCCCGGTACAGGCCGGCCGGGTCTACGACGAAATCCGGCGTCTGCGCCAGAAATATCCCGACATTCCGCTGTATGCCGTAGCCGGTGACCTGTGCGCCTCGGCGGCCTATTACATCGCCTCGGCGGCGGACGAGATCTATGCCGACAAGGCCAGCCTGGTGGGATCCATCGGGGTGTTGATGGATGGCTACGGCTTCGTGGACACGCTGAAGAAACTGGGCGTGGAACGGCGCCTGATCACCGCCGGCGAGGACAAGGCCTTTCTCGACCCCTTTTCACCTCTCAAGCCGGAACACCGGGAATTCATGCAAGGCTTGCTGGACAACGTGCATCGGCAGTTCATCGAGGCGGTGAAAAACGGCCGTGGCGAGCGCCTGGCCGATGATCCCAAGCTGTTCTCCGGATTGATCTGGAATGGTGACCAGGCGCTGGAACTGGGCCTGGTGGATGGCCTGGGCAGCGCCGGCTACGTGGCGCGGGAAATCGTGGGGGTGGACAAGATAAAGGATTTCACCCCTCGGCCCAATTATCTGGACCGTTTCGCCAGGCAACTGGGCACGGCCATGAGCGAGACCGTGCTGCAACTGGTGGGCGCCCAGCCGGGGCTCAAATGACCTGTACGCCGGCTTCCTCCAGCATGCGGGTGAGACGGATCAGGGGCAGGCCCACCAGGGCATTGGGGTCTTCGCCTTCCAGGCGTTCGCACAGGGTGATGCCGAAGCCTTCCGACTTGAACGAACCGGCGCAGTTGTAGGCCGGTTCGCGGGCCAGGTAGCGTTCGATGAGAGCCTCGTCCAGGGGGCGGAAATGCACCGTATAGGGCACCACCTCCAGCCACAGGCGTTGCCGCGCCGGCTGGTACAGACACAGGGCGGTCTGGAATACCACTGCCTTGCCACCGATACGGCGTAGTTGGGCCATCGCCCGGGCGTGGTTGCCGGGCTTGCCCAGGATCTCGCCTTCGCATACGGCGACTTGGTCGCCGCCGACGATGAGGCTCTCGGGATGGTGCTCGGCCACGGCGCGGGCCTTGGCTTCGGCCAGCCGGCGTACCAGGGCCACCGGCGGCTCATGGGGCAGGGGTGTTTCGTCCACTGCCGGATCGGCGCAGCGAAAGGGCAGGCCGAGTTTTTCCAGCAGCGTGCGGCGATAGGGCGAGGTGGAGGCGAGAACGAGTTGCGGGCTCATGATGTCTGGGCTCTCTTGCGGTTTTCAGCCAAGCCAATGATACCTTCGATTTCCACATAAGCCAGCCGGAGGGTCCAGCCGCCCCACCGGTTTGGATGTGAGTGGCACGGCCCCGCCGGAATCTACCACCCAAGGCTTGTATCGAGTGTTCGGTTCCGGCAGGTCAGCTGATCTCGATCAGGGTCTCGTCGGGATTGACGCTGTCGCCCTTTTCGATATGGATGGCGCTGATGGTACCGGCGATGGGTGCCTGGACCTCGGTCTCCATTTTCATGGCCTCGGTGATGAACAGCGGGTCGCCGGCGGCCACGGTGTCGCCTTCCTTGACCAGGATGTCGACGATGGTGCCCGGCATGGAGGTGGTGACGTGTCCCGGTGCGGTGGCCTTGGGCCGGGTGCTGCCCTTGCCGCTCGGTGCCACGGCCTGGGTTGCGGGGGCGGCCCCGGACAAGGGCGGCGTGATGATCTCGTCCAGGGTTTCCACCAGGATTTCCTCCGGTACGCCGTCCACGGTGAGATAGAAGGGACGTTGCTGCTGGTAGCGATGGCCGGAGCCGGTGACCTTGATATGGTAGGTCTCGCCGTGCAGGGTGATGTTGAACTCGGTGGGCGAGGTGCCGCAGATGTCGGGGTTGTCCTGTTTGGGTGGGGAGAGTGGTTCCGGTTGCAGGGTGCCCTCGCGGCGTTGTTGCAGAAACTGCTCGCCCAGTTCGGGAAACATGGCATAGGTGAGCACGTCTTCCACCGATTCGGCCAGCTCGCCGATGCTTTCCTCGAGGCTGTGCATCTCGGGCTTGAGCAGATCCGCCGGACGGCAGTCGATGGCTGGCTCGTCGCCTATGGCCTGTTGCCGGATCAGCTCGTTGAGTGGGCCGGGCGGCCTGCCGTAGTGGCCCTGCAGGTAGAGTTTCACCTCGTTGGTGATGGTCTTGTAACGCTCGCCGGTGATCACGTTGAGCACTGCCTGGGTGCCGACGATCTGGGAGGTGGGGGTGACCAGGGGCGGAAAGCCCAGGTCCTCGCGCACGCGGGGTATCTCTTCCAGTACCTCGTTGATGCGCTTGAGTTCACCCTGTTCCCTGAGCTGGTTGGTGAGGTTGGAGATCATGCCGCCAGGCACCTGGTTGACCTGCACGCGGGTGTCGAGGCCGGTGAATTCGCTTTCGAACTGGTGGTATTTCTTGCGTACTTCGTGGAAATAGGCGCCGATCTCCTGCAATAGCTCCAGGTCCAGGCCGGTGTCGTACTCGGTGTCGCGTAGGGCGGCGACCATGCTTTCGGTGGCTGGATGGCTGGCGCCATTGGCGAATGCGGAAATGGCGGTATCGATGGCGAAGGCGCCGTGCTCCACGCCCTTGAGCTGACACATGTCGGCCAGGCCGGCGGTGGCGTGGGAATGGATGTGGATGGGCAACTCCACGCTCTGGCGCAGTGCATCCACCAGCTCGGCACAGGCGGCGGGCGTGAGTAACCCGGCCATGTCCTTGATGGCGATGCTGTCACAGCCCATGGCGGCCATGTCGCGGGCCAGGGCGGTGAAGGTGTCGATATCGTGCACTGGACTGGTGGTATAGCAGATGGCCCCCTGGGCGTGCTTGCCGGCCTGCTTGACCGCGCGGATGGCAACTTCGAGGTTGCGCAGATCGTTGAGAGCGTCGAATATCCGGAATACGTCGATGCCGTTGGCCGCGGCACGTTCCACGAAGCGTTCCACCACGTCGTCGGAATAATGCCGGTAGCCCAGCAGGTTCTGCCCGCGCAGCAGCATCTGCAGGCGGGTATTGGGCAGGGCCTGGCGCAGCGCGCGCAGGCGTTGCCAGGGATCTTCCTTGAGGAAACGCACACAGGCATCGAAGGTGGCGCCGCCCCACACCTCCAACGACCAGAATCCCACCTGGTCCAGTTTCTTGCAGATGGGCAGCATGTCGTCGGTGCGCATGCGAGTGGCGATGAGCGACTGGTGTCCGTCCCTGAGAACCGTTTCTGTAACCTTGACTTGTGCCATTGAATAACTCCGCTTAGGTTCGCAAGTGCGCCGCAATGGCGGCGGCGATGGCGCCGGCCAGCTCGCGCGAGGAGCGCCGGGTGGAATAGTTCACCAGTTCCGGGTGTTCTTCCACGAAACTGGTATCGATGCGGCCGTCACGGAAGGCGGCCGTCTTGAGGATCTCCAGTTGATAGGGGATGGTGGTCTTGATGCCGTAGACGCCGATGTCGCGCAGGGCGCGCTCGGAGCGGCGCAGTACCTCGTCCCAGGATAGTGCCCATACGGTGAGCTTGACGCACATGGAATCGTAGTAGGGCGGGATGGTGTAGCCGCTGTAGATGGCGCTGTCGGTGCGTATGCCCGGGCCGCCGGGGGCGAAATACCGGGTGATACGGCCGAAACTGGGCAGAAAGTCGTTCTTGGGATCCTCGGCGTTGATGCGGAATTCGATGGCATAGCCCCGGCGCTGGATGTCGTGCTGGGTGTATTGCAACGGCTTGCCGGCGGCGATGTTGATCTGCTCCTGCACGATGTCGACCCCGGTGATGGCCTCGGTGACGGGATGTTCCACCTGCAGGCGAGTGTTCATTTCCATGAAATAGAATTGGTCGTCCTGATCGAGCAGGAATTCCACCGTGCCGGCATTTTCGTAACCCACGGTCTTGGCCGCCTGCACCGCGTAGCGGCCCAGCATCTCGCGTTGTTCGTCGCTCAACTGCGGCGAGGGGGCGATCTCCACCAGTTTCTGATGGCGGCGTTGTACCGAGCAGTCACGCTCGAACAGGTGGATGGCATTGCCGTGGCTGTCGGCCAGCACCTGCACCTCGATGTGGCGGGGATTGACGATGCATTTTTCCATGAAAACGTCGGCGCTGCCGAAGGCCTTGGTGGCTTCGGAGATGACCCGGTCGTAGTTGCGCCGCAGATCCTGCTCGCTGTCGCAGCGGCGGATGCCGCGACCGCCACCGCCAGAGGTGGCCTTGAGCATCACCGGGTAGCCGATCTCGGCGGCCAGGCCGAGGGCCTCGTCCAGGCTCTGCAGGTTCTCCTCGGTACCCGGGGTGACCGGCACCCCGGCCTCGAGCATGGCGCGGCGAGCCTCGGTCTTGTCGCCCATGCGCCGGATCACCTGGGCGCTGGGGCCGATGAACTTGATGCCGCGGCGGGCGCAGGTGGCGGCCAATTCCGGGTTTTCGGACAAGAAACCATAGCCGGGATGCAGGGCGTCACAGCCGGTGGCCACGGCGAGGTTGACGATGCGGTGGACGTTGAGATAGCCGGCGATGGAATCCGGACCGATGTTGTAGGCCTCGTCGGCTTTTTTTACATGCAGGGCATGGCGGTCGGGCTCGGCATAGATGGCGACCGATTTGATGCCCATTTCCGCGCAGGCGCGCACGATGCGCACGGCGATTTCCCCGCGGTTGGCGATCAGGATTTTCTTGATCAAGTTCAGCCCCTTGCTGTTGGGAGGACACCCGCCGGTGTCGTTGTTGTCGGCTGCGCCCGTGGCTGGAACCCATAACTACGGAAAAGCCGGGGCGAAGTCAAGCAAGCCGGGTTTTTTGCCGTCCTGCGGGGGATATTTTTTGACAGCAAGGGCCGGCATGACTATTATTGCGCCCCAATGTCTGGACGTCTGCCCCTATTTGCCGATCCGGTTCGGCTGGCAAGTAGCCGTTTCCGGGGAAGCGGTACCCTGGCATTGGCCGCAATGGCGCGCCTGGCCCCCAGCCTGTATGGCGACAATGGCACTGTCGAGGTTGCTCTGCATGCGGCCATGGAGCAAGGGCGCGCGGTGTTGCACGGACACCTCAAGGGACGGCTGAGCCTGCAGTGCCAACGCTGCATGGAGGCCGTGTCGCTGGAGGTGGACCATGCCTTCAGCCTGGGCGTGATCGCGTCGGAAGACGAGATTCCGGCCCTGCCGCCGGCTTGCGAGCCCTTGCTCAATCGAGGCGAGGAGATCGCTCTGGCAGACGTTTTCGAGGATGAGTTGCTGCTGTTGTTACCCATCATTCCCCTGCACGAGCCGGGGGCGTGCCAGGCGGCATTGCCGGTTGGCAGCGGGGTGGAGACGACGGAAGATCCCGAACAGCGGAAGAAACCGTTTGCGGACTTGAAGAAACTGCTCAGCGAGGGCAAGTCGTAACGCTCGCTGCTCGCCGCAAACCATACCATATATATACAGCGATACAGGAGATCACCATGGCTGTTCAACAGAATCGCAAGACCCGTTCCAAGCGGGGCATGCGCCGTTCCCATGACGCGCTGAAGCCGCCGGCCTTTTCCATCGATCCCACCAGCGGCGAGACGCACATCCGGCACCACATCACGCCCGATGGCTATTACCGCGGTCGTCGGGTGATCGAGCCCAGCGACGTCTACGAAGCCGACGACGAATAAGCTCCAGAGCGACGGGACACACGAGCTTGAGTCTTACCATAGCCCTGGATGCCATGGGGGGGGACCACGGAGTCGATGTGGTCGCCGCTGCCGCCCTGGATGTCTTGCAGAGGCATCCCCAGTTGCGCCTGGTGCTGGTGGGTGACCAGCAGCGGGTGGGGGCGACCCTGGGTGCGCTGGGAGCGGAGCCCGGCGAGCGTCTGGTCATTCGCCATGCCTCGCAGCAGGTAGCCATGGACGAGCTCCCCTCCGCTGCCCTGCGCGGCAAGAAAGACTCTTCCATGCGGGTGGCCATCAACCTGGTCAAGAGCGGCGAGGCCGAGGCCTGCGTCAGTGCCGGAAATACCGGTGCGCTGATGGCCATCGCGCGTTTCGTGCTCAAGACCCTGCCGGGTATCGACCGCCCGGCCATCGTCACCGCCCTGCCCACCATGCGCGGGCATTCCCACATGCTCGATCTGGGCGCCAGCGTGGATGCCAGCCCCGAGCACCTGCTGCAGTATGCGGTGATGGGCGCGGTGCTGGCCGAGGCGGTGGACGCCATCGAATCTCCCAGTGTGGGCCTGCTCAACATAGGCGAGGAAGAGATCAAGGGCCGCGAAGAGATCAAGGCCGCGGCCAAGCTGCTGCAACAGAGCGGACTCAACTACATCGGTTTCGTGGAAGGCGACGATATCTACAAGGGCAGCGCCGACGTCGTCGTGTGCGACGGTTTCAGTGGCAATATCGCGCTCAAGACCAGCGAGGGCGTGGCGCGCATGATCAGCCAGTTTCTGCGCGAGGAATTCAGCGCCAGTCTGCGCGGCAAGCTGGCGGCACTGCTGGCCAGGCCCATGTTCCAGTCCTTCCGCAGGCGGGTAGACCCCGGGCGTTACAATGGCGCCACCCTGGTGGGACTGCAGGGTATCGTGGTCAAGAGCCATGGCAGTGCGGATCGGCAGGCCTTCGCCAATGCCATCGAGGTGGCCATCAAGGAGGTGGACAAGAAGGTCCCCCAACGGATTGCCAAACATCTGGAAAGTCTACTCATAGAAAGGCGCGCGGTTTGATCTACTCCCGAATCACGGGCACCGGTGGCTACCTGCCGGACAATGTCCTCACCAATGCCGACCTGGAGAAGATGGTCGAGACCAGCGATCAATGGATCGTGGAACGCACCGGTATTCGCCAGCGCCACATCGCCGACGATGACCAGACCACCTGTGACCTGGCCTACGAGGCAGCCATCCGCGCCATCGACGCCGCCGGCATAGCCACCCGGGACATCGATCTCATCGTGGTGGCCACCACCACGCCCAACCGCATCTTTCCCAGCACCGCCTGCCTGCTGCAGGAGCGCCTGGACATCCATGGCTGCGCCGCCTTCGACATCCAGGCGGTGTGCACCGGCTTCGTCTATGCCCTGTCGGTGGTGGACAAATTCATTCGCACCGGCAGCGCCCGCTGCGTGCTGGTGGTGGGGGCGGAGACGCTTTCCCGCATCATCGACTGGAACGACCGCAGCACCTGCGTACTGTTCGGCGACGGTGCCGGCGCCATGGTGGTGCAGGCCAGCGAGGAGCCCGGTATCCTCTCCACTCATCTGCATGCCGATGGCCAGTACAAGGAACTGCTCACCGTCAGCGGCGGGGTGTCCGAACATGCGGAACGCCTGAAGTCTGGCGAGGCCAAGGTGTTGATGAAGGGCAACGAAGTGTTCAAGACAGCAGTCAAGACCCTGGGCCAGATCGTGGACGAGACTCTGGAGGCCAACCGGCTGGAGAAATCCGACGTGGACTGGCTGGTTCCGCATCAGGCCAATATCCGCATCATCTCCGCCACCGCCAAGAAACTGAAGATGTCCATGGAGCGGGTGGTGACCACGGTGGAGCATCACGGCAACACCTCGGCGGCCTCCATTCCCCTGGCCTTCGACGTGGCGGTGCGTGACGGCCGCATCCAGCGGGGTGAAACCATTTTGATGGAGGCCTTCGGGGGAGGATTCACCTGGGGCTCGGTATTGCTGAAGTATTGACGATCGGGAAACCATGAAACAAGCATTCGTATTCCCCGGCCAGGGCTCACAGGCGGTGGGCATGCTGGCCGAGCTGGCAGCCGCTTTCGACACCGTGGAGGATACTTTTGCCCAAGCTTCCGAGGTGCTGGGTTACGACCTCTGGCAACTGGTGCAGCAGGGGCCGGCGGAAGAACTCAATGCCACTCACAAGACCCAGCCGGCCATGCTGGCGGCGGGGGTGGCGGTATGGCGCGTATGGCGGGGCGCCGGTGGCGGGACGCCGGCGCTGATGGCCGGCCACAGTCTGGGTGAGTACACCGCCCTGGTATGCGCGGGCGCGCTGGACTTCGCCGACGCGGTGGCCCTGGTGGCCGAGCGTGGCCGCTTCATGCAGCAGGCGGTGCCACCGGGCGAGGGCGCCATGGCCGCCATTCTGGGTCTGGATGACGAACAGGTAGCCGCGGTCTGCGATAGGGCCGCCGACGGCGAGGTGCTGGAGCCGGTGAATTTCAACAGCCCCGGGCAGGTGGTGATCGCTGGCCAGGCCACGGCGGTGGCGCGGGCGGTGGAAGCGGCCAAGGCGGCCGGAGCCAAGCGCGCCCTGGTATTGCCGGTGAGCGTGCCGTCGCACTGCGCTTTAATGAAACCGGCGGCCGAACGCCTGGCCGAGCGCCTGACCGGGGTGAACATCGCCGCGCCATCCATTCCTGTGCTGCACAATGCCGACGTGGCTGCCTACAGCGACCCGGAACAGATCCGTGACGCCCTGGTGCGTCAGCTCCACAGCCCGGTGCGCTGGGTGGAGACCATTCGCGCCATGGCTGCCCAGGGTGTGGCGGCCGTGACCGAATGCGGGCCGGGCAAGGTGCTGGCTGGATTGAACAAACGTATCGAGCGTAAAATGCCGGTCTTTCCGGTATTCGACCCCGCCAGCCTGGACAAGGCGCTGGCGGCCTAGGCGAGAACGAGGGAAGGAGCAAACAGGATATGAGTCTCGACGGACAGATTGCATGGGTGACCGGCGCCACCCGCGGTATTGGCCGTGCCATTGCGCTGGAACTGGGCCGCCGTGGTGCCACCGTGATCGGCACCGCCACCAGCGAAAAAGGGGCGGAGAATATCGGCGAAACCTTGTCCGCGGCCGGGATCGCGGGCTGCGGCATGGTGCTGGATGTGGCCAGTTCGGCCTCGGTGGATGTGGTGCTGGGAGAGATCAAGAATCAGTTCGGCGCGCCCACCATCCTGGTCAACAACGCCGGCATCACCCGCGACAACCTGCTCATGCGCATGAGTGAGGACGAATGGGCGGATATCATCAATACCAACCTGAGTTCGGTGTTCCGTCTGTCCAAGGCCTGCCTGCGGGGTATGATGAAAGCCCGCCAGGGACGCATCATCAGCATCGCCTCGGTGGTGGGGGCTTCCGGCAACGCCGGCCAGACCAACTATGCCGCCGCCAAGGCGGGAATCGTCGGCTTCAGCAAGTCACTGGCGCGGGAAGTGGCCTCGCGAGGCATCACGGTCAACGTGGTGGCGCCGGGTTTCATCGAAACCGACATGACCCGGAGTCTGCCCGACAGCCAGAAGGAGAGCCTGCTGCAGCAGATACCCTTGAATACCCTGGGCAAACCGGAGGATATCGCCGCCGCTGTTGGCTTTCTGGCGTCGGCGGAGGCGAGATACATCACGGGCCATACCCTGCATGTGAACGGCGGCATGTACATGGCCTGAAGGCTCGCACATCGAGCGCAGTGTGCTCGACTTTGAGGGACGGGGTGGTAGGAAACTATTGGCACCTGCGCGTGCTTCCCCTACAATACGCCCCAGATTAAAACTAGATTGCTACTTTTTGGAGGATGAGGAGATATGAGCAGCGTCGAAGAACGGGTAAAGAAGATCGTCGTCGAGCAACTGGGTGTGAGCGAGGATGAAGTGAGCACAGAGGCTTCCTTCGTCGACGATCTGGGCGCGGATTCTCTGGATACGGTGGAACTGGTCATGGCGCTGGAAGAAGAGTTCGAGTGCGAGATTCCCGACGAAGAAGCCGAGAAGATCACCACGGTTCAACAGGCCGTCGATTACATCAACGCCCACAAGGGTTGATCGTCTCGCATATTTGGTACTGGCTTGAATGGGAAAGGCCGCGACCTGTAGCCGGGTCCGGCCTTTTTCGTGTGCGTGTGCAAGGCTGTGATGGCTAGGAGGTAAGGACGTTTTGGCTAAGCGACGTGTTGTGATAACCGGCCTGGGCGCGATCTCGCCGGTAGGGCTTACGGTGGAGGAATGCTGGCGCAATGTGCTCGATGGCAAGAGTGGTATCGGGCCCATCACCCATTTCGACGTGTCCCAGTTCAGCGTGCGCTTCGGCGGTTCGGTCAAAGGTTTCCAGGTCACCGACTACATGCCGGCCAAGGACGCGCGCAAAATGGACGTGTTCATGCACTATGGCATCGCCGCGGGCAAACAGGCCATTGCCGATGCCGGCCTGGAGATCACCGAGGAAAATGCCGAGCGTATCGGCGTGGCCATCGGTTCGGGCATCGGTGGTATCGGTGGCATCGAAAAGGGCCACGATGCCTTCCTCAAGGGCGGGCCACGCAAGATTTCACCCTTTTTCGTGCCCGGCAACATCATCAACATGATCTCCGGCAACCTTTCGGTGATGCTGGGGCTCAAGGGACCCAACTTCGCCATCGTCACCGCCTGTACCACCGGCACCCACAATATCGGCGAGGCGGCGCGCATCATCGCCTATGGTGATGCCGACGTAATGATCGCCGGCGGTGCGGAAATGGCCTCCAGTCCCACTTCCCTGGGGGGCTTCGCCGCGGCGCGCGCCCTGTCCACCCGCAACGACGACCCGCAGACCGCCAGCCGACCCTGGGACCGCGACCGCGATGGTTTCGTGCTCAGTGACGGCGCCGGCGTGGTGGTTCTGGAAGAGTACGAAACCGCGCGCAAGCGCGGCGCCAATATCTACGCCGAGCTGGTGGGTTTCGGCATGAGCGGCGATGCCTACCACATGACCCAGCCACCCAAAGGGGGCGAGGGCGCCGCGCGTTGCATGCGCAACGCCCTGCGCGACGCCGGCCTGGCACCGGACGCGGTGGACTACGTGAATGCCCATGGCACTTCCACCCCGGCCGGCGACCTGGCCGAGACCCAGGCGCTCAAGGGCGTGTTCGGGGCTCACGCCAAGCGTCTGGCGGTGAGTTCCACCAAGTCCATGACCGGTCACATGCTGGGCGCGGCGGGTGGCATCGAGGCAGTATTCAGCGCCCTGGCCATTCGTGACCAGGTGGCGCCGCCCACTATCAACATCTTCAACCAGGACCCGGAATGCGATCTGGACTATGTGCCCAACGAGGCGCGGCCCATGAAGATCGACACCGTATTGTCCAATTCCTTTGGCTTTGGAGGCACCAACGGTACCCTGGTACTGAAAAAGATCTGACCCGGATATCGTGCCAGACGAACCGAATACTCGGCACATGGCGCAATGATGGGATGCTTCGGCCAATAATATTGCCGGGAATGACGGGCCTTCAGCGGGGGCAGTTTGTGACCGTTCAGACTCATCCTGACTATTCCAGCGTCATCCCAAGAGGTGGTGGGTGCGCCTCAGCCCGCCAGGTGATAGCGTGTCCCGGGAACCGTCTCTGATTCGCCGTCCAGGCCGCTGTGACCTGCTCAAGCTGCATGCGCGGCAGCCGCGGCGCTATCCCTTCCTGCTCGAGAGCGTGGCGGCGGGTACGCCGCAGGCGCGCTACGACATTCTGTTCGCCTTTCCCTCCGGCCAGCAGGTGTTGCGGCATACGGGGCAGGCCGATTTTCTGCGGCAACTCGATGACTGGTTCGCCCGCGAGGGCGGGCAGGCAAGCCGCGCCGCCGACGGGCTGCCCTTTCGCGGCGGTTGGTTTCTCTACCTGGGCTATGAACTGGCCGGGCAGATCGAGCCCCGCCTGGGGCTGCCCTCGGCCGATCCGGCCCTGCCGATGGCCTTCGCCGTGCGCATACCGGCAGCGGTGATCTATGATCACCGGGCGGACTGTACCTGGCTGCTGGCCGAGGCGGGGCAGGAGGCACTGCTGGAGGCGCTGGAGTCCGACCTGGCCGCGGCCCGCCGGGCGCCCGCCCTGCCAGCCATGCCGGAGTGGTCCCTGCGGTTGCGCGAGGAGCCTGGTCAGCGCTATATCGACAGCGTGGCGCGGGTATTACGCTATATCAACGATGGCGATGTATTCCAGGTCAATCTCTCGCGGCGCTGGGAGCTGGAACTGCCCGATGAACTGGCGCCGGAGATTCTCTATGCCGCCCTGCGACGGCACAATCCGGCGCCCTTCGCCGGCCTGCTGCGTTGGCAGGATGCGGCGGTGATCAGTTCCTCGCCGGAACGCTTGGTGCGGGTGACCGGCGACGATATCGCGACCCGGCCCATTGCCGGCACCCGTCCCCGCGGCCGGGACGAGACTGCTGACCGTCTGTTGTGCGAGGAGTTGCGCGCCCATCCCAAGGAACGGGCCGAGCACGTGATGCTGGTAGACCTGGAACGCAACGACCTGGGCCGGGTGTGCCGCCCGGGCAGCATCCGCGCCGATGAACTGATGGTGCTGGAATCCTATGCTCATGTGCACCACATCGTGTCCAATGTGCGCGGGCGCCTGCGTGCGGGTGTGACCCCGGGCGAGGTGATCCGGGCGGTATTTCCCGGTGGCACCATCACCGGTTGTCCCAAGGTGCGCTGCATGGAAATCATTGCCGAACTGGAAGGCGAGGGCCGTGGCGCCTATACCGGTTCCATGGGCTATCTGAACCACAATGGCGACATGGATCTCAATATTCTCATCCGCACCCTGCAACAGCAGGGCCGGCGCCTGTGGTTCCGCGCCGGTGCCGGCCTGGTGGCCGATTCCGTGGCCCAGCGCGAGCTGGAGGAAACCCGGGCCAAGGCGCGGGGCTTGATAAGGGCACTGGGGGTATGAGCCAGGCATTGATCGACGGTCAATGGGGTGACGGCCTGCCGCTGGACGACCGCGGCCTGCACTATGGCGACGGCCTGTTCGAGACCTTGGCCCTGCGTGATGGCCGGCCCTGCCTGTGGGATCTTCACCTGGCGCGCCTGCAACAAGGTTGCCGTCGTCTGGGTCTGGTGCCACCGTGGCCGGCGCAATGGCTGGAAGATGTGACACGTCTGGCGCAACGCTACGGCGATGGCGTGGTCAAACTCATTCTCACCCGCGGCAGTGGCCGGCGCGGCTACCGGGCCGAGCCCGCTGCCGTCGGGCGCCGGCTCGCCCTCTGGTCGCCGGCCCCGGTCTGGCCCGAGGCCCATGCCCGCGAAGGCGTGCGCTTGCGAGTCTGTCGCATCCGCCTGGCCTGCAACCCCGAGTTGGCCGGCATCAAACATCTCAACCGGCTGGAGAATGTGCTGGCACGGCGTGAGTGGGACGACGCACACATCGCCGAAGGTCTGATGCTGGATGAGGCAGGCCGGGTGATCGAGGGCGTGACGAGCAATGTGTTTTTGGTGCGCGAAGGCGGACTGGTCACGCCGGATCTGTCTCGCTGTGGCGTGGCCGGCGTGATGCGCGCATATATTCTGGAAATTGCCAGCACGCTCGGGATTGCGTACCGTATCGACTCGGTGGACCTGGACGATCTGAGGGAGGCGGACGAGGTGTTTCTGAGCAACAGCCTGATGGGCATCTGGCCGGTGCGCGAGCTGCTGGATCGCCGCTTCGACACCGCCGAAGGCAACCCGCTCACCCGCCGCCTGCAGACGGCGATAGCCGCGCACTGCTTGGCCTTGCCATGAGGCTGTTGTTCAGACTTGCCGGTGTCGTGCTGCTGACAGCGAGCCTGGGCGTAGGCTGGGTGTGGCTGAAGCTGGATCGCTTTGCCACCGATCCCATCGCCTTGCAACAGCCTCGTGCCTTCGAGGTGGCGCCCGGCAGCGGGGTAGGGCGCATTGCCCGAGAGCTGGCGGCCCAGGGTGTCATCGACGATGCCCAGGCCTTCGCCTGGCTGGCGCGCTGGCGCCAGCAGGCGCATCGGCTGCAGGCGGGAGAATACTGGCTGGAGCCCGGCCTCAGCGGCGAGCAACTGCTGGCTCTGCTGGTGGCCGGCAAAGTGCGCCAGCATGCCTTCACCATCGTCGAGGGTTGGACCTTCCGCCAGTTACGCCGGGCGTTGGCGGCCGAACCCCGTATCCAGCACAGCCTCGACGGTTTGAGTGATGCCGAGGTCATGGCCCGGCTGGGCCATCCCGACGAACACCCCGAGGGGCGTTTTTTGCCCGACACCTATCATTTCCCCGCCGGCACCCGGGACGTGGACTTCCTGCAACGAGCCTACCGGGCCATGGCCGAGGCACTGGAACGACTGTGGCCCCGACGCCAGCCGGGCCTGCCCCTGGCCAATCCCTACGAGGCCCTGATCTTGGCCTCCATCGTGGAAAAGGAAACCGCCGTGCCCGAGGAACGTCGCCGGATCGCCGGGGTATTCATCCGTCGCCTGCGCAAGGGGATGCGACTGCAGACCGATCCCACCGTGATCTATGGCCTGGGCGAGGACTTCCAGGGCAATCTGCGCAAGCGCGACCTGCAACGCGACACCCCCTACAACACCTATCGGCGCCGGGGTCTGCCACCCACCCCCATCGCCCTGCCGGGGTTGGATTCGCTGCGCGCGGTGCTCGACCCGGCGCCGGGCGAGGCGCTCTATTTCGTGGCCAAGGGCGATGGCAGTCATCATTTCTCGGCCACCCTGGAAGAACACAACCGTGCCGTGCGCCGTTACCAGATCCACAAGCGGCGGGCGGACTACCGCAGCACACCGGAGGCTCCATGAGCGGCTTTTTCATCACCTTGGAAGGGGGTGAGGGGGGTGGCAAGTCCACCAACCTGCGTTTCATTCGCGACTACCTGCGCCAGGCCGGCAAACCCGTGCGCATGACCCGCGAGCCCGGCGGCACCGCCCTGGGCGAGCGTATCCGCGAGTTGCTGCTGCGCCCGGAACAGATCGCCATTTGCCCGGAGGCCGAACTGCT
The DNA here is from genome assembly GCA_015487785.1 of Gammaproteobacteria bacterium. Taxonomy (GTDB): domain Bacteria; phylum Pseudomonadota; class Gammaproteobacteria; order S012-40; family S012-40; genus S012-40. The sequence continues at coordinate 1,272 of WFPC01000053.1, read as the reverse complement.
GTTGATGTTCGCCGCCCGCGCGCAGCATTTGAATGAAGTCATCGAGCCGGCACTGGCGGCGGGGGAATGGGTAGTGTGCGACCGCTTCACGGATGCCAGTTATGCCTACCAGGGGGGTGGCCGCGGCATTCCGGAGCGGCGTATCGCCCAGCTCGAGCAATGGGTGCAGGGAGATAAGCGCCCCGATTTGGTGTTATTGCTGGATCTGCCGGTGGCCGAGGGCATGGCGCGGGTGGGCCGCCGTGGTCCCGGCGACCGTTTCGAGCGGGAACGGCACGACTTTTTCGAACGCGTGCGCGCCAGCTATCTCCGGCGTGCCAGCCAGGAACCGGCGCGCTACCGCGTGATCGACGCCGCCCGGCCGCTGGAGCAGGTGCAGGCCCAGATTCGCCAGGTGCTGGATGCACTGTTGGCTGCCCAGGAGGAAGACTGAACCGTGACCGCGGGAAGGCTTGACCGGAAAGCTTCGTTGTGTTGGCATGATCCGGCAATTCGATGAGAGTGAAATGCCATGCAGAATGGAGATGACGATTCCAAGGGGGCGCCTGTCCCGCCTGGATCGATACGAATCGTCAGCGGCGATATCACCGAACTCGAGGTGGATGCCATCGTCAATGCCGCCAATGCCACCCTGCTGGGTGGTGGCGGGGTGGATGGGGCCATTCACCGTGCCGCCGGGCCCGAATTGCGAGAATACTGTGCCGGCCTGGGCGGATGTCGCACCGGTGAGGCCAAGATCACTCCAGGATTCAAGTTGCCGGCCAGGTGGGTCATCCACACCGTGGGGCCGGTGTGGCAGGGCGGCGGGCATGGTGAACGGAGCCTGTTGGCCGCGTGTTATCGCAACAGCTTCGAGCTGGCGCTGGAGCACGCCGTGCGCAGCATTGCCTTTCCCGCCATCAGCACCGGCGTTTTCGGTTTTCCCAAGCGGGAGGCCGCGCTCATCGCCCTGCATGTGATGACCGACTATGCAGGCCGCTTCGACCAGATCATCGCCTGTTGCCATGGCCGGGGTGATGCGGGGCTCTATCAGCACCTCTTGCTACAGCTTTGACCGGGCAGCAGTCCTTTCCAATCCAGAAATGAGCCTGAAGGACGGTGGTGAGAGAGTCTGATCAGGCGGCGGGGTTCTGGGCTTTGTTGATGTTACGAAACAGTTCGGCCCGTGCCTCGTTGAGGTGCTGGGCGGCCTCATTGTCGCTCATGGCAGAGGCGATGTCATCGAGCTGTTCGAAGGTGATACCGGGTCTGAGATACTGTTCGGGCTTCGGG
>WFPC01000052.1 GCA_015487785.1 Gammaproteobacteria bacterium | reverse complement strand
GCCTGTGCCATGAGCGACAATGAGGCCGCCCAGCACCTCAACGAGGCACGGGCCGAACTGTTTCGTAACATCAACAAAGCCCAGAACCCCGCCGCCTGATCAGACTCTCTCACCACCGTCCTTCAGGCTCATTTCTGGATTGGAAAGGACTCACCCCGCCGGCATTGGCCAGCAAGTCGGGCACCACCCTCACACCGCGCGCATGCAGGCGCTGGTCGGCACGATGGGTGATGGGCATGTTGGCCGCTTCGACAATGAGTGGAGCCTGGATGGCCGCCTCATTACCACAATGGATGGTGGCCTCCATGGCCGCCGGCACCAGAATATCGCAGGCCTGTTCCAGCAAGGTGTCGTTGTCCAGCTCGCGGCAACCTTCCAGCCCTTGCAGGTGGCCATGCTGCTTGCGCCAGGCCAGTGCCGCCTGCACGTCGATGCCTTCCTCGGACAGCACGGCCCCGCGGGAATCGGACAGGCCGATGATACGATAGCCCCACTGGGCCAGCCGCAGGGCCACGTGGCTCCCCACATTGCCAAACCCCTGCACGATGACCCGGCCATTGGGCGGCAGACCGAGATCGCGGGCAGCCTCACGCGCCAAAAAGGCCACACCGAAACCGGTCGCCTCGCGCCGTCCACGGGAACCGCCCAGTTCCACCGGCTTGCCGGTGACCACAGCCGGCTGGAAGCCGTGCATCTTGCTGTATTCCTCCAGCAACCAGGCCATCTCGCGTGCCCCGGTGCCCACATCGGGTGCAGGGATGTCCTGGTGCACCCCGATCACCGGCGACATCTTCTGGCAGAAACGCTTGCTGAGCACTTCGAGCTCGCTTTCATCCAGCGACTTTGGATCCACCGCAATCCCTCCCTTGGCGCCACCGAAGGGAATCTCCACCAGGGCGGTCTTCCAGGTCATCAACTGCGCCAGGGCGAGAATCTCGCCGGGATCCACCGAGGGATGAAAGCGCAAGCCCCCCTTGAAAGGGCCGCGGGCATGGTTGTGCTGGGCACGATACCCCACGAAGCTGCGCACCTGCTCACGACCCTCGCGACGCATCTTCAGAGGAATGCTGACCCGGGTCTCACGAAACGCCGCCAGCAGCAGTTCGCGCTGGGACGCATCCAGCGCCAACTGATCGAAGGCCCGGGCAAGAAAGTAGGCCTGGTTGTTCTGGCAATGACAGGGGTTCTTCACGATGGCTTGTTCTCTTTTCCCAGATGACACTCGGGCTCCCGGTCGGAGACCTCCAGGCATGCCAGGCCACCGGCTCCATCCGGCACAACCCCCAATGCCGAATACCAGATCGGCAGGGCCCTTCTCTGCCTGGCCGTGTTGCCGGTGCCCAGCCGGCATGCAGGCACCACGTCCCCAGTCTCCATCAGATTTTCACCCGCTTCAGGCGCAGGGCATTGAAGATCACCGACACCGAGCTGAAGCTCATGGCCGCGGCCGCGATGATGGGCGAGAGCAGAATACCGAAGAAGGGATACAGCACCCCGGCCGCCACCGGCACCCCAAGACTGTTGTAGATGAAAGCGAAGAACAGGTTCTGGCGAATGTTGCGCATGGTGGCACGGGACAAGCGCCGCGCCCGCACGATGCCCAGCAGGTCGCCCTTGACCAGGGTGACTCCGGCGCTCTCCATGGCCACGTCGGTGCCGGTGCCCATGGCGATGCCCACATGGGCCTGGGCCAGCGCCGGCGCATCGTTGATGCCGTCACCGGCCATGGCTACGACACGCCCCTCCTGTTGCAGGCGCTTGACCACGTCGGCCTTCTGGTCCGGCAATACCTCGGCCTGCACCCGGTCGATGCCCAGCTTGGCGGCCACCGCCTCGGCGGTCTTGCGGCTGTCGCCAGTGAGCATGACCACCTCGATGCCCTCCTCGTGCAACTCACGGATGGCCTGAGCCGTGGTTTGCTTGATGGGATCGGCCACCCCGATCAGACCGGCGGCATCCTGGTCGATGGCCACGAACATGGCCGTCTGCCCCTCGCTGCGCAATTCGTCGGCCCGCGCCGAGAGGGCTTCCGCTGCAATGCCGAGTTGCTGCAACAGGGCCAGGTTGCCCAGGGCCACGCGCCGTCCGTCCACCACGCCGGTCACGCCCTTGCCGGTGATGGACTGGAAATCTGTCGCCGGCAGCAGTTCCACTGCGCGCTTCTCGGCGCCGCGCACGATGGCGGCGGCCAGGGGATGTTCGCTGGAGCGCTCCAGGCTGGCGGCCAGTTGCAACAGCCGCTTTTCGTCCATACCCGCGACCGCTTCCACCGCCATCAATTCGGGGTGCCCCTCGGTCAGGGTGCCGGTCTTGTCCACCACCAGGGTATCGACCTTGCGCATGATTTCCAGCGCCTCGGCGTTCTTGAACAACACCCCCATCATGGCGCCACGCCCGGTGCCCACCATGATGGACATGGGGGTGGCCAGGCCCAGGGCGCAGGGACAGGCGATGATGAGCACCGCCACCGCGTTGATCATGGCATGGGCCAGGGCCGGCTCGGGCCCAAAGGCATACCAGACGATGAAGGTGACGATGGCGATGACCACCACCGCCGGCACGAAGTAGCTGGATACCACGTCCGCCAGGCGCTGGATGGGCGCGCGGGAACGCTGGGCCTCGGCCACCATGTTGACGATCTGCGACAACAAGGTGTCGGCGCCCACCTTTTCCGCCCGCATCAAGAGAGTGCCGGTGCCGTTGACGGTGGCGCCGATGAGATGATCACCGCGAGTCTTGGTCACGGGAATGGGCTCGCCGGTGACCATGGACTCGTCCACGCTGCTCTCGCCCTCCAGCACCTCGCCATCCACCGGGATCTTCTCCCCCGGGCGCACCCGCAACACGTCGCCCACCTGCACCTGATCCAGGGGAATATCCTCCTCGCGGCCATCCTCGCGCACGATGCGGGCTGTCTTGGGCGCCAGGCCCAGCAGCAGCTTGATGGCGGCATTGGTCTGGCTGCGGGCGCGCAGTTCCAGCACCTGCCCCAGCAGCACCAGGGCGGTGATGACGGCGGCGGCCTCGAAATACACTGGCACCACACCCCATTCATTGAACACCTGGCGGGGAAAAATATCGGGAAACAACACCGCCACCACGCTGTAGAGCCAGGCGATGCTCACCCCCAGGCCGATGAGGGTGAACATGTTGAGACTGCGATTGATCACCGACTGGACCGCGCGCACGTAAAAGATCCAGCCTCCCCACAGCACCACCGGCGTGGCCAGGATCAGTTCCAGCCATTGGCGCAATCTGGGCTCGATGAGTTCGGCCATGGCCTCGGGCCAGAACTCGGCCGCCATGGCGCTGAGAAACACGGGAATGGCCAGCGCCGTGCTGACCCAGAAGCGCCGGGTCATATCACGCAGTTCGCTGTCGTCTTCCTCCACCTCCACGGTGCGCGGCTCCAGCGCCATGCCGCACTTGGGACAGGTGCCGGGGTGATCCTGCACGATCTCCGGATGCATGGGACAGGTGTATTCCACCTTGCCGGCCGTGGCAACCGGCACCCCCTTGGGCTCCAGCGCCATGCCGCACTTGGGGCAACTGCCGGGATGATCCTGCACGATCTCCGGGTGCATGGGGCAGGTATAGAGCTGGCCCTTGGCCGCCTCCGCCGCCGGTGGCGGCGCACTGACCCCTCCGCCCTGAAGATACTGCTCGGGATGCTGTTGAAACTTCTGTCGACAGTTCTCACTGCAGAAATGGTACAGCCTGCCCTGGTAGGCATGGCTATGGGGTGAATCGGGCGATACCGTCATGCCGCACACCGGATCGGTCTCGGTGACATCTTCCCGTGCCTTGTCATCGCCGACGTAGGCCGTCGGATCGTGTTGGAACTTGTGCTGGCAGTGCTCGCTGCAGAAATGAAACGTGTGGCCATGATGATCGGCCTGGTACGGCGTGTCGGGACTGACCTCCATGCCACAGACCGGATCGCGTAACGTCTGTTGCGCATCCTCGCGGGCCAGATAGGCCTCGGGATCCGCGCTGAACTTCTGCTGGCAGTTTTCGCTGCAGAAGCGATAGTCCTTGTCCTTATAGTGATAGCGATGTTCGCTGTCGTCGGATACGGTCATTCCGCATACGGGATCGGTAGCCATCAGGGCACCTCCTTTTCTAGTGATTATTCTTCCGACATCATTTTCTGCTACATGCCTTGCCTCGTTTCATCCACAACCAAAAGCCCAACATCAGGGCCAGCAATCCCAGTCCGGCCAGCAACAGGCTGCCGCTGCCCAGCCCGGCCAGAAAACCGAAACCACCGAGAAAAAAGATCAGCAGACCCACACAACAGGCGATCTTGAAAGCCATCAAGCATGCCAGGGTACGTTCTTGCATACGGCCTCCCGTTTCGCCTTTCTGCCCGATGATAAGCCTGGGGCCGACCCCAAGGTCAATACCGGCCGCGCAACATCCCATACGCGGCCGGCCAAGAGTCTCAGGGGTAGTACACCCCGCCGCTGTGCTTGCTGCCATCGGCGGTCTTGAACAGGATCATCAGCTTGTGCTTACCCGCATGGCCCAGGTCATAGCCGGCCATGTACCAGTCGCCCATCTTCATCAACATCTTGGTCTGCGCCTTGCCATTGGGATGTACCACCTTGGAGTTGACCTTGATGTCGTCGAGCGCCTTGCCGTTCTTCTCCACCTTGATCATGAAATTGTGACTGCCACCGTGGCGCATGCCCTGCTTGGCCTCCATCACGTGGAAACTCACGGTGTAACCGTCGATGGTCTTTTTCTTGAGAAACATGCCCTGCATGGCGCCCATGTCGTGATCGCCGTGCCCTTTCATCTCGTGGTGCCCGGCCTCGTCATGACCATGGCCGTGCCCGTGATCGCCATCGGCCCAGGCGGGGGGAGCGGAAATCCCCATGACAAGACCAAAAACCAGGACCATCAAATCGTTTCGTTTCACGCTGTTTTACTCCTCTCGTTGCTTAGTATGAACATCATCCACGCTCGGCTTCCGCCTCCCGGCGCAGGCGCATTCTTTCCTGGGTTTGCAGGATCAGGCCATAAATCACCGGCAGCACCAGCAGGCTCAGCACGGTGACCGTGACCATGCCACCCACCATGGGCGCGGCGATGCGCTGCATGACCTCGGAACCAGTGCCACTGCCCCACATGATGGGCAGCAGGCCAGCGATGATGGCGGTGGCGGTCATGGCGATGGGCCGCACCCGCTCGGAAGTGCCGGCATGCACCGCCTGCATGATCTCGGTGGTATCCAGGCGAAAAGCCTCCGGCGTCAGGCGCTGCTGGCGACGCCATTTTTCCTCCCGGTCGACGAATTCGGCGGCCTGCTCGATCTCGGAGCCGGTGAGTTCGTCGAAGTGGCGCGCGGCCTTGCGCTGGCGTTGGCGCTCCACCTCGTGATCGATGAAGGTGAGCACCAGAACGCCGATCTCCGCCGCCACACCAGCCAGGGCAATGAAGCCCACCGCCACCGCCACCGACATGTTGAAATCCAGCCAGTAAATGAGCCAGAAACCACCGATCAGGCCGAAGGGAATGGACAACATCACCACCAGCGGCTCGGTGATGTTGCGGAAGTTGAAATACAGCAACAGGAAGATGATCAGCAGGGTCAGTGGAATCACGATCTGCAGACGCTTGGCGGCACGTTCCATGTATTCGAACTGTCCCGACCACACCAGGGTGTAGCCCGGCGGAATCTCCACCTGGCTGGCCACCACCTGCTTGGCCTCGGCCACGTAGCCACCGATATCCGAGGTCTTTATGTCCACATAGATCCAGGCATTGGGACGCGAGTCCTCGCTCTTGATGGAAGGGGGGCCACGGCGCAGCTTGAGCTCGGCCACCTGGGAAAGTGGAATCTGTGCGCCGGTGGGCGTGGGCACCAATACCCGCTGGAGCTGCTCGAGGTTGTCGCGCAATTCACGCGGATAACGCAGGTTCACCGGGTAACGCTCCAACCCCTCCACGGTCTGGGTGATGTTCATGCCGCCGATGGCGCTCTGGATGATGTCCTGGACATCACCCACGGTGAGCCCGTAACGGGCGGCTTCCTGGCGATCGATATCGAAGTCCAGGTAATAACCACCGGCCGCCTTGTCTCCGAAGGCGGACAGGGTATCGGGCAGGTTTTTCAAGGCCCGCTCGATATCACCTGCAACCCGCTCCAGCACCTCCAGGTCGGGGCCGCTGACCTTGATGCCGATGGGGGTCTTGATACCGGTGGAGAGCATGTCGATGCGGGTCTTGATGGGCATGGTCCAGGCATTGGCCAGGCCGGGGAACTTGATCGCCGCATCCATCTCGTCCATCAATTGCTTGGTGGTCTTTTGCGGATCCGGCCACTCATCCCGGGGCTTGAGCCGGATGGTGGTCTCCAGCATGGACAAGGGCGCCGGATCGGTGGCCGTTTCGGCACGGCCCACCTTGCCCAATACCGTCTCCACCTCGGGGAAGGTCTTCAGGATCTTGTCGGTCTGTTGCAGGATCTCCTTGGCCTTGGTGATAGACAGGCCCGGATAGGTGGTGGGCATGTAGAGGATGTCGCCCTCGTCCAGCGGCGGCATGAATTCACTGCCCAGCTTCATCACCGGATAGGCCGTGGCCGCCAGCAGCGCAATGGCCAGGGCCACCACGGTGAAACGCCAGCGCACCGCCAGGGCCAGCACCGGCGAATGCAGCTTGTGCAGAAAACGATTCACCGGGTTCTTGGCCTCGGGCAGGATCCTGCCGCGAATGAAATAGCCCATCAGCACCGGAATCAGGGTCACCGCCAGCAACGCCGCCGCCGCCATGGCGTAGGTCTTGGTGAAGGCCAGGGGCGCGAACAGGCGGCCTTCCTGGGCCTGCAGGGTGAATACCGGCAAAAACGACACGGTGATAATAAGCAGGGAGAAGAACAGGGCCGGTCCCACTTCCTTGGCGGCATCTCCCACCGCCTGCCAACGCTCGCGGTTGTTCAATGCCGCCCCTTTTGCCCTGGCAGCATGCTCCAGGTGTTTGTGGGCGTTCTCTATCATCACGATGGCGCCGTCCACCATGGCGCCGATGGCAATGGCGATCCCGCCCAGGGACATGATGTTGGCATTGATGCCCTGCCACTTCATCACGATGAAGGCGATGAGGATGCCGATGGGCAGGCTGAGAATGGCCACCAGCGCCGAGCGCACATGCAGCAGGAACAGCATGCAGATGATGCTGACCACGATGGATTCCTCGATCAACTTTTCTTTGAGGTTGTCCACCGCCCGCTCGATGAGATCGCCGCGGTCATAGACCGGAACGATCTCCACCCCTTCTGGCAGACCCTGCTTGAGTTCCTCCAGTTTTTCCCGCACCCGCTCGATGGTGGCCAGGGCATTCTCGCCGTAGCGCATGATGACTACACCACCGGCCACTTCACCCTCACCGTTGAACTCGGCCACGCCGCGGCGCAGCTCCGGCCCCAGGTGCACATGGGCCACGTCCATCAGACGAATGGGCACACCGTTCTCGTCCACGCCCACCGGAATGCTGCGCAGGTCGTCCAGCGACTTGATGTAGCCCAGGCCGCGCACCATGTACTCGGTTTCGGCCATTTCCACCAGGCGACCGCCCACGTCGCGGTTGGAGCGCTGAATGGCGCGTTTCACCTTGGACAGGGGAATGTTGTAGGCCAGCAAGGCGTTGGGATCGACTTCCACCTGGTATTGCTTGACGAAACCACCCACCGAGGCCACTTCGGCAACCCCGGGCACAGTCTGCAGCGGATAACGCAGATACCAGTCCTGAAGGGAACGCAACTGGGCCAGGTCGTGCTTGCCGGTCTTGTCCACCAGTACGTATTCATACACCCAGCCCACGCCGGTGGCATCCGGACCCAGGCTGGGATTGACGCCCGGCGGCAGGCGGCCACTGACATAGTTGAGGTATTCCAGCACCCGCGAACGGGCCCAGTACATGTCGGTGCCGTCCTCGAAGATGATGTAGACGAAGGAATAGCCGAAGAAGGAATAACCCCGCACCACCTTGGCATTGGGCACCGCCAGCATGGCGGTGGTGAGCGGATAGGTCACCTGGTCTTCCACCACCTGGGGCGCCTGGCCGGGGTATTCGGTGAACACGATCACCTGCACGTCGGAAAGATCCGGAATGGCATCCAGTGGCGTGTTCTTCACCGCCCACACGCCGATCGCCACCAGCAGGAAGGTGGCAATCATGACCTGAAACTTGTCTTTCAGGGAGGCATCGATAATGCTCTTGATCATGGCGGGCTCCTAGCGCGACGCGCCTTGCTCGGGCATGTCCATGTCACTCATGTCCATGTCTTCCATGTCGAGATCGCTCATGTCCATGTCACTCATGTCCATGTCGCTCATGTCCATACCGGCATCGCCCGCCCCTGTGGCCGACATGGCCTCCATCATCTTGGCGGTGGCCTCGCGCAGCTTGGATTCGGAGTCGATCAGGAAGGTGGCCGAGGTCACCACCTGCTCGCCGGCCTTCAGCCCGGAGAGAATCTGGGTGTACCCGTCGGCGCTCAGACCCAGAGTGACTTCACGTGGCTCGAACTTGCCCGGCGCGCGCACCACGAAAACCTGCTCACGGCTGCCGGAGCGCACGATGGCCTGGCTAGGCACCACCAGCGCCCCGGGCTGGGGATCCACGTGCAGCACCACGTTGGCGAACATGCCCGGCTTGAGAATGCGCTCGGGGTTGTCGAATTCCAGGCGTACCCGCACGGTGCGGGTCTTGCCGTCGATATAGGGATAAATAAAATTCACCTTGCCCTTGAACACCCGGCCGGGCGCCGCGCGCACCCGCATTTCGGCCTCGTCACCCAGTTTCACCCAGGGCAGTTCGTTTTCGTATACGTCCACGTACACCCAGATGCTGTTGAGATCGGCGATCATGTAGAGTTCGTCCTTGGGGGTGACGTATTGACCTTCGCGGGCCCCGATATTCATCACCGTGCCCTTGAAGGGAGAGTGAATATGCAGGTATTTGCGGATCTTGCGCTTCTGCTCCAGTTCACGGATCTGGTGCGCGGGAGCATCCAGCAATTCCAGGCGCTCACGGGCACTGTCGAGCACGGTCTTGGTGGCCAGGCGCACCTGCGGCGAGGCACTGTCCTTGACCGATTCCCAGTTCTTCAATGCCACCAGATACTCCCGCTGGGCCGCCACCAGGTCCGGTGAATAGATGCTGAGCAGGATGGTGCCCCGCTTGACATCGGTACCGGTCTCGTCGATACGCAGTTGCTCGATCCAGCCGGAGGTCTTGGGATGCAGTCGGGTCAAGCGCTCCTCGTTGTAATCGATACGTCCCAGGGAATTGAGCCGACGCGCCAGGGTGCGTTGCTCCACCAGGGCGGTGCGCACGCCGATGTTCTGCACCGTGACCGGGTCTATGCTCACCGTGCCGGCCGGTTCACCGCCACTGCCCTCTTCGTCGGCATAGACCGGAATGTAATCCATGCCCATTTCGTCCTTGGCCGGCACCGGCGAGGTGATGGCCGGATTCATGGGGTTGCGGTAGAAGAGAATCTTGCGTTCCTTGGGCTTGTCCTCGTCGGCATAGACCGGAATATAGTCCATGCCCATTTCGTCCTTGGCCGGCACCGGCGAGGTGATGGCCGGATTCATGGGATTGCGGTAGAAGAGGATCTTGCGCTCGGCGGAAGCGCTGGCCTGGGAGGCTTCGCCGGCGGGCTGCTGGGAGGACTCGGGCGCCAGCAGGTAGCCTCCTGCCGCACCCAAGGCCAGGGCAACGGCTGCCGCGACCACGGTATTCTTGTTCATCGATACATCTCCTTGCCTACGGCCACTTCCAGCGCGGCCAGAGCCTGGTTGGCGGCGCTGAGCGCCTGCCAGTATTGGGTTTCATAATTGAACAGGGTGACCTGGGCACGCACCAGGTTGAGAAAATCCACCTTGTTCACCTGGTAACCTGCCAGCATGGACTCCACCGTCTGGCTGGCTTGGGGAATGATGCTCTTGTCGTAGAGTTCGGTCTGCTTGCGCGCGCGCCGATAGTCGGCCATGGCCACGTCGATTTGCTCGGCAATGCGATTGCGCAGGTCGTCCAGACTGTATTTCTTCTGCAACCATTCCTGCTTGCGCTGGTCGCGGGCGCGATCCTGCCGATTGGCAGTGTTAATGGGCAGGTTCATGGAGAGCTGGATAGTAGCCAGGTCCACATAGCCCTGCCGCTGGCCATAGACCACCCCCAGGTTGAAATCGGGATAATAGTCCTTGTCGGCCAGTGCCACCCGGGCCCTGGCCGCCTCGATCTGGTATTTCAGGGCCTGCAACTCGGGCCGGTGCTGCTCGGCCAGGGCGAGATATTCGGCGGAGGGCCGCAGCTCGGGCAATTCCCGCGACACTTCGGCCACAAGGGAAACCGGTGTCTCGGCGGCCCGGCCCATCAGGGCATTCAGACGGGCCTCGGCCTTGCGCCGCATGGCGCGCAGGCTCAGTTCCTGGTCCTCAAAACGCGACAACTCCACCTGGGCGAGCAGCACGTCCTGTTGCAATCCCTGGCCAACACTGTACTTGGTCTGCGCCACATCGACGAACTGACGCAACAGATTCTGGTTGCGCAAAACCGACTCAATGGCTCGATCGAGGTAGAACAATTGCCACCACTGGCGTTTTACCGCCCCGGCCAGACGAATCTCACTCTCGTCCACCTGTGACAGAGAGGCCCGGGCCTCCCACTGGGCGCTTTCCTCGCGCAAGGCCAGCTTGCCAGGAAACGGCAAGGCCTGGCTGAGTCCCAGTTGCAATTGTGTCATGGGCGTCTGCCCCAGGCTGAAACTGTCCAGCGGCAGGCTGGTGGCATTGAGCCGCAGACGTGGCTCCGGCAAGGCACCCGCCTGCGCCGGCACCTGCCGCAAGGCCTCGGCCCGCGCCTGCTGGGCTGCGATACCCGGGTTGGCCGCCAATGCCTGCCGCACCGCATCGGCCAGGGCCAATTCAGCGGCCTGGGCGGGCTGCCCGCCCAGGCACAGCAGCAAGACGCCCAATACCCGGCCAAACCGGGCCTTCGTCTTATTCATGCATTACTTCTCCCTTGCCAGCAAATCGCCGACAACATGCTCACTCGAAACTGCCGGTGGTTTCGATCAGATGACAGATGGAATCACCGTCGGGAACACCGTCCGGCAATTTTTCCCATTGCTTGATGGCCAGCTCCATGCGCGATTGCAGGGAATACAATTCGTTCAAGCGCTGACGGTTCTCCACCACACGGGCCTGCATGATCTCACGAACCCGCGGACAAGGCGACTTGCCCTGCTTGCTGTGCTCGATAATCTCGGCAATCTCCTTCAGGGTGAAGCCCAGGCTCTTGGCCTGGCGAATGAAACGCACCCGGTTCACATCCTCCAGGCTGAACAGCTTGTAACCATTGTCCGGATTGCGGGTCGGATTCAGCAACCCGATCTGCACGTAGTGACGTACGGTATCGGGAGAGACACGGGCCCGCTTGGCCAATTCGTTCACGATCAACATCGGTTCTAAACTCCTCTTGAATTCTGGTCTTTCAACGATGCGCAGGCTCAGTGGGCGTGTCCCTCACCGTGCGTGTGTCCGTCCTCGTGCGCATCTTGTTCGATATCCATGTCCTCAGGCATCGTCATGTCGGCGTCGCCTGCGGGGTCACCATGACCCCCATCGTCATGGGCGTGGGCATGCCCCCCGGCTTCGGCCTCGGGTAGCGACATCACTCCCAGGCCATAGCGATACACCACTTCCGCGCCCTTGTAGCCGGTGGTCATCAACAAGGCCAGGCCCAGCAGGGCCACCACCAGAAAAGGTGCGCTGGGCTGGCGGCGAACAGACCTCGAAACCGCCGCCCACAGGCTGAGCACGAAGAACACGGCGAGCGTGGCCAGGGCCCAGTTGCGATGCTCGGTCATCGCCGCGTGGGAAGCATCGTCGTGGGTCACCGTGTTATAGGCATCCCAGCCCGCCAGGCCGGTGAACACGCTGAAAAAGGCCCCCAGCCAGAGGCTGTAGAGCGCCACGATCTTGCTGTTCTCGCCCAGGTCGGTGCCATGAAACAGGCGGCCGACCACGAACAGCCCCACCGCGACCGACCACAGTGCAACGGTGAAATGCACCAACAGGGGGTGCCAGTTGGGAATGATCTCGATCATTTTCTCCATCCTTGTTCGTCGATCTCCCTGGCACGCACGGCCGCGCCCAAACGCAGACAACGTACCCAGCGAAAATCGAGATAAAACGTGCCAGACAACCGCCCATGGCGGTCAGGCAGACAGGCAGCCGCAGCTACCGCAAGGAATCAACCCCGTTTAGGTGGTCGATGTTCGGGAGAAAGTATCAGGGAATGAAAGAAAGCCCGCATGGGCAGAGGGGAATCGGCAATACCGTCCGGCGCGGCCTTGGCTACGGGAGGCGGTGGTGCCGCGCAATGGGCGCATTTGTCACACCCGTTGCAGTTACCGTTGTTGAAGGCATCACCGGCACCGCAATGGGCATCCTCGTCACCGGCCTTGGCCTCGGCCAGTACGGCGTCCTGATCAGCCTGCACGGAGGAAAGCGCAGGGTTTTCATCATGATGAGACGACGACAGAGCGAAAACGTGCTGCATGGGCGCCAGCAACACGGCGAGCATCATCAGCCAGGAAAGAATTTTTCGCGGTCGCGTCATCATGGGTATGAATAATAGTTTTTTTTTCGTCGTTGTCAATGTACGCGGATACCCGGCGCGGCTCCTGCGCCACCGCCACGCTCAACTACGACACCCGTCGCCACCGTAGGTTCCCCTTGAAAGCGAATCGCCGCTTTTCAGCTTCGATTCAGGCAATTTTCAGCTTCGATTCACTCCCCCGCCCTATAGTCGGCAGCAAGGCGGATATTCAAACCCATGGAAACCAGGAGTGTGCAACCATGAAGAAACTCATACCCATCCTGCTCGGTATCGGCCTGTCGGCCTGCGGCTTGTCCGATACCATCAACCAGAACGTACAGAGTGCCCGGCAGGCCTATGCCACCTTGTCGTTACTGGTCAAGGATGTGCGCTCATTGCAATATCCGGAGGTGTGGATACAACTGCACAAGGTGGAACTCATGGACAGCTCGGGCCAGACAGTGGAAGTCTATAGCAACCCCACCGGCAAGGTATTCAACCTGGCCTCCAAGAGCGATGTGGCGGAACTTCTCAATGCCAAGCGCATCCCCACTGGCCGTTACACCAGGCTACGAGTGACCCTGGGCAGCCGCGTGGTGCTGATCGACCCGCTGGGTAAACGCTCGGAAAAGATCCTGGCCAGCTCGGATACCCTCAGCGTGTCCATCCCCGCCGACATCCAGGCGCTGGAAAACCAGCTGAGCACCCTGGCGCTGAGCTTCGATCTCGACAGCCTGCTCAATGCTGCTGCCAACGTCAGTGTCATCAGTGACATAAAGACCCAGATCAAGCGTGCCTATGCCGATTTGCGCGGCACGGTGGTGGCCATCAATGCCGACAACAGCCTGGACATCCGTCTCGGCGGCGAGGGCCCACAGTTTCGCGTCACCCTGCATCCCGGCGCCATCATCACCGATGAACAAGCCCGGCAGATCCTGCGCACCCTGTCCGGAGTACGGGTAGGTGATGTGATCGATATCTTTGGCAACCTGGACCTCACCGCCCTGCGTATCGAGGCCGTGTCTCTCGTCGTCAATGGCGCAGAGATCAAGAGTGGCACCGAACAGCAAGTGATCAGCCAGGTGGTCAAGGCCGAAGGCATCGTACAAAACGTGACCGCCAACAGCATGGACATCGACATCACCGAGGCCAGCTTCGTGCCGCCTGCCAATATCGTCGGCGTCATCGATGTGGCCAATGCCCTGTATGGTCGAGGAGACCAGGCCTTGTTGCGCCAGGGGGCCATGGTGGAGGTGAAAGGCACCTGGGATGGCAGCCAGATCATCGCATCCTATATCGAGGTGGAGGGTGCCCCGACGGCCAACGAGGTGACCCAGGACGAGATCCTGGCCGAACTCAAGGGCACTGTGACCGACTACGCCAATAATCTGCTCAGCGTGAGCATCAGCGAGAGTGAAGGTTTCAGTCCCTCCGGCAATACCCTTGTCCTCAACCTCGCCGACGTATGGTTCAAGCAGGGCAATCCGGGCTGCCTGATCGCTGGAAGCCAGGTGAAAATCAAGGGTATCAGCAGCCAGGCCGACAGCAGCCGCTTCGATCCCACGGTGATCGAGATCGATGACTGCGCAACCTTTGTCGGCGACAGGCGTGACAACAATGGCGCAGACAACGACGGCGACAACAAGGACAAGTCCGTCGACAGCGGGCCCGCGCCTGCCGTCTCCAGCGACGATTCCCACGCCGAAGACCGCGATGAGCATGCCGCCGCGGACAATGGTGAAGCCGAACATGACGATCAGATCGCCGGCAACCGCAATGATGACGGCTACGACGACAGCCAGTATGCCTCCCGCCAGGAGGAGTACCGTGACGATCCCCGTGAAGATCGTTCACGACACGGCGACGCGGACGCAGACCGTGATCCGGCGGCAGACAATGCCAGTACAGAAAACGATGACAACGACACCGTGATCGATAGTAACGGCATGCAACATGACGATAACGGTGACGACAACGACCACTCACAGGAAGACGAACGTACAGACGACTGACTTCCCTTGACGACCCCTCCCTTTGGGCCGCGCAATGCGGCCTTTTTTTCGCGCCAACAGTCTTGCGCCTGATGCAAATCGCTGCTATTAACGTCTGCCATGCCAAGCCAATATCATGAAATGCGACTCAGCACCGGAGCAAGCTTCGAACTCATCGACATCACCGCCCGGGTTCGCGAGTGGGTCGCGCAGTCCGGTATCCGGGAAGGTATCCTGACGCTCTCTTCCCTGCACACCACCTGTGGCCTGGTGGTCAACGAAAACGAGAAGCTGCTGCTAGAGGACATGCGGAATTTCTTTCTGGCACTGGTGCCGCCCCATGCCGGCTATGAGCACGACAAACTCCACCTGCGCCCCGATATTCCTCCCGACGAACCGGAAAACGCCCACGCCCATTTGATCGCCATGCTGGCGGGAAACAGTGAAAGCCTGGCCATCCATGACGGTGCACCCATGCTCGGACGCTACCAGTCCATCCTGTTGCTGGAGCTGGATGGCCCGCGGGAACGCCGCCTCGCACTACAGATCGTCGGCGAGTGAGCCACGGGGCACGCCCTCATTGGGCCGCGAACAGGCCATCGAAACGACGGATTGGTGTATCGTAGAGCCGACTGAGCCGGGCCTCGTCCAGCAACGCATGGCTGGTGCCCTGTTCCCACTCCCCTGCGCCGTACAACAGCAATACCCGGTCACAGAAACGCGCCGCCAGGTTGATGTCGTGCAGCACCATCAGTATCGCCTTGCCCTGCTGGCGGGCCAGCCGCCGCAACAGTCGCAGCAAGCGCACCTGGTGCGCCAGATCCAGATGATTGAGTGGCTCGTCCAGTAACATCACGGGAGGATCCTGGGTCAACAGCACGGCCAGGTCCAACCGCCGGCGCTCCCCGCCGGACAGACTCCGTACCACACGCTGCTCCCAGCCGGACAGGCCCATCTGGCGCAGGGCTGCGCGGGCGCGCTGGAAATCCGCCTCGCTTTCCACCTCCCAGCGCCCGATGAAGGGATGACGCCCGGTGAGCGCGGTTTCCAGTACCGTGGAGGGGAAACTGCTCACATCATCCTGCAACAATACACCCAGGCGCCGGGCGCGCTGGCGGGCCGGCAGGCGATGCAGGCGCTCTCCATCCAGCAGGCAATAACCCTCGGCCGGCGCGCGCAGGCCGGCCAGGGTATGCAACAGGTGGGTCTTGCCCACGCCATTACGCCCCAGCAGGGCCCAGCACTGCCCGCCTCTCACTTGCATGTCCAGCTCACGACAAAGCGTGTTGCCATCCACCGTCACCGTCAAGCCACACGCCTGCAACATCAACGCCCCTCCCGTTGCAGCAGATAGAGGAACACGGGCACCCCCAGCAGGGCCGTGAGCACGCCCACCGGCAATTGCTGGGGCGCAAACAGGCTGCGCGCCAGGGTATCGGCCAACAACAGGAAACTCCCCCCCAACACCACCGCCGCCGGCAACAACAGGCGATGATCACTGCCGATCAGCAAGCGCAGCAAATGGGGGATGATGAGCCCGATGAATCCGATATTACCAGCGAGGGAAACCGCCGCGGCGGTGAGCAAGGAGGCCAGGAAATAAATCCCCATGCGCAAGGCATTCACCGGCACCCCCAGCACGGCGGCCTGCAGGCCGCCACGGGCGAGCAGGTTGAGGTCGCGCGCCAACATCCAGGCCAGGGCCAATCCTATTCCAAGCACCAGTAGGGGAAAAACACCGGGCTCCACCCCGGCCAGGTCCCCCATCAACCAGTAGAGCATGCCGCGCAGGCGGGCGTCGGGGGCAATGGCCAGCACGAAACTGATCAGCGCTCCCCAGCCGGCCGCCACGATGACCCCGGTGAGCAACAGACGACTCAGACTCCAGCGACCACGGGCATGGGCCAGGCCAAACACCAACAACATAGCGCACAAGGCACCGGCAAAGCTGCCCAGACCGAGCCAGAAGCCTCCCAGACCCGCCAGCATGACCAGCAGCGCCGCCAGCGAGGCGCCACCCGACACGCCCAACACATAGGGATCGGCCAGGGGGTTGCGCAACAACACCTGCATCAAGGCACCGGCCAGGGCCAGCAGACCACCGGCCAGCAGGGCACCGAACACCCGCGGCAGGCGCAGCTCGCTGACCACACTCACCACCAGGGGATCCCCCAGACCGAACACCGCGACCAGACTCTCCAGCCAGCCGAAGCCAGCGCTGCCGGTGACCAGGGCATGGATCACACTGAACAGCATCAGGCCGAGCAGCCCGAGCATGACCCGGCCAGCGCGTTTCATGGCTGGCGCAGACTGATGTGGGGCCAGCCCCGTCGTTGCGCTACCTCGGCCAGCACGGCATCGGCATCCACCGCCACCGGGCGTTCCACCCGCTCCAGCAGGGGCAGATCGTTGTGCGAATCGCTATAGAAAGTACTGCCCGCCAGGTCGTGGCCGGTCTCGCCCAGCCACTGCTCCAGCCGCTGGACCTTGCCGGCCTGAAAGCAGGGTATGCCGGCCACACGTCCCGTATAGCGTCCCTGACGCATCTCCGGCTCGGTGGCCAGCAGATGCTCCACTCCCAGCAAATCAGCGATGGGCTCGGTGACGAAGCGGTTGGTGGCGGTGATGATGAGCAATACATCGCCGGCCTGCCGATGGCGCCGCAACAGCTCGAAGGCCTTGGGCAACAAGATGGGACGGATTTTCTCTTCCACGAAACCTTCCCGCCAGGCATGCAATTCGTCCACAGCGTGTTCACTCAGGGGCTTGAGGCTGAAGGCGAGGAATTCCATGATGTTCAGCGCGCCTTGCTTGTATTCGCGATAGTAGCGCTCATTCTCTCGGCGGTAGTGGTCGGCGTCCACCACGCCCTGCTCCACCAGGAATTCGCCCCAGAGATAATCGCTATCTCCCGCGATAAGGGTGTTATCGAGATCGAAAATCGCCAGACTCACATCGAACCTTCCCTTTGCCACCGACTCGAAAGCGTCGATTCTACCGGGCTTTGGACAACAGCGACAGCGCTCGTCGACGGTAAAATTGGCCAAACCACTCCATTTGTGGAAAAATGTGAAATTGCAATGGCTTACAAACAGACTGGATCAACCATCGATGCCGAGGGCTTCCGCCACAACGTGGGCATCATTCTGTGCAACCACGAACGCAAGGTGTTGTGGGCGCGCCGCATCGGCCAGCAGGCCTGGCAGTTCCCCCAGGGTGGCATCCAGCCTGGCGAAACCCCGGAACAGGCCCTGTACCGGGAGCTGAAGGAAGAAATCGGCCTCGAACCCGAGCACGTCAGCATCATCGGCTCCACCCGGGGCTGGTTGCGCTACCGCCTGCCCAAGCACATGATCCGCCATGGCCGCAGGCCTGTGTGTATCGGTCAGAAACAAATCTGGTATATTCTGCGACTGCTGGGCGACGACAGCGATATCCGTCTCGACCTCAGCCAAAAACCGGAATTCGATGGTTGGCGCTGGGTGGACTACTGGTTCCCGCTGCAGCAGGTGGTTTCGTTCAAGCGTGACGTCTACAAGAGCGCGCTGACAGAACTCGAGCCCTTGTTGCAACGCATCCAGCCCGGCGAGCGGAGCCTGGCAGGCAACCCCTGAAGACGGCCGGGTCCGCCCCGCTCGTACCAATCCGACAACCGCCCCACCGGGGCCCAACGACCGGGAGCGCGCGCTTGCTCGAGACGATTCGCCGCATTGTCCAGGAAGTTACCGCGGCCGAGAACCTGGAACAGGCCCTGGAAACCATCGTCACCCGGGTCAAGCAGGTGATCGACTGTAACGTCTGCTCCATCTATCTTGGCATCCAGGGTGGGGACTACTACCTGCTGATGGCCACCCGCGGCCTCAATCCCGAGGCCGTGGGGCGTGCCCGCCTGGAACGCAACGAAGGCTTGGTGGGACTGGTGGCCCAACGGGCCGAACCGGTCAACCTGGAAGACGCCCACAGCCACCCCCGCTACAAGTTCCTGCCTGACATCGGGGAAGAAGCCTTCCATGGCTTTCTCGGCGTTCCCATCATCCATCATCGCAAAATCCTCGGCGTGCTGGTGGTGCAACAACGGGAAAACCGTCGTTTCGACGAAAACGAAGAAACCCTGCTGGTCACCCTGGCGGCACAGCTCTCCGGCGCCATCGCCCTGGCCGAGGCCAGTGGCAGCCTGCGCGACATCCAGGGCGACAACGGCGAACGGGCCATTCACGGCCTGCCGGGGGCGCCGGGAGTGAGCATCGGTCAGGCGGTGATCGTCTATCCTGCCGCCGACCTCGATGCCGTCCCCCGCCGCCGTTGCCGGAACATCGACGAGGAAATCAGAGTATTCACCAAGGCGGTGGAAGCGGTGCGCGAGGAAGTGCGACAACATCGCGAGCAACTCGCCCATCTACCCACCGAGGAACGCGCCCTGTTCGATGCCTACCTGATGATGCTGCAGAGCAACAGCCTGATCCAGAAGACCATCGACCGTATCAAACAAGGTTTCATGGCCTCTACCGCCCTGCGCGACACGGTACAGGAACAAACCCAGCTTTTCGCCAGCATGGACGACGACTACTTGGCCGAGCGCGTGCTAGACATCCGCGATCTGGCCCGGCGCATCCTGGTGCGCATCCAGTCCAAGACACCGGGTACACGCCACTATCCTCCCCGTACCATCCTGGTGGGCGACGAGCTGACCGCTGCCGACCTGATGGCGGTACCGCGCAAACAATTGGCGGGAGTACTCTCGCGCCAGGGCTCGGGCTCCTCCCATGTGGCCATCCTGGCCCGCGCCCTGGGCATTCCCGCCGTGATGGGCGCCAGCGAACTGCCCGGCAACGACATCGAGGGCCTGGAACTGGTACTCGATGGCTATCAGGGCTGGGTCTACCTGCATGCCGGCCAGCGCATCCTGAGCGAATACCGCCGCCTGATGCGCGAGGAGGCCCAGCTCTCGGCCAACCTGCAGGCGCTCTGCCAAAAGCCGGCGAAGACGCTCGACGGCTGCATCGTACCGCTCTATATCAACTCCGGCCTATTGTCCGACATCGGCGCCGCCGCCAACAGTGGCGCCGACGGCATCGGCCTCTATCGCACCGAGTTCCCCTTCATGATCCGCGACCGCTTCCCGGGCGAAGAGGAACAATGCCAGATCTACCGGCAAATCCTGCAGGCCTTCGCGCCCCGCCCGGTGACCTTGCGTACCCTGGACATCGGTGGCGACAAGACCCTGCCCTACTTTCCCATCCGGGAAGACAACCCCTTCCTGGGCTGGCGCGGCATCCGCGTGAGCCTGGACCATCCCGACATCTTCGCAACCCAGATCCGTGCCATGTTGCGCGCCAATGCCGGGCTGAACAACCTGCAAATCCTGCTGCCCATGATCAGCACCCTCAACGAGGTGGACGAGGCCCTGGCCATCATCGAACGCGCGCGCAAGGAACTGGCCAGCGACGGTTACGGTGAGCTGCCCTGCCCGCGCACCGGCGTGATGATCGAGGTTCCGTCGGCCGTCTACCAGGCCGCAGCCATCGCCCGCCGGGTCGATTTCCTCTCCATCGGCACCAACGATCTCACCCAATACCTGTTGGCAGTGGATCGCAACAATCCCAATGTCGCCGAACTCTACGACAGCCTGCACCCGGCGGTGATCCACGCCGTATACCAGACCACCCGGGCGGCACACCGGCAAAACATTCCGGTGAGCACCTGTGGCGAAATGGCCGGCGACCCCCTGGCCAGCCTGCTGCTTCTGGGCATGGGCATGGACAGCCTCAGCATGAGCGTGGTGGCCCTGCCACGGGTCAAATGGGTGATTCGCAGCTTCACCCGCGCCCAGGCCACTGCCCTGCTCGACGAGGTCCTGCGACTGGAAGATCCTGCCACCATCCGCGCCCTGCTAGGCAGCGAACTCGACCGCGCCGGCCTGGGAAGCCTCATCCGCCCTGGAAAATAGGTCGGCAAAAAGCTGTTGCCTTGCCAACGAAATCATCTATAGTTGGAATCAGGGTCCGGGGTTCATCACACCCATAACAACAGGATGCGCGCATCACCCTGGTTCTGAAGAACGGGACGGTCAAACCACTACGCAAGGACTCCTTCAGCGATGAAACAAAGCAATAACTTCGCAACCTTGGTGCTCGGCCTGGCCCTGCTATTCACAGCACCTCCCTTGGCGGTGGCCAACGATAGGCTAGATGGAGAACCGAGCAGTGACACTACACGCACCCTGGTCAAGGCAGGAGGCGGCTGTCTGGGTGGTGCGCTACTGGGCAGCGTGGTTCCCATTTTCGGCACCGCGGCGGGCTGCGTCCTCGGTGGGCTGGCCGGCTGGTGGTTCTCCGACGAGACAGGAGACGATGACGACGTAGGTGATACGACCTTCGTTTCCGACACCCCGGTGAACAACGAGTAAACCGCCATGAAGGGCATCGTCCGCTTCGCCGAATACAGCGTTACCGGTGGACTGCTCTGGCTCAACCTGTTCCTGTTCTTCACCCTGATCTCGCTGAATGAGGCCAGCATCGCCGCCACCCTCGAATTGTGGCAAGGCTGGCTGGCCCAGCTCAAGACGCAACTGAGTCCGGCCCAGGACATTTCTCTGATCGAAAGCACCCTCAGCACCCTGCTGGCAGCCCTGAGCATCATCCTGATCTTTTGCACCGGCCTGCTGCTAGAACTGATCTCGCCCCTGTTCTGTGTGTCGTTCCAGATGCCCTGCTTCAAACAACAACTCCAACATCCCCAACAGCGCTGGTTCGCCCGCCTGGCCGAGGACAATCGGGAAATCGTGGCGGAGGACTATCAGAAATTCATCACCCAGCCCCTGTTCCAACTCAACGACTATCGCCAATGGTTCAGGCAAAGACAGCGTTTCCTGCGCATGCAAACCTTCATCCGGACCTATCTGGCCGTTTTCGCCAGTGGCTCCCACATGGATACCCTGTTCGATCAGTATCGCATCTGGCGCATCAGCCGTTCCCTGTTCACCTCCCTGGTATTGCTGTCGGCGGCACTGGGCTTTCTCGCCGTGTTCAACGACAGCATCACCCATGCCGCCCGCCCCCTATTCTGGTTCAGCATCGCCATTCCCATGGCGCTGACCGCGCTGTCGTATCTCAGTGCCCGCGCCCTGTTCGTACAATTGAGCGCCAACATGCTAGCCACCACCTACCACACCTATCGCCAGCAACAGCAACAACCCGTGCCCCCCGTGATCATCGAACAGTACGGAAGCCCTATGGAAAGCCGCGTCGGCAGCGTTTGAACACGCCCCCCATCCGACGCATAATCGCGCCATGAGCGTTACCTATCGCGGCCGCTTCGCCCCTTCCCCCACCGGCCCCCTGCACCTGGGCTCGTTACTCGCCGCCGTAGGCAGTTACCTGCAAGCCCGCGCCCACGATGGACAATGGCTGCTGCGCATAGAAGACATCGATCCGCCGCGACAGGCACCCGGCGCCGTGGACCGTATTCTGCGCAGTCTGGAAGCCCATGGCCTGCACTGGGACGAAGCCGTATGGTATCAAAGCCGGCGTAGCACGGCCTACGAAGCCAGCCTGGAGCGCCTGCACCATGACGGTTGGTTGTATGCCTGTACCTGCTCACGCAAGCAGATCGCCCAGGTGGCACGACGCGGCGTGGCTGGCATGATCTACCCTGGCACCTGCCGCGCTGCCGGCCTGCCTCTGCGACCCGGCCTCGGCCTGCGCCTGCGCAGCGAGGGTATCATCCACTTCCGCGACCGGCTGCAGGGCGAGATACGGCAAGACCTGGCAAGGGAAATTGGCGACATCCTGCTGCGCCGGCCCGATGGCCTCTACAACTACCAACTGGCGGTGGTGGTGGACGATGCCGCCCAGAACATCACCGAGGTGGTGCGGGGACACGACCTGTTGGCCCTGACACCGGCCCAGATCCACCTGCAACGACTGCTGCAACTGCCCACACCAGAGTATTTGCACCTGCCCATCCTGGTGGATGCCACAGGCCACAAGCTCAGCAAGCAAACCGGTGCCCGTGCGCTGGAAGACAACCAGGCAACGACCAACCTGCGCCGGGTATTGGGCTGGCTGGGCCTGCCCGGCATGGATGAACTGGCCGGAGCCAGCGTGGAAGAACTGCTGGCGTGGGCCGTGAAACACTGGAACCCGTCACGGCTGCGCCAATCCAGCATCAGCGTGTCTCCCCGGGATACAAACCCGTAAAGTTAATCCCCCCCTTGCCGATAGCCTCCAGGACAGAAAAAAGGCATCGATCTTGCCTGTTTCTGCAGAGCCCGCCATGGTGGCGGGCCGGCACCTTGCCAAGCACGCAACAGGAGTCACACCAAGGCAGTTCCATGATGGCCAGAGCCCGTCGTCTTCTGAGCATACTGCTCGCCACCCTGCTGCTGGCGTACAGCGCCAGCAACCCGGCCGCCGAGCCCGGAGTGGATATCGTCTTTGTTCTCGACAGCTCCGGCAGCATGAAACAGAGTGACCGCGAACGGCTGCGCATCCAGGCGGCCAAGATGTTCATTCAACTGCTGGACAAAAACGACCGCGCCGCTCTGGTCAGCTTCAGCGGCAAGGCCTACGCCATCACCGGGCTGTTACCCCTGAAACAGGCCAGCAACGAGCAGAAGTTACTCAAGGCGGTGGACAAAATCAGCGACAAGGGGGCCTTCACCAATATCTACCAGGCACTGGAAAAAGCCCGCGAACTGCTGGTGCGCCACAAGAGTCCGGGCCGCAAACAGCACATCATCCTGATGTCCGACGGCAAGATGGACGTGGGCCGGCAGGAACGCAACCTCACTCTCACCGAACGCACCCTGGAAGCCATCGCCCCCCGCCTGGCCCGCGACCGCATCAAGGTACACACCATCAGCTTCGCCCGCTCTTCCAATATTCCGCTGATGAAACTGATCGCTGAGGACACCCGCGGCGTATTCACCCTGCTGCAAGGACCGGAAGACATCCACCAGGTATTCGAACACATCTTCCAGCGGGCCAAACGACCCGACATGCTGCCGGTCAACGAGGACAGCTTCGTGGTCGACGAGGCGGTGAAGGAAATCACCGTGCTGGCCACCAAATATCGACCGGATTCCCGCATTATCCTGGAAACCCCCGATGGCGACACCCTCAGCGCCCGGCGCCATGGTCCCTCGGTACGCTGGTACCAGGCCAGGCAATTCGACCTCATCACCCTTCGCAATCCGGCCTCGGGCTACTGGTTGATCAAATACAGCGAAAGCGGCAACAAGGCCTACATCGTCACCGATCTGAAGCTACAGGTGGAAACCGTGCCCGAAGTGCCGGTGAACAGCCCCTTCCTGGTCCAGGCCTGGCTGGAGAAAGACGGCAAACGGATCAAGCGCGGCCCTCTCATCCAGTCCACCGGCTTCCTGCTAAAACTCAAGCCGCCACGGGGGCGAAGCAAGGAATATTCCCTGGAGGACACCGGTCTCTACGGTGATGAGCGCGCCCTGGACGGCTACCACAGCCTGGAACTGAAACTGGACAAACCCGGTGAATATCGCCTCGACATCACCGCCGTGGGCGAAACCTTCGACCGCCAGAAAACGGTCTACGTCACGGTCAAACAACCCGAGCCCGAGATCAACCCCTTCGCCTTGATGGATGCGCCACAACCCCCACCGCTGGAGAATCCCGGGCAAGCACCGCAAGCGCCCCCGGTGGTGCCCACACCCGCACCGGTCGCGCCTCCCGCACCATCGCTGGAGCATACTGCGCCAGCGGCCCACGAGCCAGCGGCCGACACACACTCGACACCCGAGCAAGAAAACCATGACACAGAGACAGACCATGAGGAAGCAGAACCAGAGGAACAAGAAAGCCACTGGCTCGGCGGGCTGCTGATCTTTCTGCTACTCAATGTCATCGTCGGTGCCAGTGTCGGAGCCTATTTCGTAATCAAGAAATACCGCAAGGCCAACAAGAAGAAAGATGAGGAAGAAAACCAAGAACAGGAGAAGGCTGGCTAAACCCGACCGATAAACGCGCGCCATGAGCACTTACATGATCTACGGCATCCTCGAAGGCCTGCTGATATTCGGTGGCATAGCGGCCTTCTTCTACCTGCGCGCACGCAAATACAAGCCCTATTATGAACACGGCACCAAGCCCGAGGATTTCCACAAACACTACCTGCAACAAAGCATCGGCCATACCCGAGACTATGCCCACAGCCTGCAAAAGGCCGCCGACAGTGGCGATGAAGACGCCATCAAGACCCAGAAACTGCTGGTCGCCCGCCTCAACTGGCTGACCCTGGAACAAGACTTCGTCTCAACAGAAAAACCCGACCAGGGCTACTGGCGCAGCCTCAACAAAAAAATCCGCGCACTGCTCAAGCGCTGGGAGCTGGTGAAGTTCATCGAACAGCCACCCGACGAGAGCCTCGTCGCCAACGTGATCGGGAACACCGACCGGGAATCAGGTGAAGCCAGGGGCGCGCATCCCGGCGCCGATGGCAGCATGGATGGCGATAAGGCCATCATCGAATTCGCCAGCGACGTCGATCTCGAAAAACAGGTGGAGGCACTGAAAAAACAAGTGCGCAATCTCGCCAGCTACAAGGATCTCTATTTCACCCAGCAACATGCCTACCGGGAGATGACAGATTCCTACAAGCAACTGAAGACCGCGCTCAAATCCATGGAAATGGAGGCCGAGAATGCCGCCAAACTGCGTGAACTACTGGCCAGCCACGAACAAAACGAGGAAATCCTGGAGCAGCAGATCCAGGAAATGGAGGCCCGCCAGGAGCGCCTGAATGCCGAACTGGAACAACTGGAAGCGGTGTTCAATGCCCAACTGGAAGAGGAAGAAAGGAAGCAGGCCGGCAACGATGCCACCGAGTCCGTGATGCTGATGGGCGAAGAAACCCAGAACATTCAGGAAATTATCGAACAACAAAGCAGCGCCGTGCGCAATCTCAAAGCCCGAATTCTGGGACTGAGCACCGACCCGGACACCCGGCTGCAACTGGAAGAACAAATCGAGGAAATCGAGCGCGGCAACCAGGAGCTGCAAACCTGCCTGCAAATGCTGGAGCTGGAGCGTGATCGCCTGAGCAACGAGCTGCAGTCCAGATCATAGACCCCGGTTGACAACGTGACACCTGCCGGCGCACCATGGACGCCATACACGAACACGGCATCATGCCATGAATCAGTCCCTGCGCGAACAACTCCTAAAAGCTGGTTTCAAGCCCAGCCAGACACGGCACAAAACCGGCGCCAAACCCCGCTGCCAGCAACCTGCCCCGGCCAGCGCAAAACCCTACCCGAGCACTGGGCAGCGCCAAGCCCGGCGAGAGGAAAAAGCCCGTATACGCCAGTTTCTTCGCGAACACCGCCTCAATCAGCCCGAGGCCGACATCGCCTATTATTTCCAATCGGCCCACGGCACCCGGCATCTCTACGTCACCCACGAGCAACTGCAGCGCCTGATCGCGGGCCAGCTGGCCATCCTGGTACGCAACGAGCGTCACCATTTACTGAGTCTGGAACATGCGGAGAAGATGCGCCGCTGGGAGCCAGGGAGCGACATTTTCATCGACACCCGCAAGGAAACCACCCCGGATGCCGATGATCCCTATGCCGCGTTCAAGGTTCCGGACGACCTGCGCTGGTAGGCTCAGAATCCATACACCAGGGTAACGGCACTTTCCGTATCGGTTTTCTTGATACCCACCGGCACGTCTGAAGTGTATTTGACCGTATAGGTCAGTTTCATGGCCAGGCTGCCGGCCACCTGGGCCTGCAGTGCCGTCACCGACTTGACGATACTGGCATCCTGTCCAAAGTCGGCACTCAGGTTCTCGGTGAACTTGGCCGTCTTGCTCACATCCCAGGCCAGCAGGCCCGCAAGCCGCCAGGTTAGTTCGTTTTCCGTGCCATTGGCGCTCAGCTTGCTGCTCCGGGCACCAGGACCGGTCTCGGCATCCAGCGTCACCGTGCCGTGGTGCAACAGTCGCCGACCGTAACCGGCCGAGCCCTGGATGCGATAGTCGTAGCCGCTGAAACGATCGTCCTCATACTGCAAGGTTGCAAAAGCATAGTTGTGCTCGCTGAAGCGGTATTCACTCTTGCCGTCGAGCAGATATTTCTCCGCCGTGGTGGCATTCTGGTCGGAGGTTTTCAGACTTTCGAAATTGCTCGAATTCTGCCACTTGCCATGTTGGTGGGTGACACCCAGCTTGCCCCGCAGGGTCTGGGTCTCGGTGTTGCCAGTGGTGGTCACCAGGCCCAACTCGGCGGCGGCCTTGGCGCCGTCCTCGGCCCAACCCGGCATGCTGATCAAAAACAGGCCCGCCATGGCCATTGCAATAGTGGTTTTTTTCATAGGGTTCCCTTTTCACTAAAAACACAGCGCCCGCATGATAACGACCGGACTGCCTGTTTGTCACCCCCAACTTTCGTATGAACCGTTCCCGTTGACGAAACAAGAATAAACAGCCTGCGCCTGCCTCTTGCCTTGCCGCCCTGGATACCCCACCAACCAGGCCGAACACCTGATGCAAGCCATTCGATGCCTTGTCAATACCGCTGAACCGACTGGTTATCGGGCGCATTCAAATATCCGGACTATACTTGCTTATTAAGGTGGAGATATTGAAACGAGAGGCTCGCACCTCCATATCTCCTCACGGACGGTCCGATCGGACCGGTAGCAACCTTAACAAACTCAAGGTCAAACGGCAAAGGAGACAGTCATGGATCAACCGATGAACACGTTCGATGAGAAGGAGTTCAACCGGGATTTCAAATTCCTCAAGATCTTCAGCGAAGCATCCGGCACTATCCTGGCGGTACTCGCCATCTATATCCTCTACCGGATTCTCGGCCTGTTATTCAGCCTTTGATCATTACCCGCCGGCGCCGCCCATGCGGCGCCTTTCCCGCCCTTCTTTCAAGATTTTATCCCCCCATTCGATATAACTATTAGCCTACAAGGATAGTGCCAGTAAATGTCTACACTGATAGGTATCGTCATCAGCATATTTGTGCTGCTATTGTTTCTCGGCGTCTGGCTGACCGCCGAGTACAACACGCGCGCCGAAAAACTCGCCAGCAAGCGACTCCAGCTAAGAATAAGCAAGCTGGAAAAGACCCTGGAAAAGGCCCACAAACGCATCAAGCAACTGGAAAGTGAATTGATCGACGTCCAGAGCCTGCAACACGATTTGCGCATGGCCCAGAATCGCCAGGCCAGCCTGGAACAACAGAACAATCAACTCAAGAAACAGCGCGAAAGAATCTTCGGCGTCCTCGAACGCCTGCGCAAGAAAGCCAAGGAGCTGGAATTCGCCGATTCCTATCTGGCGCGCCAGGTCAACATGCACATCGACGAAATCATCTCCCCCGAAGCGGCGGGAGAGGCTGACAGCGCCCAAACCTTCGGGAAAATCCGCAATAAAATCAACGGGTGAACCAGAACTGGCAAGAACATGGATTTTCCCGTCTCCAGTCGATAGACTGACATCTCTTTTGCTGCGAAGCCGATCATGAGCAAACGTCTGTTCGCCTACACCCCTGCCGAGCTGGACGAGGCCGAACACGTCCGCCGTCTGCTCGACGAACACCATATCGACTACTATGAAACCCCCGCCAGCCCCTGGGGATTCTCCAAAGCGGCCATCTGGTTGCACAACGATGACGATCTCGCACGGGCCAAAACCCTGCTGCGGCAGTATGAAAACGAATACGCCCGCCAGGCGCGCCAGCGCTACCAGGCCGAAACCGGCTACGATCCCCAGGCACGTTTCCCCCACAACCTGCTGTTCCTGCTCGGATACTGGTATCGCAAGCGCCACCTGCTGCCCTGGGTGGTATTGGGTTTCATCCTGATCTATCTCTATTTCCACACGTTCTTCGGCCTGTTCGCTTGACCGTGGTTGGGACCGGTGCGCTATACTTCCTGGCTTCTCGCACCGACCGTGGCCCAACATGACTCGCATCGTCCTGCTCATCCTCCTGCTGCTTCCAGCCACTGCCACCCTGGCCCACGACCCGGTTTTCGGCCTCGGCCCCCATACTCTGTTCAAGCAAGGCGTCGAGGTGCACGTGGGTGCCGATCGCGACGCCGCCCGCGATGCCGGAACCACCATCACCAGCCTGGAGCTGGCCTATGGCCTGAGCGCCAACTGGACCCTGCGCGGCCGCCTGCCCTATGTGCGCACCGACCGTCACGACGGCGAAACCCAGATGGCCCTGGCCAGCAAATACCGTTTCTGGCGCCGCGATGGCCTGGGCATGCAGCAATCGGCCAGCGCCTTCGTCAACCTGCAATCGGGTGCTTCCGCAGCGGCCCGCAGCGGCTATACCACCAATACCACCTTTGGCCTCGCCTATGGCTACGAAAGCCGGCGCTGGTATCGCTGGGCCGCCCTGCGCTACCTCAACAAGGGCAAGGGCGACAGCGGCCAGCGCCTGGGTGACATCCTGTTTCTGGACCTGGTCGGTGGTATCCGTTTCCGCCCTACCCACTACCTCGAACCCGACTGGGTATGGATGCTGGAACTCAACGGAGAGCGCACCCGCAAACACGCATCCAGTCCAGGCGAACAGTGGTTCGTCTCACCAGGGCTGATGTGGACACTGCGCAATTTCGCCATCAAGACCGGCGCCCAGCTTCCCCTGTGGAGCAATCTGCAAAACGCGCACAGCCGCTACCGTGCCCGGCTGGAACTGGAATGGCACTTTTGAGTCTCGCAAAGGAGGCCAGCATGAAAACACTATTGTTCTGTCTCGTTCTCCTGGCCAGTGGCCCGGCCCTGGCCGCCGGTACCCAGTATCAACTGCGGGTCGATGGCCTGGCCTGCCCCTTCTGTTCCTATGGCATAGAGAAAAAATTCATGCAGACCCCGGGCGTGGAAAGCGTGAAATTCGACCTGGAACAGGGCCTGGTCATCGTCTCTGTGGCCAAGGGCATCCGGCTCAGCGAAGAACAACTCGATGCCTTGATCAAGGATGCCGGTTTCACCCTGCGCGGAGTGCGTGAACTTCCACCCGCCACCGCCGGAGGTGACACTCCATGAATCGCCATTCCTCTCTTTGCCTCGGGCTGGTGCTGCTCGGTTTCAGCTTGCTGCTGAGCGCCTGTGGTGGCGCCTCGGCGCGGGAATCCGGCTATGAATGGGTGCAGAGCTGGGGTGGATTCGGCCAGGAACCCGGCCAGTTCAACGATCCCATCGGCATCGCCATCGCCGGCGAGGAGGTCTTCGTAGCCGATGCGCGCAATGCCCGCATCCAGGTCTTCGACTTCGATGGACGCTTCCTGCGCCAGTTTGGCAATCGCGAACAACTGGGCCGCCCCATGCACCTGGCCATCGCCCAAGGCAAGCTCTACGTCGCCGACTACTGGAACGACCGCATTGCCCTGTTCACCCTGGACGGCCGCTGGCAGGGCAGCCTGGGCCGGGCCGGCCGCGCGGCGGGTGAGTTCAGCACCCCCAGCGGTGTTGCCGTGGACGACCAAGGACGCCTGTACGTGGCGGAATTCCACGGCCAACGGGTACAACTACTAGACCCGCAAGGCAAGCCCCTGCGCCAGTGGGGCACGGGAGAAAAAGGCCTGTGGTATGGCCGTTTCAACTATCCCTCCGATGTGGCCCTGGATACCCGCGGCTACCTCTATGTGGCCGATGCCTACAACGACCGCATCCAGGTCTTCGACTCCAATGGAGAATTCTCCCATGCCTGGGGCGGTCCCTTCGCTCTCAACATCGCCGGAGGATTCGACGGCTGGTTCCGCACCGCCATCTCGGTCACCGTGGGCCCACAGGACAGGGTCTATGTAAGTGACTTCCTCAACCACAGGATACAGATCTTCACGCCGCAGGGTGAACTGCTGGACCTGTTTGGTGAGCACGGCGCCGGCGACGGCCAGTTCGAGCGCCCCATCGACGTGGCCGTGGCACCCACAGGAGAGCTCTTCGTCGTGGACTTCGGCAACCACCGCATTCAGAAATGGCGACCAAAGGCGACCCGCACCGGCCACTAACCTTGCGCAGGCGCCAGACTGAGCTATGCTTTCCTAGCAGACTGGTGAAAGAGAGTTCCTGAAAATCTTTCCACAGTCCGCATCACCGGAAAAGGACACCGGCGCCCGGGCCACAATAACCACAACCGAACCGGCAGCGCCCGATTCAAGGGAGGGAAACCATGCGACACGGCTCGGTTCTGGCCGGCGCAGCGCTGTTGTTCGCCGCCTGCGCCACGCACGCCACTGTCATCGACATCGACCTGCGCAAAACCACGCTCGAAACCACCGCCGGCCCCCTGTTCTTCGATCAGGGCGGTCTTGTCCTCACCCTTACCCAAGAACCCGCTGGCAGCCTGCTCCTCCGCGACGTCAATGGCCTGGGCATCAAGTTGGCCAGCGGCAGCGACGGCAGCGAAATCGACCTGCTGGGCCCCGACGAGGCACTGTCACTGGAATTCAGCGAGCCGGTACGCCTGCTGACCTTTCTGTTCGCCCAAGTGGGCAGCAACGACGACTTCCGCCTCACAACCGGCAGCAGCGAACTGACAGCCGCCCTTCCCGGTGGCAACAACAGCGACACCGCGCTGAGCCTGTTCGACCTCGGCCCCTATACCCTGCAGGGCACCACCTTCACCCTCGCCCCCGCCAGCGCCTTCAGCGAGTTCAGCCTGGCCAGAATCAGCCTGACCCATGCGCTACCCACGCCCCCCGCATGGCTGTTGATGCTGGCACCCTTGCCCTGGCTTGCGGCTGCCGCCGTCCGTCACCGGCGTCGCAAACCCGATACTCAGCGCTTGTAGCCACTGACCATGATGAAGGGGCTGGGCGGTGCCATCTGCTCGGATTTGATATCGACAAAGCCCACTTCCCGCAGGATGTCTTCCATTTCGGTGGTGGAATACGACGAACCCGCCTCGGTGTTGATGATCTGGTTGACGCCGATCAGGGCAGCCAGCTTGGGCCCTTTCTTGTCGCCCCACAGCAACTGCTCCTGGATCATGATCACGCCATCCTTGTTCATGGAGTCGTAGCACTTCTTCAGCAGCTTACGGATATTCTCCGGCGACTCCTGGTTGGTCATGGACGACAACAGCATGGCATCGTTCCCCGAGCCCAGGTCATCGGTGTTGTAATCCCCGGGAAGCAGCTTGACCCGGTCCTGCATGCCGTATTGCTCCACGATCTCCCGGGCAATCTTGAGATTCTGCTCCCGGTCCATGGCAATGGCATTCAGCCCCGGGTAGCGCTCACAAAACTTCACCGCAAACGTGGCCGGGCCACAACCCACATCCATGAGCTGTTTCTTGCCGGAGAGATCGAACATCTTGGTCAGCACCTCCGACTGCGACAGAGCCCGGTTGTGCATGCCCATCATATAGTCGCGGGTCTCCTCGTCGGTATAGGCCTGGTGCATGAGCGCCGAAGGCTTGCCGGTCTTGACTGTGTTGTAAAGCCCACCCCAGGCCTCGTACCAATTCTCGAACATACCGACGATCCCGCCCTGGTAAAATTTGCTCGAACTCAGCAGAAAGGTCTTGCCGAATTCATTGTTCATGAAGGTATCGCCCTCACGATCGAGAAACTCCATGGCCACCAGGGCACTGAGCAAAGCCCCCAGGCAGCGCTTGTCCGACTCGGTTTCCCGTGCCAGTGTATCCAGATCCTTGGCCTCATCCCCCAGAATATTGAAAATATCCAGCCGGTTGGCCGCGTGCAGCACACAGGAGTCCCAATAGGCGGAAGCCACCCGCATCACCCTCATGGGATCCATGCCGTTGGGCATCTCCCAGTTGTCACCTGCATCATTGTTCCAAGAATCAGCCATTCGGACCCCCTACGATTACGGATTTTGTCATACTCGAACATGGATTTTACACCTGGGGCACAGAGTGTCAAACACTGTTAGACACTCATGATGTCCCTACCGGAAGGCATATCGGCAACAAGATGCGCCTCTTGACTCACCAATGTGGCACCGCCGTGGCAAACCTGCTACAGTCAGCGGAACTCCCCACAAAGGGAGAAGTCTCAACAACGGGGGGCGACCTGGCTTCGACGTGGGTTGCGAAACCTCCAGGTGCATGCCGAGGTGGCAGTTAACCTCGTTAAACCAACTGCAAACTTATAGTTGCCAACGACGACAACTACGCACTCGCTGCTTAAAACCCAGTAGGGTGCCGTCGGACTGGAGCCGTGCCTGTGCGTCCAGATCTCCGGCGTCGACTCTCACAGGCTCGCGGTGAAGCGTGCCCGGCGTGGATCCGTCAAAACCTTTCCGGGATCGTCCATGGTTTTCCCCGCCCACCGGGTAGCCATGGATTAAAACAATAGGTGGGATAAGCATGTAGAGCCTGAGGCGGAGAGCCTGCGGACGCGGGTTCGATTCCCGCCGCCTCCACCAAACACCTTTACAGGCAATTGCATACTGTCTCGAAGCCCGCGTAACAGCGGGCTTTTTCGTGCTAGACTTATCTGTAGCAGTTCAGAAATACTACAGCTGAACTTGAACTGACAGTCACCACCATCGAACCGGTAACTGTCAAATCAAATCTGGACTACTACAATTTTATACCATGAAAAAAAGTTTGTTGGACGTGCCAGGCGTGGAATCATTCCCACTCGATGGTGGCGGGGGGCTTGCCGGAAATATCATAGGTGACTCGGGAGATACCGGCCACTTCGTTGATGATACGCCGTGATACTTGATCGAGGAAATCATAGGGCAAGCGCGCCCAGATGGCGGT
>WFPC01000051.1 GCA_015487785.1 Gammaproteobacteria bacterium | reverse complement strand
GTCGCCGCTGAAGCGCCATTTGGGGTACACTGTAACGCTTTCGTTTGACCGCAGACAGGTGCCCCCGACCCATGCCCGAGACATCCATTTTTGCCGTTCCCCATCTGACCACGGCCCTCAACGGTCCTTTGCTGGAGCTGGAACGGTTGTTTTTGCAGAATCAGGCGCGCATCGAACACTGGTTTCGCCTGCAGTGGCGGGAGTCGGCGGCGCCCTTCTATGCCTCGGTGGATCTGCGCAATGCCGGTTTCAAGCTGGCGCCGGTGGATACCAATCTGTTCCCGGCCGGTTTCAACAATCTCAACCCGTCGTTTCTGCCCCTGTGCATCCAGGCGGCGCAGACCGCCATCGAGCGCATCGCGCCGGAGGCCCAGCGGATTCTGATCATCGCCGAGAATCACACTCGCAATCTGTTCTACCTGGAGAGCCTGGTGACCCTGCAGGAGATCATCGCCCGCGCTGGTTTCCAGGTGCGCCTGGGGTCGTTGCTGCCGGATCTCGCCGAGCCGCTGGAAGTGGCCCTGCCCTCCGGTGGCCTGGCGCGGCTGGAGCCGTTGCAACGCGTGGGTGATAGCTTGCAGGTGGGTGATTTCCGGCCTTGTGTGGTGTTGCTCAACAACGATCTTTCGGCCGGCGAACCTCCCATCATCAAGAATATTGCCCAGCCGGTGGTGCCGCCGCCAGACATGGGGTGGTCGCGGCGCTTGAAATCGGCCCATTTCGCCGAGTATCGTCGGGTGGCCTATGCCTTTGCCGAGATGTTGGAGATCGATCCCTGGCTGATCGATCCGCTGTTCCGCAAGTGCGGTGAAATCGATTTCATGAAGCGGGAAGGGGTGGATTGCGTGGCCCGCAACGTGGAGGCCATTCTGGCGGAGATCCGGCGCAAGTATGCACAATACGGGGTGGACAAGGAGCCCTTCGTCATCGTCAAGGCCGATGCCGGTACCTATGGCATGGGCATCATGACAGTACACGACCCGGCCCAGGTCCATGAACTCAACCGCAAGCAGCGCAGTCGTATGGCTGCGTCCAAGGAGGGACAGGCGATCCGGCAGGTGATCGTGCAGGAGGGGGTGTACACTTTCGAGACATGGGGGCAGAGCCGGGCGGTGGCCGAGCCAGTGGTGTACATGATCGACCATTACGTGGTGGGCGGTTTCTACCGGGTGCACGCCGCCCGGGGGGCTACCGAGAATCTCAATACGCCGGGGATGGAGTTTCAGCCCCTGGCCTTCGTGGAGCCGCTCAACAACCCCGACCAGACCCAGGCGCCCGATGCCGGTCCCAACCGTTTTTATGCCTACGGGGTGGTGGCGCGGCTGGCCTTGCTGGCGGCGGCGCGGGAGAGGAGCGCACCGCGGTGAGCACGACACCCGTGCTGGGGGTGGTGATGGATTCCATCGCCAATATCTCCGTGGCCAAGGACAGCACTTTTGCCATGTTGCTGGAGGCCCAGCGCCGGGGTTGGACCCTGCGTTACATGGAGCAGGGCGATCTGTCCCTGCGCGACGGCCGAGCCTGGGGACGTTGGCGGTCCCTGCGTGTGTTCGACGATGGCGTACACTGGTATGAGCTGGGAGAGGTGCGGGAAAGCCCGCTGGACGAGCAGCGGGTGATTCTGTTGCGCAAGGATCCCCCCTTCGACATGGACTACGTCTATACTACCTATTTGCTGGAATTCGCCGAGGCCGCCGGCAGCCTGGTGGTCAACCGTCCCGGCAGTGTGCGCGATGTCAACGAGAAGCTCTACACGGCCTGGTTTCCCCAGTGCTGTGTGCCCAGCCTGGTGAGCAGCGAGCCCGAGGCGCTGCGGGCCTTCGTGGCCGAGCAGGGCGAGGCCGTCGTCAAGCCGCTGGACCTGATGGGCGGGCAGTCCATCTTTCGCCTGTCGCCGGCCGACCCCAACCTCAACGTGATTCTGGAAACGGTTACCCACAGCGGCCGTCGCCTGGTCATGGCGCAACGCTTCATTCCCGAGATCCGCGCCGGCGACAAGCGTATCCTCTTGATCGATGGCGAGCCGGTTCCCCATGCCTTGGCGCGGGTGCCGCCGGCGGGGGAGTTTCGTGGCAACCTGGCGGCCGGCGGACGGGGGCAGGGGATGGCGCTGGGTGAGCGGGAGCGTTGGATCTGTAGCCAAGTGGGGCCGGTGTTGCGTGACAAGGGCCTGTTGTTCGTGGGGCTGGACGTGATCGGCGATTACCTCACCGAGATCAATGTCACCAGCCCCACCTGTATACGTGAGTTGGATCGCATGTATGGCCTGAACATTGCTGGCTCGTTGTTCGATGCCATCGACAAACGCCTGAACACGTGATGTCTGTGAACCGAATCCTGGTGTTGATCCTGCTGGCGCTGGCCTTGCTGGCCTGTACCGGGCGTTCCAATGCGGTATTCCGGGACGAGTTCCTGGCCATGGGTACCCTGGTGAGCGTCAGCCTCTACGGGGTGGACGAGGCGCGGGTGCCAGGCATCAGTCGCCAGATCCGGGACGATTTCAACTACATGGACGGAGCCTGGCACCCCTGGAAGGCAGGGCCGCTGGGTCGGGTCAACGAGTTGCTGCCCCTGCAGGGGCGTTTTTCCCTGCCGCCCTCGCTCAAGCCGGTGTTGTTGCAGGCGCGTGAGCTTTCACGCCAGAGCGAGGGTTTGTTCAACCCGGCTATCGGGGGGTTGATCAAATTGTGGGGTTTCCACCGTGACGAGCCACCGACGGGGCCGCCGCCTCCGGCCGCGGCCATCGCCGAGTTGGTGGCGCAGAAGCCCAGCATGGACGATCTGCACATCGAGGGCTTCGGCATCCGCAGCGACAACCCGGCGGTATTGCTGGATTTCGGCGGCTTCGCCAAGGGCTATGCCATCGACCGGGTAATCGAGCGCCTCAAGTCACTGGGCATCGAAAATGTCATCGTCAATGCCGGCGGTGACCTGCGTGCCGTCGGCAGCAAGGGTGATCAGCCCTGGCGTATCGGCGTGCGCCATCCCCGCGCCGGTGGCGTGCTGGCCTCGCTGGAGATCCACGGTGACGAGAGTGTGTTCACTTCCGGCGACTATGAGCGTTTCTATGAATACCAGGGACGGCGCTATCATCACATCATCGATCCCCGCACCGGTTATCCGGCGCGGGACTTTGTCTCGGTGACCGTGATCCACGGCAGTGCCGCGGTGGCCGATGCCGCCAGTACAGCCCTGTTCGTGGCCGGCAAACGCGACTGGCGCCGCATCGCCGCCCGCATGGGGGTGGAACAGGTCATGCTGGTGGATGACCAGGGTGAGATCATCCTCACGCCGGCCATGGCCGAGCGGGTGCATTTCGAGGTGGAACCACGGCCATCGCTACGGGTGGAGCGCTTGCCATGAGCCGGCTGGATCGCCTGCTTGTGGCGCTGGTGGGGCTGGCCCTTGCGGGAGTGACGGTCTTGCTGTGGCGGCCAGCACAGCAGGGTGCCTGGGCGGAGGTGCTGGTGGGCGCAGAGGTGGTGCGGCGATTGCCTCTGGATCATGCCCAGCGCATCGAAATCGGTGGCCGCTTGGGGACTTCGGTGTTAGAGGTGGCGCAGGGTCGCGTCCGTTTCGTCGATTCCCCCTGTCCCGGCAAGCTCTGCGTGCATGCCGGCTGGTTGCGCCACACCGGCGAGAGCAGCTTCTGCCTGCCCAATGGCGTGGGCCTGCGGATCGCCGGGCTGCACGAGGTCTATGATGCAATCAACTTCTGAGGCTTTTTCATGGAGAGCGGTGGCATGATGCTGCGCCTGCGCGCCAGTGAGCAGGACCACCGTATTGCCCAACTGGCCGCCCTGGCCGTGGTGATTCATGTACTGGAGAGTGCCCTGCCCAGTCCCTTGCCGGGAGTCAAGCCCGGTTTGGCCAATGTGATCACCCTGGCCGTGTTGTTCATCTATGGGCTGCGCGCGGCGATCTGGGTGAGTCTGTTGCGGGTGCTGGCCGGCAGCCTGTTGGCGGGTACCTTTCTTTCGCCCACCTTTGTGCTCAGCCTGGGCGGCGCGGTCAGCAGCCTGCTGTTGATGGCCTTGCTCAGTCGCACGGGTCTGCTGCTGGCCGCGCCAGGCCCGGCAGACTGGCGCCTGGGGCCGGTGGGAGTGGCGGTACTGGCGGCCCAGGCCCACATGCTGGGACAGTTCGCCCTGGCCTATGTGCTGTTCATTCCCCATCCCGCCCTGCTGGGCCTGTTGCCGGTGTTGCTGGGCATGGCGCTGGTGTTCGGCTTGTTGAGTGGCTATATCGGTCGCCACCTGCTGCGGCAATTGGTTGGCCCGGATGTCTCGGCGCTCGAATCGAACAGGTAGTGCAATGCGTGATGCTCCAGTCACTATTCCGGGAATTGGGGTCTCCATGCAAATTCGGGTTTTCGCTGCAAGGTGTCGTTTCTGGGGTTGCGCATTCAACCGCTTTTCGGGGCGCGGGGGCAGGGCATGAGTCCGGCGCACGTCTTCGAGCCGGACCAGCCGCCAGCGGCACGCCGGCGCCTGCTGTTGGCCCTGTTGCTGGCCACCTTGTTGCATCTGGCGCTGTTGTGGGGCCTGGGTTTCGCGCCGTTGCAGCAGAACGTGGAAAGACAGCCCCCGCAACTGGAGGTGACCCTGGTGCAGACGCCGTCTGCCGAGGCCCCCGACGAGGCCGATTACCTGGGCGAGGCCAACCAGCAGGGCAGTGGCGAGAACCGCCAGCGCCAGCGACCGCAGACGGTGTTGCCGGCGCAGTCGGCGGCACCGTCGGAGCCGGCTCCGGTGGCGGTGGCGCCGCCCCGGCAGACAGCGCAACCGCCGGGCGCGCTTCCCCAGCCGCTCGCCCAGCAGGCCGAGACCACGGCGGTGCACAGCGAAACCCAGCCGCAGCCCGAAATGCCCGCCATCGATGCCGCCGAGCTGATCCGGCGCAGCCATGATATCGCCAGCATGGACGTGGAGCTGGGGCAGTCCTTGCAGGCCTATGCCCGATTGCCCCGGCGCAAGTTTATTTCCGCCAGCACCCGCGAACACAGCTATGCCGCCTACATGGAGGCCTGGCGGCGCAAGGTGGAGCGCATTGGCAATTTGAACTTCCCCGAGCAGGCGCGGGCACAGGGGCTTTCCGGCAGCCTGGTGCTGGAAGTGGCCCTGTTGCCCGATGGCCGTGTGGCCTCGGTGGAGATTCTGCGCAGCTCCGGCTATCCTGTACTCGACGAGGCGGCCAAGCGCATCGTCTATCTGGCCGCGCCCTATGCGCCATTTCCCGAGAGCATTCGCAAGGAAACCGATGTGTTGCACATCACCCGAACCTGGAAATTCGTCGGCGGTGGCACGCTCACCACGGAGAACTGAGCTTGCCAGCGTCGCATGGCTGGCCGATACTATGGGACGTTCCCATTCGCGCGGCCTGCGCGACCATCGAGCCAATGTGACATGAACCAGTCGGTAGACCTGACCCATCATTTTCTCATCGCCATGCCGGGCCTGGCGGATCCCAATTTCGTGCACAGTGTGACCTATATCTGCGAACACAGCGAGCACGGGGCCATGGGCATCGTCATCAATCGACCGCTGGATCTCAGCCTGGGCGAGGTACTCCAGCAACTCGGGTTGGAGTCGCGTCCCGAGTTGACCGCGCAGCCGGTGTTTCTGGGGGGGCCGGTGGAGACCTCGCGTGGTTTCGTGTTGCACTCGCCGGTGGGCCAATGGGGAGCCAGCATCGCTGTGAGCGAGGATATCGCGGTGACCACCTCGCGCGACATCCTGCAGGCCCTGGCGGCGGGGCGGGGGCCTGCACGCAGCCTGGTGGCCCTGGGCTATGCCGGTTGGGCCGCGGGCCAACTGGAACATGAAATGGCCGCCAATGCCTGGCTCAGCGGGCCGGCGGACAGCCGTATCCTGTTCGACTTGCCGCCGGCCGAGCGTTGGCGGGCAGCGGCCCAATCGCTGGGAGTGGACCTGTCGCTGATCTCTTCCGACGTGGGGCATGCCTGAATCGGCCGGTGGAGTCCTGCGCCTGCTGGCCTTCGATTTCGGCATGAGGCGTATCGGTGTGGCCTTTGGCCAGAATCTGGGTGGCGTGATCCGCCCCCTGCCCGTGCTGGCGGCCCGGGACGGCGCGCCGGACTGGGGCGAGGTGACCGCCCTGCTGGAACAATGGTATCCCCATCGCCTGCTGGTGGGTTTGCCCTGCCACGCCGATGGTCGTCCCCACCCGGTCGCTCGTGGTGCCCGGCGTTTCGGCAATCGCCTGCACGGGCGTTTCGGCCTGCCGGTGGAATGGGTGAACGAACAACTGAGCTCGCTGGAGGCGCAACGGCGCTTGGAGCAATTGCCAGACAGGCGGCGACAGGCGAAAATAGCGCTCGACAGCATGGCGGCCGGTGTGATCCTGGAAACTTGGTTGCATCAACAACAATATGATGGGGTATGAAAACAGAATATTCGGTAGACGAGTTGCTGGCGCAGATGGGCGCGGCCATCGAGGCACGACTGGCGCGGGAGGCGGGGGCGCGCCAGCCCCTGATGGTGGGCATACACACCGGTGGCGCCTGGCTGGCCGAGCGCCTGCATCGCGCGTTGGGGCTGAGCGAGCCGCTGGGCACGCTCAATATCTCCTTTTATCGTGACGATTTCACCCGTATCGGCGTGCATCCCCAGGTCAAGCCCTCACGCTTGCCGGTGGATGTGGAGGGGCGCGATATCCTGTTGGTCGACGACGTGTTGCATACTGGGCGCACCATTCGCGCGGCCTTGAACGAGATCTTCGACTACGGTCGCCCGGCGCGGGTCTGGCTGGCGGTGCTGGTGGATCGCGGCGGGCGTGAACTGCCCATCCAGGCCGATGTAGTGGGAGCCAGGCTGGCGCTGGCGGCGGGGCAGCAGGTCAAGCTGACCGGGCCCGAGCCCCTGAGCTTGAGCATCGTGGATGCGGGAGCGCGGGAAGAGGCATGAGTTATCGCCACAACATGCAGTTGACACCAGAACGCAAGCTGCGCCATTTCCTCAGCATCGAGGGCTTGCCCCGGGCCCTGTTGATGGAGATTCTCGATACCGCAGAAACCTTTGCCCAGGTGGGCGAGCGGGCGATGAAGAAGGTGCCCCTGCTGCGGGGCAAAACCATCGTCAACCTGTTCTTCGAAGACAGCACTCGTACCCGCACCACCTTCGAGCTGGCCGCCAAGCGCCTGTCCGCCGATGTGCTCAATCTCAACGTCAAGACCTCGGCCACCTCCAAGGGTGAGAGTCTGCTGGATACTCTGCGAAACCTGGAGGCCATGCAGAGCGACATGTTCGTGGTGCGGCACCAGCAGAGCGGCGCGGCCCATTTCATCGCCCGCCATGCCGCGCCACATGTGAGTGTCATCAATGCCGGCGATGGTTGCCATGCCCACCCCACCCAGGCCATGCTGGACATGTTCACCATTCGCCGCCACTTCGGCCAGTTCGCCCAGCTTACCGTGGCCATCGTCGGCGATATCCTGCATTCGCGGGTGGCGCGCTCGCAAATCCATGCACTGACCACCCTGGGCACCAACGAGGTACGGGTGATCGCACCCAAGACCCTGATCCCGAAAGACATCGAACAATTGGGTGTGCACGTGTATCACGACCTCGACGAGGGTCTGCGCGAGGTGGACGTGGTGATCATGCTGCGTCTGCAGAAGGAGCGCATGAGTGGCGCCTTCCTGCCCAGCGAGAACGAATACTATGCCGCCTATGGGCTCACCCAGGCGCGGGCCGCGCGGCTCAAGCCGGAAGCCATCGTGATGCATCCCGGGCCCATCAACCGCGGAGTGGAGATTGCCTCCAGCGTGGCCGATGGCGAGCGCTCGGTGATCCTGGAGCAGGTCACCCACGGAATCGCGGTGCGCATGGCGGTGATGTCGCTGTGCATGGGCAGTCACCATGCCACCCAGGAGGCAGAAGCATGAAAATTGCGATTCGCGCTGGTCGCCTGGTGGACCCCGCCAACGAGGTGGACCGCCAGGCCGACCTGTTCATTGCCGATGGTAAGGTGGTGGGCGTGGGCCGCATGCCGGAGGGTTTCGCAGCGGAACGGGAGATCGACGCCACTGGTCAGGTGGTGTGTCCCGGCCTGGTGGATCTGCAAGCCAGGCTGCGCGAGCCCGGCGAGGAGCACAAGGCCGATATCGCCAGCGAAACCCGCGCCGCAGCCCGCGCGGGCATCACCACCCTGTGTTGTCCGCCCGACACCCGGCCGGTGATCGACACCCCGGCGGTGGTGGAACTGATCCATCGCCGCGCCGAGAGCAGTGGTCTGGCGCGGGTATTCACCCTGGGCGCACTCACCCGGGGGCTGGCCGGCAAGCAGCTCAGCGAAATGCAGGCCCTGCGCCAGGCCGGCTGTCTGGGCCTGAGCAATGCCCTGGAGCCGGTGGCCGACACTCTGGTGATGCGCCGGGCGCTGGAATATGCCGCCGGTCTGGGGATGACGGTGTTCCTGTTCGCCGAGGATCCTTGGCTGCGGGGTCAGGGGTGTGCCCACGAGGGCGCGGTGAGCACCCGCATGGGCTTGCCGGGTATTCCCGAGATCGCCGAGACCATTGCCGTGGCTCGCGACCTGGCCCTGGTGGAACAGACCGGAGTGCGGGCCCATTTCTGTCAGCTCTCCACTCGCAAGGCGGTGCGCAAGCTGGCACGGGCGCGGCACGATGGCTTGCCGGTGAGCGCCAGCGTGGCGGCGCATCAGCTCCATCTCACCGATATGGATCTGGGCGAGTACAACGTCATGGCCCATGTGCGCCCGCCGCTGCGCAGCCAGCGCGACCGTGACGGCCTGCGCGAGGGTCTGCGCGAGGGTGTCATCGACGCCATATGCTCTGATCACCAGCCCCAGGATGCCGATGCCAAGCTGGGTCCCTTCAGCGCCACCGAGCCCGGCATCAGCGCACTGGAGACTCTGCTGCCGCTGACTTTGCGCCTGGTGCGCGACGGCGTGTTGAGCCTGTCCCAGGCCATCGCCCGGCTCACCGTGGAGCCGGCTCGTATCCTGGGGTTGGAGTATGGCGACCTGGCGGTGGGGCGGCCGGCCGATGTCTGCGTATTCGATCCCGAGGCCCTCTGGACACTGCGCGCCGAGGAACTGGTCAGCCGTGGGAAGAACACACCCTTTGTTGACTGGGACCTGGAAGGACGGGTCAGCTACACCTTGCTGGGCGGGCGTATCGTCTATCAGGCTGCACGGTGATGCGCCAGGCGCGCCTGCTGGAGCGCCTGGCCCTCGCTGACGGGGGTGCCATCCTGCGATTCGAAGTCGGCGGGG
Source organism: Gammaproteobacteria bacterium (assembly GCA_015487785.1). Classification (GTDB taxonomy): domain Bacteria; phylum Pseudomonadota; class Gammaproteobacteria; order S012-40; family S012-40; genus S012-40. The sequence goes on along the minus strand of WFPC01000051.1, from coordinate 490 downwards.
CGGCCGCATTGCCGGGGCAATGGTTCGTGGTACAGCGGGGGGAGGCGGTGGCCGAACTGCCCGTATGGCAAGGGAAGGACGGCGTGCTGGAACTCTGGGCGGGACCAGAGGCTCTGCGGTTTCTGATCGGTGAGTCGGCTCCCTGGCGGTTGGACGGGCCTCGCGGTACGGCTTGCGAGCCGGACCCCGGCTGGAAGAACAGTCTGTTGCTGGCCGATGCCGCGGGTCTGCCGGCCGTGTTGTATGCGGCCCGTCGCCTGGTGCGGCCATGTCGCGGCCGGTCCCTGGTCCTGCTGGCCTTGGGGTCGTCTCCGCCCTTCACCCCCAAGCCGTCGGGGTTTCTGCTGCCGGCCATGCCCGCCGGTGTTATCGCCGCACTCCCCCTGTTGGAGGACTGGGGCCTGCCCAGCCGCCTGCTGGGTGAGCGTCCCGGCTGTTATCAGGGCACGCCCGAGGCGGTGCTGGCCGCGATCCGGGCAGGCCATGCCGT
>WFPC01000050.1 GCA_015487785.1 Gammaproteobacteria bacterium | reverse complement strand
GCCTTCGTACATGCCGAAACGGGCAGCCAGCGCGCCGAGGTGGATGAGCAGGGCCGCTACCGCGTGCTACTTCCCTTCGATCGCGTGGGCAAGGGCGACACGGCCAAAGCCAGCGCCTGGATACGCATGGCCACGCCCTATGCCGGTGAAGCCCGGGGGATGTATTTTCCTCTCATGGGGGGCACCGAGGTGCTGCTCAGCTTCATCGATGGCGATCCCGACCGTCCCATTATTTCCGCCGCCCTGCCCAATGCCGCCCAGCCTGCCCTGCTGACCAGCGATAACGACTGGAGCAAGCTCGATATAAGCGGCACCCTGATGGAACGATCCGGCAACCGCCACCGCGCCATAGATAGCGTGGTGGCAACGGGTGTTCCCGCCCCTGACACAGCGGAAGTTCGCCCAGACCCTACCGACATCATTGGCAAGCAACGGATCAATCCCAACGGTGCCAGCCAGCCGGGCGACATGCAGCCGCCCTGGAGCCGAGGCGAAACATCCGATCCCAACCTGGTCAGGTTCGTCTATTACGACAAGGATTTCAATGGACAGGACATGACCTCCGACAAACTGAGTCTGGTCAATACCGACCGCACCTCCGGAGACAACTACGGTTACAGCAACAGCCGTACCTTTTACTATCCCCAGCACGAGCGCGTCTATTTCATAGGCACGTTTCACGAGGATTTTCATCTCAAGGACAATTTCACCGATCCCTCGGAAAGCTGGACCGGGCAAAAAGAAGTATTTCACTTCCCCGAGCCCGGCGGCGAGGCCGACCAGGACGCTCTGGAACAAAACCCGGCCAAGGTGCGTGGCGTCACCGAGGACAAGCGCTGGGGCGATCAAATGAACTATGCCTGGGGCCGCAGTTTCAATTGGGCTGGAGGGCCTGGACCCGGTGGTTCATTCCAGGTTATCAACTATGGCAATGGCTATACCGAAAATCTGCTGGAAAAAAATGGCGGCACTGCGGAAAAACACTATCCCCACAGCAAATATCCGAAGCAGGATTTGTACACAGAATACGATTTCTTCGACCCTGCGATAGCGGCCATAGAAAAAACCTTCGGTAATACCTTCAGCTATCAACATGGCTCTTCCATCGAAGTCAGGGAAGGCAAAAGCATTTCGAAGGTCTGGGGCGATTCCGAGGAAGAAATCCACGGCAACCAGACCAGCACCGTAGAAGGTGACCAGACCAGCACCGTTCGAGGCAACCAGCAAACCAATGTGTGGGGGCGCGACGACTCGCAATTCATGGGAGGGACATCGAGCTGTTACTTCGGTGGAACGTCTGAGGTCAAGCTGGATGTTTCCGGCGCTCTGGCCGCCGGGCTCAGCACGGAAATCTTCCTGGGAGGAAAAATCGAAATTTCCGGTGCGGCCACGACGCAGATTTCTTATGGGGGCAAGATTGAAATCGACAACATGGTGGATCTGAAGAAAAAGACCGCCAAGGTGGAAAAACAGGAAACACGGCTCGCCCTGAGCACCAGCAATATCGAGAAACTCGCGGCCGACATCAAGACCATCACGACCCTGGTCATACAAACGAATTTCTATTTCCACAAAAGCAACGTCAACCTCACGTCGACACAGCTTTTTGGACTGAGAAGCCAGCTCTACCTGCTATCATGACACTGCAAGCCAGTAGCCTACAACAGGCCGTCAAGCAGGGAGAAATATTGCTCCGGCGGGATTTGAGTGGACAAGTCTATGCCAACATCGACTTGTCCGGCGGTATTTTTCAGCAGGTGAATTTCGACCACTGCGATTTCAGCCACAGCGACCTGCACCAGGCCCAGTTCATCGAATGTCGTTTCAATGGGGCAAAATTTTCCCAGGCCAACTTACAAGAAAGCAATTTCGTCCACTGCTTGCTGGAACAAGCTGATTTCACCGACGCCAGACTGGCCAACAGCAACTGGTTGGAACCCCACATGACCGAAGCCCGCCTGGCCCAGGTGGATCTCAGCCATGCCTGTCTTGTCCAGGCTCGCCTGGACCGAGCCGATTTCACCGGGGCCTGTCTGGCCGAGACACAACTACTGCAGCCGGCGCTGGGGGGCGCTTGCCTGGCCCATGCCGATCTCAAGGCAAGCACCTTGACGGAGGCCGACCTGCGGCGAGTGGATTTCACCCAGGCGCGACTGGAACGCACCCTTTTCATCGATGCCCGCCTGGAAGACAGCAACCTCCCCCGCGCCCACATTCGGCAGATCCTGCTGCAAGGACCCGACTTGAGCGGCCAGGATTTTTCTGGCATGGACTTGTCCCTGTGCCAATTTCGCGACGCTCGCCTGACTGGCTGTCGTTTTCGCGCAAGCAATCTCACCCAGACGGGTTTCATGCAGGCCCATCTCCGCCAGGCGGATTTCGATGGTGCGCTGGCCCCGCGTGCGATCTTCCATGGCAGTGACATGGTCGGCGCTACATTACGCTCAGCACAACTGGACCAAGCCAGCCTGCAACAGTGTGACCTGCGCGGGGCAGATTTCGGCGGCGCGAGCCTCATCCAGGCCCAGTTGAGCGAAGCCAATTGCGAGGCGGCCCTTTTCTGCAATGCCGACCTGAGCTATGCCGACCTGTCCCATGCCAGGCTGGATCTGGCCGACTTCAGCGCCAGCACATTGTTTCGCGCCAACCTGCACGAGACATCCCAAAAACAAACCCTTTGGACCGGCGCCACCAGGCACCTGGCACTGGGCACCGATGCCAAGCGAAAAAAAGCCGAACAATGGCAGCCCCGAACATGAACAAACCAGCCTAATGGAGGATTGATCCATGACATCCCATGCCGCCATCCCCTTGTTTCCCTCCCAGCACACCGGCCTTTTCGGTGGGACCGTGCAGGGTGGACAAGCCCCGGACTTCATTGTGCAGACCCCCCATGGACTGTTGACGGCCACGCCGGCTGTCAGTTGCCTGCTCAAGCCCCTGAGCGGTGATCGCGTGCTGCTGGCCAAAGACGAGCAGGCCTATTTCATTCTGGCCGTGTTGACTCGCACCCAGGGCCACAACAACATCGTGGAACTGCCGGCCGACACCACCCTGCACAGCTCTCGCGGCCGCCTGACCCTGGCGGCGAGAGAAGGCATCGACGTACTGGGCGGACAAGGAATCGCCCTGCACGCTCAGAAGCTGGACATGAATGGCGAGCAAATGCACGTCCATGCCATGGAACTGGCCCTGGTGGGCAATCAGGCATCCTTGCATGCCCGAACGGTCTGGCTGCAGGCAGACACCCTGAGCAGTGTGGTGGGCCGCGTGATACAGCGATTCAAGAGCTGTTGCCGCTGGGTTGAACAAGCCGAGATCGTCAATGCCGGCGAGCTGTTACACAAGGTCCGTCGCTTGTTCTCGCTGCGCTCTCGTCAGGCCGCCCTGACAGCGGAAAGTGATGTGAAAATCGACGCCAAGCGTATCCACATGGGTTGAGGAGGCTACAATGTTCGCCAACTCCCAAATGGGTGGCCTCAATCTGGCCGCACCGGATGTCTGCCTCACCCCCGTAGCCGGTGTCCCCACCCCGGTGCCCTATCCCAATATTGCGCTGGGCAGCACCGCCCTGCCCCCGACCGCCTGCCTCAAGGTGTTGATCATGGGCCTGCCGGCGCACAATCTGATGACCCTCATTCCCATGAGCAACGGTGACAATGCGGGGGTGAATCTGGGCGTGCTGTCAGGCATGGTCATGGGCCCCTCGCGGCATCTCATGGGCAGCACCAGCGTCCTGATCGGCGGCAGCCCGGCCACCCGCCTGAGCAGCCCCACGGGGCAGAACGGCCTGAGCCTGAACGCCAGCGGTGCCACGCTGGTTCCTGCGCAGACCAAGGTCTTGATATTGAGTTGACGAGGGAAACCGAAGGTGATTGGTAGGCGCGAGTGGATTCGAACCACCGACCCCCACCATGTCAAGGTGGTGCTCTAACCAACTGAGCTACGCGCCTAGGGTCTTGGAAAAGGGCATTCTACAGGGTGGCAGGCTTGTGTCAACCATGATTTGAGGGGCCAAGATATCCAAAAATAAATGCTGCCCCCCTGAGACGACACAGGCCTCACCATCCCGGCAGCCAGCACCTGAACGGCCGGCAAAATACCCCATGAACTGTTCATCACGCCAGCCCTCCCGCACCCGCTTCACCGCGCTTTCACCCGCGATCAGTGATAGGTGTGACGAAAACTGACGATTTCCAGACGATCGCCGCGCTTGCGTACGTCGATGTTCAGTACACCGGAAAAACTTTCTGTATCGCCTTCGTCGTTGCGAATCACGGTGACTAGGAAATCACCCTGTCCCCTGGCGCCACTGGCGGTGATCTGCCAGTTGAGGTTTTTCAGTTCGAAGCTGCGGTAGACAGTGGCATCGAAGAGGATTTCATAATCTCGCCGGATGGCCTCGCGACCGGTGAAGTTGTTGGTTTTGGCATCCTCGGCGAACAGGCTCATGAACAGGTCGATGTCACCCAGCTCATAGGCGGCAATGAGTCGGCTGATAAAACGATCCAGCGCCTGTCGACCAATGGCCGGCGGCGGGGAGGCATTGAGCATGCGTTTGACTTCGTCGATGTGGTCGGACTTTGCCGCTCCCTGGGCCGGATGTTCAGGCCTGGGAGCGGCCACTGGCTTTTTTGCCGGCACGGCGACAGGCGGTGTGCTTTGTCGCGCTTGCGACCGTGCGACTTCCGCCTCGCCTGAGGGCGGCGATGGCGCCACATCAGTACTTGGAGACACCTGTTCCAGGGGCATCTCGTTGCGCCCCGCTTCATCCGGATTCAGCGCAGGTTGGCCTGCGCGTTCCAGCCCGGCGGCGGCAAAGGAAAACTCGCGCTGAATATCGTTGACCAAGCGTTGGAACAAGTGGGGTTTGAAGACATAGAGCCCCCCCGCGCCACCTGCGGCCAGCACCAGTAATAGCATGATTCCCATGAACCAGGCCGTCCCCTTTCCGCGCCGGGGAGGCTTGTCGGTCGTTGCCTGTGCAAGCGGGGGCTGAGCCGTCTGCTGTTGCATGACAGGAGCAGGCCGGACCGTTTGGTTCTCCTCGTTGCCGGAAGATGGTTCCGTGGCATAGGTTTCCGTCGATGCCTGCTGCGCAGCGGATTCACGCAGGAATTCGTCGTATTTGCGCCGCTTGTCGCCATCGCGCAAGGTGGCATAGGCCTGGTTGATGAGACGGGTATAGCGCTCGTCCCAATCTTCGGGCCTGCGTTCTTGCTCGGGCTGGAACAGGCGAAACAGGTACCGGTAATGGCATTTGATGGTCTCGTCGTCGGCATCCGGGCTCACCCCCAGGCGTCGGTAATAATCGCTCTGCCCTTCCAGTAGCAGGCAACGCAGGTAGCTACGCAGCGCCTGCCGTGCCTCGGCAAGCGCCATGCCTTCGAGTTTTTCATCCAGGAAGGCCTTGGGTAATCTGAGCCTGCCCAACGCCACCTGTAACAGATCGAACAAGCGCTCGGGCAAGGCCGGCGGCTCGTTGCGAATCTTGTCCAGGCAGGCCGGCGAGGTGGCACACCGCACCGCCCAGGCGATGGCATCCAGCAAGGCGGGGTCGAGCAACTGGGCGTGAGCCCCCCTGTCAGTGGCCGGTTCGATCCGGCTGTCGGACGACAGATCCTCGGCGACATTGCTCTGCCCTTGTCCCACCAGGCGCAAGCGCTTGGCCCCAGCGGAAGCCTTGTCTGCAAGCTTGTCTTGGGTGTTTTCTGAATCGGTGGCCGGGCCGGCTTCCTCCGGTTCGGTCAGGGGGCCCTGATGGTACTCGTTCTGGGCCTCTATGTTGTCATGCAACTCGTCCGCCGACAGGGGTACCGCCTCCAGCATCAACTCCTTGGCCACCGCTTGCACCGCCTGGGCATCCAGTTCGAACAGACGTTCCAGTGCTCCGTAGAGAAACAGGCGGTCGCAAAAGGTGTTGATACGCCGGGGTATGCCCTTGGTGAAGGAATGAATAAGCCGGAATGCGGCCTCGGTAATGTGCGGCTTTCCCTGCCAGCCGGCCACCTGCAGACGGTGTTCGATATAGGCCCGGGTTTCCGGTGCGCCAAGGGGTTCCAGGTGGCAGGCAGCCACCACCCGCTGGCGCAACTGCTCCATGTGATCGGAGTGCAGGATGTCCCGAAACTGTTCCTGGCCCAGAAGAAAAATCTGCAACAAGGCATGATTGCCGAGATAGAAGTTCGACAACATGCGCAATTCCTCGATGGAGTGGGCTGGCAGGTTCTGCGCCTCGTCGATCACCAGCAGGGCATGATGACCGGCACGGTAACGGGCCAGCAGAAAAGTCTCCAGACGCTTGAGCAGGGCCGCCTTGGGCAGGGTTTCGAATTCCAGGCCAAACTGGGCCGCCACCATGCGCATGACATTGTCGGCATCGAGATTGGTGGTGTTGATCTCGGCCACTATCACCTTTTCCTGCTTGGCATCCTCCAGCAGGGTGCGCGCCAGGGTGGTCTTGCCGGTGCCGGGCTTGCCGGTGATGACGATGAAGCCTTCCTTCTGGCTCAGGCCATAGCGCAGATAGGCCAGCGCACGCTTGTGCCCCTGGCTGGCGAAGAAGAAACTGGCATCCGGGTTGAGACGGAAAGGCAGCGATTTCAGTTGATAGAAGTCGGTGTACACGGCGATCCCGGCCAGGCGTTGCGAGTTAGCAAGGGTATCGGAAGTATATCACGAAGCTTAAGACCCACGGCCCATCCGCAAGTGCAGGGAAAAATCACGCGGCTCGCCGGGGCGATGCCGCGTGCTCATTCTTCAGCCAATTCTTGTTATTTATGCGTGTTGTTGTTTATCTGGCTCAGAATGGACTGGCAGCACAACCCTCCCCTCCTCGTCCATCCTGGCTGGACAGCCATGAAAACATGGCGCGGCAAGAGAAGCAGAAAACGGGCCAGAAAAAAACAGCTTGTTTTTCAGTTAATTAAAAAACCCCTCCTAAAGAATGGGAAAATTGTGTAAAACACACCGACAGTTATCCCGTGGGCTGCAACTGAATACAGTCGGAGGTTTTCAGTTCTGGCCAGAAACGAGCCAGGTCGTCGATCTCGGCCTGCAACTGCCTGGCATCGGGCTGATGCAGCAGGCAGAAGCGCAAGCGCCGGTCGGCCCCGCTCACCCGGTAACGAAAGGGATCGTCCCAGTGTTGTACCGGTCGCTGGCGTCCCGGCGGAATCCGGGTATGGTCGAATACCACGCCCGGCGGACCTCCGTTGACCGAGACCGCCATGGCGGCGTGTAAAGGTTGCGAGCTGGAAACCCGAAAACGCAACACATCACCCGGATGGGGGGCATCGCGCAAGGGCTCCACTCCACGCTCGGTTTCCTTCAGCACCTCCAGGCTCAGGCGCAAGGGGGTCGTCCCATGCAGGCGCTCGAGCAGATCTTGTTCGGGATCGTATACCTGTTGCAATATCAGCCACGACAATCCGATGAACAAGGTCATGCCCAGCATGATCATCAAGTTGCTGCGACGATTGATACGTCGTTCCCTGCGCCGAGCTTCGCTCAGGCCCGTATCGTGTTCAGTCATGTTTGCGCTCCAGTACCTCGAATCGATAGGCGTAGGCATGGCGCTCGTCGGCAGAATGCCGCTCCTCGCTCACCCGCTGCCACTGGTGATCATCGAGTTCGGGAAACCAGCTATCCGCCTCGAACTCCCCCTCCACCCGGGTCAAATAGAGCCGCTCGGCTCGTGGCAGCATTTGCCGGTAGAACGAGGCACCACCGATGACCATCACTTCCTCGGCCCCCTGCGCCGCGGCCAGGGCCTGCTCGATATCATTGACCACCACCGCGCCTGGGGCGCGGTAGTCGGGGTCACGGCTCACAACGATGTTTTTGCGCCCCGGCAGGGCTTTGGCACCGAAGGATTCGAAGGTCTTGCGACCCATGACAATGGGCTTGCCCAGGGTCATGCGCCGAAAATATTTCATGTCCTCCGGCAAATGCCACAACAGGCGATTGTCCTTGCCCAGTTCGCCACGCCGGCCGACGGCGGCGATCATGGAGATCATCATACCGCAACCGGCGCCTTGATGGGATCGTGACTGACATAACCTTCCAGGGCGATGTCCTCATAACGGAAATCGAACAGTGACTTCACCGCCGGGTTGAGCCGGAGACGCGGCAGGGGGTGAGGCTTGCGCGAGAGTTGCAATTTTACCTGCTCCAGGTGATTGAGATAGATGTGGGCATCCCCCAGGGTGTGCACGAATTCCCCCACCCGATAGCCGGTGACCTGGGCCAGCATATGGGTGAGCAAGGCATAGGAGGCAATATTGAACGGCACGCCGAGAAACAGGTCGGCGCTGCGCTGATAAAGCTGGCAGGACAATCTGCCTTCGGCCACGTAGAACTGGAACAGCGCGTGACACGGTGGCAGCGCCATTTGTTCGATCTGGCCCACATTCCAGGCCGACACAATCATGCGGCGCGAATCCGGGTTGTGTCTGAGCTGCTCGATGAGCTGGGCGATTTGATCGATATGGCGTCCATCGGGCGTGGGCCAGCTTCGCCACTGGTAACCGTAGATGGGACCGAGATCACCGTTCTCATCGGCCCACTCATCCCAGATGGTGACCTTGTGTTCGTGCAGATAGCGAATGTTGGTGTTCCCCTGCAGGAACCACAGCAGTTCGTGGATAATGGATCGCAGATGCAGACGCTTGGTGGTGACCACGGGAAAACCCTCGGCGAGATCATAGCGCGACTGGTAACCGAAAATGCTCAGGGTGCCGGTGCCGGTGCGGTCGCTCTTGGCCACGCCATGATCCAATACGTGTTGCAACAATTCCAGATATTGTCTCATTTGCCTTTTACCCGTGAATCACCCCGGTAGGCCAGCCATAGCATGATGCCCCCGGCCACCACCATGGGCAACGACAGCAACTGCCCCATGGTGAGCCAGTCGAAGGCGATGAAGCCCAATTGCGCATCAGGCTGGCGAAAAAATTCGTTGAAAATGCGAAAACTGCCGAACAGCAGCAGAAACATGGCCGACACGGCCATGCGCGGCCGCGGCCTGGCCGAATACAGCCACAACAACACGAATACCACCAACCCTTCCAGCACCGCTTGATAGAGCATGGAGGGATGCCGCGGCAGATTGTCCACATGGGGGAATACCATGGCCCAGGGCACATCGGTCACCCGCCCCCACAACTCACCGTTGATGAAGTTGCCGATGCGCCCGGCAAAATAGGCCAGTGGCACCAGGGGCGCAATGAAATCGGTAATCTGGAAAAACGTCTTGCCATATCGGCGCCCGAACAACCACATGGCCACGATCACCCCCAGCAGGCCGCCGTGGAAGGACATGCCTCCTTCCCAGATCTTGAACAGGCTCAAGGGATTGTCCATCAGCATGGGAAAGTTGTAGAACAACATGTAGCCGATGCGCCCACCCAGGATCACCCCCAGGGCCCCGTAGAAAATGATCTCTCCCACCTCTTCTTCACGCCAGCCCGACCCGGGCTTGCGGGCACGCAGCCTGCCCAGCCACCAGGCCTGGGCGAAACCCAGCAAATACATCAGGCCATACCAGTGAACCTTGACCGGGCCTAGCTCCAGGGCGATGGGATCGATATCGGGATAGATCAGCACGCGGGCACCGCCTGCGAAAACAGCTTGAAAAAATTGGCCGTGGTCTGCTCCACGATGCGCGCCAATGGTTCGCCTCGCACCTCGGCGATGCATTGGGCCACATGGCGCACATAGGCCGGCTGGTTGGGCTTACCCCGGTGTGGCACCGGCGCCAGGTAGGGCGCATCGGTTTCGATCAACATACGCTCCAGGGGCATTTTCCTGGCCACCTCACGCAGACTGTTGGCGCTGTTGAAAGTGACGATGCCGGAAAAGGAAATATAGAAATCCATGTCCATGGCTGCCCGCGCCATGTCCCAGTCTTCGGTGAAACAATGCATCACCCCACCGACCTCAGCGGCCGCCTCCTCTGCCATGATGCGCAAGGTATCGGCGCGGGCCTGGCGGGTATGGATGATCAAGGGTTTGCCCGTCTGGCGGGCCGCGGCGATATGGCGCCGGAAACGCGCCTGCTGCCAGTCCGACTCGTCCTCGCTGCGAAAATAGTCCAGCCCAGTCTCGCCTATGGCCACGATCTCCGGCGCCTGGGCCAGTTGCACCAGCTCTTCCACGCTGGGTTCGTGTCCCTCGCGATGATTGGGATGCACGCCCACCGAGGCGAATACCGGCGCGAACTGCTTGGCCAGGGTGAGCACCTCGGGAAAAGTCTCGTAATCGATGCTCACACAGAGAAAATGCCCCACCCCGGCCTCGCGTGCCTCCTCCAGATAGGACGCCACCCGGGCAGGGTTGTCGCCGTCGGGCAGACAATTCAGGTGACAGTGGGAATCGACCATCAGGAGCTGGGCAGTCATCTCGGCTACTCGCTGGAAAACAAGGCGCACATGGTATGAGCATGGGGCATGGATTTCAAATTCATCGCAGCCGCAGGGCGCGCCAGGCGCTCAGCACGTCCTCCAGCACCAACTGGGGATTGGCATTGCCCTGCAATTGTCGTCCGGCCTCTTCCAGCCGGCGCTGGTAGTCGAGCAAGTCTGGCAGGCTGGCCCCTCGCGCCCAGCCGGCCAGGGTGGTCCGCAAATCGGGATTGTCCAGCAAGGGTGGCCGGGGAGTCGCCAGCAGGCGCACCATGTCGACCACCCAGCTATTGAGCCAATAAAGCACCTTGGTCACATCTTCCTTCAGCCACTGCTTGCCCAGGGCCACCGGCTCGGTCTCGTTCCCGTTCAACTCCATCAGGCCGGCCAACAGGGCCTGGCGCTGGTCCATGAGCCCCTCGCCGGCCAATTGCAACGCCCGCAAGGGGGCTCCCGCCGCCAGGGCCAGTAATAATTCGGCATCTTCTCCGTCATCGAGCTGCCGGGCCAGCCATTGCCGCGCCAGGGTCTCGTCCGGGCGTGGCAGCAGCAGTCGCTGGCAACGGCTGCGCACCGTGGGCAGCAATGAAGCCTCATGGCTGCTCACCAGAATGATGACCACCTGGGGTGGCGGCTCCTCCAGCGTCTTTAGCAGACTGTTGGCGGCAGCAGGATTGAGCCGTTCCGCCTGTTCCACGACAACCGCTCGCCAACCGCCCAGGTGCGGCTTGAGACCGAGATCATCCAGCAGTTCACGTACCTGCTCGATCTTGATCACCTTGCTGTCCTCGGCCGCGGCCAGAATCTTCAGATCCGGATGTGTCTGGGCCGAACGCAAGCGACAGGAACTACAGTTTCCACAGGCCAGGCCATCGTCATCGCGCCGCTGACACAACAGGGCTGCGGCCAGCACCCGGGCCAGCGCATGCTTGCCCACCCCTTCGGGACCACTGAACAACAAACCATGGTGCAGCTTGCCGGCCGCCATCGCCGCAGCCAGGCGCTGCCATGTCGATTGTTGCCAGGGATAGGGGCGCATCGCCTCAATCCAGGGAGGGATAATCGGTATAACCCTTTTCTCCCGGTGTGTAATAGGTGCGCTCGTCCGGTGTATTGAGTGGCGCCCCGGTGCGCCAGCGCTCGGGCAGGTCCGGATTGGCGATGAAAGCTCTTCCCACCGAAATCAGATCCGCCTTGCCGGGAATGGCATTTTCGGCACGTTCGGCATCGTAATTTCCGCCAAGGATAAGGGTGCCACAATACACATCGCGAAATTCCTCTTTGATCGCGTTCGGCACCTCAGGAGCCCCCATGGCGGAATGGTCGGCCAGATGCACATAAATGATATTGAGCGCGTCGATGGCGTCGGCCAGATATTCATAGTCGGCCATCATCTCGTCGTAGAGCGGCATGTCATTGGTCACGCCGAAGGGCGACAGACGAATCCCCACCCGGTGACGTCCAATGGCCTCGACACAGGCCTCTATCACCTCGCGCACGAAGCGAAAGCGGTTTTCTATGCTGCCGCCATATTCGTCATCGCGCTGATTGCTGGTGGGCCGCAAGAATTGCTCCAGAAGATAGCCATTGGCCGCATGCAGCTCGATACCATCGAAACCAGCCTCCATGGCATTGTGCGCGGCCTGGGCGAACTCCTCCACCGTGGCCTCGATGTCGGCCTTGCTCATGGCCTCGGGTACCGGTAAAGGTTGGGAGCCAGCGTCATCGGTATGGATCGCTCCCTTGGCGGCGATGGCCGAGGGCGCCAGGATACGCCCGCCGGCGGGCAGATTCAGGGGATGGGCTATGCGGCCACAATGCATCAATTGCACGAAAATGCTGCCACCCTCATCGTGCACCGCCTGAGTGATGGATTTCCAGGCCTGGGTCTGGGCAGAAGAGAAAATACCCGGAATACGCGCATAACCCAGGCCATTGGGCGAGGGCGAGGTCCCCTCGGTAATGATCAAGCCTGCCGAGGCCCGTTGCCGGTAATAGGTACCCATCAGCTCATTGGGCAGGTTGTCCACGGCCCGGCAGCGGGTCATGGGTGCCATCACGATGCGGTTGCGCAGGGTGCAATCGCCCAAACGGTATTCTGAAAACAAATTCGACATGCGCTGCTCCATCTGGCTTGAAATTGGAGGCCAGGAAGAACCCCCTGGGCCTGAACCTGCCGCCAAGTATATGACAGCTCATCAGAGCCCGAAAAGAACTCACTGAAAATCGATACTTGCGGCGTCCGTCCAGATGCCCGTATTTTCTCCAAAACACCAGAAAATCACTCGAGAAAAGCTCTATAACAGGTTAATAAATCAAGAAAAGACAGGGCTGTTCAGTCCTTGTTCAGCAAACTGCTCGTAGAATGTCGGTGCTTGGTTCAGCAATCGGTCGATCCGTTAGACCAAACGTATTATTGACATCCGCCTCGAATAGGCTATTCTATTCGAGTGTGATATATTTTTTTTTATTCATACATGAGCGACATGATGAGTTCGGCTGAGGAGGAGACAGAGATGCGTGATACTCTTCGACCCACCGTCAACGCCTGTTATTTGGCGCCGGGCAACGTCATGTTGAAGGTTCGTATGCTATCCTATCAGGATGGAGAGGTTTCCCGCATTCTTCTCGAAGACAGTTTTGGTTGTACTCAGCGCCTGTCACCGGCCGAGTGGGAAACACTGCCCCTGATTCCCTGCTGCATGGCCACGGGTCCGCAGCAGGAAACAGTTCAATCCGAATATTCTGCAACCGGTAACAACTCCTATCGATTGTTACACCGCTAACCATCGATCCGAGTTCCCCCAAAGGCCGCACGCAGAATGGCCCCTTGCTCCAGTGGATGGAACAAGGGGCATTTTATTTCGGGCATTGCCATGGCGAGGACGGCGGATCAGGATTTCTCCCCGGAAGACGTGTCGGTTCCCGACAATACCAATAACAGGCGGTTGAGCTTGCCGACAAAATCGGCTGGATCATCCAGGCTGCCTCCTTCGGCCAAGAGGGCCTGGTCGAACAAGATGCTGCTCCAATCCGCAAAACGCTTGTCGTCGCGTTCATCGCGCAGGCGCTGGATCAGGGGATGCTGCGGGTTGATCTCCAACGTGGGCTCGAACTTGGGCACCTCCTGCCCTGCGGCCTTGAGCAGACGCTGAAGGGTCGCGCCCATGGCGTGCTCATCCACTACCAGGCAGGCCGGTGAATCGGTTAGACGATGGGTCACCTTCACGTCCTTGACCCTGCCCGCCAGTTGCGATTTGAGTTTTTCTATCAACTCGCCCAGTTCCTTGGCCGCCTCGTCGATGGCGGCTTTTTCCTGTTCGTCCTCCAGTTCGCCCAGGTCGAGATCCCCTTTGGCCACCGAGACGAAGGGCTTGCCCTCGAATTCGGTGAGATAACTCATCATCCACTCGTCGATACGATGATGCAGCAACAACACTTCGATATTCTTCTTCCGGAAAACTTCCAGATGCGGACTGTTCCTGGCGGCAGAAAAGCTCTCGGCGGTGATGTAATAGATCTTGTCCTGGCCTTCCTGCATGCGTGACACATAATCTTGCAGGCTCACCGTCTGCTGTTCGCTCTCCGCCACAGTGGAAGAAAAGCGCAACAGCCTGGCGATACGGTCCTTGTTGGCCGGGTCTTCCGCCGGGCCTTCCTTCATAACCTGACCGAATTCGTCCCAGAATGCCTGGTAGGTTTCCGGCTCGTTCTTCGCCAAATGTTCCAATAGACCCAGCACCTTCTTCACCGAGGCAGCGCGAATACTGTCGATCTGGCGATTGCGTTGCAGGATTTCACGGGAAATATTCAAAGGCAGGTCGTCGGAGTCCACCACGCCACGCACGAACCGCAGATAATGGGGCATCAGGTGCTCGGCATCGTCCATGATGAATACCCGGCGCACGTAGAGCTTGATGCCATGACGGGCATCGCGATCCCACAGATCGAAGGGCGCACGCCGGGGGATGTAGAACAGGCTGCTGTAGCTCTGAGAACCTTCCACATGGGTGTGCACGTGGGCGATGGGATCTTCGAAATCGTGGGAGATATGCTTGTAGAAGGCGTTGTACTCGTCTTCGCTGATATCTTTCTTGGGCCGTTTCCAGAGCGCTGCGGCCTGGTTGACCCGTTCTTCGCCCTCTTCGTCACCCTCCTTCGGCATGTAGATGGGAATGGCGATGTGATCGGAATAACGCCGGATGATCTGGCGCAGGCGAAAGCCATCGGCAAATTCCTTGCAGTCCTCGCGCAGGTGCAACACGATTTCGGTGCCCCGCTGGGGGCGTTCCACGGTCTCCAGGGTATATTCGCCCTGCCCGTCGGATTCCCAGCGCACGCCATGCTCGGGGGTCATGCCGGCACGGCGGGTGGTGAGCGTCACCTTGTCAGCCACAATGAAGGCGGAATAGAAACCCACGCCGAACTGGCCGATGAGTTCGGCGTCCTTGGCCTGGTCACCGGTGAGCGACTCGAAAAACTGTTTGGTGCCAGACTTGGCGATGGTACCGATATTCTCTATGACTTCTTCGCGACTCATACCGATGCCGTTGTCGGCAATGGTCACGGTTCCGGCCTCGGCATCGTAGAACACCCGGATTTTGAGTTCGCCGTCGTTCTCATACAGGGCATCGTCGCCCAAGGCCTCGAAACGCAGCTTGTCGCAGGCATCCGAAGCGTTGGATATCAGCTCGCGCAGGAAGATTTCCTTGTTGGAATACAAGGCATGCACCATCAGGTGCAGCAACTGCTTGACCTCCGTCTGAAAACCCAGCGTTTCCTTGTGACCTTCGACTACCTTGCTCACCGTGCAAACCTCTCTATAAGTGACAACCAATGATCCAATCTGCGTCAATGGGGGCGTGGCGTGCCGATTTCAAGGCCATGGACAGGGCCGGCCCGCGCCGGTTATGCTTGCAGGCAAGGCAGCGTCGAAAAAACCATGACCATACAGCGAACAGAAACCCGTCCCTTTGACGACCAGAAACCAGGCACATCGGGCCTGCGCAAAAAAACGGCGCATTTCCGCCAGCCCCATTACCTGGAGAATTTCATCCAGGCCGTTTTCAACGCCGCCCCCGAGCTGCGCGGGCAAACCCTGGTGCTGGGCGGCGACGGTCGATTCTACAACCGCCAGGCCATCCAGGTCATCCTCAAGATGGCCGCGGCCAATGGTATCGGCAAGGTGTTGCTGGGTCGGGGCGGCCTGCTCTCCACCCCGGCCGCCTCCTGCCTCATTCGCAAGCATGGCGCCGCCGGCGGCATCATTCTCTCCGCCAGCCACAATCCCGGTGGCGCAGAGGGCGATTTCGGCGTGAAATACAATATCGCCAACGGCGGTCCGGCACCGGAGAAGGTGACCGAATCCATCTACTGGCATGCCCGGAACCTGACCACTTATGCCATCAGCGATGCCGCCGACCTGAATATCGACCAGCCGGGCCTCCAGCAACTGGAAACCATGACCGTGGAAATCGTCGACCCGGTGACCGACTACGCCGCCCTGATGGAAGAGTTGTTTGATTTCGACCTCATTCGCGACCGCATCGCTCAGAAAAAACTGCGTTTTTGCTTCGACGCCATGCACGCAGTGACCGGCCCCTACGCGGTGGAGATCTTCCACCATCGCCTGGGGGTGGCGCGCGAGGCCTTGATCCACTGCCAGCCACTTGAGGACTTCGGTGGTGCTCACCCCGACCCCAATCTGGCCCACGCCAAGCACCTGGTGGCCATCATGCAAGGTGCCGGGGCACCCGATCTCGGCGCGGCTTCCGATGGCGACGGTGACCGTAACATGATCATGGGCGCAGGCTGCTTCGTCACTCCCAGCGACAGCCTGGCCTTGCTGGCGGCCAATGCCCAGTGCGCGCCGGGATACCGCGAGGGCCTGCGTGGCGTGGCCCGCTCCATGCCCACCAGCCAGGCGGTGGATATGGTTGCCCGTCAGGCGGGCCTGCCCTGCTATGAGACGCCCACTGGCTGGAAGTTCTTCGGCAACCTGCTCGATGCCGACAAGATCACCCTCTGTGGCGAGGAGAGCTTTGGTACCGGCTCCAGCCATATCCGCGAAAAAGACGGTATCTGGGCGGTCTTGTTCTGGCTCAATATCCTGGCCAGCCGACAACAGCCGGTCAGGGAACTCTTGGATCAACACTGGCGCCGCTATGGCCGGCACTATTATTCCCGGCACGACTACGAAGGCATTGCCAAGGAACGCGCGCAAACCCTGATGACCGAGCTTCGCGCCCAACTGAGTCAACTGGCGGGCCGGCGTTTCGGTGAACTGGTGCTGGCCGGGGCCGATGATTTCAGCTATACCGACCCGGTGGATCGCAGTGTCAGCCAGCACCAGGGCATTCGCCTGCTGTTCGAAGATGGTTCCCGGATAGTGTTTCGGCTCTCCGGCACCGGTACCGAGGGTGCCACCCTGCGTCTCTATCTGGAACGTTACCAAAACGATCAGGCACGGCTGCACGACGATACCCAGCAAACCCTGGCGCCCCTGGCGGCGATCGCCGAACAGGTCGCCCATATCCAGCACCATACCGGCCGCACAGGCCCCGATGTGATCACATGACCAGCAAAGCAGGCCACGCCATGCGTTATATCAAGACATTTTCCGAAATCGACATTGACGACATTCCCCTGGTAGGGGGCAAGAATGCTTCCCTGGGGGAAATGTATCAGGCCCTCAACCACACCGGGGTGAACATTCCCAACGGCTTCGCCATCACCGCCGAGGCCTATCGGTATTACCTGGCCCACAATGGCCTGGTGGAACGCATCAAGGCCGAGCTGGCCGGTCTCGATACCACCGACATCCCGTCGCTTTCAGCTCGTGGCGCCAAGATCCGCCACTGGATCCGTCATGCTGAAATGCCCCAAGACCTGGCCGAGGAAATCCGCCAGGCCTACCGTGATCTGGAACAACAGTACGGCCCCAATCCGGACGTGGCGGTGCGCAGCTCGGCCACCGCCGAGGATCTCCCCAATGCCTCCTTCGCCGGCCAACAGGAGAGTTATCTCAATATCCGCGGCGGTCTCAACCTTATCAAGACCTGCCAGCAGGTCTTCTCATCCCTGTTCACCGATCGCGCCATCTCCTATCGCATCGACCAGGGTTTCGATCACAGCCAGGTGGCCATCTCGGTGGGTGTGCAAAAAATGGTACGTGCTGACAAGGGCGCCTCCGGCGTCATGTTCACCCTGGACACGGAAACCGGCTTCCGCGACGTGGTCTTCATCACCGCTGCCTACGGACTGGGCGAAAACATCGTCCAGGGCGCGGTCAACCCCGACGAATACTATGTATTCAAACCCACCCTGGCCACCCGCCATCGCGCCATCCTCAAACGTCACCGTGGCGACAAGGCGCAGAAACTGATCTACACCCGCGACACCATCGCCGGCCAGTCCACCCGTAACGTGCCGGTCAGCCCCGAAGACCAGCAACGTTTCGCCATCACCGACAACGAAGTGCTGCAACTGGCCAGTTACGCCATCGCCATCGAACAGCACTATGCCCAGCGCACGGGCCAGGATCGCCCCATGGATATCGAGTGGGCCAAGGACGGCATCGACGGCGAACTCTACATCCTGCAGGCCCGGCCGGAAACCGTACAGTCGCGGCAGGACCAACGCTACCTGGAAGAATATCGCCTGCTGCAAACCGGCAAGGTACTGGCGGTGGGCAAATCGGTGGGTCAGAAAATCGCCAGCGGGCCGGTGCGAGTGGTAGTGGACGCATCCGGCATGGACGAGGTACAACCAGGCGAAGTCCTGGTCACGGATATCACCGATCCCGACTGGGAGCCGGTGATGAAAATCGCCGCCGCCATCGTGACCAACCGGGGAGGACGCACCTGCCACGCGGCCATCGTGGCCCGCGAACTGGGCATTCCGGCGGTAGTGGGTTGCGGCAACGCCACTCAGACCATAGAGCCCGACCAGGAAGTTACCGTATCCTGCGCCCAGGGCGACACCGGCTACGTCTACCAGGGGCGGCTCGAGTTCGAGCGTGAACGCATCGATCTGTCACAGATCCCGCAGCCGCGCACCAAGCTCATGATCAACCTGGGCAATCCCGAACAGGCCTTCGAGCTGTCCAAGCTGCCGGTGGCCGGCGTAGGCCTGGCGCGGCTGGAATTCATCATCAACAACAGCATTCGCATCCACCCCCAGGCCCTGCTCCACTACCAGGAACTGGACGAGGACACCCAGCGTCGCATCGACGAAATCACCTCGGGTTATGCCGACAAGGTACTGTTCTACGTCGACCGCCTGGCCGAAGGCATAGGCACCATCGCCGCCGCCTTCTATCACAAGCCGGTCATCGTGCGCCTCAGTGATTTCAAGTCCAACGAATACGCCTCACTGATCGGCGGTGAACGCTACGAACCCAAGGAAGAAAACCCCATGATCGGCTTTCGCGGGGCCTCGCGCTATCCCTCGCAACAATTCGCCGAATGTTTCGCCCTGGAGTGCGCCGCGCTCAAGAAGGTGCGGGAAGACATGGGGCTGGACAACGTCGCCGTGATGGTGCCCTTTGTGCGTACCCTGGACGAGGCTCGCAACGTACTCGACATCATGGCCAGAAACGGCCTCAAACGGGGCGAGAACGGCCTCAAGATCTATCTCATGTGCGAGGTTCCCGCCAATGCACTACTGGCCGACGAATTCCTGCAATACTTCGACGGCTTCTCCATCGGTTCCAACGACCTCACCCAGCTCACCCTTGGCGTGGACCGCGACTCGGCCATGGTGGATGACTTCGACGAACGCAACGCGGCCGTGCTCAAGCTGATGAAAATGGCCATCGACGCCTGCAAGCGGGCCGGCAAATACGTGGGCATCTGTGGCCAGGCACCGTCCGACTATCCCGAGATCACGCGCTGGCTGGTGGAACAAGGCATCGAATCCATCTCCCTCAATCCCGATGCCGTACTACAAATGACCCGCATCGTGGCCGAGGAAGAGCAAAGGCTTTCGGCCCTCAAAGAACGGGCATAATCCGGATTGCAGCGCCTCCGGTCACCGCCGCCGGTGTCGTGACACCGTTTCGGGAAAGCGCGATGGCTGACCAATTTGCGCTATAATCCAGCCCGGCATGCGCAGCCATTGAATTTCTTTACCCGAGACCCGATATAGCGATATAGCGCTTATTATCACCCCCCGCACAAGGATACTACCGTGACAGCCGCTTCCACTCCTCGCAAACCCACCCTGCTGGTCATCCTCGATGGCGTCGGCCTGTCGCCGGCACATGAGAACAATGCCCCCTACCTGGCCAACACGCCCAGACTGGACGCCTACTTTGCCCGCTACCCCTTTACCAGCCTGCAAGCCTCGGGACGCGCCGTGGGGTTGCCCGACGGCCAGATGGGCAATTCCGAGGTCGGCCACACCACCATCGGCTGTGGCAGTATCCTGAAACAGGATTTGGTGCGCATCGACGACGCCATCGCCGACGGCAGCTTTTTCGAGAATGCTGAACTGTTGCACGCGCTGCAACAATCCAAGCGGCGCAATCGCCCCTTGCATCTGTTGGGGCTGGTATCCGACGGTGGTGTGCACAGTCACATCCGCCACCTGTGCGCCCTGATTGAACTGTGCCGGCGCCATGGGGTCACTCCCGCGGTACATGCCATTACCGATGGCCGCGACACTCCACCGCGGTCAGCGAAGAGTTTCATCCAGCAGTTGCTAGAACCCCTGCACCACAGCGGCGGCCACATCGCCACCGTCTGTGGACGCTACTATGCCATGGACCGCGACAAGCGCTGGGATCGCGTAAAAACCGCCTGGCGGGCCATATGCTACAGCGAGGGAGAACAGGCCGACAGCGCCCTGGCGGCCATCGAACAGGCCTATGCCCAGGGCATAACCGACGAATTCATTCCCGCCACCGTGATCCACGGCGGCAGCCGCATCGAAAACGGCGACGGGGTGGTATTCTTCAACTTCCGCAACGACCGCAGCCGCCAGCTTACCTATATCCTCAGCAGCCCCTCGTTCAAGCCCTTCGACCGTGGTGACTATGTACCCCAACCTATCACCTGTATGACCGAATACGATCCCGACCTGGATCTGCCCATTGCCTTTCCTCCCCAGGCACCAGCCACCACTCTGGGTGAAATCGTCAGCAAGGCAGGCCTGCGTCAGTTCCATTGCGCCGAAACGGAAAAATACGCCCATGTCACCTTTTTTCTCAACGGGGGCCGGGAAGAGCCCTTCCCGGGCGAAGGCCGCGTCATGGTGCCCTCTCCCCACGTGAGCACCTACGACAAGGCCCCGGCAATGAGCGCGCCGACGGTGGCCGATGCCACCATCACCGCGCTGGAGAGCCGGCAGTTCAGTTTCGTGGTGGTCAATTTCGCCAATGGCGACATGGTGGGCCACACCGCCGTGGCTCCCGCCGTGATCCAGGCCATGGAGGTGCTCGACCACGAAGCAGGACGGCTCATCGATGCGGCCATCGCCTGTGGCTATAGCGTGCTGCTCACCGCCGATCACGGCAACTGCGAGGTCATGGTCGATCCGCAAACCGGTCAGCCACACACCCAGCACACCACCAATCCGGTACCCTGCCTGTTGATCGACGAAGCCCATGAGTTTCAGCTCGCCGACGGCGGCGGACTGGCCAATATCGCCCCCACCGTGCTGCAACTCATGGGGCTGCCCAAGCCCGAGGTCATGGAAGCCGATTCCCTGCTGCGCCCCATAACGCAAACTCGAACGGGCACGAACTAATACGAACTAAAAAGCCCGGCGCGGGGCCGGGCCTCGATTCCTGAGCCGTGTTTCAGGCTTGGCCTCTCAGGCCTCCATCATATCGTCGAAGTCGTCGCGCAACATTTCACGCAACATCTTTTCCTCGCGCAATTGTTCAATGGTCTTGCGTGCCCTGGCCGAGCTGCGCTTGCCCCGCACCTGCTCCTCGATAGACTGGAAGGCACTATCCTCGAAACCGGTTTCGAACAGGTCGTCGATTTGGTTGGAATCTGGCTCGATAAATTTACTCGTACCCATAGCACACCTCACTTGGGGTCCACCCCAGATCAGCCAAAGCCAGGCCTGAACCCGGCGCTCTCAAAGACTATATCTGCCCAGTTAGACGGTTTTTAAAGTAAAAAAATCGAAAAATGACAATCAAAAAATTTTCTTGCGGGCGATCATATTAATAAATAACCATGAAAATTATCAAGTTAGGCAAAAAAACACGATCAAAACCTGCTTGACTTTGGTTGTTTTTAGACTTATTCTAAGTCTACAATGACCATCACGCGAGGAGTAGCGTAGCCATGAAAACAAGCCAGTCCCTTCTCACAGTCTCTCTCCTGACGCTTGCCAGCGGCATCGCCATGGCCATGGAGCCGCTGCCGGCCAATCCACCGGTGCCTGCGGACAATCCCATCACGGCGGCGAAAATCGAGCTGGGCAAGCAGTTGTTCTTCGATCCGCGTTTGTCCGTGGATGGCACCATTTCCTGCAATTCCTGCCACAACGTCATGGCCGGCGGCACCGACAACCGCCCCGTATCGGTGGGCGTGGCCGGGCAAAAGGGGGGGCGCTCGGCACCCACGGTATGGAACGCGGCGTTTCTGAGTGCTCAGTTCTGGGACGGCCGTGCCGCCACGCTGGAAGATCAGGCCAAGGGCCCCATCCTCAACCCGGTGGAAATGGGCATGCCCAATGAGCAGGCGGTACTGGACCGGATCAATGCCATTCCCGGCTATGTGCAACAATTCAAGGCCATTTTCGGTGAAGTGAGCTACGACAACATCGCCAAGGCCATCGCCACCTACGAACGCACCCTGGTCACGCCCAATAGCCCCTTCGACCGCTACATGCGTGGCGACAAGTCGGCCATGAGTCCGGCCGCCATCAAGGGTATGGAACTGGTGGAATCCCTGGGTTGCACCGGCTGTCATGCCGGCCCCAATTTCTCCGGGCCCGATCTGCCCACTGGGCAGGGTTTCTTCCAGAAATTCCCTACCTATGACAGTCCGTACACCAAGAAATACCGGCTGAAAGACGACAAGGGCCTGTATGAAGTCACCAAGGATCCGGCCGACAAGCACATGTGGCGGGTGCCCACCTGGCGCAACGTAGCGCTCACCGCGCCCTATTTCCACAATGGCTCGGTGGCCACCTTGGACGAGGCGGTACGGGTCATGGCCAAGACCCAGCTCAACAAGACTCTGAGCGAGGAGCAGGTGAACAATATCGTTGCCTTCCTCAACAGCCTCACCGGTGAGTTTCCGGCCCAGACCCTGCCCCGCCTGCCGGATCTTGCCAACGGCAGCTTCACCACCACACCCTGAGTCACTCGCGGTCCATTCACGGCAGGCGCCTTCGGGCGCCTGCTTTCTTTCTCAACGCCTGCTCAGGCGAAAACAACTCTCGCGCAATTCCGTCAAACCCTGCTCGCGGAAACGGGGGTTGCGCTCCAGGGTATCGCAAGTTTCCAGGTGTTCGATCTCGAAGGCCTGCCCATAGAGTGTCTCGACCTCGGCAGCCCCGATGGAAAATGGCGGGCCTTCCATCTGACCCTCGGGATACTCGAGGCTGATCAATAACACCTCGCACCCGACCGGCAGGATATTCGCCTGATGTCGGGCATAGTCGACGCGCATGGCGGGAGGCAAGGCCACCAGCGAGGCCCGGTCGTAGACCGCCCTCACCGAACTCATGTGTTCGGGCCGCAAATGAAAGAAATCACCCTGGCACAGAGCGATATTATCGGCCTCATAGCAGGGCAGCCCCGCCCAGTGACGCTGACTGGGATTGAGCTGGTTTTCCTTGAAGAAACTGTCCACCGCCAGTTCGCTCAGTTCTATCCCGAACACCGAATGACCCTGTTTGCGCAGCCACAGCATGTCCTTGCTCTTGCCACATAGGGGCACGAACACCCGCTCCCCCCCTTGCAAGCCCAGCCTCTGCCAATGGCGCTGCAGAAAGGGATTGATATCGCTCTGGTGAAAACCGATCAGGCCATCACGCCAACGTTGTAACCAAAAATCCGCGTCCATCACTTCTCCATCGTTCGTCGTTTCATGCTTGGAAAACACTGATCAAAGCGTAAACTCCACCTGGTAACCGCCGAACTTGCGCAGGTTGATCACACCGCAGTCCAACAAGAGGTACTGCCCCTTGATCCCTTCGAGACGACCCTCTATCAGAGGTGTCTTGTCGAAATTCAGGGCCTTGATTTTTTCCGGGTAGCGCAACACGGGGTAATTAATCTCCACCACCGGTTGCAGCGGCAGAATAGTGATCTGCGCTTCACCGAAGCGGTGCCGCAATTCATCCACTCCGGCGCCCACCCGTTCCAGCATGCTATCCCGGTCGGCCTGCAGATCCAGGGCAGGGGGCTCGCCACGCAACATGGCACGCCAGTCGGTGCGATCGGCCATTTCCGCCTTGAAGGCCAGTTCCAGCAAACCCACTTGGTGACGACTGGCCGCCTTGAGAACGGGCAGGGCCTGAGTGGCTCCCTGGTCGATCCAGCGGGTGGGAATCTGGCTGCGACGGGTAATACCCACCTTGATGGCCGAAGTATTGGCCAGATACAGCACATGCTCTTGCAGGCAATGGTCCCGGGCCCATTCGGGCTCGCGGCAGGTACCCTGGTCGTAGTGGCATTTCTCCGGCCGCACGATGCAGATATCGCAGGCGGCGAGCCGTTGACTGCAGGGAAAACAATGACCCTGGCAATAGGATTTGCGTGTCTTGCGGCCACAGGCCAGACAATGGATCTCACCCTGGTAGTGCAGGCGGATATGTTGTCCAATGAAGGGATTGAGTTCGATTTCGGCATCGTCCAGACGCAACCGATACTGCACCGGCTCGGCCAGTGTCACGGCCATCTTCTGTACTGTTCCAGTAACGCGCATGCTACCCCGCCCGTGGGACAAAATTCGCATGGTAACACACTCGCAAAAGACGCCGCAGCGGCAAGGCAGATCCGGCCCAGTCGGCAAGTGATTGCCGCTTGCCGCCCGGACGCCGTTCTCATTTGGGCTCCAGCACTCGGATCATCCCCCCTCAAAAACAGGGGTCGCCATTTTTTTGACGGATTGGCACGATCATCGCTGTTTCATGCGAGTCTATTCACACGAGGAGTCACAGCATGTTGTCGGTAGAAGCCCTGTCCGAGCATTCCGTGGAACAGCCCGTTCCGCTCGCCACCCCCCAACATGAGCTGGATGCCGAGCTGGTTCATCGAGCCAGCCGGGAATTGCAGACCAGCCTGGAGCTGAGCACCTTGTTGGAAATCTTTTCCGGACTGCTACGCAGCCCTATTCCCCATACCGGCCTGGACTACTACAGCCATGTCCTGCCGCAAGTTCTGCAGGTGGGCAGATCGGGACGGTATGCACTCGAACGGGTGCTGTTGCTGGCCGAGGAACAAACCCCGCTGGGCATCGTGCGTCTGACCCGTGAAACCCCTTTCGATGCCCGGGAACAACGTCTGTTCGCCCAATGCTGCGAACTTTTGGGCTATCCGCTGCGCAATGCCCTGCTCTACCACCAGGCCCTGGCCATTGCCGCCACGGACCCCCTCACCGGGGCCAATAATCGCAGCGTCTTCCAGGATATGGTGGAGCGAGAAATTCATCTGTCCCGGCGCCATCGCACCCCCTTGTCCATGATCTGTGCCGATATCGATCATTTCAAGCAGGTCAACGATCGCCATGGCCATGCCGCCGGCGATGCCGTCATCATGCAGGTAGCCGCCATCATGCGTCAGTGCATCCGTGCCTCCGATGTATTGTTTCGCTACGGCGGCGAGGAATTCGTAGTCTTGCTCACCAATACCGCGCGGGAAGGCGCTCGACAACTGGCCGAGCGCATCCGCAAACACACCGCAAATCGCCCCTGCCACTACGGCCACAAGCGCATCGCCGTCACCCTCAGCCTCGGTGTTCACACCCTCACTCCCGACGACGATCCGGACAGCCTGTTCCAGCAGACCGATCAAGCCATGTACGCCGCCAAACATGCCGGCCGCAACCGGGTCTGCTTGTCACAAACGCTTGTGGACAGCGCCACAAAGTAAGACAATCGTACCTCGATGGCTCCGCTCCCATGGTGTCGGCGCGGAGGGTAGTTGCTGCCAGGCTCGGGAGGCAGGCAATGCATGAAATGACGCTTTGCGCCGCCATTCTCGACCAACTCGAGGAACAGGCACGGGCGCAGAATTTCCAGCATGTGAAGCAACTCTGGCTGGAAATCGGTGCACTAGCCTGCGTGGATGCCGAAGCACTGCGCTTTGGCTTCGGTCTGGCTTGTCGTGGCACCCTGGCCGAGGGGGCCATCGTACATATCGAGCAGACGCCCGGGCGGGGCTGGTGTTCACTCTGCCAAGCCGAGATACCTTTGAACTCCCTGCTCGACCCCTGCCCCGGCTGTGCCAGTTACGGCCTCCAGATCACCCCGCAAGCTGACGACAACCGGCATGGCAACGACTTGGCCGTGGGCGGTGCCACGCCCCGTTATCTCACTTGCAGTATGATCATCGAGGAAGGCTTGAGGCTGTCCCAGTTGCGCCGTGTGGTGGCCTCCATGGCCGAGACGGCCGTCGCCGCCGGCGTACAAATCGTCACCGGCGACACCAAGGTGGTTCCTCGCGGCAGTGCCGACAAGCTGTTCATCAACACCACCGGTATTGGTGTCATTCCCGCCGGTATCAGCCTCGGTGCTCATCGCGCCCGTCCCGGCGATGCCATCCTGGTCAACGGTCCTGTCGGCGATCATGGCGCCGCCATTGTCTCCGCCCGCGGCGAACTGGCACTGGACAGCACCATCTAGAGTGATTGTCAGCCACTCAACGGGCTGGTGCAAACCATGCTGAGGCAATGTCCCGAGATCCATTGTCTGCGTGACGCCACCCGCGGAGGCATTGCCAGCCTGCTCAACGAATTTGCCCAGGCCAGCGCCCGTGCCATGCGCATAGAGGAAACCGCCCTGCCGGTTCGGGAGGCGGTACGGGGCCTGTGCGAGATTCTCGGGTTCGATCCACTCTACCTGGCCAACGAGGGTCGATTGGTGGCCATCGTGCCGGCCAGCCAAACCGATAGCTTGCTGGCCGTCATGCGCGCCCACCCCGCCGGACGCCAGGCTACCTGTATCGGCGAAGTTCGCGACCAACCCGTCGCCAGCGTGATCCTCGGCACGGCCTTCGGCGGCGAACGCGTCATCGATCCCTTGCCCGGAGAGCAGTTGCCCCGTATCTGCTGAGCAAGCCTTCAGTGAGCCGGATGCTCCCGCTCGAAGCGTTGCTGGCAGGCCAGGCAGCGGGCGGCCTCGGGCTCGGCCAGCAGGCGCTCGGCGGGAATGGCCTGGCCACAGTCGATGCACTCACCATAATGGCCCTGGGCCATGCGCACCAGCGCTTCTTCCACCCGGCGCAGCTCACGCGCCTGTACGTCGATGAGTTCGATGTCGGTCTCGAAGATCCCGTCGGCCACCGATACCTCGCCGATATCGTGCACCTCGCCGGCCAAGTCTTTGAAATCTTCCTCGCGGCCGATTTTCCGCAACTCGTGGTAGAGATCACGGCGCAGGTGATTGTAACGCTCGAGCAGGCGCTGTTTCAGTTGGGACAATTGTTCGGTTTCGATCTGCATGGCGTGCTCCTTTCGTTTTTGTCTTACTCCAGATATGGGGTCCCCTCAGGCGATCCCCAACCAGCCGAACCACAAGGGCAGGCTCAACAGGGAAGCCGCCGTGGTCACCGTCACAGTGGTGGCGTAAAGCGTGGTGTCCAAGCCAAAGCGATCACACAATACGATACCGATCACCATGCTGGGCATGGCCGCTTCCAACACCACCGCCTGCAAGACCCGGGGCTCCAGGTCACTGCCAGAACCCAGCAGCCAGACCAAGGCCGGGGTCAACAACAACTGTATCAGTAACACCGGAAGCAGGGTTGGCAGGGTCTTCCAACGGCTGTTGTCCCATTGCAGGCTCATACCCAGAGCCAACAACATCAACAGGCTCACGCCCTGCCCCAGCCGGAGCAGCCACTCTTCCAGCAGCTCTGGTTGCTCCACACCGGCAAGATTGAGCCCCAGCGCCAACAGGGCGGCCCACAACGGCGGCACTTTGAACAGCCCTCGCAAAAACCGTTCGTGCTGGGCCTTGTGCCCGTAATGGCGGGCGATCAAGACGCCCGCGCTGAGCAAAAGCGGCGTACAGGCAAACAGGTCGTACTGAATGGCCACCGCCCGCGACCATGTACCCAGGGTCGCCTCCAGCACCGGCAAACCCAGATACGTGGCATTGGGAAAAGCCGCGGCCAGAATCACCGCGCCCGTCACCGCTGGTCGCAAATGCCATATACGGCAACTCAACCAGCCCAGCCCCAGTCCGAACAAGACCCCGCTGAAAGCCAAAAACACGATCCACAACGACTGACTACCGAGAGGAGCTTGCCACAACACGCCCAAAACCAGGGCGGGTAACAACAGGTGATAGACCAGGCTGCTCAAGCCACGGCGCAGCAAATCCGGCTCGATATCGCCCGGGCGGAAAAAACGCCACAAGGTGCCACACAGAATCAGGCCGGCCATTTGTAACAGCACATCAAACATCGCGACAACCAACAAACAACATGAAAATCATCCCTTACACGGATGATTTGAAAGATATTTTATTTGCTCCTTCAAAATCCTGAGAAATGAACTAAACTTCATCCCATACTCCCCGAGCATTGCAGGAGGCCGCATCATGCAAGACACCTATCACGCTCTCGTTCATCACACCCTGCCCACTGAGACACGCCTTCATCAACCCTACACTCACCTGGCCGGCCCACTCGGCTACGATGACCCTGCCTTGCGGGTCATGACCGATCTGAAGCAGGTCACACCCTTTAGCATCTCACCTTTCTCGAGCCTGGAGGATGCCAACAATAAGATGATCATCGCCGGCGTGCGCTTGCTGTTCGTGACCGGCAACAACGGTGTCATCCTGGGACTGATCACTGCTACCGACCTGCTGGGTGAAAAACCCGTGCTCTATCTGCATGAACACGGAGGCAGCCGGGAAACCATCCAGGTGCAGGATATCATGACGCCCGCCAATGAACTGGAAGCTCTGGACTTCCACGAGGTGGAACGCGCCAGCGTGGGCGACATCGTCAAAACCCTGGAGCAATGCGGCAGGCAGCACCTCATCGTCTACCAGACCCGGAGCAACAGCGATTACATCTTGCGCGGCATCTTCTCCTCCACCCAGATCAGCCGGCAACTGGGCACTCCCCTGACCCTGGCACCCCGGGCCAATACCTTCGCCCAGTTGAACCGTGCCATAGGGCATTGAGCACGACCGACCGGTCACGGCGTAAATGTCTCCCTCGCCCGCTTCCATCCAGGGCAGACTTGCGCCGGCAGTGGCTTCACTAAGCGAAGCCGACGACAAGGGAGATGGCAGGAAAAATGCGGCGGTGAATGAAGAAAGCGATCAACCCTGGCGCTGGCGCACGCTCAGGCCCAGCGATTCCAGGCTTTTTTCGTCCACGCACTCGCTGAGGCTGATGGTGTCGAGAAACTGGTAGAGCCGCTTGCTGAGACCGGTCCACAGCTCATAGGGCAGGTAGTCGTCGCTACCCTTGTTGGGGTATTTTTCATCCAGGGCCTGGATGATCTGGGCAATGCTGATTTCCGAGGCCGGCTTGGCCAGACGATACCCACCACCCGGGCCACGGGTTCCCTTGACCAGCCCGGCGCGACGCAGATCGGCGAAGATCTGTTCCAGGTAGGAAAGCGAAATTTTCTGTTTTTCAGCAATATCGGCGATGGTGAGCGAGCGCGAGCCTTCATGTAAAGCCAGGTCCATCATGGCGGCCACGGCATAACGTCCCTTCGATGATATTTTCATGACGGCCTTCCTTTTGATCGATTAATACAAGTCTAAACGATAGTAAGACCCCGGTAAACGAAGCCCTGTTCCACCCTTCCCGAAAACGCCCCTACAAGCAACGGCCACACGCCGGGTGGCCATTGTCATGACTAACCGCTAAACTATAGACCTTCTGCGAGTACGGTGGAATAACCCATTGGTACTCTTGGGGTTGGGCCCAGGCCCGACAGGTCAACCATCAATCGAATTATTACACTCCATGGATAAAGTAAACCTTGCACTCGTTCGCATTATTCAATTCAGCATTCTGGTTTTTTTCGCGCTGATTCTGTCCGCTTTCTTCGGCACCCTGCTGCTGTTACCGTTGGCGCTGCTCTACCATTTCATCGGTTTTCTGGACCATGGCATTGGTTTCAACGGCATTTTCGCCTTCATCGTTGCCGTGCCGGCGGTCATCTACGTGTTCTATCTGGGGTACCGCATCCCCGGCTTCTACAATGCGGTGGTCGAAACTGGCTTCAAACTCTACAACCTGGCCCGTGACCAGCACATGGCGCTGGAAAAGATCGCCCGTTCCATCAAGGGCCTGCCGGAAGAGACCGCTGGCGACTCACAAACCGCCGCCAGCAATTGATCCTCAGCCTGGCCCGCGTCATGCGGGCCAGGCGCTTTCCCCATGACACCCCGTATTCCCCGCATCGGTTTCGTCAGCCTGGGCTGCCCCAAGGCGCTGGTGGACGCCGAGCACATCATCACCCGCCTACGCGCCGAGGGTTACCACATTGGCAACAGCTACCAAGATGCCGACCTGGTCGTGGTCAATACCTGCGGCTTCATCGATGCAGCGGTGGCGGAATCCCTGGAGGCCATAGGCGAGGCCCTGGCGGAAAACGGCAAGGTCATCGTCACCGGTTGCCTGGGCGCCAAGGACAACGTGGTGCTGGACAACTATCCCCAGGTGCTGGCCGTGACCGGACCCCACGCAACCCAGGAAGTGATGGAAGCGGTACACCATCACCTGCCCCTGCCTGCACAGCCCTTCGCCGAGCTGATCCCCCCCCAGGGTATCAAGCTCACCCCGCGCCATTATGCCTATCTGAAGATTTCCGAGGGCTGTAACCATCGCTGCCGCTTTTGCATTATCCCCGCACTGCGGGGCAAACTGGCCAGCCGGCCACTGGGCGAGGTGATGCAGGAGGCAGAAAATCTGGTGCAGGCAGGCGTCAGGGAATTGCTGGTTATCTCCCAGGACACCAGCGCTTACGGGGTGGACCTGGGCTATCGCACCGGCTTCTGGGGCGGGCGTCCGATCAAGACCCGCTTTCGCGAGCTCGTCGCAGCCCTGGGATCACTGGGTGTCTGGATACGGCTGCACTATGTCTATCCCTATCCCCATGTGGACGAGGTACTGCCGCTGATGGCCGAGGGTCGGATCCTGCCCTATCTGGACATTCCCTTCCAACATGCCAGTCCCAAAATTCTCAAATCCATGCGCCGACCGGCTCATACCGAGAACACCCTGGCGCGCATTCAGCGCTGGCGGGAAATCTGCCCCGAGATCACCCTGCGCAGTACCTTCATCGTGGGCTATCCGGGCGAGACCGAGGAAGATTTCGAACTGCTGCTGGATTTCCTGCGCCAGGCCAGGTTGGACCGGGTCGGCTGCTTCACCTATTCCAACGTGGCGGGAGCCGAAGCCAACGATCTGCCCGGGCAGATCGACGAAGAACTCAAGGCCGAACGCCAGGCCAGGCTCATGGAACTGCAGGCCGAGATCAGCGCCGACAGGCTGAAGGAAAAGATTGGCCGGAGCATGACCGTGCTGGTGGACGCGGTATCACCCGAGGCCATCATCGCCCGCAGCGCCGCCGAGGCACCAGAGGTCGACGGCGTGGTGGTGATCGAACCCGATGGACAAACCCCACCCCAACCCGGCGATTTCATCCAGGTGGAGATCGTCAACAGCGACCCGCACGATCTCTACGCCCGCCGCCTGGGCTGACGGCTCCGGGTTTCACCGCCTCCCGATGCCGGCAGAAAAACATAATATCTAGAGAAACAGTCCGTATTCCGCCATTCTATCGGTGGCCCGCACCAACGCGTCGATGATACCCGGTTCCGATGCCGCATGACCGGCATCGGCAATCAGCTCGAAGCAGGCCTCGGGCCAGGCCTGATGCAAGGCCCAGGCACTTTCCATGGGGCAGACCATGTCGTAACGCCCCTGCACGATGACGCCGGGGAGTTCTCGCAACCGATGGGCCCGGGCAAGGATCTGGTCGGGTTCCAGAAAGGCATCATTGACGAAGTAATGGCATTCGATGCGCGCCAACGCCAGGGCGGTAAAGGGATTGGCGAAATGATCGATCACCGCCGGACTGGGCAGCAGGCTGGCGGTACGCCCCTCCCACAGGGACCAGGCCTTGGCCGCCGCCATGCGGGCGATTTCATTGTCACCGGTGAGCCGGGCATGATAGGCAGCCAGCATGTCGCCACGTTCACCTGCGGGAATCACGCGTTCGAAATCCCGCCAGTAATCCGGAAACACCCTACTGGCCCCTTCCTGGTAGAACCAGGCGATCTCCCGCGGTCGGCATAGAAAGATCCCGCGCAGCACCAACCCGGCCACGCGCTCGGGGTGGGTCTCGGCATACACCAGGGCCAGGGTAGAACCCCAAGATCCCCCAAAAACCAGCCAGCGCTTGATGCCCAGATACTGGCGAATGCGCTCCATATCCGCCACCAGGGCCTGGGTGGTGTTGCCGTCCAGCTCGGCATGGGGCGTGGAACGGCCACAGCCACGCTGGTCGAACAGAATGATGCGATAGATATCCGGATCGAAAAAACGCCGGTGATAGGGCTCACAGCCAGCACCAGGACCGCCATGCAGAAACACCACTGGCAAACCCTTGGGATTACCACATTCCTCCACGTGCAATACATGGGGCGGGTCCACCGCGATACTGTGATTCACATAGGGTTCGATCTCGGGGTACAGTGAGCGCTGCATGTCGATTCCTTTGATTTGTTTTGCCTACTGTACATTTAAACCCCGCCCTATAGAATAGGCGCGCGACAATTCCACCACAGGACATTCCATGACGCTGAAAACCCGCTTCGCTCCCAGTCCCACCGGCTATCTGCACATCGGTGGCGCCCGCACCGCCCTGTTTTCCTGGCTGCATGCGCGCAAGCACGGCGGCCGTTTCGTGCTGCGCATCGAAGACACTGACCTGGAGCGTTCCACCACCGAGTCGGTCAACGCCATTCTCGAGGGCATGACCTGGCTGGGGCTGGAATACGACGAAGGCCCATTTTTCCAGACCCAACGCTTCCAGCGCTATCGCCAGGTAATCCAGCAACTACTCGACAGCGGCCATGCCTACCGCTGCTATTGCTCCCGCGAGCGTCTCGACGCCCTGCGCGAGAAGCAGATGGCCAACAAGCAGAAACCCCGCTACGACGGGCATTGCCGCAACCTGGCGCATTACCCGCAGGACCGTCCCCATGTGATCCGCTTTCGCAACCCCGAGCACGGCAACGTGATCATCGACGACCTGGTCAAGGGTCGAGTGGTGATCGACAACAGCGAGCTGGACGATCTCATCATCGCCCGTGCCGATGGCAGCCCCACCTACAACCTCACCGTGGTGGTGGACGACATGGAAATGGGCATAGACTACGTCATCCGTGGCGACGATCACCTCAACAACACCCCGCGCCAGATCAATATTCTGCGCGCCCTGGGCGCCGAAC
Source organism: Gammaproteobacteria bacterium (assembly GCA_015487785.1). GTDB lineage: Bacteria > Pseudomonadota > Gammaproteobacteria > S012-40 > S012-40 > S012-40. The sequence goes on along the minus strand of WFPC01000050.1, from coordinate 58,824 downwards.
CGCCCCATTACGCCCATGTGCCCATGATCCTGGGCGCCGACGGCAAGCGCTTGTCCAAGCGCCATGGCGCGGTCAGCGTGATGCAGTATCGTGACCAGGGCTACCTGCCCGAGGCCCTGCTCAACTACCTGGTGCGCCTGGGTTGGTCCCACGGTGACCAGGAGATCTTCTCGGTGGACGAAATGATCGAGCATTTCGACATTCGCCAGGTCAACAAGGCCGCCTCCACTTTCAATCCCGACAAGCTGCTCTGGCTCAATCACCACTACATCATGCACAGCGACCCCGCCCACGTGGCTCATCACCTGAGCTGGCACATGGGCCAGCGCGGTATCGACCCCGCCAACGGCCCTGCCTTGAGCCGGGTTGTGGAAGTGTTGCGCGAACGCTGCAAGACCCTGGAGGAAATGGCCGACAGCAGCCTGTATTTCTACCGTGACTTCGATGCCTACGAGGAAAAGGCCGCGCGCAAGAACCTCAAGCCGGCCAGCCTGCAAGGTCTGCGCGCCCTGCAGCAGGCCCTGGAGCAGTTGCATGACTGGCGCGCGGAGGCCATCCACGAGGTCATTGTCGGCACCGCCGAGAAACTCGAACTCAAGCTGGGCAAGCTGGCCCAACCCTTGCGAGTGGCCATCACCGGCGGGAGCGTGTCGCCGTCCATCGACATCACCGCCGAGTTGATCGGCAAGCCGCGGGTGATGGCGCGGCTGCAGCGCGCCATAGAGCATATCGAAGGCTTGCCACAATGAATGAAATGTGCAACAAAACCAATACCCTGGGCGGGGGGGGAGCCAATTCGCGAAAAAGACCGGTTTTTTTGAATTTCCGCTTGACGCTCCCGGACCGGCTCCGTAGAATACGCGGCTCATTCAGGGGCTATAGCTCAGCTGGGAGAGCGCTACACTGGCAGTGTAGAGGTCGGCGGTTCGATCCCGCCTAGCTCCACCAGAACACAGGTTCGCAGGTTTTGCGTCCCCATCGTCTAGAGGCCTAGGACACCGCCCTTTCACGGCGGTAACAGGGGTTCGAATCCCCTTGGGGACGCCACTCTTCTAGAAACAGAAACCCCGCTCGACCGAGCGGGGTTTTTCGTTGTGTGAACTCAGCGCCGTTTCAACCAGAATTGGCGGGTCAACTCACCCATACTCCTGGCCTGGAGTGTCATGGCTTCACTGGTCTTCTGACTCTGCTGAATACCATACAGGCTCACCTCTGAAGACTGCTGGATATTGGTCAGGCTCTGCCTGCTCTCCTGGGTGGCCGTATTCTGTTCACCCACGGCGGCCGAGATCTGTGCCGTCATCTCGTTGATGGTGGCCACCGACTGGCCTATCACCTCCAGGGATGCCACCGCCGCCTCAGCCAGCGCCACGCTGTGATCGGTCTTTTCCAGACTCCTGTCCATGACCTCCACCACCCGGCCGGTGGTGGACTGCAAGCGCTCGATCATCTGCTGGATCTGCTGGGTGGACTCCTGGGTGCGCATGGCCAGGCTGCGTACCTCGTCGGCCACCACCGCGAATCCCCGCCCCTGCTCACCGGCGCGGGCCGCCTCGATGGCCGCGTTGAGCGCCAGCAGATTGGTCTTTTCGGCAATCTCGCCGATCACATCCACCACGGTGCTGATCTGTTCGCTGTCCTGCCCCAGTTCCTGCACCACCTCGCCGGCCTGTTTCACGTCGTCAGCCAGGCGATGAATGGCTTCCAGGGTTTCCTCCACCACCTGCCTGCTGTGCGCGGTCTCCCCCTTGGCCCGCAAGGTGTTCTCCGCCGCCACCTGGGTGTTGTCGGCCACCTGCTGGATGTTGTGCACCAATTGATCCATGGCACCCACCGCATGCCCGGTTTCCACATATTGTGTATCGATACTGAGCTTGTTCATCTCGATGATTTCCTGCAAGCTGCCTGCCTCACGGGCAACTTGGTGCGAGAAATCACTCACCCGGCCGACGATACCCACAGATTCCGTCTCCAGATATTTCATGGCCATGGCCAGTTGACCCGGCTCGTCCACCCGGCCGGCGAATACATGGGCTGCCAACGGGTTGTAAAAAATCTCCCGTGCACGTGCGAAACTCTGGCACAGAGGGCGCATCTCCCGGTAGAGAAAAGCCGCCGCGATAAACAACCCCGGCAGCAGGCTGAGCAGGGCCTGCAGGGGCGAGATGCTCCCACTGGCCAGTGGCAAAGCCAGCACGCTGGCCTGCAGCAGCAGAAAAGTAATGATCAACTTGTGCCTGAAGGCCATGGTCGGACGCTTGAGCCAGCGTGGCGTCTTGCCGGCGCGCAGCCGGGCATAGAGCTTCTCCGCCCGGCGCACCTCGTCCGCGCCGGGCTTGGTGCGCACCGACTGGTATTCGCAGATTTTCCCGTCCTTGTAGATCGGAGTCACATAGGCCTTGACCCAGTAATAGTCACCGTTCTTGCAGCGGTTCTTGACGATGCCCATCCAGGAGCGGCCCGACTTGATGGTTTGCCACAGATCGGCAAAGGCCTCCGGCGGCATGTCCGGATGGCGCACGATATTGTGATTCTTGCCGATGAGTTCCTCGCGCTCAAAGCCGCTGATCTCGACAAACTCATCATTGACGTAGGTTATTGCTCCCTTGACATTGGTGGTTGAAAGAATATTGGCATCATCGGGTATAACGTGTTCCCGATCTGTTACCGGAAGATTTATTTTCATCGAATTTCTTTTTCCATCTACGTGCTACGTGGCCGGAAAGCGGCCCTCATTTCATTAGCGGCCAGGCAGTGCTCTTCCTGAACCCGAAAACCGGATTCTTCTTGCTCACACTTTGAACTGATTCACCGCCGTCTTTAGATCCACCGCCAGTTTGGCGATCTCGTTGCTGGCCACCTCGGTCTGTGCGGCGCCGTCGCTCACTTCACTGGAAACATCGCGGATGGCCACGATGCTGCGGTTGATCTCCTCCGAAACCATGCTCTGCTCATCGGTGGCACTGGCGATCTGGTTGATCATGTCGGTGATGGTGGACACCGAAGTCACGATGCGATTGAGCGAGGCATTGCCCTCTTCCACCTGGCCGAGGCTGCCATTGGCACGTTCACTGCCGGCCTGCATGGCGCTCACCGCCTCGCGCGCACGGGCCTGCAGCTTCTCGATGGTCTGCTGGATTTCATCGGTGGACTCCTGGGTGCGGCTGGCCAAGGTGCGCACTTCGTCAGCCACCACCGCGAATCCCCGCCCCTGTTCACCGGCGCGGGCCGCTTCTATGGCCGCATTGAGCGCCAACAAGTTGGTCTGTTCTGCAATGCCCTTGATCACGTCCAGCACCGAGCCAATATCCTGGCTGTCGGCGGCCAGGCGTTCGATCACCTGGGACGCGTTGTCGATCTCGCCGGCCAGGGACTGAATGGACGCAATGGCCTCGCTCACCACCTGGTGCCCCTTGCCGGTTTCCTCCTCGGCGGCGCGCACCGCCTTGGCGGCCTCGCTGCTGTTCTGCGCCATTTCGTGCATGGCCGCCGCCATCTCGTTCATGGCCGTGGCCACCTGATCGGTCTCGTCCTTCTGGCAGGTCACCGCCGTACGCGCCTGGGTGGTCACAGCCGACAATTCCTCTGCCGCCGAGGCCAATTGCACCGAAGCCGAGGCTACCTGGTGCAGGGTGCCCTGCATGGTCTCCATCATGCCATTGAAATTGGCGCCCATTTGACCCAGCTCATCCTTGCTCTCTTCCAGCCGCAGGCTCAGATCCTTGTCCCGTGCGATCTGCTGCAGGGTGGCATTGCTGCGGCTGATGGCGCGCTTGATGCCGAAGCCTATCCACAGTCCCAACCCCAGACCCGTGGCGATGCTCACCGCGGCGATGGCGATCATGCCCACGATGGCAGTGTGCTCGTCCGCCGCCACCGTGGCCATGGCCGCACCGGTAAACCCCTCGATTTCCTGTAACAGGGCATCCAGTTCCTGTTCCAGACGACTCGATTCCTGTTCGACCCCGCCCGCCAGGCGCTCGGCCATTGCCATGTCACCCGCCTCTATGGCCGCAAAGGCCTGCTGCATGTGCTCTTCATAGGCCAGATACTGCTGTTCGATGGCTTGCAGGCGGCTCAATACCTTTTCGAGCTCTTGACGCGTTTGTGCGTTGTGGGCTGTGTTCATGCCCCGCTCGGCCAGGCCCTCGGCGCGTCGCAGGGTTTCCTCCACCTGGCCGCCCAGTTGGCGAACCTGCTCGTACAAGGTTTTGGCCGCCTCGGCACCTGTCTGTCGCGGGGCGACCTCCGCCGCCCGCAGGCTCTTCTCCAGCAGCACGGATTGCTTCAATTGATTCACGGTGATTTCCGCCAGGGACTCGGACAAGGGAAGATCCTGTTCCACCACGTCCTCGATTTCCCCGCCGATGCCCACCAGCTTCGGTATCACCCACGCCACCATGGCAATCATCATGGCGGTATTGATCAATTGCGTGAGATTCAGTTTCTGACTGATTTTCATGGCTGTCTCCCTGTCATTCCCAACCCCGTAACGGTTACCGTATCCTGTGATCGAAGTGTGAGGCTCACCCGACGACAGCGCGACCTGTAGAAATTATCTCGTCCTTGTGGGGTAATACTTTAGTCTCGCCTGCAAGTTGCTCTGCGATACGAACTTTATCAACATCATCAAGGGGATACGTCAATACAAAAAATTACGACTGAAGCACTCGGACTTAAATAATTCAATTCACAGGCACCTTCAAATACAAGCCGCTGTAAATCAAGGCGATTTCCACCAAAAAAAATCCCCACCGCAGCGGGGATCAAAGGAGCAGACAATCAGCGCCTGTTTCAGTCTGTAGGGCCACCGGCCCACCGCCAGCGCACACGCCCGGGGATCAAGCCCAGCAGACCCACCAGCATCAGGGCCAAAACGCCCGGCGTCGGCACACCGGCCGGAGGAGCCTGATGAAAGGATGCCGTATAGAGACCGGGGCCTTGCGGGACGGTGGCAGCGGCAGCGCTGAGCAAGAAGGGCGTACCGCTGATGCGGGAAAAACCGTCCAGCACAAAACTGCTGTCGAACACGTCCACCGGGCCCAGGGGTATGGGCTCGTCGATATCGACCAGGCTGAAAGTAGGCGTGCTCAGCACACTCAGGCCCACCTGCCCCTTGAGCACATCCAGGGAAAATGTCAGATCGAAGTTCAAGCTGGTACGATTGCCAAAGCGGGCATCGACCCAGAACTCCGGCCTCACCTCGACCTGATCACCAGCATTGATGAGCGCAAAGCGAGGCAGATCCGCGAGCGGGCCCGACCAGCTCGTCACCTGCTGGCGCAGGCCGGCACCGAGATCCTGCCATACCGGTTGGCTGAAATCGAGCGTCACCATGAGTTCGGGGTCCATCACGAAGCTCTGGCTGAGATCCAGGGTGGGCCCAATATCCACGTCCATGATATCGCCGCGAAACTCCAGTGGCCCCACCACGGCCACCGCCCCCAAGGCTGGCATACTCCCCGCCGCCACCGCGGCAGCATCGAGATCGAAGTTGAGCCGTAAAAGGTCGTCGAACTGGCCACTGCCCACCACCAGATCATCCGCCTGCAAACTACCCGACACCGCCAGATCGGGATAGTCCAGGGTGAGATTGCCCAGGTTCATCCCCACACCGAGACTGGGGCGGGGAGCGCCCGGCAAGGTAATACTGGGTGCCCCGGGCGGTACGATGAAATCCACCCAGGTGGTCTGGCGGGTGATATCGAAAGCAAGGTCGTCCAGCCCGAACAAGGAGATCTTGTCTGACAGCCCCGGAGTATTGATCTCGAGGATGTCCAGGTTCAAAGGCCCCACATCCATCAGGCTGCTACTGTCGGTGGTGCAACCCGCACCGAGAATACAGGCCTCCACATCGATCGCCACGTCGGCTTCCAGACTGGCCGTCACCTCGCCGGTAAGGGTGGGGAACTTGGTGGAAAAGCTGCCTTCGGTGAGATCGGCGTAAGGACTGAGTGAGAAAAAGTCACCGGGATCCACCGGCTCATCGGGGATATTGAGCCGGGCATCGAAGACCAGGTTGGCATCCACCGTGCCACCATTGAAGCCCAGGCTGCTGGTGACGCCCACTTCACCACTGCTGGAAAAACGCGCCTCCGTTCCCGTGCGCGTGTCCACGGTGAACAGGGTATGTTTTTCGGAATAGCCGGGGTGCCAGTCCAGCTTGGGATGCCATTCCGGATAGGGGGTATGCGGATCGATCCCCAGACACCAAACTGAGTGGCAGTGGGTTTTGTGCCACTCGGTATAGCCGTGATCTTCAGCATAGCCTGGGTGCCAGTCTTCCACCGTCACCGCCGTGCTCGCTTCACCGGCGATGCCTCCCAGCGAGGAGGAGGACGACCATTTCCGGGAATAGCGTTTTTCCACCGGGGCTACCCCGCCACCACTGCCCCAAAGGCTCTGGTCACGGGTACTAAAGTTGAGCGGACCGGGGTCGTATAACAAGGGAGTCGCCTGGACATAGCCCCCCAGCAGGCAGACAACCAGGCCCACGGAGAACTGAAGAGGCAACAAGGATACATGTTTCCTGGTCATGAACAACCACCCATTTCCTTAGTTTAATCAAGGAATGAGTGTATATCTTGACCTTTGACTCCACTACTAACTTAAGTTAGTTATTGTTTCGATTAAAGGATGTATCGACTATGGCAATGTTGGCCCATCGACTGCAATGACACCGAAGGGCTGGAAGAGGTTTCAACACCCTGCCCAAGTTGAACATGAGACGCCGGGTCCCCTGATACAAATGAACAATTCAACCCCTCAGGAGCCTATCCTTGAATATCGTTCTCGCCGATGACCACGGCCTGTTTCTGGAGAGCATGCGGCTCTGGCTGGAACAACACAACGCGCATTTCCAGGTCTCGACCGTGCGCAACTACGCCGATCTGCGCGAACTGCTCGGCAATGGGGCAATGGAACTGGACCTCATCATCACCGATCTGCTGATGCCGGGCATGAACGGCACCCAAGGCCTCGCCAGGCTATGCGCGCTGGCCCACGGGATTCCTGTACTGGTAGTCTCCGGTCTCGATGAGGCCGACTCCATACAGGCTTGCCGCCATGCCGGGGCGGCCGGCTTTGTGCCCAAGAGCGCCGAGGCCGAACACATTCTGAAAGCCATCGAACGCTTGCTTGCCGGACGGCAGTTTTTTCCCAGCAACACCCCCGCCCACATGGAAACCCTGTCGCCCCGCCAGTGCAGCATTCTCCAGGCGCTTTCCCAGGGCTTGAGCAACCGCGAAATCGCCCAGGAGCTGGCCCTGAGCGAAGGCACGGTGAAACAATACCTGAACGAAATCTACAGCAAACTGGGCGTCAACAACCGTACCCAGGCCAGCCTGCGGGCACGGCGGATACTGGGAATGGAATAATTCACCTTGCGCATGGCAGACTCAGGCTGAACACCGTGCCTCTCCCAGGCCGGCTGACACAGTGCAGAGGATGCTGCAGCAACTGGCACAGCCCATGGGTGATGGCCAGCCCCAGCCCATGGCCATCTGTGCCGCTGGAACTGCCCAGGCGGGTGAATTCCTCGAACAGCCTCGCCTCGTCGGCTGCCGAAATACCCTCACCGGTATCATAGACACTCACCTGAACCCGGTCGCCCCGCCGCCGACAGGCCAGCAACACCCCGCCCCGCGGGGTATAACGCAGGGCATTGCTCAGCAGATTGCGCAACACGCGCCCCAGCAATACCGGATCGGTCTCTACCTCGACATCCAGGAGACGAATGCGCAACTCCAGGCCGCGCTGGCGCGCCTGGGTACGGAATGGCTCCGCCAGTTCCAACAAAAAGGGCTTCAGTTTCAGCTTACGTTTACGCACGGGGATCCCCCGGGTTTCCAGGCGGGCCTTTTCCAGCAGACTGTGCAGCAAGTGGTCCATTTCCCGCACCGCCCTGTCCGCCTTGTCCAGCAAGGCCAATTGCTGCTCTTCCTCCAGTTGCCGTCGCAGCGTGGCGTGGTAGAGCTTCATGGCCTGCAGGGGTTGCCTCAGATCATGGCTGATGGCCGTGAGAAAACGCGACTTTTCCTCATAGGCGGCCTGGGCCCGGGAAACCAATTCCAGGTTGTCGAAGCGCAGTCGAATCATCCTGTCGATGAGACGATGGCCGTTGAACAACAACACCAGGCAGGCCAGATAGGCCACCGGCATCAGGGCCAGACTGAAAACCGCACGTGGCTGCGAAGCCAGCGCCATTTCGAACAAGATCAGTTGTGGCAGGCTCCAGAACAGAAACACCCGAGGACACGATGCCGTGAGAAAAGCGGCTCCGAACCAGGGCCCGGCCACCAGCAGGCTCAACAGGGCTATCTGCTCCATGTCCTCCAACTTCACCAGCCAGGGAATCAACCCCCATGCAAAACCCAGTATCAAATTGTGTATCAACAGCCTGCGCTGCCATACCATCACATCGGCGCGCGTAGCGACGCCTCTCACATAGGCCCGCAACAGCAGGAAACTGGCCATGACATAGAGGACGAACAAACTACTCCACAGGTCGAACCAGGGTTGCCATGCGGTCTTTCCATAGACCAGCCACAACACCAGCCAGGGTGCCAAAATGCCGAAATGGGCACGATAGAGATGGTGATAGCAGAGGTTCAGCCGCTCCTGGGCGAGCACCCGGACCTCATCGACAACAGGGGAATTCTCAGGCATTATTTGTGTGGTTTGTTACCTGTGGTGCATTACAGCTAATACCAGTTAAGCCCAGATTAAGCCAGCAGAATTATGCTGGATCGAGATCGGAAGACACCCTTAGGAGTGACAGCAAGACCACGTGCTTGCAAGCGAAAAACAGAACTGGTAACGTCCCGCGCCAAGGCATGGCGATAGTCTAGGCAGGAAATCATGGATTTAGCAGGGATACAGTTCTTCGAATTGGAGTTCTGGCACTGGTGGGCCATAGCCCTGATACTGGTGGTGCTGGAAGCCTTGTCGCCAGTGGGCATCTTCGGTGGCATGGCCCTCGCCTCGGCGATAACCGGGGCCTTGTTCCTGGCCTTCCCGGAGCTGCACTGGAAGCCGCAACTGGCCATTTTCGCTGCACTGAGCACGGTGTTTTCCGGTGCCTGGTACATGCTGCTGCGCAAGTCCAGCAACGCGGCTCGCAGCACCCGCCAGAAGGCGAGGGAATACATCGGCCGCGACCTGGTGCTGACCCAGCCCTTGCAGAACGGTTTCAGCGAGCTGGAACTCGATGGCATCTGCTGGGAGCTCAAGGGTCCCAATCTCAGAGCCGGGGCCAAGGTGCGCGTGGTGGGTGTGGAAGGCGATATCCTGGTGGTATATCCGGTTGTCGACGGCAAAATCAAGGCTTCAGAAACACCACCAGCGCAACGATGACCAAGGATAGAGAATAGACTCCGGCCGTGCTGGCCGAATCGAGGTAGTAGCTGTCTCATGGCCTTGCCAGATGCAAGATATTCCAGCCCCCGGTGGAAGGACAAGACCGGCGCATCACTGCTCAAGGCGTTGTGGCTGGGCAGCATGCTGCTACTGTTGACCGCCTGCGCGCCCTCACCACAGACTCAGCGCGCGCTCACAGCCAAGGAGACGGTTCAGGGCGACTATCAATACAGCCTGGACAACGGCGGCTCCCTGGTCATCAAGCGCGAGGCCCTGGAGCGGGCCGCCGACATCCGGCTCAGCACTCCCTGGCAACCCACCCTGCCGGACAATGTAGAAATCATCGGCGATGCCATGATAGTGCAAAGCGACCGCACTGAACTTGCCATTCCCGCCCGCCTCGAATTGCCGTTGCCGGATACACTCGACAACAGTGAGCGTCTCTACGTGGCCACCGTGGACCAGAACGGTGCCGCCATCCTGTTGGTGCCCGAAATCCAGGGCGACAGCCTCCGTGTCCTGTTGCCCCGCCTGGGCTCCTTTGCCCTGGTGCGGGTCAACACTCCTGACGAAACGCCCTTTCACGACAACCTGGTGGGCAAACCCGAACTGGTGGTCAAGGAAACCGCCATTTATAGAGTCCTGCGCAGCTTCGTGGCCGAACCGGTCGATACACCCCAGGCACAACTGAAACTGACGCCCGAGCAGGCCCAGGAGGAATGGCAGGTCTACGGCGATGTGACTCTGCTGGAAAGTAATGGGCTCACCGCCAAGATCCAGGCCAAGGCGGAAATCAACAGCGGCAGTGCGATGGTCACCGTGTTCTTTCTCAACCCCAGGGATGGCCTGCGCTACCTGGCCGGAACCGAGATAGCCGTCATTCAACCCAGCGACCCCCAGGCCCTGTTCAAGACCAACCTGCTGACCCTGCAGCCCCTGCTCAGTGATGAACAACAGGCCGCCGAATTCACCGCCGAGGTCACCGACGTGGCCACGCCACCCATTACCTGGACCTGGGAATACGGCGATGGCGACAGCGGCGGCCCCCTCACCACCGACAGCCTCAGTTTCACCCTGCCCGCCAAGCGCTACAAACCCAGCAACGGCCAAGGCGGCAGTGAATACCGGGTCAAGGTCACCGCCACCGACAGTACCGGTCTCAGCGCCAGCGCCGAATTTCCGGTGGTGGTCACCTATGCGGCCGACCAACCGGCCCCGCTGACCGCCAGCATCGACTGCCCCACCCGCAGCGACCTGCGTGACCCGGCCTGCTCTCTCAGGCTGAACCAGGACAGCATCAGCGGTACCTATCTCGCCAGCATCAGCGGAGGCGCACCCCCTTATCGCTATTTCTGGCAAATGGCTCCCTTGCAGGATCAATACATCGAAGGTAGTGACAGCCAGACCTTCGACTTCAGCGAACCGGGCGACTACCGCCTCAAACTCAAGGTCGAGGACCAAAATCAGCAAGTGGTAGAAATCACCCAGCCGGTGACTCTTCTCGGCACGCCACTGCAAATCAGCCTCAATGGCCTGACCGGAAACGACGACCAACCGCTCACCCTGCCCAATGGCGTGCCTGTGGCACCCAGCCCCGGCACAGAGGTCACTCTCAATCTCAATTTCCAGGGAGGCGTATTGATCGCTGCCGGGCAGCGCAGTGACTATGAGGTACGCTTCAACTGGGAAGACGGTACCACCGCGCCCAGCAGCCTGGTGCTCGACCCCTTGCCCGGCAGTCCGCCGGATGTACCCCGCGCCCTGGAACTCAGCCACACCTATCTCAACGACGGAGTCTACTTCATTCGCGCCACCGTGCGTGACGCCAGCGGCACCCTCAAGACCGTACGCAAGCGCCTGTGCGTGGGCGTATGCAACAACGGCATCGACAACTACAACACCGATACCAACCGCAACAACACCACCGGTTATATCGGACTGGCCTATGGCAACGGCCCGGCCAGCGGCATCACGGTGACCCAGTTGAAGAACTTCGGCGCCGATTTCACCCTTTGCCAGGGCCCGACACCGGGTTGTGGCAGCTATCCCACCGCCGAGGACATCGCCAATGCCGATATCCAGATCTCGGGTCCCGCCACCCGGCCCACCTTCACCTGGAACCGGCGCGACGCCGCGAAGATTTCGGTGCAGGCCAACTGCATAGGCAACTGTGATTCCTCGGTCTACGGCATCCAGGTGACGGACGATACCAGCGTGATCGCCTCGCCCCTGCAATATGGCGACTACACTCGGCCCAACACGGAAGTGATGCCTTTTCAGTACACAACCTATTACAATCCTTCCCCGGATCTTGTCGCCGGCATGGAATACACCGTGACCATCGTCACCCAAAGCGGCGACATGGCCTTTGTGAAATTTCTCACCAACTGAACAGACCCGCTCCAGGATCGGCATAATCCCAGTATCTCCGTCGGGAATACCCCTTGTAATCATGTTGTCTTTTGTTGATTAGTATTTTATAATATTTTTTCTTTTTAATTTTCTGATGAGGTGTGTGATGAAAACCAAGATATGCTCTCACTGCGGTTATGTCGGCAAACCCATCCCCCAGGCCAAATCCAGCTTCGTGGTGGATGCCTTCATCTGGATGATCAGCCTCAGTCTGACGGCCTTCAGCGGTCTGGTGCCCTTGCTGCTGATCCCTCTCGCCTGGACCATCTATCACATCGCCAAATTCAACACCGTGAAATGTCCCAAATGCGAGTCACTGGAAATGGTTTCCCTCAACAGTCGCAAGGGTAAGGCTATCCGCAGCGGCAAGACGGCCCTGCAAGCCTGGAGCGACGAGCAACCCCAAGGCAGCGCCTCCGGTTACTGATCCTCCCGTTTCCGTCCGGCCGCAGGGCCGGGCGGTCTTCTTCCACTATTGATGCCAAGTGATGCATGGGCTAAGGTAGGGCTTTTCTTACTGTCATGTCCGCATCACATCGCTCCCACGCCCGTATCACCGACGAAAGCCAATTGCTCGGTCCCCTGCTGCGCGACGTTTCCCGCAGTTTCTATCTTTCCCTGCGTATCCTGCCCGCGCCCTTGCGCCAGCCCATGGGAAGCGCCTACCTGCTCGCTCGTGCGGCAGACACCCTCGCCGATACGGACTTGCTGCCTCCCGAACAACGCCTGGAACAACTCCGGCAACTGCGCCGGCATCTCCAGGACGACACCCCGCCACAAACCGGTCCGCTCAAGATCCGAGGCAATGACGCCGAAGCTCGTTTGTTGCACCATCTGCCCCGGGTGTTTGCCTTGTTCCGGCAGCAATCCCGGGAAGACCGGTCACGCATCCGCAAACTCCTGTCCACCCTCACACAAGGCATGGAACAGGATCTGCTGAAGTTTCCGCAGACTGCGGGAAAAACCGTGGTCGCCCTGGCCGACGAAACGGCGCTGGACGAATACACCTATCTGGTGGCAGGTTGTGTAGGAGAATTCTGGAGCGAGACTGCCGCCGCGCACCTATCGGGTATAGAAGGGCTGGAAAGTTTGTGCCAGTACGGCATCCATTATGGCCAGGCACTGCAATTGATCAACATCCTGCGCGACCTCGGCCGGGATCTGGGCTTGGGCCGCTGTTACCTGCCACGCCAAACCCTGACGGCTTTCGGACTCTCGCCCACGACACTGCCCAGCGCCCCCCCGGAGCAACGCCGTGCCTTGCTAATTCATTACGTTGAAAAAACCCTGCAGGGCCTGGAACAGGCCCGGTCCTATGTCAGCGTGCTGCCGCGACAGCATGCCCGCCTGCGTCTGGCCAGCAGCTGGCCACTCTTGATCGGCCTGGCCACTCTGGAACAATTACTGCTACAACCCCAGTGGCCAGCCGGCGAGCCGGCCAAGATCAGCCGCACCCGGGTTTACCGCATCCTGTTGCGCTCGCTACCCGTGGCATGTTCCAACCATGCCCTGAACAGTCAAATCCACACCTTGCTCCGGCAGGTGAACCAGGCCCTGCGAAAACCGCTCGTCAATCCTGCGTGATACCCTGCAACAAAACCGCCATCCGTTCCCGGTTGAAATGTTTTTCCAGTGCCCCATCGAAACCGAAATGCTGTGGCCGAACCATCTCCGGCGCCGCGCTGTCACCACTGCAGACGATCACCCTGGCATGGGGGTCCAGGGCCCTGAGCGCCCGTAACAACTCACTCCCATGGCCACCGGGAAAATGCAAATCGACGATCACTGCCACGATATCCCGTCCTGCTTGACGATAGTGTACCAGGGCTTCCTCCGGGTCTCTGGCCAGGCAAACCCCAAAGCCCAACAGAGACAGGTTGAGTTCGAACAGCTCGAGAACATCCTCATCGTCGTCGACCACCAGGATCAGATCTTTTCCACGGGTTTCGTCCATTTTCCTGTCCCCTGTAAAGGCTTGAAAAAGCCATTCGCCAAACGCCTGGTCGTCCAGAACGCATTCATCTTGCCAATGAGCAAGCCATCTGGCAAGGAATGAAAAAACAGGGGGCATCCGCAGCAGATACACTGCGGCTGGAAGACATGTCAGATCAGCGCATGACTACGCCGGCATACTGCGGCAGTATCGCAGGCAAACACCTCACCGGGCTCAACCCAACAGCGAGGCATAGGTTGCGGCATAGAACAAGGCAACACCAAAAATAAGGAATCCAACGACTGACTTCATTGCTTCGACCATCCGATTAAGCATACAACCGTTCAAAACTGACCGGCATGGGCTAGATCGGTACTTGAAAAAATTACTTTAGCCCGCCAGCAGCCCAATACAGCAATACACGCGCCAACTCCAACGCACCGCGGGAATCAACCTGTATGGCGAATCTGTGACGAGATTTCATGAAAAAAGTGTTGCCAGTCGGCAACACTTGGTCCTGTGCGCCTCCTAGCCTGGGTCGCTCACCCGCCCCCTAGAGGCGGTGAAATCCGTAGCCCTGCAGGTGTCGGTTTGCGCGAAAACCAAACCGGGGCTGGAGTAAAAGCCAGTTATCGCGGGCGCAAACCCACGGAAGCTGGATAGCCACGAACCAGTACAAGTCACTCTCGCTGAAAATCCGTTATTCCAACACGACGACTCATGACATCGAACAGGTGTACTGAACGCTCGGCCCGACTGGTGAAAGACTCAAGCTAGTGCGCTACCTTGAAATGGCTGGGATTCAATTGGTGCCGATGCAACAACTTGTAGAACTCTGTGCGATTGCGGTTGGCCAGGCGCGCCGCCTGGGTGACATTGCCATTGGTCAATTGCAACAGGTTGAGCAGGTAATCGCGCTCGAACCGCCGCTTGGCTTCGGTGAGCGGCGCTATCTCGCCCGATTTTCCCCGCAAGGCCTTCAACACCAGGCGCGCGGGAATCACCGGTGTGGTGCACAGGGTGACGCTCTGCTCCACCACGTTTCGTAGCTGGCGAATATTACCCGGCCAGGAAGCAGTGATCAGCAGCTCCATCGCCTCCGGTGAGAATACCTTGGTTTTCCCCGGATTTTCTTTCATTAATAGTTTCAGGAAATAATTCGCCAATAAGGGGATGTCCTGTCGCCGCTCATCCAGCGTGGGCAGTTCCAATCCGACCACGTTGAGGCGATAGAACAGATCCTCGCGGAAATTTCCAAGGGAAACTTCCTTCTCGATATCACAATGGGTGGCGGAGATAATCCGCACATCCACAGGCACGGTCTTGGTTGATCCCACGGGCCTGACCTGGCGCTCCTGCAAGACCCGCAAAAGTTTCACCTGCAAGGCCAGTGGCATGTCGCCAATCTCGTCGAGAAACAGGGTGCCGCCATCGGCCGCCTGAAACAGCCCCTCGTAACTTCGCGTGGCGCCACTGAAGGCACCACGCACATGACCGAACAGTTCGGACTCCAGCAAGTGTTCCGGGATGGCGGCACAGTTGACCCCGATGAACGGCTTGTCGCGCCGGGGGCTGGCACGATGAATGGCCTGCGCCAGGACTTCCTTGCCGGTGCCACTCTGCCCGTGAATGAAAATCGTGGCCTCGCTGTTGGCCACCAAGTAGGCCTGGCTCAGTACGTCTTCCATCAGCGGGCTGCGCGTTATGATGCCCTCACGCCAGCTCGCTTCCTCGCCACTCTGTTCGTCCTCTGCCTCGAGGGGACTGATCTGCAGGGCTTTTTCCACTTGCGAGAGTAAATGCTGGGCATCGAAGGGCTTGGTGATGAAACCGAACACACCCTGACGCGTGGCCTCGATGGCCTCGGGGATGGTACCGTGAGCAGTGAGTATGATGACCGGCAGGGTGGAATTCGTTTTATGAATGGCATTGAACAGGGCCATGCCATCCATGCCATCCATGCAAAGATCGGTGATCACCAATTGCGGCTTGCGCAGGCTGAGTTCGACCATGGCCTTCTCTCCACTATCCACCGCGATCACATCGTAATTGGAGGCCTGCAGGCGCAGGCTCAGCAACTTGAGCAGGTCATGGTCGTCATCGACGATCAGTATGGTCTGTTTTTTCATCGGTCTCACCTGCCATCCAGCATGAGGCTGTCTTCTTGTTCAAATAGGGTTCTGTCGATCAGCTTCAGGGCCTCGATCTGCCCCCTCAGCTTCGCAATGGTTTTCTCTCGGGCCAGCAGTTCGCGCTTCAGTGTCTGGTTGTCAGTATACAGACCCTGTCTCTGCTGTAATTGCCGCAGCAGCAAGATCCGCAATCCGGCCTGGGCCTCGTCAAGCCGCTCTTGCGGCAGTTTCTGTAGCACCCCGAGCGCCTTCCGGGGTTGCACAAGACTCAATAACACGGCATGGCGCAAGGCCTTGTCACCATCAGCAGGATTGAGCTCATGGGCCCGCCTGGCCTCGTCCAGCATGGTATTGCGTGTTTTTTCATCGCCTTTGGCGAAACGGGCACAATCCGCCAGCAAGCCATCCATGGATACGGTGGCAGACCGCTCCCCCTGGATGAGGAAGTCACCGGGCAGATGTCTTTCCTTTACGCTGGCACAGGCCGTGATCATCAACACCAACAGCATTGACAGGAGCACCCTCATACCGCCCACTGGATTTTTCTCTCGTCGGAAGCCCGGGGCAAGGTGATGCGAAAATGTGCGCCCGACAAGTGCTCCGGCTCGGTCAATTCGATCTGCCCCCCATGGGCCTCGACGAATTCAGCCACAATGGCCAAGCCCAGGCCGCTACCCTGGATACGACCACTGCCCGAGGCCTTGCCCTTGTAGAATTCATTGAAGATGTTGTCGCGGTCGGTCTCGGCCACCCCTTCGCCGGAGTCTTCCACATCGATCACCACCTCGCCATCACGCTGTTTGAAACGGACGTGGATGGCGCCGTTTTCCGGCACGAATTTCACCGCGTTGGAGATCAGGTTGTCGAACACGACCTGTAATTGCTGTTCATTACCCTGATAGAAAACCTCGTCGCAGTCCAACTCAAGCTGAATATTCTTGCTCAGCAACACCGGCTTGTGATCGGCAATCACCGTATCCAGCACATGATGCAGGGGTACAAGCTGCTGACCGCCCTCTTCCGGCGCATTGTCTGGAAGGTTGAAACTGAGCAGTTTTTCTATCATTTGCTGCAAGGTGATGCTGTTCTTTCTCAAGATATCACAGATCTCCTCCTGTTGTGCGGTGAGCGGTCCGGCCACTCGATCGACCAGGAGTTCCGCGCTCTCACGTATGGCCGACAAGGGCGTCTTCAGCTCGTGCGAGACATGGTGCAGAAACTTGCTCTTTTTTTCCTCGAGGTATTTCAAACGCCTGCGCAACCAGTTCAGGCGATCGCCGAGGTATTGCATGTCCCTGGGCCCGGCAACCTCGATTTCCACATCGAATTCGCCATTGCCCAACCGTCGTATGCCCTGGTCGAGCTGACGCACCGGACGCGCCAGCAGGAACGCAAAAATCACGATGATCAGGGCCACCGCCGGCAATACCAGGAGCAACTCCCAAAAGACCACGTTCTTCACCTTTGCGGAAATCTCGTGCATGATCGAGACTTCACTGTCGATCAACTGATTGTTGTCACGCAAAATCGCTCGTGCCAGGCTGGTGAGCGCGGCATATTCCATGGGCTCCACCCGACCCAGCTGGTTGCTGTTCAAGTGCGACTGCAAACGCTCGAACAAGGATTGCTCCATCTTGACCAGCGAATCCAGTTGCGCCCGCTGTTGCGGGTCCACCAATACCCCGGCCAGTTCCCCGGCCACCTGGGAAAAAGCCCTGTGACGTCCCAGGTAACGTTGATAGAGTTCGTCTTCCGCCAACACCAGATATTGACGCAGGTCGCGCTCCATGCCCACGGTGATCTCCAGCAACTGCCGGCTGCCCTGGGTGGCCTGCACGGCCCGCGACACCGCCTCCTGGCTCTGGTGCGTCAATTTGTTGATGTAATAGACACCAGTCACCAGCGCTATCACCAACGGCAGGGCCACCAGACCAAAGCCCACGATCACCAGGCGCAGAAACGACGCCGGATGCACCGACGACACCAGCCGCCCAAAAAACTTGCGCACCTTGTTCATCACCTTGTCCGCCGTGATCCCAACGGTTCATTGTAACAAAGTCTGTCGTGACGCAAGTCAACCGGGCCTGTGGCTATGTGTACCATCTCGTGACCCGGCGCAATGCCCGGAGAAAGACCCTGTCACACAAGGTAGAAGGCCTGGCTGAAGCGAAGCTGAATGGTGGGCGATGCGAACCCAGAGACCAGCGGACAGGTTGTTTCAGGCGTAGACATCCAGCCCCATCAGGCGGCTGACCTGTTCACGCCGTTCTTGCAACGCCAGTTGCTGGTAGCTCTGCACGGCCTTGGTATAGTGGGGAGGGATGCGGCTGAGCCGCTCCCTGTCCTGCTGATACTGCTGCTGTGCCCGGCGGGCAATATCGTGACTGTAATAGAGACTGAGCCCTCCCGGGTTTGGGCGTTCACGGACGTCGAGGGCTTCTTCGCGTGCTTGTGGGGATTGTGCGCGGGTCCGCTGTTCATCCTGTTCCATCAGGCGCGCATAGCGCCCCTTCTCCTGCCGCTGCACCTCGGTGCTCTGGAGGGGCTGGGGGGATAACCGGTTTGATATGTCGCTTATACGCATGGATACTCAGACATCGGTCTGTGGCAAGCACTTGGCGCGCTTAAACTCCACGCGCCTCATTTGTTGCGGGTTAAATGATAGTTAGCCTCGTGGCAACTCTCAACGTGGAAAAAATCAGGGCATTTCATGGCCACAGAGGGTGCAACAAAAAAGCCGGCCAATCGGCCGGCTTCCGAACCTTCCACGGGCAAGCGTCAATCCTCTATCTGCTGTATGCCATCGAGATACCAGGTGGGTTGTGCGCTGTGCCTGGGCTTGGTGAAATGCCATAGCTCGCTCACCTTCACAGGCTGGCCGTTTTCTTCCAGCTCGGCCTCGAACACCACGCTGGCTTCCAGCTCGTCATCCAGTTCACGCACCTGGTGCAAGTGAGCATCGAGACGATGAATCAGCGTCCGGCTGTCACCGCTTCGGTTCCAGAGCTGTTCCTGCACCTCGGCAAATACCTTGTCGGTGGTAAACTGGCGAATATCGCCCAGATCACCCTCGTCCCACGCTTTTTGCATGCGCGCAAAAAGTGTTTTGGCGCCTTCTAGAAAGTGTTCGGCATCGAAATCCGCCGGAATTTCGAGACCGGCCGTAATCCCGGAGTCGCTGGCCCTGGCCTTGTTGCCAAACAGGAGATCGGTGTCAAAACGCCGGCGCTGGACTGCCTGCCCCGGTGTGCCCTGCCCCCCGCTATCGTCCGGCCCCAGCTCGGCACTGCCATACCCTGCGGGCGCCGCCGGTTCGGGCCTGGTGGTGCGTCGCCCACTGAAAACCTTGTACAGCAAAAAAGCCAACAGACCGAGGATCAGGATATCGAGAAAATTGATGTTCTCGAAAGCGCCGCCAAACAGCAGGGCTCCCAGCAAACCGCCCATGGCCAGACCGGCAAGCCCGCCCATCAGGCCAGCACCCATGCCACTCCTGGCGCCAGCACCGGCCTTGCCCGCGGCACCTGCTGCCGGGGCCGACTGCTTGGGCGCCGACTGAGCCTTGGCCGGTTTGTCCACCCGCTTGTGCGGCATGCTGAACATTTTCTTGCTGCCAAAGGACTTGCCCATGCCAAAGCGCTTGGCCTCGGCATCACCCATGCCCAGGCCGATCAAACCCACTACGATAAAACTTGCAAGCAATTTCATACGCTATGCTTCAACTCCTGAATGAAAATCATTGCTGGTCTATAACTACCAGCCGCGGAACCCTTTTGCAAGACATCGGACACCCGAACGCGTACACTGTGCGTCAGCGGATTCCCGACCCCTTGTGGATTCATGGCACTGCCCAGACAGAGAAAACCGGGCTTCATCGAACTCGACCAGTTCGAGTATCACCACATGCTGGCCGAAAACGAGGGCTTGTCACTGGTCTTGTTCACCAAGCCCGGCTGCGGCGCCTGCCGGCGTTGGGTGAGTCTGCTGATGAGCTATCAGGGTTTGCATCCCGCCATCGGCCTGTTCCGGGTGGACAGCGCCACCGAGGCCGCCCTTGCCCATGAGCTGGACATTTTTCACCTGCCGGCCATTTTCCTCTATGTCGAGGGGCGTTTCCATGCGGAAATCCAGGCCGAGGCACGGCTCTCCCGCCTGGAACAGGCCATTCAGCAGGCGCTGGCCTCACCAGCCCAGGAACACCCCTGATTCAGGGTACCACCTGCACCGAGGACGCGAACACGATGCGATCGAAGCGGCGGTTGAGACTGCGGCTGGTGAAGTTCTCCATCACCACGTTCTCCACATAGCGCACGGTGTCTCCCGTCCTGATCCCGGGCTGGATGCCGGCCAACCAGAAGACATCGCCTTCGGACGAACGCAACTTCAGGTAGCTGTAACCGCCACCCTCCAGCACCTCTTCGACCACCGCCGTGGCCGCTGGCCCTTCCGCCATTGCCGGTGTCTTACCCGGTGGATTGGCCGCATGAAAACCCATGGACGAATGGGGGTTCGACCCGTCGGCCAAACTTGACGCCCCCCAGGAACACAGAAAGAGAATGGCAACAAATCTTTTCAAAATCACACCCTTGGTTTTTCTCATGGCTTCCCGCCCAGGCTCGCCCGAGGCGTGAAAGGGGCATCTTAGCACATCCTCCGGAGGAGCGAGTTCGAATATTTCATGACCAAAAACAACTTGAACCCTGGCCATGGGTGTGTATATTTAACCGTCTTCGAGCGCCACGGTATCGACGTTGGCCAAGGGAAGGGAGGGTCTGATGTCTTCTTTCGATGTCGTTTCTGAGGTCGATCGACACGAGTTACGCAACGCGGTGGACCAGACCGCGCGGGAAATCGCCAACCGTTACGATTTCAAGGGCAGCAGCGCCGAGATCGAACTCCATGACGACAGCATAACCCTCACCGCCGACAGCGAATTTCAGCTAGGCCAGATTCTGGACATCCTCTACACCAAAATGGCCAAGCGCAAACTGGATGTCGACTGCCTGGATCCGGGCAAGGTCGAAATCCGGGGCCAAACCGCCCACCAGACCCTTGCCGTGCGCCAGGGCATTGACAAGGAAACTGCCAAGAAGATCGTCAAGCTGGTCAAGGACAGTAAGCTCAAGGTTCAGGCCGCCATCCAGGGTGACCAGGTTCGCGTCAGTGGCAAGAAACGCGACGATTTGCAAAGTCTCATTGCCAGGCTGCGCGAAGCCAAGCTGGGCATCCCTTTACAATTCACTAACTTCCGCGATTGAGGTCGTCCCGAAGACTATGAATCATCCCTCGCATGGAGTCGCCAAGCTGGCAGGGATCAGCCCATGAATCAGGATACCAAACAGCGCGAAAAAACCAGCCTCCGCAAGCGGGGATATCCTCCCCGGGCATTGCATTTCTCGCTGGAACAGAGTGGTCGCCTCACCGCCCTGCGCAATAGCGCCGAGCATACCCGCGAACTGGCTTCGGCCCTGAAAATCGGCCAGTCTCTGTTCGACAGCAGCTGTGCCCTTTCCGTGCTGCAGGATCATGTCAAACAGGCGCTGGCAGGCGAGGCGGTGGCCAGCACTGTTCAGATCGGAGACGACTTGTTCCATGTATGGCTGACGCCGGTGCAAAACGACAGCAGCATCATCGGGGTTTCCGGCGGCTGCATCGCCGACCAGGAAATTGCCCAGCCCTTGCCCGCCGAGCACTTGCTCGATTACCAACTCATCTCCGAATACAGCTCCGACATCATCACCAAGTACGATCTGCAAGGGATCTGCACCTATGTTTCGCCCAGCATCGAGCGAGTGCTGGGCTACAAACCCGAGGAAATCATCGGCCAGTCGGTATTCGACTATTTTCACCCCAACGACCTCAAGACCAAACGGCGCTTGTTTCGGCGCCTGCTTGACGGTGAGGCCGACGACCCCGTGTGCTACCGCATCCGGCGCAAGGATGACACCTATGTATGGCTGGAAACCGTCAGCAAGCCCATTCGCGAACCCCTCGCCAGGCAAGGTCGCGAGATCATCACGGTCTCGCGTGACATCACCCGGCGCAAGGAGACCGAGGAGCGGCTGCTCAGGCTGGCCAATTTCGACTCGCTCACTCGCCTGCCCAACCGCGCCCTGTTCCGCGATCGCCTGCGTCGTGCCATCAGCCGGGCCCAGCGCAACAAAACCCGCCTGGCATTATTGTTTCTCGATCTCGACCGTTTCAAGAACATCAACGACAGTCTTGGCCACCATGCCGGTGACCAGCTCCTGCGCGGGGTGGCCAAGCGCCTGACCCAAAATGCCCGCAAGGGCGATACCGTGGCCCGCCTGGGGGGCGACGAATTCACCGTGATCCTGGAAAACATCCACACCCCTGACGATGCCTCCCTGGTGGCCAACAAGATTCTCGAGCTGATGGAGCCTCCTTTCCGGCTCGATGGCCATGAGCTGGTGGTATCGCCCAGCATCGGCATCACTCTCTACCCCGACGATGCCGAGGACATGCGCAGCCTGCTGAAAAACGCCGATACCGCCATGTACCGCTCCAAGGAAAAGGGCGGCAACCGCTACCAGTTCTATACCGAAGGCATGAATGCCCGCGCCTACGAACACCTGGTACTGGAAAGTAACCTGCGCCACGCCCTGGAGCGCGACCAGTTCGAACTCTATTTCCAGCCCCAGATTGACTTGCACACCCACGGCATCATTGGCATCGAGGCCCTGATTCGCTGGAACCATCCCGAACGCGGCTTCCTGTCACCGGACAAGTTCGTGCCTTTCGCCGAGGAAACTGGTCTGATCATCCCCATTGGCGAATGGGCCTTAAACAATGCCTGCCTGGAGGCCAAGCGCTGGCAGGAAAACGGCCTGCCACCGGTGCGTATCGCGGTCAACCTGTCCATGCGCCAGTTCCGGCAAAAGATGTTCGTCGACCTGGTGGCCAATGCCCTGTCCAACAGCGAACTGGATCCCCACTTGCTGGAGCTGGAGATTACCGAGAGCTTCCTGGCCCAGAACGTGGACCAGGCAACCAAGGTATTGCGCCAGCTCCATGAACTGGGCGTGCAATTGTCGGTGGACGATTTCGGTACCGGCTATTCCTCGCTCAGTTATCTCAAGCGCTTCCCGCTCAATACCCTCAAAATTGACCAGTCCTTCGTCAAGGACCTGGATTCCGGACCCCAGGGCGCCACCATAGCGGAGGCCATCATCGCCCTGGGCAAGAGTCTGAATCTCAATATCATCGCCGAGGGCGTGGAAACCGAAGAACAGGTCTTTTTCCTCAAGAGTCGTGGCTGTGACCGGGTACAGGGCTATTTCGTCAGCCCGCCCATGTGCGCTAGCGACATGCTCCGCTGGCTGAAGGACAATCGCTCCCGCCGGATTCTGTTCGAGCAGGAAGCCCTGTGGCCCGAACAGGCCGATTCCCGATAAAAATGGTAAACTTCCCTGTCAACGCTTCCGTTCGTCTCGAGGATATGCCATGAATTTTGAAATACTCCGTCACATGGAGTCCTTCACCCAGGAAATGTTCAACAATATCATTGCCTTCCAGGAGAAGGAGCATCCCGCCTGGGACACCTCCCTGAGCTTCGACCAACGCATCGCCAAGCTGCCGCTGCATTACCTGATCTTCAGCAATCCCGATCGCAATCCCGAAACCCACGGTCCCACCGTGGCTCATTTCTATCCCCTGCGCAGGGAAATGCGCCTCATCGCCCATTATGCCGAGCAGGTGGCAGAACAACCGGTGATCGTCGACGCCCACGCCCGCAACGGTTTCATCGGCAGCCTGCTGGCGCGCGAAACCCGCGGCGGTGTGTTCGGCCTGCGCGACCCGGCCGACAAGCCCAATCAGATCGAGATGTTTCACGATCCCCGCTGCTATCGCCTGGAGGAAGGCACCCTGGCCACCTTTGCCGGCCCGGCCGATGTGATATTCTCTGCCTGGATGCCACCTGGCCAGCAGCTCAACAACGAAATCCGTCGTCTGTCACCCAAGCTGGTGGTTTTCATTTTCACCCAGCACGAGGACGAAACCACCGGCCAACGCCAGACCGGTACCGACAACAGCTTTGGCGAGGCGCTGGCCGATGACTACCGCATACTGGAAGAACGCAGCCTGACCCGCCCCAAGGATTTATTGCACGAAATCTGGCCCGATCTCACACCCAACATCGAGGAAACGCGCTGGCTGCGCATTCTCGCGCGCAAGGATGTGGAGCTGGAAAGCGTGGGCGATATCCAGGTGGAGCCCAAATATCACTGGGAAGAGGAACTCTTGATGGCGGAAACCGCCTATGCCGCCAAACAGGAGATGATCCGGCGAGGCTTTCCGCCGGAAAACCTGATCTGATAATTGGCGCCCGGGAGCGCGACTACTACACTACTACAGCCTGGCCGATACCCCCAAGGCCTCCAACAAGCGACGTTCTCCCTCACGGCGTTGGGCCTCGCTCAGCATCAAACCCAATTGGCGCGCGGCGACACCGGCCTCGCGTTCGCCGGCGTATGCAGCCCGACGATACCAGTAATAGGCCGACACCGGATCGCGGGCCGTGCCCTCACCATGCCACAGCATCTCCGCCAGGCGGTACTGTGCCCGCGCCAGCCCCTGGCCGGCCGCCAGACGCAGCCAATGCACCGCCTGCTGGCGGTCGCGCGCCACCCCCCGGCCCTGTCGATACATCAAGGCAAGATTGTATTGCGCCAGCGCCGACCCGCGCTGGGCCGCCTGTCGATACCAGTACACCGCCTCGGCGTCGTCACGCCTTACCCCCTTGCCCTGACGATAGAGATTGGCCAGATTGTATTGTGCCGTGGCATGGCCCTGCCGCGCGGCCCGCTGAAACCAGCGAAAGGCCCGGGCATAGTCCCGCATCACACCCTGGCCTTCGGCGTACATCTGGCCCAGATCGATCTGTGCCGGAGCAAAACCCTGCCTGGCAGCACGCCGATACCACACCAGTGCCCGGCGATAATCGCGAAATACCCCGTCACCATCCCGGTAACGGCGGGCCATGTTATATTGGGCGCGGGCATCATCGCGTCGCTGCACTATTTCCATGCTCGGCGGAACAAGCTCATCCGCCACCGAAGCCGTTACGGCCCATGCTGGTTGAACCGCCTGACAAACCACCAGGACCGTCATGATCACCGAAGGGAAAAGAATCTGCTTGCCCATCATGCCAATCACTCGCTTTTAGCGTCGTAGTGGCAAACAATTCTATACTCACAAGATTTATTCAGACTTAACCCGATATTGCACCAAGGACTGTTGCGGACCCATGTCAAATATCACCACCGTGCTTGCTCCCCGGCGTGAGATCTTCGCCTGGGCTATGTTCGACTTTGCCAACTCCGGCTATACCACGGTGGTGCTCACGGCCATTTTCAATGCCTATTTCGTCTCCGTCATCGCCGCCGAAAGCGGCAGCGGCAACGCCACCCTGTTGTGGACCATCGCCATTGCCACCGCCAATGGGCTGGTGTTGCTCAGTGCACCGGTGATCGGCGCCATAGCCGATTACAGCGGAGCAAAAAAACGTTTCTTGTTCGTCTCCACCGTGGCCTGCGTGACGTTCACCAGCTTGCTCGCTTTTACCGGGCCAGGCGACATCGCCCTGGCCATGGTCTTGGTAATATTGTCCAGCATGGCCTTCTTCAGTGGCGAAAATCTCATTGCCGCCTTCCTGCCGGAAATCAGTCCGCAGAACCATATGGGGCGCATTTCCGCATATGGCTGGACACTGGGCTATGTGGGCGGTTTGCTGGTACTGGGGCTATGTCTGGCCTATGTGAGCTTTGCCGAGGCGGCCGGCCATAGCGCGCAAGACTACGTGCCGGTCACCCTGCTGATCGTGGCCGCCTGCTTCGGCCTGGCCAGCCTGCCCACCTTCCTGGTCCTCAAGGAACGCGCCACCGCTCGCACCAGGCCCGCGGGACAAAGCTATCTTGCCATTGGCTTCGGCCGCCTGCGCCATACCTGGCAACACGCCCGGCGTTACCAGGATCTGTTCCACTTCTTGCTGGCACTGACCGTGTTTCAGTGCGGTATCAATACGGTGGTCATTCTGGCCGCGGTCTATGCCCAGGAAGTCATGGGTTTCACCACCCGCGACACCATCACATTGATCCTGGTGGTCAATATCACCGCGGCCATCGGCGCCCATGTCTTCGGCCGGCTGCAGGACAGCCTGGGCTCACGACGCATCTTGATTCTTACCCTGCTGGTTTGGCTGGGCGCCAGCCTGCTGGCCTTTTTCGCCACCGACAGACTGACTTTCTGGCTGGTCGCCAACCTGGTGGGTATCGCTCTGGGCTCCAGCCAGAGCGCCAGCCGGGCCCTGGTGGGATTGTTCTCTCCACCACGGCACAGCGGCGAATTTTTCGGCCTGTGGGGATTGGCCACCAAACTGGCCGCCATAATCGGCCCCTTGAGCTATGGCTTCATCACCTGGGCAAGCCATGGCAATCAGCGCCTGGCCCTGCTCTCCACCAGTCTCTTTTTCGTGCTGGGCCTGTTGCTCCTGCTACGGGTGGACGAACAACGGGGCATCGCCGCCGCGCGGGCATGATGGGCTTTACCAGCCGCACGATTCCCGCTAGCCTTGCAGACATGGCTCATCCATCCCACCCCCGGGCGCGCTTCATGCGGGCCGCGCTCGACGACATCGGCAATGCCTTGCAGCACGAAGAAGGCGGCCCCTTTGGTGCCTGCCTGGTCCAGGGCAACGACATCCTTGCGCTGGCCCACAACACGGTGCTGAAGGAAAAGGATCCCACTTGTCACGCCGAGATCAATGCCATTCGCCTGGCCGCCAGGGCACTGGGCCGCCATGACCTGTCCGGGTGCGTGATCTATTCCACCACCGAGCCCTGTCCCATGTGTTTCAGCGCCATTCACTGGGCCCGCATCGATATTATCGTCTATGGCACACGCATCGCCGACGTGGAAGCCCTGGGGTTTCACGAACTCCATATCAGCAACCGGCAGATGCAGCGCCTCGGCCACAGCCCGGTACGGCTCATCACCGATTTCATGCGCCCGCAATGCCTAGAATTGCTGCAGCAATGGCAGGCCCAGACTCATGGCGTCACCTACTGAGAGCATCACGGCGCTGATTCTCGCGGGAGGACGCGCGCGGCGTCTGGGCGGACGCGACAAGGGATTGGAAAAACTGGTCGGCAAGCCCTTGGTCATCCATGTCATCGAGCGCCTGCGTCCGCAAGTGGCCCACCTTCTCATCAGCGCCAACCGCAACCGCGAACGTTATGCCGCGCTTGGCTTCCCGGTGCTGGCCGACCAGCGGACCGACTATGCCGGCCCGCTGGCGGGCATGGCCAGCGCAGCAGGTCATATTCCCACTCCACGCCTGCTCAGCGTACCCTGCGACGCGCCCCTGCTGCACCCCCAATTGGCCGCCAGACTGAATCAGGCCCTGGATGACAGCGGCAAACCGCTGGCCGTGGCTCACGATGGTCAGCGTCTACAACCCCTGTTCATGTTGTGCGAGAAGACCTTGCTCGATGATTTGCAGACGAGTCTCGCGCAGGGCCACCGCAAGGTGCGCGAGTGGGTCGGCGCGCACGATCCCATCGTGGTCGATTTTTCCGACTGTCCCCAGTGTTTTCTCAACGTCAACGATGAAAAGGATTTGCAACGGGCCGAGCAATACGTATCATCCCCAGCCTGATGAGCACGAAACAAACCGTTGTTGTGGGGTTCGCCGCCTATAGCGGCACCGGCAAAACCACTCTGCTGGAAGCCCTGATTCCCATTCTGCGTCAGCGAGGGCTGCGCCTGGGCCTGATCAAACACGCCCACCACGACTTCGACATCGACCATCCCGGCAAGGACAGCTACCGTTTGCGCAAGGCCGGCGCGCAACAAACCCTGGTGGCCTCGGCACGTCGCTGGGCGCTGATTCACGAAAACCCGTCACCTGGCCAGGATCCCGAACTGGCTCCGCTGCTGGCCCGGCTCGACACCAACACGCTGGATCTGGTGCTGGTGGAAGGCTTCAAGCACGAACCCTTCCCTCGCATCGAGTTGCATCGCCCCGCGCTGGGCAAACCATTGCTGTATCCGCACGACCCACATATCATGGCCGTGGCCAGCGATCGACCACTGGACTGTCCTCTGCCCGTGCTTGATCTCAACCAACCCAAGCATATCGCCGACTTCATCCAACACCATCATCCGTCATTGCAACAGGAAATCCCATGAGCAAAAACATTTCTTGCCAGGACGACCACGACCCCAGCGCCCTCACCCTGGAACAGGCGCATGAGCGCATCGCCGCCAGCATCGAGCCCCTGACCTGCGCGGAATGGCTATTCATTCGCCAGGCACTGGGAAGAGTGCTGGCGCGAGACGTGCGTTCCAGCATCGATGTACCCGCCCATCGCAACTCCGCCATGGACGGCTATGCTCTGCGGGGCGAGGAATTACCAGCAGCGGGAGAAACCCGCCTGCGGCTCGCCGGCACTGTGCTCGCCGGCCATCCCTTCGCAGATAAAATCGCACCGGGACATTGTGTGCGCATCATGACCGGCGCCCCTCTGCCGGAAGAACTGGACACCGTGGTCATGCAAGAACACGTACGGGTCGAAGGCGACGCCATCGTCATCGGCAGCGGGCACAAGCCCGGGCAGAACGTGCGCCAGGCTGGTGAGGATATTCGGCGTGGTGGCGTAGTCTTGCAGCGGGGACGCCGCCTCACCCCGGCCGATATCGGCCTGCTGGCTTCCCTGGGCATCACCGAGGTGCGGGTGAGCCGGCGCTTGCGGGTCGCCTTCTTCTCCACCGGTGATGAGCTGCGTTCCCTGGGCGAACCCCTGGAGCCAGGCCAGATCTACGACAGCAACCGTTACACTCTGCACGCCATGTTGTCACGCCTTGGTGTGGACATCATCGACATGGGCATCGTGCCGGATCGTCGCGATGCCATTGCCGAAACATTGGAACTGGCCGCCAGAGACGCCGATGTGGTGGTGACCACCGGCGGTGTATCGGTGGGCGAGGCCGACTACATCAAGGATATCCTGGCCCGGTTGGGCCAGGTGGACTTCTGGAAGATCGCCATCAAACCGGGCCGCCCTCTGGCCTACGGTAAGGTCAAACAAGCGCTGTTTTTTGGCCTGCCCGGGAACCCGGTATCGGCCATGGTCACCTTCTACCAGTTCCTGCAACCAGCGCTGCACCAATTGATGGGCGAAAACAGCAGAAAACCCCGCACCCTGCGACTGCCCACCCTGTCGCGACTGCGCAAACGCCCCGGCCGGGTGGAATTCCAGCGTGGTATTCTGGTCACCGACGAAAAGAGGGGGTGGGCAGTACAAAGCACCGGTAACCAGGGGTCACATATCCTGAGTTCCATGTCCCAGGCCGACTGCTTCATCATCCTGCCACTGGAATCGCGCGGTGCCGAACCCGGCGAAGAGGTCACTGTGCAACTGTTCGATGGCTTAGTCTGAGAAACCGGCCAAACCAATAAAAAGGCCGTCACCCCTTGGGGTGACGGCCTGTCCTGAGCAGACGGATAGAACCTAGCCTGCGGCCTTGGCGGCTTTCTTCTTGGCGCGGGCGGCAGCCTTGCGCTTTTTCTCGGCCTCACGTTTGCGCTTGGCAGCGGCACGCTCCTTGGCTTTCTGCTTTTTCTCCCATTCCTTTTCCCACTGGGCTTCGAAACGAGCCAGGGCTTTTTTCTTGGCTTCGGCCTTGGCGGCAGCCAACTTCTTGGCCTTTTCCTTTTCCTTGCGCAGACGTTCACGCTCACGCTTCTTGGCCAGCATGGCCTTCTTCTTGGCCGCGGCGGCGCGTTTCTTCTCCATTGCCTTCTTGCGCGCCAGGGCCTTCTTCTCAGCCGCAGCCTTCTTCTTGGCGGCCAGGGCCTTCTTCTTCGCCAGCGCTTTCTTCTTAGCGGCCAGAGCCTTCTTCTTGGCTACCATGGCCTTCTTCTTGGCCGCAGCCGATGCCTTCTTCTTGCTTGCTTTCTTCTTTGCCATCTGTGTTCACTCCTTGCTGAGCTATTGGGAACCCCCGGACAATGGGCGTATCATCACAAAAAAAATAACCACGTGCAAACTTCTTCGGTGCCTGTCTTGATTACTTTAAAAAATTCTAGCTCTTTTTGAAAAATTTTCCCCCTTTTCGAAGATTTTTATCTCATCCTGGCGGCAATACCAAGCTCCGGTTGATAGTTTCACGCAAAAAAATGGCCAGGGAACCCTGGCCGTCTGCAACTCCACACGTTCAAAGCTCAATGCAATGCCACACACACCTTTCTTTCGCGCAGCACATACAGGAGAGAAAACAACAGCAGAACCGGCAAACTGGGATCGAAGCCCTGCGGCCCACCCATGCTGCAGCCCGACGCGGTGCGACTCATGCCGGAAGCCGAAATGGTGTTGCCACTGCTGTCTCTCACGGTGATTTTCATTTGTGCATATTGCGCCTCGCCCCCCCTCGTGCGTGCGACGAAGGTGAGGAAATATGTCCCCGCAGGTCCGGCGTTGGGCCAGATCAGGAAATCATTCTCCAGACTCACGCCGGGAGGCCCGTCGACCAGACGAAATTCGACCACATCCTCCAGCATGCCATTGACCTGATCGTTCACGATGGCCTGCACGAAACGACGCAGGTCGACCCCTTCGACAATATCGATGGCGCGCGGCTCCAGGGTGAAACCCGACTTGAGATCGGAGGCTTCCTGTACCTGTATTGTCACCGAGGCGGAACCCTGCCGGCAGTTTTCATCAGAGATATTCAGTGTGATGGTGAAGCTGCCACTGTCAGGGGCGACGAAATAGGGCTCCAGCGTGTCATCGCCTTCCAGCCGGGGAAGTACCCCACCCATGGCGCCCGTGTCTGCCGCCAGCTCCCACCAAAAGAAACGATTGCTGCCCAGTGACGCCATGCCTTTCAAGTTTACCCTGGCGCCAGGCTCGACCACGGTTTTGTCTGCCAATACCTCCACCTGGGGAGTCACCGCCAGTTGCTCTTCCGTCAGGTAGCAACCCCGCAGGGAAAAAGCCTTGGGCTGCCCTGCAAGGGTATTGTCACCCAGCATGCGATGATAGACCACGGCACGCCAAGTGCCCTCCAGTGAACCGTTCGTCGCGCGATAATAGCTGAAACGCCCGCCCCGACTCACATCATTCGCCGTAGTGTTCATCTGCAAGACCGGCCTGGTATTGCGTGCCACCACCAGATCCGGTATCCGCCCATCGTCTACGCCTTCATGCTGTAGTTCGAAAACCACGACACGGGCCTGCGCGGGAACATCCAGGGTGAAAGTCTGAAAATCGTCGAACTCGTTTTGTTGCAACACGCCAGAGACGGTCTGGGCATTGCGCAAGGGCCCGGCTTCCAGCTCGAAACTCCGTACCAGATTCGCGCCTGTTCCTTCCAGGTGCAGATCGAAACTGAAACGCCGATGCGCGGTGATTTCACTCACCGCCACCCGAAAACGCGCCGAGGCCAGAGAACGCCCCT
The DNA here is from genome assembly GCA_015487785.1 of Gammaproteobacteria bacterium. Lineage (GTDB taxonomy): Bacteria > Pseudomonadota > Gammaproteobacteria > S012-40 > S012-40 > S012-40. The sequence goes on along the minus strand of WFPC01000050.1, from coordinate 27,510 downwards.
TGTCGTCAGACGTGAAGGTCAAGAGCTGCTGTGCATTCTCTATGTTCACTTCGTCAGCGGTACTGGTGAGCCTGGCATCGAGTGCGCCGAGTCCGCTGTTGGGCCAAGCATCCTCGATAGTGAGAACGAGTTCGAAACGCTCGTCACTGTCTATCACCCCGTTGCCATTGCCCAGTGTGGCATCGTCCACTTCAATGGCATGCAAAATCGGCAAAGGTCTGGGCTGACTGGAAATCTGCATGGCTGCGGCCGCATTGACCACGCCATCAGTCACCAACTTGGCCAGAGGTAATCCCTGCCGACTCGTGGCACGGCCATTGGCCAGTGGTGTCACAGAGGCCAGCAGAATGGCGCGCAATTCACGTGCACTCAAATCGGGACGAGCACTCAGCAACAAGGCCGCCACCCCGGCCACCATGGGCGCGGAATACGAGGTTCCTGTCTGGCGGCGATAGGTGTTGTCCAGTCCCGTGGTGAGAATTTTCACACCAGGCGCCGCCAGATCCACACTAGTCACACCGTAGTGGCTCCAGTGTGTCAGTTTGCCGGTATTGTCACTGGCGGCGACGACGATGATATTGGGGCTGTCTATATTGGCCGGATCCACGGGCGAGTAATCGTTGTCGCCATGAGTGTTGGCCGCGGAGACGATCAACAGGGCATCGTTGTCTTCCAGCAGACGGGAAATTCCCTCACGTGTGGCCTGATCATAACGCTCGTAACTGGCAAAACTGGCATTGATGATACGCGCGCCTTGGTTCACGGCATAACGAATGGCCTCCAGCACCTGACTGGAACCGATCATGCAACCCACGCGAATGGCCAGCAGGCTCACCTTCCAGTTCACGCCGGCGATACCAACCCCGTTGTTGCCCACTGCCCCCACCACACCGGCCACACCGGTACCATGGGCTTCCTTGCGGGTTTCCGGGCCCTGGCTGCACAACTCCGGGCTGGGATCATTATCCCTGCGTTCGACATCATAACTACTGGTGTGGATATTACCGGCCAAATCCGGATGCGTGATCTCGACGGCATCGTCGATCACCGCCACCGTCACGGAAGGGCTTCCCGTGGTGGTTTCCCAGGCAGTGGGCAGATCGATACTGGCATAGGCCGAGGCATCGTAGTTTGGATCATTGGGTATGACATTCGCGGCCATGACCAAGGCCGGAATCAGCAAAACGGCTGGCAGGACGAAATAACGCAAGGACATGGGCTACCTCATGAAACCGCCAACAAGCGACAGCTCAGCTTAGCAATGCTTTCTTGCTGTATTCTTAAGCGAAACCATGAGCCCCAGATCGAGGTTGCGCGACGTGCTGGCAGAATGTAAAGCGCCCCGTTAACGGGGCGCTTTCCCGGGGGTATGAAGGGCTAGAAACGAAACCCCAGCTTGCCGGAATACGAGGTGGCATCACCGGTCTGGTCGGTTTCAAAAGCCAGATTCACCAGCCCCAGGTTGATATTGATACCCACATACCACTTGGACAGGCTCAGGCTTTCTTCACTGAACACATTGGCCACCGAACCCGAAGGCGTGCTGGTAGCCCATACCTGGCCAATGCCCGCATAGGGGGTAAACATCAGAAATCCCTTGGAGATGGTGAGTTCTACACTCTTGGTATTCATTTCAAGGGTGTCGACCCCAGTCAGTGCGGTATAGGCACCGCGAATGGCCAGGGCTGGAATGGCCACATTACCGCTGACAAAACTATAGCGCAGCTCGCCACCGTAGTATTGAATGCCGGTACCCGGGATGGCCGAATAGACTGCCCCCACATCCAGGCTCAGCGGCAGCCCCTTGAAGGCATGCAGCTTGGGCGCGGGTAGCAGCGACACATCACTCTCGCCCACCGCCGCGGCCCAGTCCTTGGCATTGGCCGGCTGGGTTCCCGTGACTTCCACGCCAATATCGAAACCCACCACCCCCAGCGGCTCGGCCGGAGTAATGGCCTTGTAGCTGAGCGCTGCTGCCAGATCTTCCGACAAGGCCTTGAATACCGACTGGCCCTGGCTACTGATCTTGCCCACATCCAGTGCCGCCGCCTGTACCGAGCCCCCTGCCAGGGCTCCAAGCATGATGCCCAGTAACCGTTTCTTCATTGCTGCCTCCTCTTGCCTCATGGCTTGTTTTCATGGGTGATGCTGCGGATTAATACATGAATATAGTCTAGATGCAAGCACGCCGCTCCGACGCCATCCGCGTCACATTTCTGTGCGCAGGTGTATACTCTGTACTCCCTGCCTGCTCTTGCAAGGGTACCCCATGGCGCTCAAGGCCACTATCTTCAAAGCCGAGTTGCAAATCGCCGATCTCAACCGAAACTATAATATTATCAGACGCGCAGTCTCACCCTCGCCCGTCACCCCTCGGAAACAGAACAACGCATGATGGTTCGTCTGCTAGCCTTTGCCCTGCACGCCGATGGACGGCTGCTTTTTGGCCGAGGCTTGAGTACCGACGGCGAGCCCGATCTGTGGCTGAGGAATCTGCACGATGAGGTCGAATTGCGGATAGAACTCGGCCCGCCGGACGAGAAACGCGTTCGCAAGGCCTGCGCTTGGGCCAAGAACGTGATCATCTATACCTATCAGCAGCATAATGCGGAAGTGTGGTGGAAACAACAGGCAAGAAATCTGCGGCGTTTCGACAAGCTGTGCGTGCGACGTCTGGCCGAGCCCGCAGCCATGGAACTGGCCAGCCTGGCACGGCGCAACATACAGTTACAGTGCACCATAAGAGGACGTGCATTGCTGGTTGGGTAATGCACAGCACAATGTGCCATCACCTTGTACAACAAGCCATGAGCGGCGGCCATGCCTTCACTATGACGGCCCGCCACAGTCGCATACCTGCCAATTGATGAATTCACGACTCTCCAGGCGTTGTGGCCGGCGAAAAAATGCTTCACTCGCGCCCTGTTCGATAATGCGTCCCTCACACATGAACACGACCTGCCCACCCAGGCGTCGGGCCTGCTCCAGATCATGGGTAACCCACAACACCGGTAGTTCATTGGCCAACCGGCCAATGGATCGTTCGATCAGGTGTTTGGATGTCGGATCCAGTGAAGCGGTGGGCTCGTCCAGCAACAGCATGCGCGGCTTCACTGCCAACGCACGAGCCAGACACAGGCGCTGTTGTTGACCTATGGACAGACGCTGCGCCGGTTGCTGCAGGCGCTCGGCCACCTCGTCCCACAAGGCCGCCTGGCGCAGATAGTGTTCTACCCGCGCCGCAGCACGCCGCCGACGCCAAAAGCCCTGAATGCCAAATACCACATTGGCACGAATGGAAAGCGGAAAGACACAAGGCTTTTGTCCAAGCAGACCCACATGACGACGCAGGGCATCCCAACCACCGGGCCATTGACGCGTATCCTTCCCTGCAATGCGGACTTCTCCCTGCCAATGCTCCAGCAGGCCGTTCAAACACCGCAGCAGGGAGGTCTTGCCCGCCCCGGAGGGACCGATCAGAGTGGTTATGCCGGTGGCAGGAAGTTGCAATGTCACATCGCGCAGCACCACCCGGCCATCCAGTCGCAGACTCAAGCCCCGAACCTGCAAGGACGATGAAGCCGCCTGTGTGCGCTGCCTCGACTCGATATTTATTTGCGTATTCACGTCAATCACTCCGAGATCCACTCATGCGTCTCAGACACTGAGCCAGCAAGGCGAAAATGAGCACCACTCCCACCAATACTGCGGCACTGCCCCAGGCCGTGGCCACCGCCTGTTCATCGGCGGCTTCCTGGGCAAGATAGAAAACATGGGTTTGCAGGGTGGTCACTGGTTCGAAGATGGAATCGGGCCAACCGGCACCGGAGAAGACCGTGGCGGTGAACAGAATGGGTGCGGTTTCACTCAGGGCTCGGGCCATGGCCAGTAACAAACCGGTGAGTATGCCCGGCCAGGCCATGGGCAACCACACCCGCATGATCAGCTCTCCATCCCTCAGGCCCAGCGAACGCGCACTCTCGCTGTAGTGTGTTGGCAAACGCTGCAGGGCATCGATGACATTCACCGTCAACAACGGCAGAACCACACCAGCCAATACCACCGCGCCGCTGGCCAGTGACACGCCCCAGTCCAACAGATAGACGAAGATCAGCAAACCGGCCAGGCCAAAGACAATGGGTGGTATCCCTTGCAACATTTGCAACAGGATCAGCAAGATGCCACGCCGGCCAGTGCCGGCACACAGTTGATAATACAGGGCGCAGCCCAGTGCCACCGGTGCAGCCAGTAGACAGGCGCTAAAAGCCAGCAACAGCGAACCGGTCAACTGGGGCAGAATTCCGCTGGCCACGCCGAAGCCCATACCCTCGTCGGCGCTGCTGACGAAGGCCCAATCCAACACCGGGCCGGCACGCCAGAGAATGTAGCCCAGGCTGGCAGCGGGCAACAGCAGGGCCGGCAGTGCCAGTAGTGCAATGAGCAATTTGCTCCAGTGTCCTCGTGTCATCTCTTCTCCCTGCCCATCAATTGGGCCAGCGACGCCAACAATAGAGCCAGCATGGCCAGCAACAGCCCGCTGGCCATCAGGGCGCTCCAATGCAGCGAACCCATGCCGGCTTCGCCGATTTCCCGCCCGATACGCGATGTGAGCGTCTGCGCCGGCTGCAACAGGTTGTACCAGGGCTGGGGCAAGCGATCCATGGAGCCCACCACCAACATCACCGCCACCGTTTCACCCAGGGCCCGGCCCAGCGCCAACAAGCACGCCGAACGAATACCCGGCCAGGCTTGTGGCAACAAGACGCGCCACAGCCGTTGATTCCAGTCCAAGCCCAGATTGATGGCGCTTTCCTTTTGTTCTGCCCTCACCCCGTGCAAGGCTTCCTCGCTCATAACCATGAGAGTAGGTAGAATCATCAGCGCCAGCAACAAACCCGCCGCCAGCAGGCTGCGCCCGGTCAACAGCTCCAACTGGCTCTCCAGCAAGGGCAACAACAGCCACAGGCCCATCAAGCCGTAGACCACCGAAGGAATACCCGCCAGAACCTGCATGCCCAGACGCAAGAAACCCTGCCAACGCGACGGCATCAACTCGAGGTTGAATACCGCACCCGCCAGTGCCAGTGGCAGGGCAAGGAACAGGGCCAGCAGGACTACCCACAGACTCCCCAGCAAGGCCGGCGCCATGCCAAAAAGCCCCTCGAAGGGATACCACTGGGAGGCAAACAACGAAGCGATCCCATCCTGGCGTAAAAACGGCCAGGCTCCGAACCACAGAAAGCCCAGCAACAAAAACAAGACCAGCCCTACCAACAGAGCCGAAACATGCATATAGATCCGCAACATCACATTACCGGCACATAACCACTACGTTGCACGATAGCCTGGCCTTCGGGCGACAGTAGAAAATCCATCAACCGCTGTACCCACCGCGTACGATCCACGGGCACCAGCAGGCTGAGATCACGTCCAATGGGATAACGACCATTGGCGATGTTTTCCAGGCTGGGTTCGACCACCTGCCCATCGACCACGACGGCGATCCCGCGTACCGCATCATCGAGCCAGGCATGGGACAACATGCCGATGGCCTTGTCACTGCCGGCCAGAATGGCCTTCTCCTCGTTGTTGGAACCGGAAAGGATCTTGGCACCGGGCGCGCGGGCATGGGGATGTCCCAGAACCACGCGGGCAAACACATGGCGGGTGCCGCGCGAGGCCTCCTTGTCCACCACCAGAATGGGTTTGTCGGTACCTCCCAGGGCCTTCCAGTTGTCGATCTCGCCACGATAGATTGCCGCCACCTGCTTCAGAGTCAATCGTCTCACCCCGCTCAGGTAAACCTCCTTGGACACCGCCACCGCCACCGCATCACGGGCAATGGGGACTAGCTCCACCCGTTCCCCCAGGCGTTTTCTTTCCCTTGCCGTCAGCGAACGCGAAACCATGCCGATTTCCGCCATGCCCCGCACGACACTGGCCACACCGACGCCCGAACCGCCGCCGGCAACCGTCAGCTTCACCTGGGGATGGCGCTGGCGAAATACCTTGGCTGCCTCGGCCATGATGGGCAGCACCGTGGTCGACCCCACCACACGAATGCGTTCCACAGCCTGCAAGGGCAGGCACACCAACGACAACAACAGCAGCAACCAACGTCCCACTACACACCTCCTGCAATCGTCCACCGGATAAATAGTCGCCACAGTGCGCTTCTCGTTACACCCATACCCGTGCTCGTGAGCTTGTGCTATGCTGGCAGAAAACGGATTATCGAAACGGAATCGACCCGTGCGCCCAGCATCTGCCTTTCCTCATCATCCGTCATGCTGGATTTGTCTGTTGTTGCTGGCATCACCTGCCTGGGGCGATGGCATCGAAGCGGTACACGCTTCCTTCTCCCGCGCTTATGTGGATATTGGCATCGCCGGCAAGCAAATGGTGCTGGACGTGAGCGATTCCGCCACCCAGACCACCCAGGGTGAACTGCAAACCGAAATGGACATAGTCCCCTTCCTCAGCCTGGGCACCGCCTATAGCTATTTCGATGCTTCCAACTGGGGCTACAATTTCACCTTCAGCATTTCGCCCTTCTCCATCGACAAACAACTGGTCAATGAAAACGATAGCGACCCGCTGGACCTGGGCACCTCGGCCAAGGGTTATTTCTTCTATGCCTCACCGGTGTTCTTCTACCATTTCGGCGACAAGGACATGCGCGGGCACTCCCTCAAACTCGGCATAGGCGCGGGCATCGGCTACCTGAAGGCCAAGGGCGATATCGTCTATACCCGCAGTGACGGCCAGAGACACAAGTTCGACATCAGCGGTGGTGCTTTCTCGGTGGCAGTATTGATGGAATATCGCTATCGCAACTGGTTGCTGCGGGCGACCGGCGCCGGCCCCGTACTCAGCCAGGGCGGCTACGATTATCAATTCATGGATATCACGGTGCAAATGGGTTACAGCTTTTTCTTCTGAACCCATTGCGGATGCTTCACAGCATCCCCAGGAGCCGGCAGGCTTCGTCGCCGCCTTGGCACAGGTTTGGAGTGAAAAGCATCGGCTGGCGAAATAGAAGAGCAAAGCCGGCGCGAGGCCGGCTTTGCTGAATGGGGTGGCTGATGGGACTCGAACCCACGACGACTGGAATCACAATCCAGGGCTCTACCAACTGAGCTACAGCCACCATTGACTGGTATCGGTACGGTGCATGGCGCGCCCGGCAGGATTCGAACCTGCTACCCTCGGCTTAGAAGGCCGATGCTCTATCCAGATGAGCTACGGGCGCATGGCGTCACCTGCTGAACACTGGCAGCGCCCGGGCGCAACATGTTTGGTCGGGGTAGAGAGATTCGAACTCCCGACATCCTGCTCCCAAAGCAGGCGCGCTACCAGACTGCGCTATACCCCGATATCCCGCTGCTGGACCGAGCCGATAAACGGGTGCCAAATAATAGGCGTAGAGAGCCTCCAGGTCAATGCCTTGTCGTGATTTTCCCTTTCCCCTCCGGCAATTTCCCCATTGAAGGCAAGGCATGCTTGGCCTGATCGCCCAAGCATGCGATCATATCGCGCCATCGACAGCGAAGCCGCCCGAGCATCGAATGCAGGCACACTCGCCAACTTCCCGATGACTGGGCCGGCTCGTCCACGCAAACCATCAATCCCGAGAGCAGTCCGTCCATGAGCAAGCTGATCAATGGCAAGGCCATCGCCCAAAACATCCTCGACGAGGTGCATCACCAAATCATCCAACGGGGTCAGAATGGCTTGCGCCCCCCGGGCCTGGCGGTGATCCTGGTAGGCGATGACCCAGCCTCCCAGGTCTATGTCAACAACAAGAAAAAGGCCTGTGAACAGACCGGTATCGTGTCCTTTTCCCATACCCTGCCGGGAAATACCACCGAGCAGGAACTGCTGGCACTGATCGACCGGCTCAACCAGGATGCCAGGGTCGATGGCATCCTGGTACAACTGCCTCTGCCCGCGCACATCGACGCCACGGCAATCATCGAACGCATTCATCCAGACAAGGATGTGGATGGCTTTCATCCCTACAACCTGGGCCGCCTGGCCAGTCGCATGCCCACATTACGTCCCTGCACCCCTTTCGGGGTGATGAAGCTGCTGGAATCCACCGGCGAGGATATCCGCGGCAAGCATGCCGTGGTGGTGGGTGCTTCCAATCACGTGGGCCGTCCCATGGGACTGGAGCTGTTGATGGCCGGTTGCACCGTCACCACCTGCCACCGTTTCACCCGGGATCTGCCGGCCCATGTGGGCCGGGGCGACATCCTCGTGGTGGGGGTGGGCAAACCGGAGCTGGTGGAGGGCACGTGGATCAAACCTGGCGCCATGGTTATCGACATCGGCATCAATCGTCTGAGTTCGGGAAGACTGGCGGGCGACGTGGAATTCGAACCGGCAGCCGAGCGGGCCGGCTGGATCACCCCGGTGCCCGGCGGCGTGGGTCCCATGACTGTGGCCATGCTGATGACCAACACCTTGCTGGCGGCGCAAAATCATACCCCGACCAGTTAATTAGACATCATTTTTGACCTGCTCATGCTCGGCGGCTTTCTGGCCACACAGAAAAGCCAGGCCTTGTGCTATCACCGAATCCGAGCGCAACAGGCGCGTGTGCCCCAGACCCTCGGTCAACAATAGCCGGGATCCGGGCCAGCAACGGTGCAAGCGCTCGGCCTCTGCCACCGGTACGATGCGATCGCGCCTGTCATGTACCAACATACCCGGTATGCCCAGTGAGGCCACATTGTTGATCGGCGATATCCGCTGCCACCAATGGCTACCGAAGCGCGCCGCCACCAGGCGGTCGAACTCCGCCAGCGCCGCTGCGGGCAACGCCAGGCTGACCGCCGTGCGTTCCACCAGGCGCCGCGCATCCGCTGGCATGGCCAGGCCGAGTAAACACCCTGCCCGCAGTCCCTCTCGCAGGGCATGCGCCGCCACCACGCCGCCATAGGAGTGCGCAACCACGGCATGAAACTCGCCCTCACGCGCCTGGATGCGACGCAGAATGCTTTCGATCTCCAGTAGATGGGTATGATTGGAACTGCTGCCACCATGCCCTGGCGCATCGAAGGCCAGAACCCGGAAACCCGCCTCCAATAGAGCTTGCACCCAGGCCTGGTATTGACCGGCATGACCACTCCAGCCATGCACCAACACCACCACCGGCCCCTGACCGCAGGCATAGATCTTGACGCGCTTGCCCGCGACCGGCCAGTCTTCGCAGGTAAATCCGGCGCGCGCCATGATCTGCGGACTCTGCCGCCCTTCCAGGCGCCGTACTCGAAACCACAAGTGATAGAACAAGTGTCCGGCAAGACGCGGAAACCTGTGCCCGAGATGACGGAAGACAAAGCGCAGGAAAGCATCCTGGCGGGGTTTCTTGGCTGGATAAGGCATGTCGCTATGGTAACCCCATCCGGCGCCCAGGCCCATGCCGGTGACAATAAAGATCTGCCAGAGCGGATTACAGTTAAAAAAAAACCGATTCTATGGTAGGTTATGCCGTTTTGTATTCACCGCCCCGGTAAATACGCTATCTTTGCTTCATGTTTAGTGAGAGGCCGATGGAAAAACAAACCAGTTTCACTCGGGAAGAATTGCTCGCCTGTGGGCACGGTAAGCTGTTCGGTCCGGGCAACGCCCAATTGCCCCTTCCGCCCATGCTGATGTTCGACCGCATCACCCATATCAGCGATCAGGGCGGTGCCTATGGCAAGGGCGAAGTGATCGCCGAGCTGGACATCACGCCGGAGCTGTGGTTCTTCGATTGCCATTTCGAGAACGACCCGGTCATGCCCGGCTGTCTGGGGCTGGACGCCATGTGGCAACTGGTGGGTTTCTATCTCGGCTGGATGGGCGGCCCCGGACATGGCCGGGCCCTGGGGGCCGAGACCGTGAAGTTCACCGGCCAAGTAACCCCCAAAAACAGAATGGTTACCTACCGCGTCCAGTTGAAACGCGTTATCATGCGCAAACTGTTCATGGGTATCGCGGATGCATGCATGGAAGTCGATGGTAGGGAAATCTACCAGGCAACCGGCTTGCGGGTAGGTTTATTCACCTCTACGGATCAATTTTGAGGGTGCTATCTTGAGACGTGTCGTCGTTACCGGATTGGGTATCGTTTCCAGTATTGGCAATAATTCGCGGGAAGTCGCCGACTCCCTCAGAAGTGGGCGATCGGGCATAGAATTCTGCGAGGAATATGCCCGCATGGGCTTTCGCAGCCATGTCTGTGGTGACATTCACATCGATCTCGCCGAACACATCGATCGCAAGCTGTTGCGCTTCATGGGCGACGCTGCCGCCTACAGTTACATCGCCATGAAACAGGCCCTGGAGGACGCGGGGCTGGAAGAAGGCGAGGCCATCAGCAATCCCCGTATCGGCCTGATCACCGGCTCCGGCGGAGCTTCTAACAGAAATGCCGTGTTGGCCGCCGACATCATGCGTGAAAAAGGCGTGCGCCGGGTAGGCCCCTACATGGTCACCCGAACCATGGGCAGCACCACTTCGGCCTGTCTCTCCACCGCGTTCAAGATCAAGGGTGTCAACTATTCCATCAGCTCGGCCTGCTCCACCAGCGCCCATTGCATCGGCAATGCCTACGAGCTGATTCAGATGGGCAAGCAGGACATGATCTTCGCCGGCGGCGGCGAGGAACTGGACTGGACCGAATCGGTACTGTTCGACGCCATGGGAGCACTGTCGTCCAAGTACAACGACCGCCCGCAGGCTGCTTCACGCCCCTACGATGCCAACCGCGACGGCTTCGTGATTTCCGGCGGTGGTGGCATCGTGGTACTGGAAGAACTGGAGCACGCCCTGCAACGCGGCGCCAGAATCTATGCCGAACTGGTGGGCTACGGCGCCACTTCCGACGGCTACGACATGGTGCAACCCTCCGGCGAAGGCGCGGTACGTTGCATGCAGCAGGCCATGGCCACGGTGGACAGCCCCATCGATTACATCAATGCCCATGGTACCAGTACGCCCGCCGGTGACATCAAGGAACTGGAAGCGGTGCGCACGGTGTTCGGCGAGCAGGCCCCCAAGATCAGCTCCACCAAGTCGCTCACCGGGCATTCCCTGGGAGCCGCCGGGGTGCACGAGGCCATCTACAGCCTGTTGATGCTGGAACAGGATTTCGTGTCCGCCTCGGCCAATATCGAGGAACTCGATCCCGCCGCCGAGGGTCTGCCCCTGGTTCGCCAGCCCCTCGAAAACGTCGGCCTCAAAACAGTAATGTCCAACAGCTTCGGTTTCGGCGGCACCAACGCCAGCCTGGTGTTCCGCAAGTACACCGCCTGAGCCGGCAGGGCTCAATCCTTGTCCAGTTGTTCGAGCCAGGCCCGGGCCTGGCTCCTCTGCTCTTCGCTGCCCCGCTGCATCACCTGCTGCAGGGCTTCCCTGGCCTGCTCCTTGTCGCCCATTTCCAAGTAGACACGGGCCAGGTCGAGCTGGGTGCCCGGCTCATCCTCGCGTTCGAAGGGTGAAGGCTTTTCCGGCACACTCCGCGACGGAGGATTGTCCGTAAACAGCGGGTTGTCCATTAGCCCCAGCTTCTCGGCCATGACCACTACCTGCGACCAGGCCGGGTGGCCGCGATTGCCCTCCAGGGCGGCAAAAAACTCCTCGGCCAAGTCGAGAAAGGCATCTTTATCCTGTTTCTTGCAAACGGTTTCCAGTAGCTTGAGCTTGAGTTCGTCACGTCCCGGATCGGCCTCGATGGCCTCCTTCAGGAGTTTCTCGGCCTTGTCGAAATTTTCGTACAGCAGGTAGAGATCGGCCTCGATCAGGGGATCGATGTCGTGGCTGTCGCCATGCCACGCGCCCTCCTCGTGCGCCATTTCGGTCAATGGCTCCAGGCCCACGCTGTCGCTGCCGCGGGTCTCATCCTGTTGCTGTTCGCCAGCCCGACGACCTCGGCGCGCAGCCCGGTAGAGCAGTGTGGCCAGGACCAGGGTGACCAACAGGGCTGCCGCCAGGGTCCCCAACAACCAGGGATCACGCCACCAGGGCGCGAGTGCCCGCTCCATCTGTGGCTGCGACAGGCCACTGGCCGGCGGCTTTTCTCCCAACAGGCTAAGCATGCGCGGCGGGGCCTCGCTGTCGCTTCCTGCTCCCACTGCCTGCGCGCTCTCCAATGCCGCCTTGGCCGCCAGCAATTGCTCCACCTGTCGCTGCAGAAGTTGCAGGCGGCGGTTGAGTTCCTCGTTGCGTCGTTCGGCCACCGCCACGGCCTCGGTCACCAGGGCCAGCTTGTCTTTCAGGGCTTGCAGACTATCGCCACCGGCACGGCCCTTACCGCCTTGCACCGCGGCCTCGTCCACGGCCAACAGTTCCAGCCGGGGGGAAGTGGCCGCCGCCGGTACTTCATTGCCCGCAGGGGTGACAACGGGTCTGCCGGCCTGTCCCGACTGCCGGGTCTCGGCCAGCCATTGCTGATACTGCCGGGCGAATTCCCGCAGTGCCTCATCGGCACTGCGCCTCTGGCCGGCACGCGCCGGGTCGGGCAAGCGCAGTATCGCTCCCTCGCGCAGGCGATTGACGTTGTTGCCCACGAAGGCCTGGGGATTTTCATCCAGTAGGGCCAGCATCATTTGCTCGGTAGTGAGGCCGGGTGGGCGCAGACGCGTGGCGATGCGCCACAGGGTTTCACCCCGCTTCACCGGCCCATAGGCAGAAGCACCCGCCGTCGCTTTCCCGCCAGTTGTAGTGGCTCCGGCCGGTATTCCAGCGCTGGCCGGTGGCCGTACCGCCGGCAGTTTTTGCCGCAACAGGCTGGGCGGGTCGAGCAGGATCACGAATTCGCGCACCAACCGCCCCTTGTCCCACTTCAGTTCCAGCAGGAAATCCAGAAAGGGCTCGCGCATGGGCTGCGCACTGGCGATATGGATGCGTGCCTTGTCCGCCTTGCGTTCCAGGCGCAGGCTCAAGGTCTCGAGAATGGCAGCATAGTCGAGTTCGAGGCGTTGATAGAGTTCCGGCTCGGCCAGCTTCACTTCGAGGCTGTCCAGCTCCGTGCTGCTGGCGTCTTCGATTTCGATACTGGCGCGCAGGGGTTGATCGAGCGCCGAATGGACCTGTATGTCACTCAACTCCAGGGCATGGGCAGGCACACCGGCGAACAACAGCAAGAACGCCAGCAGCTTCCCTGCCATGAGCCGGACCATGTTCGCGCCAACCGCCGGACTAGAGATAACGGGTCGCCAGGATTTCCGCGATCTGAACACTGTTGAGCGCGGCGCCCTTGCGCACGTTGTCGGCCACCACCCACAGATCCAGCCCGCGCGGATGGGAGATGTCTTCCCGAATACGGCCCACATAGACGGGATCGTTGCCGGCACCCTCGGTCACCGCGGTGGGATAACCGCCGTCCTCGCGCTGGTCGAGCAGGCACACGCCCGGAGCATTCTCCAGCAGATCACGCGCCATCAGGGTGGTGATCTTGTCCCGGGTTTCGATGTGTATCGCCTCCGAATGACCATAGAACACCGGTACCCGCACGGCAGTGGGATTGACCTGGATGTCGTCGTCCTCGAGGATTTTCTTGGTCTCCCAGACCATTTTCATTTCCTCGCGGGTATAGCCGTTGTCCTGGAAGACGTCGATTTGCGGCAGACAGTTGAACGCGATCTGCCGGGGATAGACCTCGGTCTTGATCTCCTTGCCGTTGAGCAGGGCCGCAGTCTGGCTGGCCAGTTCCTCGATCGCTTCCTTGCCGGTGCCGGACACCGCTTGGTAGGTGGCCACATTGATGCGCTCGATGCCCACCGCATCGTAGATGGGCTTGAGCGCCACCAGCATCTGGATGGTGGAGCAATTGGGGTTGGCGATGATGTTACGGTTGCGGTAATCTTCGATGCGCTCGGCATTGACCTCGGGCACCACCAACGGAATATCATCGTCGTAGCGAAATTCCGAGGTGTTGTCGATCACCACGCAACCGGCGGCGGCAGCGCGGGGGGCATGTTCACGGGAAATGGCACCCCCGGCCGAAAACAGACCGATCTGCACCTGGCTGAAGTCGAACTCGGCCAGGTCCTGCACCACCACGTATTGTCCTTTGAAGGCCATGCGCCGCCCTGCGGAGCGACTGCTGGCCAGCAGGTACAGCTTGCCGACGGGAAAATCACGCTGTTCCAGTATGGACAACATGGTCTCGCCCACTGCGCCGGTCGCCCCGACGATTGCCACATTATATGTCTTGGACATGATCCACCTGTTGCTCGGCTTGGTTCACAGTCTTGCCGCGCGCGGCCCGGCGCGGCCCGGGTTCAATCCTGGTCGTTGGTGTGTCCACCGCTGCGGGCGCAGATCTCGCTGCGCTCCTGCGCCGGCAGGGATCCGGTGACCTCGTCCCACAGACCGCGCTTGATGGCGGCCATCACCGCGTCGCCCATCTCCTGCGTGCCCACCTTCACCGTATCCTCGGTGTAGATATCCGGCGTGCGCAGACCCTCGTCCAATACCGCGTTCACCGCCGCCTCCACCCGCCCGGCCAGGGCCGGCTGATCCAGCGAATAGCGCAGCATCATGGCCACGGAAAGGATGGTGGCCAGGGGATTGGCGATACCCCGGCCGGCGATATCGGGCGCCGAGCCGTGTATGGGTTCGTACATGCCCTTGCCCGCCGCATCCAGCGAGGCCGAGGGCAGCATGCCGATGGAGCCGGTGAGCATGGCGGCACAGTCGGAGAGGATATCACCGAACATATTGGTGGTGACAAGCACATCGAATTGCTTGGGCGCCCGCACCAGTTGCATGGCCGCATTGTCCACATACATGTGGCTCAGCTCCACGTCGGGATAGTCCCTGGCCACCTCCTCCATCACCTCGCGCCACAATTCTGTACACTCCAGCACATTGGCCTTGTCCACCGAGCACACCCGCTTATTGCGCTTGCGCGCGATATCGAAGGCCGAGCGACCGATACGGCGGATTTCGGACTCGCTATAGACCAGGGTATTGAAGCCCTGGCGTTCACCATTGTCCAGAGTACGGATGCCCCGTGGCTGACCAAAATAAATCCCGCCGGTAAGTTCACGCACGATCATGATATCCAGTCCGGACACCACCTCGGGACGCAGGGTGGAAGCTCCGGCCAGTTGCGGATAGAGGATGGCCGGACGCAAGTTGGAGAACAGTTCCAGCCCCGCCCGCAAACCCAGTAGGCCCTTCTCCGGCCGCATGGTGATGTCCAGACTCTCCCACTTGGGCCCGCCCACCGCACCCAGCAGGATGGCATCGGCCTCGTGCGCCTGCTGCAGGGTTTTTTCGGGCAACGGACTACCGCAAGCATCGATGGCCGCACCGCCCACCAGGCCGTGCTCCAGTTCAACGTCCAGGTCACACTCCTGGCGCAGGCAGTTGAGGATCTTGACGGCCTCGGCGACGATCTCGGGACCAATGCCGTCACCGGGCAGAATCAAAACGTTCTTGCTCATGTGTTTCCTTTTCTCACTCCGCGGCAAACAGCCAGGGCGCCTCGCGACGGCGGCGGGCCTCATAGGTCTTGATCTCATCCACATGCTGCAGGGTCAGGCCGATGTCATCCAGGCCATTGAGCAGGCAGTGTTTGCGGAAGGCATCGACCTCGAACCCGATTCGCTCGCCGGTGGGCTTGGTGATGGTCTGGGACTCCAGGTCGACGTTCAACCGGTAGCCGGGCGTGGCCTCGACTTCACGGAACAGATCGTCGACTTCGGCGGCATCCAGAACAACGGGCAGAATACCATTTTTGAAGCAGTTGTTATAGAAAATGTCGGCAAAACTGGGCGCGATAATGACCCGGAAACCGTAGTCCAGCAAGGCCCACGGCGCATGCTCGCGACTGGAGCCGCAACCGAAGTTTTCCCGCGCCAACAGGATGCTGGCACCCTGGTAACGGGGCTGGTTGAGCACGAACTCCGGGTTCAAGGGCCGTTTGCTGTTGTCCATGCCGGGCTCGCCATGATCCAGGTAGCGCCATTCGTCGAACAGGTTGGGGCCAAAGCCGGTACGCTTGATGGACTTGAGAAACTGCTTGGGAATAATGGCGTCGGTATCCACATTGGCCCGGTCCAGCGGGGCCACGAGACCATCGAGTTTTCTGAACGCTTCCATAGATCATGCTCCGCTAAATTCACGCACGTCGACGAAATGCCCGGCGATGCCCGCCGCGGCGGCCATGGCCGGACTCACCAGGTGGGTGCGCCCACCCGGGCCCTGGCGACCCTCGAAATTACGATTGGAGGTGGCGGCACAACGCTCGCCGGACTCCAAACGGTCGGCATTCATGGCCAGGCACATGGAACAACCAGGTTCGCGCCATTCGAAGCCTGCCTCGGTGAAAATACGATCCAGTCCCTCACGCTCAGCCTGGGCCTTGACCAGGCCAGAGCCGGGCACCACCAGAGCCTGCTTGATATTCGACGCCAGTCTGCGTCCCTTGACCACCGCCGCGGCTTCGCGCAGATCCTCGATGCGCGAATTGGTGCAGGAACCGATGAAAATCTTGTCCAGGGCGATATCGGTCATGGAAGTACCGGGCTGCAAGCCCATGTAATCGAGCGCCGCTTCCATGCCCTCGCGCTTCACCGGGTCCGTCTCCGCCGCCGGGTCGGGCACCCACCCACCCACCGGCACCACCATTTCCGGTGAGGTGCCCCAGGTGACCTGGGGCTCGATGGTGGCCGCATCCATGCACACTACGCGATCGAAATGGGCCCCCGCATCACTGTGCAAGTCCTGCCAGGCGGCAACGGCCTTGTCCCACAGGGCGCCGCGGGGCGCAAAGGGCCGTCCCTCCACATAGGCGATGGTCTTGTCATCCACCGCCACCATGCCGGCACGGGCACCGGCCTCTATGGCCATGTTGCACACCGTCATTCGCCCTTCCATGGACAGTGCCCGGATGGCCTCGCCAGCGAATTCGATGGCGTGACCCGTGCCGCCGGCCGTGCCAATCTCGCCGATGATAGCCAGCACGATGTCCTTGGCCGTGACCCCTCTGCCCACTTGGCCCTCCACCGAGACCAGCATGTTGCGGGACTTTTTCTGGATCAAACACTGGGTGGCCAGTACGTGCTCCACCTCCGAGGTACCGATACCAAAGGCCAGGGCCCCGAAGGCGCCGTGGGTGGCGGTATGGGAATCGCCACAGACCACGGTCATGCCCGGCAGGGTAGCGCCCTGCTCCGGTCCCACCACGTGCACGATACCCTGGCGGGGATCGGTCATACTGAATTCGACGATACCAAACTCACGGCAGTTGCGATCCAGGGTTTCCACTTGCAGGCGCGATACCGGATCGCTGATTCCGTGACTACGCTCGGTAGTGGGCACATTGTGATCCGGCGTGGCCAGGTTGGCGCTGGCCCGCCAAGGTTTGCGCCCCGCCAGGCGCAGGCCCTCGAAGGCCTGGGGCGAGGTCACCTCGTGCACCAGGTGCCGATCGATGTAGAGCAAGGCGGTACCGTCGTCGTCCTCGCGCACCACATGCTGTTCCCAGAGTTTGTCATAGAGCGTCTTGGGCGACATGACTTTTCTCCTCTCGTCAAGTGAAAGAAAGCATAGCGTCGCGCAGGACATTACACAAATTTATATTTTTCATGATATACATTCTATTTTGGAATGATAAATCATGGATATCAGCGAACTACAGGCCTTCGTCAGCGTGGCCGAACACGGTTCCTTTTCGCGCGCAGCCCAGGCCCTATATCTCACCCAGCCAGCCATCAGCAAGCGCATCGCCAGGCTGGAAAGTGAACTTGGCGAAGCCTTGTTCGACCGTCTCGGCCGCCAGCACATCCGGCTCACCGAGGCTGGTCGCGCCTTGCTGCCCCATGCTCGCGCCACCCTGCATCGGCTGGACGACGGCCTGCGCGCCATTCAGCAACTCTCCAACGAGGTCAGTGGCCGCCTGCGCCTGGGCACCAGCCACCACATCGGCCTGCATCACCTGCCACCCATTCTGCGCCGCTATCACGAGCGCTATCCCGAGGTAGAATTGGATCTGCGCTTCATGGGCTCGGAACAGGCCTGCCACCAAGTGGAGCAAGGCGAGCTGGAAATTGCCCTGGTCACCCTGCCCAACCGGCCCAAGCCTTCATTGCGCCAGCATGTGATCTGGCCCGACCCCCTGGCAGTGGTAGTGGCACCCGCGCATCCCCTGGCACAGCAGGAGAAGGTACAAGCCGGGCAATTGTGTGACTATCCGGCCATTCTGCCGGAACGCAACACCTATACCCGGGAATTACTGGAAAACGCCCTGCCGCGGGATGCCAGCCTGACGGTATCGCTGGCCACCAATTACCTGGAGATCATTCGCATGATGGTTTCGGTGGGCCTGGGTTGGAGCGTGCTGCCGATGACCCTGGTAAACGAGGAACTGAAGCCGCTGCGCATCGAGGGCCTGGAGCTGGAGCGACAATTGGGCGTGATACAACACCGCCAGCGCACCCTATCCAATGCGGCCCTGGCCATGCTGTCGTTCCTTGGTGAAAGGAGCCAGGGCAGGCGGTGATTGCGTGGCTATCACCCGCCCTGGCAAAGGGGAAAGCCGAAATTCAGAAATCGTCTTCGAAAGCGGAATCGAAATCCTCGAAGTCGTCGAAATACTCTTCCATCTGGGTATCCCAGTCGTCGGTGATGTGCACCGAATTGGGTTCCAGGCGGGCCTCGTCGACGAAATAGCTGTCCTCGAATTCCGCTACCGCGGGACCCAGTTGCAAGTAATTGTCGATTCTTGACATTTTCCTACCTCTATCAATTGAACTTGCGTCATTGCTGTCATTTTCCTCATCGTCCCCGCAGCCGCCGCTTTGATGGCGACAACGAGGTTTCGTGAAACGGATCACGTTTTCCGGGAAAATGACACTGTTTAAGGATGACGACGCAAGCGGCAGGAAAAGGTTCCTGGTTCAATCCATGCCGAACCAGACCAGGCCGATGCCGGTCAAGCCGGCCACCAGCAAGGGGACGAACACACGCAAGCCCAAGGTCGGTCCACCGATGCTCAAGGCCAGTACCCCCTTGACCAGGGAATTGCTGGTGGCCGCGATCAAGATGCCCATCGCCGCCAGGCCGGGCAGAATATCGCCTGCCGAGGCCATGCGCGACAAGGTGAGATTCAGAGCATCCACATCGGTGATACCCGATATTGCCGCCAAGAGGTAGATACCGGTTTCCCCCAGCCATTCCTTCAAACCCTGGCCCAGCAACACCACCAGGGCCAGCAAGAGGCCAAACACCAGCGCCGACTTGAGTTCCATGGGGTTCTGCAAGACCGTTGGCGCAGCCGGCTGCTCGCTGCGCCGGCTCACCCGGCGCCACAACACCAATACTGGCGCGAACACGATCAGGCTCATCACCAACACCGGCATCCAGAGATGCGCCAGCATATCCGGATAGATGATCACCGCCACCAGGAGAACACGCGGAAACATGATGCCGCAGGCCACCAGAATACCCGCCGCCAGCACCTGTTCCTTGCCCGGCATATACCGGGCCAGGCGGGCAAATTGCAAGGTCAGCGCGGTGGACGACACCATGCCGGCGGCCAGTGCCGTGATAATCGCCCCCTGATCGGTACCGGCAATCTTCATAGCGAAATAACCGATGAAGGAAATCCCCGCGATCAATACCACCATCCACCAGATTTCGTAGGGATTGAGCGCATCCCATGGGCCATAGCCCTTGTCCGGCAACACCGGCAACATGACCACGGAAATCAGCAGGAACAACAGGGCGGCATCGAGTTCACGCGGCTCGAGTTTCTTCAGCCAGCCATGCAGCACGGTCTTGAGCCGCAGCAACAGGGCCGTGACCACCGCCGCGGAAGCCGCCACTGCGGCATGGTCCAGGGTGGCCATGGCGCCGAGCACGAAGGTGAGCAGGGCGGCCACCAAGCCGGTAATACTGAAATCGTCGCTGCGCTTCTGATGTTGCAGATAGGCCATGATGACCGCGGCGGCAAAACCGAGAAACACGAAACCCAGTACCACCGGATGGAGATACAGCGCCAACAACCCGCTGGCGCCGCCGAGAAAACCGATCAAGCCGAAGGTGCGCAAACCCGCGATGCGCTCACCCTCGGGCGCCTCGCGGGATTTCCAGCCCCGCTCGGTGCCGATCAGCAGACCAATGGCCACCGCCGCCCCCAAGAGCCAGATCTGATCGGCCTCCGTGACTCCCGTCATCTTCCTCCTCCGGAATTCAGGCGCCGAGGGGGCAGCCGTGTGTGTCCTTCCAGCATCAGGCCTCAGACGTCGAAACGAATACCCTGCTGCTGGCAGAAATCCAGTACCTCCTTCAACAGCACATTGACCTGCCAACGCTCGTCGGGCTGCAACATATGCGTGTTGGGATAAGGGTAATTGCTGGCAATACGCCGATGTTGCTGATAACCGGTCACCTCGGCCACCCGGGCATCGTGACAAATGCGCACGTTCAGGCAACAACTGGCGAAATGCGGATTGTCGGCGAGGGGAAACAGTCTCAGCTCCACCATGCTGGTATAGGGAAAACGCTCACGGACCAAAAGCTCCAGGCGCAAACGGCGCGCGGCATCGTATGCCGTCCAGCTACCCGTTTCGTCCAGCGGCGGCAACAAGCGCACCAAGCGATGAAAATTCGCCTCGTGCAAGGGCGTGGAATTGACCCGGGGACGATAGACGCGGTTAGCCAGCATGACAATCCTTACATTTTGCAACCCTGGTTTCTACTGTAACGGCAAAACAACGGGATATTCAACCAACAAGAGACGACGAGCAGGCCTTAAGCCCTTGAACAAGATGCGAGTTTGCCGAAGAAATCGGCAACAGCCCGATGCGGCAAGGCAAAACCGGAGAGTCACTCGGCCTGGAAAGACAACTTATTGATTATTCGATCAATATCATAACCTCTTCATTACATCGCCGTGAGCATGAGCGGGATTTCCGGCTAAAGAAACAAGCGACGAAGTCGACATCTTTGCAGGATCGTAACAAGTCTGGACGATCCCTGGGCCCGGGTGTTCTTCTCCATGTCATGGCGCAGCCCCCGGATATTCAGCAATCTTCGTTTGCACGACCAGCTTTCAGAGTATTTCATGTCCACGAGTCCGTATTCCAATCTTTCCGAGAACGCCGGCCATCACCAGCTCATTGTCAAGTATTCCCCCCTGGTCAAGCGCATCGCCTATCATTTGATGGCGCGCCTGCCGGCCTCGGTGGTGGTGGACGATCTCATCCAGGCCGGCATGCTGGGCTTGCTGGAGGCCGCGAAGAACTACAAGGCGGAACGCGGGGCCAGTTTCGAAACCTATGCCGGTATTCGCATTCGTGGCGCCATGCTCGACGAATTGCGGCGCAACGACTGGGCTCCCAAGTCGGTGCATCGCAAGACCCGTGAGTTGTCCGAGGTGGTGCGCAAAATCGAGGCAGAAACCGGACGCGATGCCCGTGATGACGAGGTGGCCAAGGAAATGGGGCTCAGCATGGATGAATATTACAAGATCCTGCAAGACGCCAGCAGCGCCCGCATGTTCGGCTTCGAGGAGCTGGGCGTGGACGAGGAGGCGCTGGAAAACGGCCTGGCCGACAAGATTTCCGGTCCTTTCGACAAGATCCAGGACGACAGTTTCCGCGCCAGGCTGGCCGAGGTCATCGCCAGCCTGCCGGAACGGGAGAAGATGGTGGTGACCATGTATTACGACTCCGAACTCAATCTGCGCGAGATCGGCTCGGTGATCGGGGTAAGCGAGTCACGCATCAGCCAGCTTCTCAGCCAGGCCATGATCCGCCTGCGGGCCCGCCTCAAGGACTGGATCAACGAGTAAGCAAAACAAGTATCCCCCGGCAAAGCGGGGGATACTTGAGTCAGCGGGAACAAATCGTTCAGGAAAGTGTTACAGCGGCTGCCTGGGGCTGTCGCGCTCCCTGGGCCAGGGCATAACGCACACGCACCCCGATTTCGAGTTCGTCCATATCGGCGTCCATCAAGTCCTGGCGGGTGAAATAGATCTCCTCGCCCTGTTCGGTTTCGAGAAAACCGAAACCCTCCTCGCGGTCGATCTTGCTGACCTTGGCCAGGGCCGCCTGCTCTTCCATGCCGGGCGGCGGTGGCGCCGTGCCGTGATGCTTCACTTCGCCGCGCCGTTTGCGCGCAAAGCTCAGCAATCGCCGCTTGGCCGCATCGAAGGCATCGCGTATCGCCACATAGACATCCTCGTGGGGCTCACGCTTGACCACAAGCTCTCCACCGGGAACCGTCAGATCGATACGCACATTGTACAGGCTTCCCTGGTGCTTGTGCCGGTGTGGCGCTTCCACCATCACCCGGCAGCCTATGATGTGATCACTGAACTGTTCCAGTTTCCTGACCTTTTGCCTGATATTCTCCATTGCGGCCTCGGAGATCGAAACTCTTCGTGTGGTTATCTGCAAGGGTAATTTCACTACCATCCTCCTCTTGAAAGCTGGACGCGCAGGGAAACCGCGACCCTATCCTCTCATTGCCAGGGCGCACCCGTTCCTCGCGGGCACCACGCTGGAGACGGAAACGGCACGAGAAACGGGAAAGACGGGAAGAAACGGTACACGAGCGGCAATGATACGGAATCGGCATCGGCACCCCCATGGCCGGCTCCACCGCGATCATTCACGGTTTCGCACGGGCGCGGTTTCGGCCACCTTCTTGGGGTATCAACGGAGACGACCGCTTGCCCCTTGCGCCGCGACGTGCGGCGCAAGGGGCCTTCGAGTCAGCAGGAAGGCCTGATCCCGACCTCCCTGTCCGCTTCCCAAGAGGGACAGCTCATCACGGGCCCGGACTCGCCGGGCCCTGAGTTCAAGTATAGTCCATGCTCGGAGGACAGAATAAAAAGTTTTTTATGGTCGCCGATCAACGACACTTGGGACAAATGCCGTAGATATAAAGACAATGATCGGTCATCACGAAACCCGCCTTTTCCGCGATCTCCTGCTGCTTGCGTTCGATGGTCTCATCGATGAATTCTTCCACCCGACCGCATTCGACACAAACCATGTGATCGTGATGCTCACCCGTATTGAGCTCGAACACCGCGTGACCATCCTCGAAACGATGGCGCATCACCAGCCCCGCCGTCTCGAACTGGGTCAGCACCCGGTAGACCGTTGCCAAACCGATGTCCTCGCCGGCTTCCAGCAAGGCCTTGTAGACGTCTTCCGCGCTCAGATGAGCCGTTTTGCTGCGTTCCAGGATCTCCAGAATCTTGATCCGGGGCAAGGTTGCCTTCAAACCGGCGTTTTTCAAGTCTTTGTTATCCAAACCCGTATCCTCAAACCATGTCATTTCACCGGCGGTTGGGGTAGAATCGCCTTCGCTGCAACTGACCCAGAGAGCCTTGCCCAACCGTGACCTCGTTTCGCCGTATTCTCATTTGCCTGATCCTGGGACCGTGGCTGAGCGCCTGCACCGTGCATACCATCGACATCCAGCAGGGCAACGTCATCGATGACGAGGCCGTGGCCCAGCTCAAGCTCGGCATGACCAAGCGCCAGGTCAATTTCATCATGGGCACCCCGTTGATCCAGGATCCCTTCCATCGCGACCGCTGGGACTATGTTTACACACTCCGCCCCGGCAACCAATCAAAAATAACCGAGCGTGACCGTGTGACTCTGTTTTTCGAACACGGCCGCCTCAGCCGCATCGAGCGCCTGGAGCAACCGTGAGCCCACATCAACCGGCCTTGGCCGGCTTCGAGGCCATGGCGCCAGCGCCCTTTTTCATTTTCTTGCCCTCTGCCGCCCGCCGCTTGCGCACTTCCTTGGGATCGGCGATCAAGGGACGGTAGATCTCGATCCGGTCCTTGGGTCGCAATACCTGATCCAGCTTGGTCAACTTGCCGAAAATTCCCACCTTGTTTCTGGTCATCAGCTCGATTTCAGGGTGTTTCTCCAGAATCCCCGACTGTTCTATGGCCTCCCTAACCGTCGTGCCCGGATCCACTTCCAGCGGCAACAACACCTGCTCGTGGGGCAGGGCATAGGCGACTTCTACCAGGATCTTTTCCTTTTCCGTCATGGAGACTCCCCCCTCAATAGATCTGCCTGGCCCGTTGCACAAAGGCTTCCACGAGGGTATTGCAAATCTGCGAGAACACCGGCCCCAGGCTCATGCTCAGCAGGCGGCTGGAGAACTCGAATTCGATATCCAGTGAAACCTTGCAGGCCGCCTCGCCCAGCTCGTCGAAGCGCCAGAAACCTTCCAGATGCCTGAAGGGCCCCTCCACCAGGCGCATTTCTATCATCTTGTAGGGTTGGTTACGGTTGCGGGTGGTGAAGGCCTTGTGAATGCCGGCCTTGCTGATCTCGATGGTGGCACAGAGTTCGTCTTCGCTGCGTTCGTGCACGGTCACGCCACTGCACCAGGGCAGGAACTCCGGATAGGCCTCGACCCCATCCACCAACTCGAACATCTGCCGGGCACTGTAGGGCACCAGGGCGCTGCGATTGATGACCGTCATACCAACTATCCAATCACACCGATGGCATTGAGAAACACGATGATCACCGCCAGGGGCGTGACATAACGCACCAGGCCATGCCAGACGTGATAGGCCAGTTCACTGCGCATGGCCAGTTCTTCCTGGCTGGAGAGCCTGGGCAGCAACCAGGCCACGAAAATGGCAATCAGAAGGCCGCCCAAAGGCAGCATGATGTTGGCGGTAAGAAAATCCAGCAAGTCGAAGAAGGTCTTGCCAAAGAGTTTGATCTCTGACCAGTAATTGAACGACAACACCGTACCTATGCCCAGCAGCCAGGTGGCCAGGCCGGCCCAGACACAAGCCCTCACCCGGCTCATGTTGCGGTTTTCCACCAACCAGGTCACCGCCGGTTCGATCAGTGAAATGGCGGAACTCCAGGCAGCGAATACCAGTAGCAAAAAAAACAGAAAACCGAACAGGCTGCCTCCCGGCATGTGCCCGAAGGCAATGGGCAGGGTTTCAAAGATCAGGCCCGGCCCGGCGCCAGGCTCCAGGCCATTGGCGAATACGATGGGGAAAATCGCCAGGCCCGCCAGCAGGGCCACCAGGGTATCAGCGCCTGCGATCATGATGCTGGTCTGAGTAATCGAAGTGTGGCGCGGTAAATAGGCGCCGTAGATCATGATGGCTCCCATGCCCAGGCTCAGGGTGAAAAAGGCATGCCCCATGGCGATCAGCACACCGGTGCCGGTGATCTTGCTGAAATCCGGCGAGAACAGAAAATCCACTGCCTGGGAAAACGCTCCCATGCTCATGGCATAACCCACCATGATCAACAACAGCACGAACAGTGCCGGCATCAGAAAGCGCACCGCCTTCTCCAGACCCTGTTCCACTCCACGGGCCACCACCAGCATGGTCATCAGCATGAACAAGCTGTGCCAGAACAATAATTGGCCCGGCGAGGCCAGCAGGCCGGCGAACAGTTCACCCACCCTCTCCGGCGTGGCATCGACAAACTCACCACTGCCCATGCGCAGTACATAGGCCAGGGCCCAGCCTGCGATGACACTGTAGTAGGACAGAATCAGGAAACCCGCCAGCATGCCCATCCAACCAACCACCTGCCAGGCCTTGTGCGCCCCGGCCTCCCGCAGCAGGCGCCGCATGGTGTTGATGGGCGTGCCACGCCCGCGTCGCCCCAGCAGAATCTCGGCCATCATGATGGGAATACCGATCACCGCGATACACGCCAGATAAATCAAGACAAAGGCGCCACCGCCGTTTTCGCCGGTGATATAGGGAAATTTCCAGATATTGCCCAGCCCCACGGCCGATCCGGTGGCGGCAAACACAAAGGCCCAGCGCCCCGACCACTGGCCATGCACCGATTGTCGCGTATCGTCCATCGTCCATCCAAAGTAAGCGTTTGGCCCGCATTTTGCGCGAATTCCGCCCTCAACTCAACCACGCTGCCTTTTTGCGCGCCAGCGGCTATAATACGCCGCCATGGCCAAAGCAAAGAAACAGAAAGGCACGCATTCCGCCGGCACCATCGCCCTCAACAAAAAAGCCCGCCACGATTTCACCATTGAGCAGACCTTCGAGGCCGGTCTGGTGCTGGAAGGCTGGGAGGTCAAGAGCCTGCGTGCCGGCAGGGTGCAATTGGTGGACAGTTATGTACTGCTGAAAAACGGTGAGGCCTTTTTGATCGGCGCCCTGATCACACCCTTGCTGTCGGCGTCCACCCATATTCGTCCCGACCCCACCCGCACCCGCAAACTGTTATTGCACAAGGACGAGATCAACAAGCTCGTCGGCGCGGTGGAACGCAAGGGTTATACCCTGGTGCCACTGGCCCTGTACTGGAAGAAATCACGGGTCAAACTGGAAATCGGCCTGGCCAAGGGCAAGAAACTGCACGACAAGCGCGCCGCCGAGAAAGACCGCGACTGGCAGCGCCAAAAACAGCGCATCCTGCGCCATGGCTAGGAAGCCATGAAATAGGCCTTCAGTTCCCCGCCCTGCAACTGAACCAGGTTCTTGTCCAACTCGCGCGCCACCTTGGCCTGCAAGGGCTCGCTCATGGCCTTGCGCAAGTGCCCGAGAAAGGCCGGCGCCGCGCTGATGAACAAGCGGTCGAAGGCGCCTGTCTTGCGCCCCTGCTCCAGGTGTTCCACCACCTCCCTGGCAAAGCGAATGGCTTCCTGCTCGTCCGCTGGTGTTGGGTCTGCCAGGGCGTGGTGGCTCACGTCATCGGCTCCGGCATTGCGCCCGGGCAGATCCGCGGTGATCTCCCGCTCGTGCAAGCGTGCTTGCGGACGGACCAGGTCGGCCAGTTCCCGCAAGGGGGAACTGCGCTTGCCATCCCATTCATAGAGCCTGGCGCGGCTACTCTCTGCAACAAGGATCCAGGTCTTCATGTCTCAACTCCTCCAGTGCACAACCCATCCCTCCGATGGGAGTACTCTAGACTAGATATAGTGCCTGGAAAGCGCAAACAAAAGCCCAAGACACACCTGTTGGTCGACAGCAGAAAAATGAACTACACTGAGAACCAACAAGGGTGAGACAAGTCATGGCATCAACATCTCCCTTCGTGGTCCCCACACGTTATTGGCACAGCCTGCACGATGGCCGTGTGCAATGCGATCTGTGTCCCCGTTTCTGCAAGCTGCGCGAGGGTCAGCGTGGGCTCTGCTTCGTGCGTGCCAATCAGGACGGCAAGATCGTTCTCACCACCTATGGGCGCTCCAGCGGCTATTGTGTGGATCCCATAGAGAAAAAACCACTCAATCATTTCCTGCCCGGCACGCCGGTGCTGTCCTTCGGCACCGCCGGCTGCAACCTCGCCTGCAAGTTCTGCCAGAACTGGGACATCAGCAAGTCTCACGAGACCGACACCCTGGCCGACCGGGCCGCGCCCGAAACCATTGCCCTCGCTGCCGAGAGGCTGGGTTGCAAGAGCGTGGCCTACACTTACAACGATCCGGTCATCTTCCATGAATATGCCATCGACGTGGCTCGCGCCTGCCATCGGCGGGGTATTCGTTCAGTGGCGGTCACTGCCGGTTATG